>JBBIRB010000016.1:0-53575 GCA_037442025.1 Bacteroidales bacterium | reverse complement strand
GCAGGTAGAGCACATCCCTTTTAAGGATGGGGTCCTGGGTTCGAATCCCAGCTGAATCACAAAAAGCAAAGGCCACTCAACAGGTGGCCTTTGCTTTTGAATTTTCTATAACTCGTCAGACTCAATGCATTCGTAAGGGATTTTAATTCCGCTGAATTCAAAAAGTTCAACTCCCGATTCTCTCATTTCTTCATCGTCCCTTTCGTATTTCCACTCAACGTGAAACGATTGCCCAAGTTCTGTTAGTGTTTGAAACCTTTGCAATAATGTTAGTAAATATTTGTAAGTTGCAGAGTTGAAGTACTTAAAAAAGAAAATAATTTTAATTCTCTTATTAAAAGGTTTTACCTTTATCTCTGCTTCAAAAGCATCGAGCCACAACATTACAGGCTCAAAAAATTTTGTAACATTTTCGGGGTGGCTTACTCCTACGATGCTGAATATGGCATTTTCGGAATCGAAAATAACATCGGGAGAATCTCTTCTTGCTAATAAAACTAATTTTTCCATTACAAATAAATTATTTCGGAATAAGTGAAAATGGTATGTTCAACAATTCTGAAAACTCTTCACCTGCCTCTTCCAATTCAAGATCGTACTGTGGATACTTCCAAATAACCATAACTTTTTTCCCCATTTTTATTAAGTCTCTAAGTTTAGAAAGGATTATTAGAATCATTTTTGAAGATGCAGTGTTAAAGTACTCAAAATCTAATGTAATGTTCGTTTCCTCGTTTGGGTCCTTTATGTATTCCTCAAACCATTCAATTATCGGTGCATAAAAAAACTTAACATCTTCAGGCAACGACTTTCCTTCAATAATAAAAATAGAATTTTCTTTGTCTAAATGGACTTGGGGCGTTATTTCGGTGGCAAATGCAGAAAAAGGTTTCATTTATTAACCTTTTAGTTTTCAGGCTGAAAGCAAATGAATTTGAACGGTACTTCAACTATTTCAGCATAATCCTCACCTGCATCTTGCATGTCTTCATCATCTTCCTGATAGTACCATTCAATAGTAAGTTTTTGCCCATTATCGTGAATAGTCTTAATAAGTTCAAAAACTTCGAGTATCATTTTCGAAGAGGCAGTGTTGAAATAGTCCATTTTAACTTTTAAGATGGTTTCTGATTTTGGTTTTTCAACATATTCACCTAACCATTTAAGAACAGGACCATAGAATTCTTTAACATCCTCGGGCAACGACTTACCTGTAATTGTGAACAGGCCAGTTTGAGGGTCGAAAATAATTTCAGGTGTTTCTTGGCTTGCTTTTATTTGTAAAGCGTCCATATCAATGAAAATTAAATAGTTTAATCTTTAACGTCCTTTTCAACAGATAACAAATTTATAAATATTAACCGATAATCAAAAAGAGTTTTGACTATTGATTGAAAAAAAATGGTAAAAACGATTAAAAAAATAGTTAATTGCTCTGAATTGTTGCAACCCACGCTTTAATTCGTTCAGAATTTTTGCTGTGCTGATTCTCGAAATCGAGTATTAAACCACAAAAGCTATCGCCTTTTTCTGCTTTCGATGCAATGAATTGGTACCCCTTTGTATCTGTATAGCCAACTATTGTTGCCCCTACCGACTCGAAAACCTGAGCTAAAAGGCCAACAGCGTCGCCAAAGTTGTCGGGGTAATCGACTTGATTGCCATTACCAAAAATGGCAACCTTAACCTTCTTTAGGTTGAGTTGCTCAATGGCCGGAACCAGCTCGTCCCAGTACCCAGGCAGCTCGCCGTCGAACCAGGTTGGAGCTCCAAGTATTAATAGGTTATAGTTTTTCAGGTAGATGGTGTTCAAATATTCAACGTTCAGGTCATCAATGTCTTTCAACTTGAGTTCCTTTTTAATCTGATTGGCAACCTTACTAGTTTTTTTAGCCGAATGGCTATATATTATTGCTGCTTTCATAATATAGGAATAAAGTATTAAAAATTAGCCAATTTGATTGCTGCATCGAGAATTTTTTGCGTGCTTGGCAAAATGGCCCCCTCGAGAATGCGATTAAAACCTACGGGAGTAAACTCGGCACCCACTCTCATAACGGGTGCATCGAGGTGAACGAAAGCTTTTTCGGCAATTATAGCGGCAATTTCGCCTCCAAAACCCGCAAAAACTTTGTCCTCGTGAACAACTAGCGCCTTGCTGGTTTTTTTAACCGAATTTATTATGCTTTGCTCATCGAGAGGTATTATTGAACGTAAATCGATAACTTCTACGCTTACGCCGTGTTCTTTTTGCATTATTTCGGCCACTTCGAGGCTCATGTGGGTTGTATTTCCGTAAGTAACAATCGATAAGTCGTTACCCTCCCTGCGAACTCGAGCCTTACCAAATGGCACTTCAAACTCATTGGGAACAACCGTAGCTGCTTTTGGAGCGTTGTAAAGAGCCTTTGGCTCTAGGTATAGTGTCATACCACGAGATCGCATGCAAGCGCGAAGCAGTCCGGCTGCATCATCGGCAAACGATGGGTAAACAATTCGCACCCCCGGAATGGTGGCCAAGGCCCCTTCGATGGTTTGCGAGTGGTAAAGCCCTCCTCCAATGTAACCCCCACTAGCAAGGCGGATGGTTATATTTGGAACAAATTTTCCGTTCGAACGCCAGTAGTCGTGTGCCGAATCGACATACTGCTCCATGGCAGGCCAAAAATAATCGGCAAACTCGGCACCTTCAACCACAATTCTTATTTTATCGGAAAAGCGGCTCATACCGTTGGCGGTACCCAAAATGTAATCCTCGGCTATGGGGCCATTAAAAACCCTATCCTTGCCGAATTCCTGCTGCATTCCCTTTGTAACATTGAAAATACCTCCCTTTTCCTTGTGAGCCACATCCTGCCCCCAAATGTAGGTGTCGGGATTTTTCCGAAACTCCTCTTTTAAAGTGGAGTTTATGGCATCGATAAGTTTAATGGTTTCGCCATTCTGGGAGTGCTCGCCCGTTGGGAATTTTTGAGGAATATAGGCTTCGGGCAGTACGAACTGATGAATGGATTCGGGAGTTGGATCGGGGGCTGCCATGGCTTTTTTATGCGCATCCTTTATTTCGGCTTTAACTTTTTCGTCGATGGCGTTAAGTTCGGCCTCGGTAAAGCGATTGTAACGGATAAGCATTTGGCAATACTTGGCAAGCGGATCGGCCTTTTTAACGTACTCCATTTCGGCCTCGTCGCGGTACAACTCATGCCTGTCGGAATTGGAGTGCGAATGAATGCGAACACAGTTGGCATGCACAATGGCTGGCATTTGGTTTTCGATAGCCCACTCCTTAGCCATTTTCATGGTGTTCATGGAGTCGAACACATCCTTACCGTTGCAATGGAATATTTTAAGGTTCTTAAAACCCGAAAAGTTGTCGGCCACCTTCCGGTTAGCCGTTTGGTCTTCCTTTGGAACAGAAATTCCGTAGCCGTTATCCTGAAAAACAAAGACTACCGGTAATCTCTCATTCGATGCCCCGTTGATGGCCTCATAAACGTAACCTTCGGAAACCGACGATTCTCCTTGCGAACTAATTACAACTCCCTTATGGTTGTAACGTTTGAAGGCCCTTCCAACACCCGAAGCCTGCTGCGTGTGGTTTCCGGTGCAGCTCGAAACGTTATGAATATTCATTTCGGCCTTAGCAAAGTGGTTGCTCATGTGCCTTCCGCCACTCGAAGGGTCGGTTGCCTTCGATATTCCATTGAGAATAATCTCTTCGGCAGTCATTCCTGCCGAAACAGAGGTAAGCATATCGCGGTAGTATGGAAAAAGATGATCGGTTTTGGGATCGAATACCTGTCCTATTGCAAGTTGAATACCATCGTGACCAGCATATGGAGCGTGGTAGCTCCATCCAATGGCCTGTTTCAGGTAGTTTGGAGCCCTTTCGTCGAGAGCACGTCCAAGAGCCATGAGGTAATACCACTTTTCGAGGGTTTGCTTTGGGGTTTGAACAATTCCAAAGGGCAAACTATTTCTTTTAATGTAAGTCATGTTTCTGATGATTTAAATATCGATTAATAAAGCAATTAAACCTCGCGCGAGGTATCGAACTGTTCGAGATAATCGGCCACGCGACGTAAAAACGCACCGCCAAGCGCCCCGTCGATAATTCGATGGTCGTACGATAAGCTCAAGAACATTTTATGGCGGGGCACAATAATATCGCCATACTCGGTTTCAACAACTGCGGGCTTCTTTTCAATAGTGCCAGTGGCTAAAATGGCCACTTGTGGCTGGGCAATTATGGGTGTTCCCATAACATTGCGGAAAGTACCAAAGTTGGTAATGGAGAAAGTTCCCTCCTGAATATCGTCGGGCGAAAGTTTATTGAATCTTGCCGCTTCGGCAAGACGGTTTATTTCGAACGAAAGACCCGAAAGATTCAATCGGTCGGCATTGCGAACTACAGGAACTATGAGGTTTCCATCGGGTTTAGCCACAGCAATACCAACATTCACCTTACCTTTAATTATAATCTTTTCACCATCGACCGAAGCGTTAACTATAGGAAAATCGCGAAGGGCACGGGCTGCGGCTTCGGTAAATGAAGGCATAAAGGTGAGTTTGGTTTTATACTTCTGTTTGTAAACATCCTTCATGCGGTCGCGCCACTTTACAAGGTTTGTAACATCGGCTTCGACCATATTGGTTACATGAGGCGAAATACGTTTCGATGCCACCATGTGGTCGGCAATGAGTTTCCTCATGCGATCCATTTCAATAATTTCGTCGTTTGCACTAACCGAAACTGAAATTTTTGGTTGTTGAGTCGGCTGTACTTGGCCAACATCAACTTGAGTTGGTTTGGGGTTTGCAGTCCGTCTCGAAATGTAATTGAGAACATCCTGCTTACGAACGCGACCATTTTCGCCGGTTCCAACCACTGTTTCGAGTTCGGCTATCGAAATACCTTCGTTTTTGGCTATACTTTTAATCAAAGGACTATAAAAACGGGTTGCAGCATTATTCTCAGTAACCTTTTTTTCTGATTGTGCATAGCTAATGACCTCAACCTGTTTGGGTTCTTCTTTAGTTTCGGCAATAGATTCTCCTTCATCGGTTTGTATAAAGGCTATTACCTTTCCTACAGGAACAAGATCGTTGGTTTTAAAAAGAATTTTTGAAATTTTACCTGCCACAGGCGAAGGAATTTCTGAATCGACCTTATCGGTTGCTATTTCGAGAAGAACATCGTCTTCAACAATGGTATCGCCTTCTTTTACAAACCATTTTGTTATTGTTGCCTGCTCAATGCTCTCGCCCATTTTGGGCATTTTAAGTTCAAACATACGTAACTTTATTTAGAATGATTCTATTCGGTTTTGTAGAACGCAACATGAATCGATTTGTTCAGCATGGTATGCTTTCAAATGATTTTTAGATATCAATTCTTTTGCAATTCATTTCGAATTCTAATTAAATTACAAAGCCAAAAGGAAGTTAAATTTGTAGGTTTGTAATATAATTCTGCGCATATGCTTTTACCTAATAACCCTTCGTTCAACTTTATAATAACAAAAACCGGTGCGGCCTACAGGCAGCAACTTGCCAATGCCTTTGCGGCAAATGGGTTTTCGGAAATTTCGCCCGACTACTACATTGTTCTCGAAAAGTTATGGGAAACCGACAATTTGAGCATTGGCACTTTGGCACAAAAGGTTTGCAAGGATAGCGCTAGCGTTTCGCGCATGGTTGACGGAATGAGCCAGAAAGGGTTGCTAAAAAGAGTAAAAAACGAGAGCGACTCGAGGTTTAGCAATGTAATTTTAACAAAAAAGGGATTTGAAATGGAAGTCAAACTGAAAGCCATTGCCGAAGAGTACCACACCCACGCCATGCGAGGGCTGAATCCCATTGAAGTTAAAGAACTTATTCGGATGCTTGAGCATGTATTCATAAATACAAAGCAGTAACCCACCCAATAGAACCCTTTAAAACCAACAATATGAGCAAACTGAATATTTTCTCAATTACAATTCTGCTTGTTACTCTTGCAGCATGCTCAAAGCGAGAATTGCCCTCAGAGGGTGTAAGCCTCGAACTTGCTCAACTGCGCAAAGCGAATATCGATAGCGTTTCGTATAAAATTCATTTCAACATACCCGATATAAAATCGAATCCGATTAGGGGCTCATCAACAATAGGTTTTGTGGCAACGAAATCGAACGATGTAATTCTCGACTTCAGAGCCGAAAGCAACATGGTTGAAAACCTTACCATTAATGGTTTAACCATTGAGTTCATATTTGCTAACGGGCACATTGTTATACCGAAAAGGCACGTTAAAAAAGGCAAAAACTCTTTGCAAATTGATTTTATCGCTGGCACCAGTTCGCTCAATAGGAACGACGAATATTTGTACACCCTTTTAGTGCCCGACAGGGCATCGACCGTTTTTCCTTGCTTCGATCAGCCCGATATGAAAGCCTCTTTCGAGCTCTCGTTAACCATTTCAACCGATTGGAAAGCCGTTTCGAACGGACGAAGAATTGATGAAATTAACAATGGCAACGGATCGAAGAATATTACCTTTGAGGTTACAAAACCAATAAGCACCTACCTATTTGCCTTTGCTGCCGGAAAGTTCGAAACTATTTCGAAGAAAATTGGCAGTTACGAGTTTACGCTTTATCATCGCGAAACCGACACGGTTAAATTGAAGCGAAATACCGATATTGTTTTCGATTATCACGCCCAATCGATCCGTTGGCTCGAAGATTACACTCAAATCCTCTACCCGTTTGGAAAACTCGATTTTGTGCTAATTCCCGGCTTTCAGTATAGCGGCATGGAGCACCCTGGAGCCATCTTTTATAGAGATAGTCGCTTGTTGCTCGATGAAAATGCAACTTTAAATCAGAAACTTCGACAAGCTAATCTTATTGCGCACGAAGTGGCGCACCAGTGGTTTGGCAACCTGGTTACCATGCGTTGGTTTAACGATGTTTGGCTAAAAGAAGTTTTTGCCGGACTTATAGCCGATAAGATTGTAAACCCAATGTTTCCCGATTTAAACCACAATTTAAGTTTTCTCCTTTCGCATTATCCCCGTGCTTATTCGGTCGACAGAACCGAAGGGGCCAATCCAATTGTGCAAAACCTCGATAACTTATTGAATGCAGGAACTCTTTACGGCGACATTATTTACCATAAGGCACCCATTATGTTTCGCCAGCTCGAACTTTTTATGGGCGAAGAACCCTTTAAACAGGGCGTTAGAGAATACCTAAAGAAGTACAAAATGGCTAACGCCAATTGGGATGAGCTTGTTGAAATCCTGAATGGGGAAACTACAATCGATTTAATTGCCTGGAGCGAAAGCTGGACAAAATCGACTGGTCGGCCTGTAATTCAAATAAATTCAACCATAATTGCCAACGGAAACAAAATTGAAATTAGTAGCGAAACCGACGAAACATTGTCCATCTTGCCTATGCAATTCTCAATTTCATACTTAGTAAAGGGTAACGAATGGACAAAAACGGTGTTTATCGATAGCCTTCCGTATGTTTTTAATTATAGCGTATCCGATTCATTACCTATAATTTACCCTAATAGTAACGGATTTGGATATGGCTGTATTTCGGCCGATTCCGTAACTGTTAACCATACTATAAGATCGAAAACAATACCTACCAATAGCCTCACCCGAGCATCGTTTATAGTTTCGTTGCACGAACTATTTCTCGAAGGAAAAATCGACAGAGAAAAATACTACCGTTACCTTACCCATTGTTTTGTTAGCGAGAGCGATGCCCAAATTCAAAGTTTCATTTTAAACAGCATTGAATTAGTATTTAGAAAGTTTAGCGATCAACAGTTTTTCGACACTTATCTTCAGCCAACTGAGCAAATTCTCTGGAACGCTTTAAACAGCCACATACCAACAAGCCAGAAGCGGAGCATACTAACGACCCTTACTTCAATTTTTCAATCGCCACAAATGGTTAGTTTACTATACCAAACTTGGGTTACTTCGAAAGTTGGCCAGTTTACTCTTAGCGAAGATGAACGCACTGCACTTGCAGTGGAACTAATGGTTCGCAAGCCCGAACTATACAATGCCATATATCAAGGCGAATACGGGCGAATTGCCAATAGCGACCGACAAAAACGATTCGCCTTAATAGCAAAAGCAGCATCGGCATTGGCAAGCGAGCGCATTGCGTTTTTCGATTCGTTAGCGAACCCTGCAAACCGAAAACCAGAGCCATGGATAGCCGAGGGATTGCGAATACTTCATCATCCTTTGCGAAGCGAGTTCAGCATTCGGTTTATTGAACCTTCATTAAATATGCTTTCGGAAATTCAGCGAACGGGCGATATATTTTTCCCAAAGGATTGGCTCGATGCAACACTCTATGGGCACAACTCGGCCGAAGCATACCAAATAGTCGATTACTGGTTACGAAGTAACGAAACTATTAGTAGCAACCTTAAACTAAAAGTGCTTCAATCGGTCGATATGCTTAAACGCAGTGCTCAGTAAAACGAAAAGAATGTTTCCTAATACAAAAGAGTTTCTCACAAAAGAGTTTACGGTAAACTCCTACTTTACCGATTTAAACGGCAATCTTTCCGTTCGTTCGCTTTTCGAACTTTTTCAGGAGGTTGCTTGGGAGCATGCCACTCTAAACCGTTTCGGTTTTCACGACCTTTATGATCAAGGTTACTTTTGGGCACTATCGCGCATAAGAGTTCAAGTTAATAGAGTTCCTAAGTGGACTGAGCACTTTAACCTTACTACTTGGCCAAGCGGTACCGAGGGCCTTTTCGCATTAAGAGACTACCAAATGTACGATAACCAGGGTAATGTTCTTATAGGCGCTACTAGCAGTTGGCTTATTGTCGATTTAAAAACCCGAAGACCCCAAAGGCTCGATGCCTTTAAGGATGTAATGCCCATTCGCGACGATATTCGTGCAACCCATGGCAATGCTCAACGAATCGATATTCCTCAACAGAGTCCCCTCTTCGTGTCGACCGAAAAGGCAAATATATCCGATATCGATGTGAACGGCCACGTAAATAATGCCAAGTACATTGAATGGGCAACCAATTCGCTTCCAATAAACGAATATAAGAACCTTATATTAAAAGAGATAGAGGTAAACTTTCTCTCCGAAGGATTTTACGGCGCCTCCTTTTCTGTTGAAAGTATTAAAATCGATAATCAGTTCGTAATTTTAATTAATGGAACTGAGAATGGTAAACACAATGCACTTGTTAGGATTAAATAAAAAACCCCAATTTCTTGGGGTTATATTATTTTATTAATCGCCAAAACTTATTCCCACTCCCCGTGCAGTACGAACCAAATCGCAATCGGGTTCCACAAAATTGGGACGATTAATAGCGTCTACAAACGGAACAGAAACAATATTAGGATGGCGGTAAGCCACCATTTGTCCAAATTTACCTTCGAGAACCAGTTCGAAAGCTTTAGCACCAAACTGGGTAGCCAAAACCCTGTCGTACGCTACGGGCACACCCCCACGCTGAAGGTGACCCAAAACCGTTTCGCGAATATCGGCTTCAAAACCAATGGTTTTCAGTTCGTGCGAGAGTTTTTGGGCAACCCCACCCAAACGAAGGTTCGCATAGCCTACCTCGTCGCTCTGAACGGCGCTAATAGTTCCATCCTTTGGCATTGCGCCTTCAGCAATAACAACAATGGCGTTTCCTTTACCTTTGTTATAACGCGATTTTAGGCGATCCTTTACCTTATTTAAATCGTACGGAATTTCGGGAATCAAACAAACCTCGGCTCCACCAGCAATGGCTGCATGAAGTGCAATCCAACCGGCATAACGTCCCATAACTTCGAGAATAAGAACTCGGTTATGACTAGCAGCTGTAGTTACAAGCTTATCAACCGCTTCGGTGGCAATTTGAACTGCGGTTTGAAAACCGAAGGTAAAGTCGGTTGCCATCAGGTCGTTATCGATAGTTTTAGGAACACCTATAATATTAAGGCCCTTCTCGTACAATTGCTGCGAAATTTTCTGCGATCCATCACCACCAATGCTAATAACTGCATCGATTCCGAGGTACTGAAGTTTACGAATCATCTCATCGGAACGATCGACTGAACCCCAAGTGCCATCGGCATTTTTTATGGGCCATGCAAAGGGGCCTCCCTTATTGGTTGTACCTATTATAGTTCCACCCTGAACGTGAATACCGCCACCGAGCGCTCGTCGAGAACACGAATTTCGGTTGGTTCGCGCAGAATCCCGTCGAACGATTGGTAACTACCAATTACTTCCCATTCGGGTTCCAGGGCAGCGCGTTTAACAACCGCGCGAATTACTGCATTTAATCCGGGGCAGTCGCCTCCCCCTGTTGCTACTAATACTCTTTTCATAAAATATTTTCGAAAAATTAATGTCTAATTCTATTTACATCGTTTGCTTAAATTTTAAGCCGATAGTAACCCTTACTTTTTGTTGAGCAGATAGATTGTTGTAATTTGCACAAGCAAAAATTTGGCAAAGCAAATGTACAAAATAGAATTCCGTTTTTGTAAATTATTTAATAAGGAATTATTATTTCACCTAAAAACGTTTGCGCTAACGAATGCACTTTATATACCTCTAATAATTTCAAAATTATGATTACATCGACAAAATTGAGCTTCCGCAACCTGCTGGCAGCCGTTTTAATTTCACTTTTTTTAAGTTTTGCTTCGTGCAAAACACAAACTGCAGTTAAGGTCGAACCCTTTAATGTGCAGCATCCCGAGTGGGTTGCCAATGCAACCATTTACGAGGTTAACGTTAGGCAATTTACTCCCGAGGGAACTTTTGCCGCTTTTCAGGAGCATCTTCCCCGTTTAAAAGAACTGGGCATTGATATTCTTTGGTTTATGCCAATTCATCCCATTGGTGAGGTTAACCGAAAAGGAACATTGGGTAGCTATTACTCGGTTAAGGATTACAAAGGGGTTAATCCCGAATTTGGAACACTCGATGATTTTAAAGCCCTTGTAAACGAAGCCCATAAACACGGTATGAAGGTTATTATCGATTGGGTTGCTAACCATACCTCGCACGATAACCATTTGGTTACCGACCACCCCGAGTGGTATACCAAAGATTCGGTTGGCAATTATGTTTCACCATATGATTGGACCGATGTTCTCGACCTAGACTTTAGCAAACCCGAGCTACACGATTATATGATTGGCGCTCTAAAATACTGGGTTGAAGAGGCCAATATCGATGGTTTCCGTTGCGATGTGGCATTTATGGTTCCCACCGAATTTTGGAACCGTGCACGTAAAGAGCTGGATGCCATTAAACCCGTTTTCATGCTTGCCGAGGCCGAAGAGCCTGTACTACAAGAATTTGCCTTCGATGCCGATTATGGCTGGGAATTCCATCATATTATGAACGAAATTGCCAAGGGCAAAAAAACAGTTCTCGACATCGACCATTACCTATTGAAGGATATTGGAAGGTATCCCAAAAACACCATTCGCATGCATTTTACCAGCAACCACGACGAGAACAGCTGGAATGGAACCGAATTCGAGCGCATGGGGAAAGGGGTTAAAACTTTTGCCGCTTTAACCTTTGTTGTCCCAGGCATGCCCTTGCTTTACAATGGGCAAGAAGTGGCATTCAATCGTCGTTTAGAGTTCTTCGAAAAGGATTTAATTGACTGGAAACCCAACGCCGAATTTACCGACTTTTATAAAGTGCTTACACAACTTAAAAAGCGGAATACAACCCTACTCGCCGGCCTTAAAGGTGCCGATGTTTTTAGGGTAAAAACCAGCAACGATGTGAACATTTTTTCATTTACCCGCGAAAACGAAAACGATAAAATTTTTGCGGTATTTAACCTATCGCCCCTTATTCAAAGTATCGAGATAATTGGAGAATCGTTCGAAGGTGAGTACACCAATATTTTTACGGGTCAAAAGGTTACTTTCGAAAACGGTGCAAAAATGGAACTTAAACCATGGGAATTTTTCATTTTCGAAAAGTAGCAAGTACTTTAAAACGAATTTTAAAGGCGCATCGTTATGCGCCTTTTTCAATAAATATCACTATAAAACCTCACTAACCTTTTTGCTATATTTGCGTTGTTAAAAAAATAAAATAAACCATAAATATTTACCATAATGCATTACGAAGTACCCGTAAAAGGAAAAGTTCACTGGATTGGCGTTAACGATCGCCGCAAAAGGCTATTCGAAAATATGTGGCCTATGGATAAAGGAGTTTCATACAACTCCTACCTTATAGTCGATGAGAAAACAGCCCTTATCGACACCATTGAGGATAGGGCCTCAGGAAACTACATAGAACGCATTGAGAAATTGCTCAACGGGCGTAAGCTCGATTACCTTATTATAAACCATATGGAACCCGACCACTCGGGCGAAATAAAGGCTATTTTCGACCACTTTAAGGGCGTTACCATTGTTGGCAATAGCAAAACCTTTAAAATGGTTGAAGCGTACTGGGGAATTACCGAAAACCTTCGTCAGGTTGAAGATGGCGACGCCCTTTGCTTAGGCTATCATAACTTAAGCTTCGTAATGACCCCTTGGGTACACTGGCCAGAAACCATGATGACCTACGATGTAACCGAAAAAATTCTATTCTCCGGCGATGCTTTTGGAACTTTCGGATCGCTCGATGGCGGGATATTCGATGATGAAATTAACTTCGATTTTTACGAAGAGGAAATGCGTCGTTACTACTCCAATATTGTTGGACTATACAGCAATATGGTTCAAAAAGCTTTTGCCAAGCTTGCGGGAGTTGATGTAAAGGTAATTGCCCCTACCCATGGGCCCGTTTGGCGCTCGAATCCATCGAAAGTTTTAGGGCTGTACGATAAATGGAGCAAGCACGAAGCCGAAGAAGGTGTAGTAATTGTTTTTGCATCGATGTACGGAAATACTGAGCAAATGGCCGACTACATTGCCCGTAAACTTTCCGAAAATGGTGTTAAAAACATAATAATTCACGATGTTTCACGTACTCATATCAGCTACCTCATTAACGATGTTTGGAAGTACAAAGGGCTAATTTTGGGTTCGTGTGCATACACCTCGCGGGCATTTCCGTTAATGGAGCAGTTTGCCAGAGAGCTAGTTCATATTAAAGTTAAAAAACGCTTTGTGGGTATATTTGGAAGTTACAGCTGGAATGGTGGCGGTGTAAAGAGTTTGAAAGAGTTTGTTGACGAAAGTGAAATGGAACTGGTATCGGAACCCGTTGACATTTATGGCAAGCCCAACCCCGAAAAGTTGGCAAAATGCGACGAATTGGCAAAGAATATGGCTTTAAAAATTAAGGAGTAATTCTTTTACAAAGGAGCAACGGTTTGAAATTTACATTAATAGACTAAACTATGAATATGACTCGATTTCTAATTGTTGCTCTCTTGTTCAATTTAGCGGCAACAAACTTATACCCTCAGAACGACACCATTCCGAAACCTAACCAAAAAATAGTAGAGTACGTAAATAGGGTTATGGGAACTCAGGTCGACCGGGGCGAATGCTGGGATTTGGCATACCAAGCGCTAACGCTTGTAAAAGCAAAATGGAATGGTGAGTACGTATACGGCAAGTCTATAGATTACAAAACGGAAGCGGTTTTTCCGGGCGACATAGTTCATTTTAAAGGGGTTGTAGTGAAGCAAACCAAGGGCTTAACCACTATTACCGAAACAATGGAGCAGCATACGGCCATAATTTTAAAGGTTTACGCAAAGGGCGTTTATGAATTGGCGCATCAGAACACATCTTTTTCGGGTCGAAAAGTAGGTACCAGCCCCATCGACCTGAATGGCGTTGTAAAAGGCAAGGTGACTATATACAGACCAGTTCAATAGAAACTGTAATATTAGCAGCAATGAAAAAGTTTATCCTTTTACTTATTATATCACCCCTATTCGCATTTTCGCAGAACGTTCAACTCAAAGTTAAAGTTCAGCAAAGCCTTTCGGCTCAAGCCAAACTATATAGGTATCAGGGAAATCAAACTGTTTTGATTGACTCATCGTGGCAGGTAGAGCCAGGGTTTTATATCTTCAATTTGAAATCTGAGCATGAGCAGGGCTTATACAAGGTATCAGTAGGTAAGAACATAACATTTAACGTTATTACATCAGTTAACGAACCAAATGTTGAAGTAAATACAGTTGTATACGCCCCTGAAGATAGTTTAAAGTTTATTCATTCCTTAGAAAATGATATATATTGGAAATACCAAAACCAGAAACGAAAAACCAATCAGCATGCTTGGCTTCTTCGATCACTAATCGACATGTATCCAGACAGTTCATCATTTCGTCAGAAATTACTCGGTGAACTTTATCGGATTGAAATAGAACTGTACGCACTGGCACAGAAACTAATTAAAGAGAATCCAACTCTTTTAGCATCGAAACTTATTGCAATAGAACAAAGGCCTGTAACTCCCCCGTTTATTGATAATGAGCTCACAACCGAGTACTTAAGGAAAACTTGGTGGGCCCAAAGCGATTTAACAGATGACAGGTTACTCACTTCGCCCGAACTTGTTAAGCACCTGTGGGGGTATATTGAAATTTTATACAACGATGGAATTGATAAGGAGACCCAGGATGACTACTTTATTTCTGGAATTAGCCAGTTAATGGCATTACCCATGTCGGAAAATGTAAAATCGTACTTTCGTCTGCAATTAATCGATGGGTTTTCCGACTCCGACTACGATTCAGTAATTGAATTTCTTCAAACCCGGGCTTTTGGTGAACTACCTGCTCTTATTAGTCCCAAAGACTTTTGGAATCAACGTGGCGAGGGTCCCTCGCTAAAAATTGGCGAAAAAGCATTCGACTTTTCTATTAAAAATAGAAATGGTAAACTCCAAAAACTTTCGAAAATAAAATCCAAATACAAACTTATTGTGTTTTGGTCGACATGGTGCCCCCATTGTCTCGAAACGCTCCCGCGCCTAGTAGATGTGTACAGCAAATACAAGAATAGCGATTTTGAAGTAATTGCCATTAATATTGATGAAGATGAGAAGTATTTCACTTCATCCATATCGAAAATGAATTTGAATTGGTTAAACCATCACGAGCCCAATACCGGAAACAGCAAAATACTGTATATGTACCAGGTGAACGAAACTCCCAAAATGTTTCTACTTACCGAAGACTTGAAAATTGTATCGAGACCATCGACCAAGCGACAACTCGAAAGCAAATTAAAGCAATTACTGAAATAGTATCTATTTTTTGCAATGCTTAAAAAATAGTTCCTGTGAAGGAAAATACCCCCTATTAATGGCCTCCCTTAGTTCAATGCAAGCTTGCCTTTGCATTCCCTGTTTAATAAGAACCTCTGCACGGTAATGCATGGTTTGTGCTCTATTGGGCTCCAATTCTAGTGCCTTTGTAAAATCTGTCAAAGCTAACTCCCAACTGCTCGACTTAACATAAATTAAACCACGTAATTCGTAGCATTCAGCATTGGCATTGCCGCTTCGAATAACTTTCCCAAGCGCAAAAAGCGCTTCGAGGTAATTATTGCTTTGGAATAAAATAGTTCCGAATAAGAATTGATTTTCGAAATCGTTAGGATAATAATTGAAATAAATCTTTAACGATTCTATAGCGCTTTCGTAGTTACCAAGCGCAGCATACACTCGGGCTCTTTCGGGTAGAAATTTGGGATTATCGCCCGATAGTTCCATGGCCATATCCAAATCTTTAGATGCTGCCTTGTGCTGCTTAAGGGCCAATCGACACTTTGCACGCCAAAAGTAATAATTGGGGTTTCGCTTCGAGCGACGAATAGATTCTGAAAAATCGGCCTCAGCCGATTTGTAACTACTTAAATTATAATAGGCCTGTCCTCTCAATGCAAATAATCGATGGTTTCCTTTACTTTTGCCTTGCCTGTTACTTAGCAATTCAACTGCTTCGTCCCATTTTTTTCGGAAAAAGAGGTATTCTACATCCGCCACGAAACGTTCTCCGGCATTGTACCATTCGGTTTTCCAGAGGTCAGTCCATTCTTGCATTTTTGAAAGTTCAACAAACGAAGGATCTAGTTTTATTTGACTTTCAGAAATTTTATCGGATTCTGATAAATACTTTTTCAATTCAGCTATAGCTGCATCGAATTTTTGCTGGGAAGTATATATTTTTGCTAGTCCCAAACTCGAAACACCACCTTTTAGAGTATTACAAGAATTGAATGCAACAATTGCAGTCTCCAAATTTCCCAATTGAAGAAGGATTTCTGCCCTTTTAATGCAGTATTCAACGTTCTTAGGATTTTGTTGTATAGCAGAGTCGATATATACAAGTGCCATTTCAACATTATCATTCTCAATAAGAGCAGTTGTTTTATACCAGTAGTATTGATTCTTTTGAGAAAAAGCGGGTGTTAATGCGAAAAATAAAAGAAATTGTGGAAGCCACTTGAACAATAGCATAAACAATTTTGTTGGATATTTATTCAAACTACTGAATGAAATATATTTCAATAATGCCTGTGTAACAGATTTTTAACTTCGCTTATCTCCATAAACGATGCACCATTTGTTGGACCAAAGCTCCCACCAATAACCATAACCATATCGTCTGCTTTCACTCTGCCCTTTTTCTCTATTACTGAAATCGATTCGCTAAGAAAGCTGTCGCGGGTATTTAGTTGCTCCATGTAATCGGCATTTATTCCATACGAAAGAGCCAATTGGCGCATTACAGTTGGGTTATAGCACATTGAATAGATAGGTGTTGTACCACGAAAAGCAGACAGATACCTAGCGGTTCTACCTGATAATGTATCGGTTATAATAGCTTTAACAGGAAGGGAACAACAATTACGCACTGCGCTTTGCGAAAGGGCTGCAGTAATTTCATTTCTATCTACCTGCAATTTCAGGTCGATATCGGGCTGAAGGTTAGGTTCAATGCTTTGGGCTATTCGGGTCATGGTTCTAACTGCCTCAAGAGGATACTTTCCGTAAGCCGTTTCGCCGCTAAGCATGATTGCATCGGTACGTTGGTATATAGCATTGGCAACGTCGCTTACTTCTGCCCTTGTGGGACGTGGATGTTCAATCATGCTATGCAGCATTTGAGTTGCAATAATAACAGGTTTAGCCCTTTCAATACATTTACGAATAATCATTCGTTGGATTACAGGAATACGTTCAGCAGGGATTTCAATTCCCAAATCGCCTCGGGCAACCATTATTCCATAGGTATGGTCGAGAATCTCATCGATATTATCGACCCCCTGCTGATTCTCAATTTTCGCTATTATTCGAATGGCACTCTTTTTTGCATTCAGAATTTCTTTTAACGCTATAACATCTTCCTTGGTGCGTACAAATGAATGGGCAATGAAATCGAGGTTATTTTCGATGGCAAAATCGATAAATAGTTTATCCTTTTCGGAAATAGATGGTAAATTGATTGAAACATTGGGAATGTTAACGCTTTTACGCTTCTTAATAATGCCCCTATTGGTTGCTTTGCAAACCAGGTGGTTAACCTCCTTTTTTGTAACTTCCATTTCAATTTCCCCATCGTCAATGAGGATTAAACTCCCTAAAGGAATGTCTCGAACAATATGCTCGTACGATACGCATAACTTATTGCCCCCCGATGCGCCGCAAGGGTCGCCATGCACATGAATTATTGTTCCGTAATCAACTTCCACATCATCGCCAACGCCCGAAGTTCGAATTTCGGGACCCTTTGTATCGATAAGAATTCCAATTCTTTCCGATACTACCCTTACGTTTTCAATTACCTTTTTAGCATCGTCGAGCGATTGGTGTGCTGTGTTCAGCCTTACCACATTCATGCCTGCTTGAAAGAGATCGCGAATAAACTCAATGTCGCACATTTTGTCGGAAATAGTGGCAACAATTTTGGTTCGTTTGAGCATAGAGGGGTTCTTTTATTTATGCAAAGATAGCTAGTAAACCCATCAACTGTTTTTATATGAAGCAAGAATGCAAATTTTACAAAGCAAACGTTGCAAATACTATATTTGTAATAAAAACAATTCAATGGGATGGCTGCATGCAATTGAGGATTACTCAAGGTTTTTACGACTCGAGAAGTCGCTATCGGGCAACTCAATTAGTGCATACCTTAACGACCTAAGAGAGCTTGCACGTTTTGCCGACGAGAATCTGGGTAAATTACCCGAAGAATTGGATGGTAGCGATATTAGCCTTTTTCTTGAGCACATTCGAAAAGCAGGCTTAAATGAGCGTTCGCAAGCCAGGCGCCTGTCGGGCGTTAAAGGTTTTTACAAATACCTGCTAATTGAAGAGGTAATTGAAAAAGACCCTACAGAACTAATTGAGGGGCCAAAGTTAACCCGTAAACTACCCGATGTACTTTCGATAAATGAAATAGATGCCATTGTTAATTCATTCGACCTTAGCAAGCCGGAGGGCCATAGAAATAGAGCAATAGCTGAAACCCTTTACAGCTGCGGCTTAAGAGTTTCAGAATTGGTTTCTCTAAGAATAACGGATTTAGCATTCGATCAGGGTTTTATTCGTGTTATTGGCAAGGGCGACAAGGAAAGGATTGTGCCCATTGGCCGTAAGGCCATTACAGATATTGAAAACTATTTTCCAAGTCGCAATAACCTACCAAAAATTGAAAAAAGTTCAGAAAACATACTTTTTTTAAATAGACGAGGGAAAAAGTTAACCCGCGAAATGGTATTCACAATTATAAAGAAAGCAGCCAGAAATGCGGGAATAAAGAAAAATATTAGTCCTCACTCCTTTCGTCACTCATTTGCTACGCATTTGGTGGAGGGTGGAGCCGACTTAAGGGTTGTTCAGGAGATGCTTGGCCACGAATCGATAACTACCACTGAAATATATACTCATCTCGATAGCGCTTACCTTAAAGACACTATTTTTCGATTCCACCCCCGTAGTAACAAATAGAATTGTTATCTCACACTTAGTTTACAACCAACTGTATTTTAGATATATAAAAATACAAATACGCCATTGTGGCATATTAAAAAATGCAAACAAGCCATTATGGCGTATATTTTTCAATGGTATCTTTTTTGAAAAGCCACTTCTGTAATTATAAATGTAATGTTTAACTAAATATGGAGGATAAAACTATGATACCAATGCTTCGTTCTAAAACAACTGGTATACCCAGTTTGGTCGATGCATTTTTTGGCGATGATTTCATTTCGAATTTTTTCGAAAATAGAAATCAGGGAACCATTCCAGCAGTAAATATCATCGAAAATAAGGATGAATTTGCAATTGAGGTAGCTGCTCCTGGTTTGGAAAAGAAAGATTTTGCTATTGATTTAAACAATAACCTGCTTACTATTTCAAGCCAAAAGGAATGGAAAAACGAGGAGAACACCGACAAGTTCATGCGTCGCGAATTCAGCTACACTTCGTTTAAACGCAGCTTTTCATTACCAGAAACAGCCGATAGCAATAAAATTAAGGCTACGTACAAAGAGGGTATTTTAACCATTAATATTCCGAAAAAGGAAGAAGCCAAAGAAAAGCCTGCAAGGCAAATTTCGATTTCTTAACAAATGTAATTATTGCAAACTGCAAGGGAGGCTATTGCCTCCCTTTGTTACTTTAAGTAAATAGTGTAACTATTTATATTTGTGCAATATATTATTTAAAATATGATCGAGGCCATTTAGCTTAATTTCGTATAGGGTTGAAAGTAATACACCTAATTGTCCTGGCGGAAATCCTTTACGGTGAAACCATTCGAGATAAAATACTGGAATATCCTTTAGCAATGTTCCCTTAAACTTGCCAAAGGGCATTTTGTGGGAAACCAAATCGATTAGTACCTGTCGGTTCTCCTTATCAAGATTAATATCTTCCATGTAATTCTTTACTATAGCGGTTTTCGGCGCAGCTGTTTCTTTTCTGAGTTCACTTTTTTTTCATCTAGCCGTTTGCGTTTGGAAGCTGCGGTTGGTTTGGTTGCTCTTCGAGACTTTGAAGGAGTAAGAGCCTTTTCTACAAGTTTGTAAAACTTCTCGATACAAAGTTCTTTGTTTTCTAATTGCGAGCGCGAAACCTGGGAAGTTATAATCAGAATTCCGTCGTCGGTTAGCTTTGTGGCTAGTTTACTGAGTAAAACGGTTTTCTCGTCGTCGCTCAGAATTGCTGAATCGGTTACGCTAAATCGAAGTTCAATTCGACTATTTACCTTATTAACATTTTGCCCACCAGCTCCGCTACTTCGAGAAGCTTTGAGTTGCAATTCAGAGGTTAAATCCTTTTCAAAAACCATAAAGCACAATTACGGATTATTTGATAAAACCACCCTAAAACCAATATAGCTTCGGGAATTAGCCGGATCATCGAATCCACGAAAAGTAATTCTACAGGCTCCAATATAACCAAACCAGCTGCCACCTCGTACCACTTTTCCATCGCCCACTTGTGGGCCAACAGGATTGGACTCCGGATTGTTTGGGTATAAAGCAAACCAGTCGGAACACCATTCCCAAACGTTACCGCTCATGTCGTAAATACCTAGTTCATTTGGCTTTAACTGGCCAACTTCGTTCGTATTATTACCACTATTCCCCGAGTACCAAGCCACATCGTTTATGTTTCGTGCACCAGCATACCTATGGTTCAGAGTTTTTTCTCCACCACGGGCTGCATATTCCCATTCGGCTTCTGTTGGGAGCCTGTATTGCTTTCCGGTTAAATTATTCAGCCTGCTCAGAAATTCCTGAGCCTGGCTCCAGGTAACTCTCTCCACAGGGCAATTTTCGCAATTATTAAAATGGCTCGGGTTTGAACCCATTAATTGAACCCAAATTTCCTGTGTAATTTCGAATTTACTAATGTAAAAATCGCTGATAGTTACCTCGCGAACGGGTTTTTCGAATTTTTTCCCATCGCCAAAAGTATCGCCCATTCGAAAAGTTCCACCCTTTACAAAAACCATCTGGTTTTCAAGGGGGTCGTTGGTTTCCTTAAGTTTGAATGCGTAGGTGTTCCCTCCAACCTGAGTTACATGAACTTTATCGACCAGCACCAGAGTACCCTTAGTTAATTTAATGTTATATTCACCATATTCGAGAAATATTGACCGTGGCGTTAAACCATACAACGAGTCGTTTATAAAAATATTAGCGCCAGAAGGTTCGCTGGTAATTCCAATTTGTTTGCCAGAAAGTAATTTTCCTTGTATTTTGGTTGTTAATCCAGACTTTACTTCTGTGGGAACAATAAGTGTTGTAAATCCAGCCTTTGTTAAAGTTACACTATAATTACCAACCGATAAATCTCTGATTGTAAATGGTGTTAATCCGTAAATTGTGCCGTTAATTGTAATAATTGCCCCACTCGGTTCGCTGCTTATCTCAAGGTTTCCAGAGAACGTATCTAGTTTAACATCAACTTTTTCTTTTTTTCCGGCTACAATAGAGAGCTGAAACTCTTTGGTTTTAAAACCTTGCTTTTCGACACGAACCTTACAAATACCCTCAGCAACTCGCCCTGTCCAACCTGAAGTACCAACCAACTGATTGTTTACAAATATTTTTGCATCGAATGGGGTATTCAGTGTGAGTTCAGCAAAAATTGGTCGCAAGGTAAAGGCAATCAGCTGAGTTCGTTCATCGGTAATTACAACTTTTCGGGTCTGGCTTTGGTACCATTGGTTTACAAGTTTAACCTGATATTCACCAGCCGATAGCCCTTCAAATGTATAGGGAGTTACCTTACCGGTGTTTCGATCGTTAATGAATATAGCCATTCCACTTTCAGGCTTTGAGGTAACCTGAATACTTCCAAATTTTTGGTTCTGATTTGTACCCTCTCCCGGGAACGTACGACTGGCAAGGGGTATTAACAGAAAAATTAAAAATAATCTTATCAATATTATAAACTCTTTAACAATTTACTTTCCAATGCAAAACTTGCTAAAAATAGAGCCCAAAATATGATCGGTAGTTATTTCGCCTGTAATTTCACCCAAATAGTAAAGCACCTGACGTATGTCAACAGCAAGCAAATCGCCTGTTAAATTAGTCTGCAAACCCTCTTCAACCAATAAAATACCATCGAGAGCTCTGGCCAGTGAATTATAATGCCGGGCATTGGTAACTATTACCTCATCGCTTGAGGTTTTGCCCAAATTGGTGATTTCAAACAGCAAATTTTTAAGTAAACTAATTCCCTGATTGTGCTTTGCAGATATTGACAATGTATTAGATTTCTGATACTTAATAGATATTATTTGAATAAACTTATTAATCACATCGGGATCCACTAAATCTGCTTTGTTAAGCAGAACAACCAACCGCTGATCGGAAGTTAGTTTTAAAGCAACTTCGTTAATGTGATTAATAATGCTTGCTTCGTCCTCACGTGCATCGATTAGAAGAATTACCACTAGAGATTGTGATATTTTAGCATAGGTTCGCTCAATACCAAGGCTCTCAATAGTATCGGTTGTATGGCGAATGCCAGCTGTATCGACAAAACGAAAAACAACTCCCCCAATTGAAATTGTATCCTCAATGGTATCGCGGGTAGTTCCAGCAATCTCAGAAACTATGGCGCGCTCCTCGTTAAGCAACTTATTGAGGAGGGTTGATTTACCTACGTTTGGTTTTCCAACAATTGCAACCGGAATACCCGTTTTAATAACATTTCCCAACCGAAATGAATGAATAAGGCCCTCAATAACAAGCCGAATCTCCTTTAAAAGGTTAGCAAGATCGTTTCTATTGGCAAATTCAACATCCTCTTCGCTAAAATCGAGTTCAAGTTCAACTAATGAAATGAAATGTAGCAGTTGGTCTCTCAGTTCCTTTAATTTTGAGGAAAATCCTCCCCTTATTTGATTCATTGCTACCCGACGCGAGGCTTCACCAGTTGAGGCAATAAGGTCGGCTACTGCTTCGGCTTGTGAAAGGTCGATTTTTCCATTCAGGAAGGCCCTTAAAGTAAACTCGCCGGGTTGAGCCATTTCTGCACCATTTTGAATAAGAAGTTCGAGAATTCTTTGCTGTATATAGGGTGAGCCATGGCAAGAAATCTCGACCAAATCGTCGCCCGTGTATGAATTGGGTGCCTTGAAAAGGCTAACAAGTACCTGATCAATTATTTTATCTCTATCGGTAATCGAACCAAAGTGAATGGTATACGGAAGCTGTTCTGCCAAGCGTTTTGCTTTTTTGGCCGAGCGAAAAACTTTTTCGCAAATTGAAATGGCCAAAGGGCCATTTATACGGATAACGG
The DNA here is from genome assembly GCA_037442025.1 of Bacteroidales bacterium. Taxonomy (GTDB): domain Bacteria; phylum Bacteroidota; class Bacteroidia; order Bacteroidales; family Tenuifilaceae; genus UBA2287. The sequence goes on along the minus strand of JBBIRB010000016.1, from coordinate 30,302 downwards.
CTATAGCACCAATTCCCGGAGGTGTAGCAATGGCAGCTATGGTTGAGTTGGTATTCACGCTATAATTAATAACTTATTGCAAAGCTAATATTTAATCCTGTCATTTAACAAAAACGATTTTCAAAATCATTAGTGTCCGATTAAATTTTTTGAATTTACGTGAATGTGTTTGTATATAAGGAAATCGGTAATTTTCTGTTTACTGAGGGGTCGCTTTCCGCCTCAGAGAATTTCCGTAAAGAAAATCAGATTAATGGACGTTAAGAAATCCGGGCTGTTTGAGCGAAGCGAGTTCCCGGATTTTAGTCAATTAATCTGATTTTTAGGAAATTATCTGCCGCGGCGGCATTTTTTGCTTACTTTTTTTTGCTGTAGAAAAAAAGTAAGAGCCTGTGCGGCTTGAGCACTTGTACAAAGAATGGATTTTTTATCGGACAATAGTGTTTCAAAATATCAAATTCAAAATTGAGATTTTTTGCATTTACATTTTCAAAGCCTATCTTTATCACCCGTTAACCCTAATAATTAACCAACAAACCCCCAAATGCACCCTATTCTCGAAAAAATTAATTATGCCATTAGCCTTTACAACGATTATGTGGGCGGGTACTTAATTCTTATCCTTCTGGTTCCCACGGGCATTTACTTTTCAATTAAATACAAGTTTCTGCAAATTACCCACTTCAGACATGCCTTAGGTTTGGTTTCGGGAAAATACAGCAGCAAGCACGACACTGGCGATGTGAGCCACTTTAAAGCTCTCACCACTGCCCTTTCGGGCACTGTGGGAACCGGAAATATTGTTGGAGTTTCGTTAGCAATTTACCTGGGGGGACCTGGTGCCATTTTTTGGCTTTGGGTTACTGGATTTTTTGGCATGATGCTGAAAATGGTGGAGTGCACCCTAGCTCAAATTTACCGAAAGGTAAATGCCGATGGCTCCATTTCGGGTGGCCCCATGTATTACATTGAGATAGGACTAAAGGAGAGATTGGGTAAGTTTGCAAAACCCTTAGCTTTAATATTTGCAGGTGCAGCAGCACTTTGTACTCTGGGTACTGGTAACATGGCGCAGGCCAACTCCATTTCGAGCGTTCTGCTATCGAGCTACAATATTCCTGTATTGGTAACAGGTATTGTTTTGGCAGCCCTTGTTCTGTTAATTATTGTAGGAGGATTAAAGCGTATTGCCAACGTAACTTCTGCGCTTGTACCTTTTATGGCTGCTCTTTACTTTTTGGCTGCAATTATAGTTATTGGTGTTCATTGGCGCGATATTCCTGAAGCCTTTGGGCTTATAGTTCGTAGTGCATTCAACCCGTCTGCTGCAACAGGAGGCTTAGTAGGCTCTACGTTCATTATGACTCTGGTTTGGGGTGTCCGTCGGGGTTTATTCTCAAACGAAGCCGGTCAGGGTTCGGCTCCCATGGCTCATGCCGCTGCTAAAACAGAGCACCCCATGCGCGAAGGTATTGTGGCATCGCTCGAACCGTTTGTCGATACAATTGTTATTTGCACCTTAACCGCCTTGGTGGTTGTTATTACCGGCGCATGGTCGTCGGGAATACAGGGTGTTGGAATGACAGTTCGTGGCTTTGAGGAGGGTATGGGACAAGTTGGACTTGATTTTGCTGCCAAACACGTTGTTACTTTTGGTTTGCTTCTGTTTGCCTTTTCAACTATTATCAGCTGGTCGTACTACGGAAGCCGTGCAATACAGTACTTAATTGGCGATTATGCCATTAAACCATACTACTTTGTATTTGCCCTATTCTCGTTTTTAGGAGCAATTTGGGGTCTTGAAATTGTATGGAATTTTGTTGATATGGTAATAACTTTCATGACCATACCCAATTTAGTTGCTATACTGCTGCTTTCGCCTGTAATGAGTAAAGAGGTTAAGCGTTATTTGGCGCATTTAAAAGCAACAAGGTTGGAATCGAAAGGTAAATGAAAAGAATAAAATATTAACTCAAGGGTACTGTGAACTCTACTCTGGTTCCGGTACCCTTTTCGCTAATAATGGAAATGCTTCCCCCAAAATTTTCGATGTTTTTCTTCACAATTGCAAGGCCTATTCCAGCCCCATCGCAGATGCCACAGTGGGTTGGGGCAAATTTTACGAACTTATCGAATACCTTTTCAATATTCTCTTTTTCTATTCCAATGCCGTTGTCGCTAACATAGAAATTCAACTTTCCTTCGGATAGGAATACCCCATACTCCACTTTTCCCGAACCGCTAAACTTTATGGCATTGTCTAAAAGTTCATTCAGTATCATTTCAATTGATTTTACGGGAAGAAAGAAGCTTGAGGCAAGCAAGGCATCATCGATTTGATAATTTATCGTTATTTTCAAATCGCACTCGGCAAGCCTATCTAAGGCCTTAGTTTCAATATTTTTAAACAGTTTTACAAAATCGCACTCTTTAAGTTTCGAATCAACATCCAAACCATTGTCGAGCTGAACTAGAATTGAAATTTTTTCGAAAAGGTTAAGCAGTTTGAGTGTGCTTCGCTTTATGTTTGACAGAATTTCTTCATTTTGAACAACATCGTTAGGATTATGCATCAGCAAGTCGGAAAAGCCAACAATGGCATTCATGGGCGTACGTACTTCGTGCGAAATGTTCGAAAGGAACTCCGATTTTTGAAAATCGGACTGTTCGGCAAGTTCCTTGGCTTTTTTCAGTTCGCTGGTACGCTCCTCAACCAATCGCTCGAGCATTCTGTTGGTATTGGTTTTGGTCCGAAGCATTTGAATAACCAGAATAAGTACAATGAGTAAAAGAGCCAGCAGTACTATGCTTCCAATTTGAATTGTACGCTGATTGCGCAATTCCTCCTTCTGTATTCGGTTTAAGTTTTTAAGTAATTCAATATCCTTAATTTTTTCGTTGGTTTCGGCAATTATTCTAAGTTGTTCATAATTTATAAGCTTATCTTTTAGTTGTAAACTATCTCGCTTTTCAATATACTCGTTCAAAAATTGAAGTGCTCGGGTTTTATCGCCTTTAAGTTCGTAAACCCTGGCATAATACAGAAGGTTTTCCAGGTTTAACTTATCCGATCCAATGGCTTTAATGTAGAATTTCGATTTTTCGAGCGCAGTAAATGCTTCGGGGTATTGCCCCATTTTTGCCTTGCTATATGCCATTAAATTAAGTATTTCAGCAAGAACCTTAAAATTACCGAGGGAATCGTAAAGGTTAGCCGACCTGTCGAAGTGTAGAGCAGCTGCTTTAAAATCGCCTTTGGCAATTTGAACATTACCCACATTCTTTACATTGGAAGCTAGAGTAGACATTTGCTTTATAGCATTGTTAATTTCGAACGACTTACTGTACCATACCAGAGCCGAGTCGTAATTTTGCAACGAGTAGTGCGCCATTCCAATATTATCGTATACTCGTGCAATTATGTCATTCCTTTTGCTTTCTTTTAGCAGTTTCGAGGATTTTAAAAAATAATCGAGCGCTTGCTTATATATTCCTAGTTCTAAAAGCACTAGACCAATATTATTATAGTCCGAAGCAATATTTTCGGGAATTTGAACCCGCTCGCTTATTTGGAGCGCGTTTAAGTAATAGTTCAGGGCGAGCCTGTAATCGTCCATAAAATAGTATGTAACAGCCTTTCGGTTGAGCGACCTCGATAGGCGAACGGAATCGGATAGGAAAATCGATTTGTTTATGGCAATATCGCTGTAGGGAATAAAGTATGCGGGCGAATTGCTGGCATAGCGGAAAATGTAATCGTTAATAGCATCGATTTTTATTGTATCGTGTACCGACGATTCAACAATTTGGCTCAACGTATCGACATATTGAAGCTGGGTTTGGATGCCCCGAGCATATGAATTTCCCCCAAAGTAGGTATTGAGTACAAACAATAAAAAGAGAATTTTATATAAAGTTGGCTTCAAGGGCTTTAAAGTTTATACAAAGGTAGTTTCGTATACCTAACATGGTACCTGTTTATAGTTGATTTTAATCACCACAGGGTGTATTAATATCAAAAAGTTGAATTAAAAATTACTTGGAAAAACTTCTTTTAAAAAAAGAAACTTAATTACTACTTGTATTTGCTATCTCCTAAAATAAAACCATAAAATAATTCATAACGATAATGGTCTCTTGTCATAGAAACTAATCTCAAATCAACACAATAATTTGATCCTACGCCTAAGCAATTTCCTCCGCAATCAATTTGCTGAGGTTCATTGTATATAAAATTATATGAAAATCCCCCAACAGTAACAGTTATTGTTGCGTTATGGAGTATAAATAATGAATATGAATTAATGCCACTTTTTAAGTCAAAAGAAACAACATAAAAAGGTAAAAGTGTAATTTCTTGCATCCCACAATGAGATGTTAAACTACCATCATTGTTTACAATACTGAAGTCGTATTCAATTCTTATTTCTATTGGACAGTCATTTGTTGATGCATAAGGGTTTAAAAAACTAAGAAAGCGAACATCAGCATTATTTGCTGTCAGAAAATTGGAAGAAAGAACACATAAAAGAAGTACAATAATTTTTTTCATGGCTTAAAGAATTTGGTTAATAATTATGGTATAATAAATTTTTTTGAAACAATAGTTTTACTATCATATTGTAGAGAACAAATGTAGATTCCTTTTGGCAACGAAGCAACTGGCAATTCAATATTTCCAAGCCGATCGTTAAGTATGATTTCAGAAACCTTTACGCCTAAAATGTTGGTTATATATATTTTGCCATTCTTGGCAGCTGGCAAGCTGTAACCAACGCGGAGCGTACCCTGCTGGTTCACCAATCCGCTTACCGATAGAGAAGCATTGCTGTACAAGGTGTTAACTCCAGTAACTGTAATCACAAAGTTAACTGTAACCGACACTACCTCTTCGGGGTTATTGGCATTAAAAACATCGTACTTTATTTTGGCTGTTCCAGTATTGCCCTCAGGAAAGAATTGGACATAGAAATCATCTCTACCTGTGGTTTGACCTGGGGCTATTGAAAAAGCGACTAAAGATTCACTTACGGCTGGATCATAACAATCTGATAAACAGAACTGATTAATCGACCCTGCCAAATCTGTAATCATTATTCGCTTAACTTTTACACTTATTGCTTGTGATGAATTATTTGTAAGATTTAGTACCACTTTTATGTATTCAGAACTTGATAAGCCATTTACTGTAATTTCCTGATTAGTTACATTTTCTTCATTATAACTAATAGTTATATTTTGGGCTCCGACATAAAACGTGAATAACAACAGAAATAGAGTAAGTATCTTTTTCATTTCTTTAATATTTTATGCAAATGTACAATTAAAATCTAATTTTCATATATTTGCCTTTACTAAATCGTTTTAAATTCTCTTAACCCTTAACTCAATAATCATGAAAAAGTTTTTATTTATTATTTTATCTGCTTTACCTTTAGGTTTGTTATGTCAAACCATTGTAAGTACATCACCACAAAATAAAAATGTTGTACTTGAGGAGTTTACAGGAATTAATTGTGGCTATTGTCCACAAGGTCATGCAATTGCCAATAGCATTTCAAGTTCAAACCCTGGTAGGGTTGTTGTTATCAATATTCACGTAGGGAACTTTGCAACCCCTGGAGCAGGCCAACCCGATTTTAGAACTTCGTTTGGCACTTCTATTGCAAACCAATCGGGATTAACTGGCTATCCAGCAGGAACAGTAAATAGACACGTTTTTAGTGGACTAGGAATGAGTACTGGAAGCACTGCAATGGGAAGAGGGAACTGGACAAATGCATCAAACCAAATTCTTGCACAATCATCGTACGTAAACATTGGTGCTACTGCTGAAATTGATTTTCAAAATAGATTACTAACAATTTATGTTGAAGCATATTATACTGCAAATAGCCCTGTTAATGCTAATAAATTGAATATTGCATTAATGCAAAACAATACTTTTGGCCCACAATCAGGAGCTTCTACATTACCATATAATCACATGCATCGCCTCGTTCATATGATTACCGGACAGTGGGGTTCTGAAATTAGTAAAACAACAAGTGGTACTTTGTATACAAATACTTTTACCTACACAATACCAGCACATTATAACAATATTCCTGCGTTGCTTGAAGATATGGAACTTGGTGTTTTTGTATCTGAAGGAAATCAAGAAGTAATCACTGGAATCAAAGTTACTCCTGAAATAAAAAATAAACCAGATGTATACTTTTTTATTGAAAGTGCCACCAATCCTTCTAATTTAATTTCATACAGTTTTACGCCAAAGGTTACTGTAAAAAGTTACGGTAATGAAACTTTAAATACTCTTAATTTATCTTATAAAATAAACGAAGAGGATGAAGTAAATTATACTTGGGAGGGCACTCTTGATTTTGGGCAAAAAACCGAAATAACCTTACCAATTACACCATGGTACTTGCTTAAACCAACAAATACATTAAAAATTGAGATTCTATCGGAAGATGAAAATGTTGTTGACAACATAATAACACATACTTTCTCTAAAGCTCCAATTTCTATATTAAATGACCTAACTGTTGAAGTTCGAACAGATCAATATGGATCAGAAATAACATGGAACATTAAAAATTCATCTAATGCAATTGTTTCAAATGGTGGACCGTATACTAATGCTGTTCAAACTCAAACAAAAAATGTAAACTTACCCGATGGTATTTACACATTAACAATTAATGATTCTTATGGTGACGGCATTCTAGGTGGTGGCTATATTAAATTAAAGAATGCTAATGGTGATTTATTTACTATACTTGGAAATTCATATACTTCAAGTGCGTCTAGAGCTTTTAAGGTAACTAAGGCAGGTGAAGTCTCATGGGAAACTTCAAATGAGGTTCTTTCAAATGGCTCAATAATTACAATTAATTCAGAAAAAATATTAGTTGAACCAAGTTGGATCTTAATTGATAATAATAATGTTTCAAATTATATATCATTAATTTCTAATGATTCAAAGGCTGAGATACAGTATACTGTAAATGTTGAACCTTTAAATAAGAAAATTACAATTACTATAGACGAAGCCTTTCAATCCGGTACTACAGTACAGTTTGGTTTTGGAGATGGTTTATTAGATGAAGATGGATTAAACATTCAGGCAATTAGCCATATTTTCCAAACAACTAGTATTGGAAACAACCAACTCTTCTCCGCTACCCTTTTCCCCAACCCCAACAGCGGACAATTCAGCATTTCCATTCCCAATGTTTCTGAAAGGGTAGATGTTAAAGTAATTAACGCTATAGGGGCAACCGTTATGGAAGGGCAACATGTTATTGCCAATGGCAAAATCGACGTGAACATTTCGCAACCCAAAGGTGTTTACTTTGTAACTCTAACCCCAGCCAATGGCCAAAAGCAAACCCTTAAACTGGTTATTGACTAAATAAGCATTAATGCACATGACCAAGCTCTTTTCGGCGCTATTTATAACTGCTACCTTCTCGTGGTTTGCCCTTAACGGGCAAACCACCGAGCAGGTTCGTGTAGGATTTGCCAATCTGGGCCCATATGCCCAAGCCAATGGAAAACAGGCAGTATACTGCCTCGTGAATAACGATACCAAAAACCCCATTAGCAGTCTGTTGTTGAACTGGCAAATTAATGATGGCAGCATTGAAAGTAACGCGTTGAATGGCTTTTCGATTGACCCATGGACCAGCAAATTGTTTCAAATGCCTACCCAACTTAATGTGGGGGCCTCAGGGAATTACCTCGCTAAAATGTGGGTAAGCATGGTCGACGGGCAGCAGCAAACCGACCCCGATACCCTTTTTATCCCTTTTGTAGCCCTTGAAAATACCGCTGGTAGAAAGGTGCTTTTCGAAAATTTTTCGAGTATTGGTTGCGGAACCTGCGCCGGAGCAAATGTTATGCTTCGCCAAATTGCCAATAAATCGCGCGATGTCAGTTTCTTTCTGGCTTATCAGGTCGATTGCTACTCGGGTAATCCCATGTGCCAAATGGCCTCTGCCGATATACTGGAGCGAAAAGATTTCTATAACGTGCTGTACACTCCCTATTCGGTTTTAGGAAACTATTTTGGGAATAACTCTTACCATTTCAACATTGAACTTTTCGACTCGGAAACCAGCCGCCCCAGCCCCATTGCCATAAGCGGTACAGTTGAAATTGTTGGCTCCAACGTTGAAGGCTCCATTATTGTAGAGCCCTATACAAACATTTCAACCGATAATCTCATTGTTCGTTTAGCCATAACTCAGGATGTTGTAACCTTTGCCACCCCTCCGGGTTCGAATGGGGAGAAGGAATTCTTCCATGTGCTTCGTCGCTTTGTAAGAGTGCCCAAGGACGACCTCGCTCCGCTTGCACAGGGAGAACCCCTACAGTTCACTTTCAGCGAAAGTTTTGCAGGGCTCAATGTCGACCTTTCGAAGTTTAGAGTAGCCGCTTTTGTTCAGGACACTGCTACGCATGAAGTTATTCAGGCTCACGAATTCAAATTGGCTCCAAACACCATCAATTCAGCGATTTCGAGTGCTTCATTCGACATTTATCCAAATCCCGTTCAGTCATCGGCATCTTTCGGCATTGTTTTCCCTAAGACCTTATTGGGGTCACTGCGGATTAGTATTAGTAATATGCTGGGGCAAGTAGTGTGGGAAACCGAAACAAGCATGAATGGTAATGAACTATTGTTCAGCAGTATACCAATACCTATGGGTGTGTATATTATTTCTGCGGAAATCAATGGTAATTTCTTCTCCAAAAAACTACTTGTTCAATAGCATTCTTAACTGTAAAGTTGCATTTCTTATTAGTACAAAAACATTAAACAGCATTTTATCCATGAGAACGTTTTATATCTTTTTTGTCATAACTTTTTTTTCGTGCGCAACAGTTTCGGCACAGGAGACAAGTTTGAAAAAGCTACCCAGCGCAACAGTAAAAACCCTCGATGGCAAAACGTTTAATACCTCGCAAATAAGCAATAATGGGAAACCTATTATAATCAGTTTCTGGGCCTCATGGTGCCGCCCCTGCATTAAAGAGCTAACTGCCATTGCCGACCTTTACGACGATTGGCAAGCAGAAACCGGAGTAAAAATTATAGCTATTTCGATTGACGATTCGCGAACGGTTAACAACGTGCGGCCATTGGTTAAGTCGCGGGGTTGGGAGTATGAGTTTTACCTCGATGTAAATTCCGATTTCAAGCGCGCCATGGCCGTTAACGATGTACCCCATACCTTCATTCTGAATGGCAAGGGCGAAATTGTTTACCAGCACACCTCCTATACCGAAGGTAGCGAGAAGGAACTAATTAAAAAGGTAAAAGAAATAGTTGGGAAATAGCCATGAGAATAAAACAACATTGTTTAAACCTGGTCCTTTTAGCCGCTATTCTTCTTAATTCGCTTGTTGTTAATTCACAGGATTTTGTTGAAAAGGCCACTGTAAAGGGCAACATATATTCGGAAGCAAGCTACTACCTAACCGATACCACAATTGGTGCGGAGAAGGTAAAGGAATATGTTAGAGCCAACATCTTTGGAAATATTATCTATTCCTACAAAAACATTAGCGCAGGTATGCGCTACGAAGCATTTCAGCCACCCTTGCTCGGATACGATTCGCGTTATGAGGGAATGGGCATTGCAAATCGTTTTTTAACCTATACCGATTCGCTATTCGAATTTACCATCGGAAATTTTTACGAACAATTTGGTAGTGGACTAGTATTTAGAACCTACGAGGACAACAAGCTGGGAATCGACAATTCGGTGGATGGTTTTAGGGCCAAAATAATGCCCCTTAGGGGTTTAGCAGTAAAAACATTTGTTGGAAGGCAACGCTACTACTGGGATTCGGGTCCGGGTTCGGTTAGAGGTATTGATGCCGAATGGAACATCCTATCGCTATTCAATCCCGAATCATTCAATATGCTCTCCTTTGGTGGTAGTGCCGTAAGCCGTTACCAACCCGATAAGGACCCAATTTACCGATTACCCGAAAACGTTGCTGCTTTTGCCGGGCGCGTTACCTTTTCGAATAGTAATATTTACATTAATTCTGAATATGCATTCAAGGTTAACGACCCATCCTCTACCAACAATCTGGTATATAAAAATGGTCAGGCACTGGTACTGTCTGCCAGCTATTCGGCTAAGGGAATTGGAGTTCTTGTTACAGGAAAATGGGTCGATAATATGGATTTTCGTTCGAGTCGTAATGCCACGGGCAACGACCTTACATTAAGTTATATTCCAGCCACATCGCAGCAGCAAACCTATTCGCTGGCAGGTATGTATCCATATGCAACACAGCCTCTGGGCGAGGCCAGCATTATGGCACAGGTTAACTTTAGAATACCTAAAAATTCCCTGCTAGGCGGTCGCTATGGTACGAATGTTCAGTTAACCGGCTCGGTTGCAAACTCAATTAATAAACAAAAACTGAACGATACAATTAACATTGGAACATCCGGAACATTGGGATATAAAACGAGCTTTTTGAGCATTGGCAATGAGAAGTATTTTCACGATTACTCATTGGAGATAAGTCGAAAAATCAATTCAAACCTAAAAACGGTTTTTGGAATGGCTAATCAGTTCTATAATATTGAAATACTTCAAGGGCATCCGGGCGAAGAATCGGTTAAGGCTTGGGCTTTTTATGCCGATTTCTCGTATAGTTTCCTCCAGTCGCAGAACATAAGGGTTGAGGTTCAGCACCTCTCAACCAAGCAGGATATGGGTAACTGGGGTATGCTCTTAATGGAGTATACGCTGGCCCCAAACTGGACATTTTCCCTTTCCGATCAGTACAACTACTCTAAAAAGCACTACTTCATCGGAAATGCTACTTATAATTATAAAGCCCATAGGGTTTCGATCAGTTTTGGTAAGCAAAGGGCAGGTGTAGTATGCGTTGGCGGAGTTTGCCGTTTAGTGCCTCCCTCCTATGGCGCCACACTTATTCTTTCAACCACATTTTAAATTGTAATGCAATATGAACAGGTTCATTTTATACCTTTTTTCTGCAGCAATTGTAATTACTAGTTGCGACATTATACAGGAACCATTTATTGAAAACAATTCGAATAATGGTGGAGATGGCGATGTAGTGAAAAAGGTTCTTTTAGAGGAATTTACAGGTCACCAATGTCCCAATTGTCCAGCAGGTGCTGCTACCGCTAGCCAAATACACAGTTTGTATGGCAACCGTTTCGTTATAGTTGCCTACCACGCTGGTTTTTTTGCCCGAACATCCAGTGAATTCCCAATCGATTACCGCACAACTTCGGGTACCGAACTCAATGGCCACTTTGGAGTTTTTGCTTACCCATCGGGAATTATAAACAGAAGGCAATACGAGGGTTCTACTGTTCTCGACAGAACCAATTGGGCGGCTGCAACAGCCGAAAGTTTGCAGCTTGAACCTGAATTAGAATTGAGCATAAGCCGTCAATATAACGAAGCAACCCGGACATTAAGCGTATCGGTAACCGGCAAAGCACTAATCACATTAAATTCTATTAAAGTTTGTGTTTTTATAACCGAGTCGGGATTAATTTCCCCACAAAAAACATCAAACGATCCCAATTACCCAAGCGGTACAATTCCCAATTACTTACATAAGCATGTATTCCGAACTTCACTGAATGGAACCTGGGGTCAGGATCTTTTTGCTGGGGGAGCAATTGCCAACCAATCGCAAACCATTACAGCCGTTGGCACCATTAGTGCCAATTGGAATGTTGAAAAAATGGATATTGTTGCTTTTGCTTACTCAGCCGATACAGGGCAAGTAATTCAGGTAGAAACCATTAGAGTATTGAATTAATGTTGAAACATTGCCCAAAAAGCCGTATTTATTGCAAGTACGGCTTTTTAGATAGTATGGCCTAAGTAAAAATATTACATTCATTTTTAACATTTTTTAAAAAAACGAGGCGAATGGCACGATTTTCTCAGAAATTTGGTTTTTGAAAATAGAATCCAATTAAACCATTTTTACAGTTCAATTCACTTTAAACTGAAATAGTATGAAATCGAAGCTTACATTTCTAGTAGGAATAGGACTTTTGCTTTTTGCACAGCCCTCTTTCGCACAGGCACCAGAAGCTAATATGCCCGATAGTGCCAAATTTTCAGGCGGAGCCTTGGTGGGTTCAGTCACCATCGATGGAAAAACCTACCAACAATTTGCCTTAAGGGCCGATGTTCCCATTGGCAAATTTGGGTTTGGAGTTGACCTCCAAATACTATTCGATGAGAATGGCCAGATTCGCAAGGAGGATTGGGACCACTGGCACGATTACATCGACAAAATTTACTACATCCGCTACGGGAAAAAGCGCGATCCTTTCTACATAAAATTAGGAGGACTAGATTACAGCTACCTTGGCTATTCGAATATTTTCAATGGCTATTCAAATATGGTTCAATACCCAACTCGAAAAAGGTACGGTGCTGAAATGTCGTTTTTCTTCTCTTCCGACAAGTTTAAGGGTAAACCAAAATTTGGTGCCGAAATGCTTTTTAACGACATTAAAGAGGCTTTGGTTGAAAGCCCACAAAAACCTTCCATACTATTTGGTACAAGGGTTTTCTATCGGCCTTTCCGCTTTTTGGAGTTAGGTGCATCGTTGGGTGCCGACCTGAATGAATACAAAGCCTTCCTCGATAAGGATGGTGATGGCATACCCGATTTAATCGATATGTTCCCATCCAACGCAGCATGGGCAACCGAAAGGGACAGATTCACACCTGCCGACTGGAATTACCTGATTAACGACCCATACTGGGGTGCTACATTAACCGATAGATATAACAAATTGGTAGCTCTGGGAATTATTCCGGCCGACACTTCATCCATGTCCGATCTGTTCAACCTGAACAACCAATCGTCGAAAATGTATGCCTACAGCTTCGATATTGGTATTCCAATTATTGAAAGGGAAAAGATACAATTCGATATCTACTCGCATTTCACACAATTACGAGGAGAGAATAGAACCTACGGTTGGGGTGCAGCTCTTCCGGGCATCCGGTTGATTGTTGGAACGGGCAGCGTTAATAACTTCCTGACTTTTAAGGCCGAATACCGTCGTTCATCCAAGGAGTTCCTTTTTGGTTACTTCAACAATACCTACGAACTAGAAAGAGCCTCATTTGTTGGCCGCGACAGCGTAATTACCAAACAACAAAGTTTGCTTGCAATTCAGGACGAGCTGAACGGTGTATATGCCAGTGCCGAATTTAACTTCTTCAATTACATTGCAGTGTTTGCAGGTTACCAGGAGTTAATGGGTACAAATTCGAATGTTAGGTCGATACATGGCGAATTGAAAATGGGCGATGCTCTTAAAAAAATGATCAGTTTTGCCGATGTGAAAGGTTACTACATTCAGAATAATGTACAGGACTTCAAGGAGTGGAAAACCCCAAGCACCCTTGTGGGGGTAAATATTGGTTACAACTATAAAGGAGCCATTGTAGGATTCGACTATCGCTGGACCTTCCAGGATATTGATGGCAATGGCTTTATACGGGGTAAAAACGAAACCTTCAAGACCATAAGCTTCCGAACTGCATTCATGTTTTAAAATTAATGAATTAATAAAAAAGCAGTTGGTTTTAACAGCCAACTGCTTTTTTATTAACCCTTTCATAGCATAACTATTCAATAAATTCATATATTGCGCAGCTATAAACGCTTATTTTTTATTGTATGTCCGATATTTTATTTCATCTTTCTGAAATTGGAAGCAAAGGAAAACCCTTTGTTCTTTGCATCGTTGTTAAAACCGAAGGCTCAACCCCACGTAAAGAAGGTGCCAAAATGGTTGTTTTTGCCGATGGCACATCGATTGGAACTGTAGGTGGTGGTACCATTGAGGCGCATTCGATTTTATACGCTTTAGATGTGCTGAAAAGAGGAAAACCTGCGAAAGCTACCTACGAGCTCGAAGAGGACCTTAATATGCGCTGCGGCGGATATGTTGAGGTGTACTTTGAGCCCATGAACTATAACTACAATTTGTACATTTTCGGAGCGGGTCATGTAGGCCGCGAGGTTGGCAAACTTGCTACGCAATTCGGTTTTAGCATTATTTACGTCGATAACCGCCCGAATATTTACACAGAATTCGACCCAATGAGTGCCAAAACCATTTTTGTCGATTTTGAAAATTCAACGGATGAAATTGAATTTTCTTCGCACGATTTTGCAGTTATTTGTACGCCAAAACATACATCGGACGAGTTAGTGCTTTCGAAGCTTATTAATAAAAATTTGGCTTATATAGGCATGATTGGAAGCAAACGTAAGGTAGCCGAAACGCGAAAAAGTTTGCTTGAAAAGGGTATAGCCTCCACTGAGCAACTTGATAAAGTGAATATGCCCATTGGTTTAGCTTTTAACGCCGAAACACCTGCCGAAATTGCTCTAAGTATAGTTGCAAAACTAATCGACGCAAAAAATTCGTTGAATTTATGAAAAGTAATAAAATAAGGTTTATCCTTAACAATGCCGTTAAGGAGGTGGATTTTAACACCTCAAACTTTCGCCCATCAGCTACTCTTCTCAACTACCTCCGTTCGTTTAGCCACACAAAGGGTGTTAAAGAAGGCTGCGCCGAAGGCGACTGCGGCGCATGCACCGTTGTTGTTGGCGAACTCGATGGCCAGCGGGTTAAATACTACAGTGTCGATTCGTGCCTGGTTTTTCTGGCATCGGTTCATGGCAAACAAATAATAACAATTGAAGGGCTAGAACGACACGAGGGCAACCAAACCTATCTGCACCCTGTTCAACAGTCGCTAATAAACCACTTTGGAAGCCAGTGTGGCTTTTGTACTCCCGGAATTGTAATGTCTATTTTTGCTTTGTATAAAAGTCACCCTTACCCCAACAGAAACGATGTAATTCAAAGCCTTTCGGGCAATCTTTGCCGTTGCACTGGCTATGAGCCCATTCTTAATGCTGCATTGGATGTTTGCAGCAATCTTCAGTCCGACCATTTCGATACTAACGAAAAGTGGGTAATAAAGACCATTGAGGAAATTAAGCGCAAGCAACCCGCAATTTATATTACAACCGAAAAGCAACTTTACTTTCTTCCTGAAACGCTTCAGGATGCAATTGAACTTAGGGAGAGCAATCCGCAGGCAAAAATTGTAAATGGTGCCACCGATACTGCCATCAGGCAGAATAAATTTCACGAATACATCGACGAGATTATCGACATATCGGCTGTTCCCGAACTTAAAATCCTAAAAAAAGAGCCAACCGGTTTCTATATTGGCTCGGGTGTTACAATTGAACTGCTAAAGCCATTTGCCATCAAGTACGTTCCAACATTAACCCCTTTTCTTAATGTTTTTGCTTCGCAACAAATACGAAACGTTGCAACTGTTGGCGGAAATTTGGCAACCGCATCGCCAATTGGCGATTTAATTCCCTTGTTAACCGCACATTGCGCTCGGGTCGAGATTATTTCGCCCACGGAAAACCGCTGGGTCGATATAGGCGAATTTATTACTGGCTACCGAAAAAACTGCTTGAAAAGCAACGAGCTCGTTAAGGGTATATTCGTTCCCAAAATCGATGAGAATATTACAATTAAATCGTTTAAAGTTTCTACCCGTCGGCAACTCGATATTTCGACAGTTAGCTTAAGTGCACGCATTGAGCTAAACATGGAGGCCATTCAGAGTATCGTTTTAGCCTACGGAGGAATGGCCGAAACAGTAAAAAGGGCAAAAAATACAGAGAAGTTCCTTCTCGGGAAACCCTTAAATCGTGAAACTATTGAAAAGTCGATGAAGTTTATTTCCCACGACTTCACTCCCATTTCCGATGCTCGTGCATCAGTAGATTACAGGCTTACTGCAGCAAGAAATTTGCTATTAAAATTAGTATGTGAGTAAGATTAATCACAAAGACCACAAAGATCTTCACAAAGAACACAAAGACTCTTTGTGCTCTTAGTGCATTTTTGCTTTGAGCTCTTTGTGGTTAAATTTTTCTTATAGTAAAAAAGTTTAATATGAATAAATCACTACATCACGAAAGCGCTTTTCAGCATGTAACCGGAAAGGCTATTTATATATCGGATTTAAATATTGGATCCGACATGCTTTACGGGCGCATTGTTTACAGCCCCTACGCAAAGGCCAAAATTGTAAATTACAATTTAAAAGCAGCTCTCCAAGTCGAGGGGGTTGTTGATATTCTCGATTACAAACGAATATCAGGAGCAAACCAGCTAAACCCATTAAGGCACGACGAACCCTGCCTTGCCAACGGCGAAGTAAACTGCATTGGTCAGGCCGTTTTTTTAATAGCAGCCACGTCGCTTGAGGCTGCATTTGAAGCCGAAAAGAAAATCCAAATTCTTTACGAACCATTAACTCCAATTCTTTCCATTCAGGATGCTATGGCAAAAGGCAGTACCATTGCCCCACCACGCAAAATTGAAAGAGGTAATCCCTTCGAAGAGATAAAGAATGCGCAGCACGTGCTTGAGGGCGAACTTAAAACCGGTGCACAGGAGCATTGGTACCTCGAAACACAGGCAGCGCTTTGCGTACCAGGCGAAGGAAAGGAGATGAAGGTTTACGCTTCTTCGCAAAATCCAACCGAAACGCAGCTTATTGTTGCCGAAGTGCTTGGCGTTAGCGCCAACGAAGTGGAATGCGAAGTAAAACGGATGGGCGGCGCATTTGGAGGAAAGGAATCGCAGGCAAGCCATTTTGCTGCATGGGCTGCCCTTATGGCCAATGCCACACGAAAGCCCGTTCTGCTCAGCCTGAATCGCGACGACGATCAGAAAATCACCGGCAAACGCCATCGCTCCCTTTCAAAATATAAAATTGGGTTTAACAGCGAAGGCTTAGTTTCGTCTTTCATTGTCGACATAAATCTCGACGCAGGAATGGCAACCGATTTGTCGATTGCTATTCTCGAAAGGGCACTTTTCCATGCCGAAAACTCATACTACATTCCCAATATTAGCATTACAGGAACTGCTTGGAAAACCAATTTACCCTCAAATACAGCATACCGTGGCTTTGGTGGTCCTCAAGGAATGGCAGTAATTGAAAATGCGATTGACCGAATCGCTCGTTTCCTAAAAATCGATGCAGCTGAAGTTCGCCATCGTAACTTTTATGGTATCAATTCGCGCAATCAAACTCCATACGGGCAAACGGTTGAGTTCAATAGGCTACCTATTATTTGGGAAAAAATAGTTGAAAAAAGCAGCTATTTCGAACGAAGAAAGGAAGTGTACGAGTTTAACCAAAGCAGTGAATTTGTAAAGCGAGGAATTGCTTTGACTCCTGTTAAATTTGGTATTTCGTTTACCACTTCGTTTCTGAATCAGGCCGGTGCGCTTGTTCTTATTTATAAAGATGGAACTGTACTCGTAAATCACGGTGGAACCGAAATGGGACAGGGTTTATATACAAAAATGCTTCAAATTGCAGCCTGTGAGTTAGGAGTTCCGCTTGATAAGGTAAAGGTAAACGCTACAAACACATCGAAAGTACCCAATACCTCTCCCACTGCGGCTTCGTCGGGAACCGATTTAAACGGCATGGCCGTTAAAAATGCTGTTGAAAAGTTAAGAGCACGCCTACTGCCCTGTGCAAAAAGAATGATAGCATCGAAATTTTCGTTTGAACCAACCAGCGAGATTATTTTCGAAAATGGGGCTGTTTTCGAAGCGAATCATCGTAACCAATCAATACCCTTCGAATCGCTTGTTGCGCAAGCACATTTCGATCAAATTAGTCTACATGCAACGGGTTATTATGCAACCCCCCACCTTCATTTCGATAGAGAAAAGGGTACCGGTGAGCCTTTTAACTATTTTGCCTTTGGTATGGCCGTTTCCGAAGTTGAAGTAGATACGCTTACTGGCTTTGCCAAGCTGCTGCGTACCGATATAATTCACGATGTAGGCGATTCAATTAACGAGCAAATCGACTTGGGACAGGTTACCGGAGGTTTTGTGCAGGGCTTAGGTTGGGTAACCACCGAAACCATTCGATGGGCCAGCGACGGACGAATACTCAATTACTCGCCCGACACCTACAAAATTCCAACCATCGACGATATTCCCATGCAATTCAACGTTGAACTATTAAAAGATGCTCCAAACCCTAAGGCCATTCGAAAAAGTAAGGCTGTTGGCGAGCCGCCATTTATGCTAGCATTTTCAGTTTGGCTAGCTATTAAAGATGCCATTTCTGCTGTTGGTAATCACAAGCACGAACCTAGTTTTCAATTGCCCGCCAATAACGAGCAAATTCTACTGTCGTGCGAGGAAATCAAAGCCAAATAGTCCGCCATGAATGGCGGATTTAATAAATTTGAACATACAGTTGTTGCTCAAAATCATCAATGTTTAAATTTACAGCTCAAATACTTTTATTACTTTGCGAATCTTAAACTCGAATAGTAATCCATAATAACCCATATTAACATGAATGAAATGCATAAAAAAATTGCTGAACTTTCGGAGAAATACAGCAACTACACAGCCGAAAATCTTTCGAAACTTATTAAAATTAAGTCGCTTAGCTTAGGCGAAAAAGATGTTCAGCTTGAACTGAAGCGCCAAATGGAAGAGGCTGGTTTCGACGAGGTTCGTATCGACGGACTGGGAAACGTAATTGGTCGGATTGGCAAAGGGAAGAAAATTCTTGCCATCGATGGTCATATGGACACAGTGGATATAGGTAGAATTGAAAACTGGTCATTCGAACCTCTCGGCGGCGAGATTAAGGACGGCTTTGTGCACGGCCGCGGTACCGTTGATCAAAAAGGAGGACCTGCAGCGTTCGTTACTTCGGGACGAATTTTGAAAGAACTCGGGTTCGATAAGGACTTAACCATATACTTTGTTGGTAGCGTTATTGAGGAGGATTGCGATGGCCTTTGCTGGAAGTATATTATTGAGGAAGAGAAAATTAAACCCGACTTTGCCATAAGCACCGAGCCTACAAACCTAAATATTTACCGTGGTCACCGCGGACGTATGGAAATGCACGTACATTTCTACGGCGTTTCGTCGCATGGTTCGGCTCCCGAGCGTGGAAAGAATGCCATTTACATGGCATCGAAGGTTGCTTTGGAAGTTGAGAAACTCAACGAGCGCCTAAAGCACGACGACTTTTTGGGCAAGGGTACTGTAACCATTTCTGAAATCATTTCGGGTAGCCCTTCGCTTTGCGCAGTTTCCGATTACGCTCGCATTCACCTCGATCGTCGCTTAACCTGGGGTGAAACAAAAGAATCGGCTGTAAAAGAGGTTGAAGAACTTATTAAGGGAATGGATGCAAAGGTTGAAATTCTTGAGTACTCCGAAACTTCGTATACAGGACTTAAATACGGAATGGAAAAGTACTACCCTACCTGGAAATTGGAAGAGAATACCGAAATAGTGCAGACCGGAGTAAAAACCTTCGAAAAACTTTTCGGTAAAAAACCAAAAATCGATAAGTGGACATTCTCAACCAATGGTATTGCACTAAACGGAATACATGGCGTACCTACAATTGGATTTGGCCCTGGTAACGAGGTTCTGGCTCATGCTCCCGACGAAAAGGTACCCATTTCCGACCTTGTAGCCGCCGCTTCATTTTATGCAGCCTTTGCTTACGAAATTGCTTAATACGATTGAACGCTGATAACGCTGATTGTACGGATTCTCGCGGATTATTTTAAAATTATAAATTTATTTATCTGCGTTTATCGACATAATCTGTGTCATCTGCGTTCTATAAAACCAAAATAAATCAAAACATGAAAAAACTTGAAAAACGAATCGACGAACTCAAAAAGTTCAAAACCTCCAACCTATACCAAAAGGATTTCCTGTTGACCTGGGAGAAAACGGAAGATGATCTGAAGTCCATTATGGAGATTGCCGACATTTTAAAGGGACTTCGCGAGAAGAATGTTTCATCGAAAATTTTCGACTCGGGCCTGGCAGTTTCTATATTTCGCGATAATTCAACCCGTACAAGGTTCTCGTACGCATCGGCATGTAACCTTTTGGGTCTGGAAGTACAGGATATGGACGAGCAGAAATCGCAAATTTCGCACGGAGAAACCGTAAGAGAAACTGCCCAAATGATTTCATTTCTAACCGATTTCATAGGTATTCGCGACGATATTTTCCTCGGCGAGGGTAACAAGTACATGCGCGAAGTTGGCGCTTCGCTCGATGAAGGTTTTAGCGAAGGTGTACTTCCAGTTCGCCCTGGAATTGTTAACCTTCAGTGCGATATGGACCACCCAACGCAGTCGATGAGCGATCTGCTTCACCTCCGCAATCATTATGGCTCACTCGAAGCCCTTAAAGGCAAAAAAATTGTGATGAGCTGGGCGTACTCGCCAAGTTATGGCAAGCCATTATCGGTTCCACAGGGAGTTATTGCACTTATGTCGCGCTTTGGAATGGACATTGAACTTGCCTACCCCGAAGGGTACGAGTTGATCCCCGAAATTGTTGATATTGCCAAAGACAATAGCAAAAAGAGTGGCGGTTCCTTTAAGGTTTCCAATTCCATGGAAGAGTCGATGCGTAATGCCGACATAGTTTACCCAAAAAGCTGGGCACCGTTTAAAGTGATGCAGCAACGCACCGAACTTTTAAAAAAGGCCGATAAACAAGGACTTGTTGAACTCGAAAAGCATTGCCTAGCCCAAAATGCAAATCATATCGATTGGGAGTACGATGCAAAAAAATCGGTGCTAACTAAGAACTCTGATGCACTCTATATGCATTGCTTACCTGCCGACATATCGGGAGTTTCGTGCAAGCGTGGCGAAGTAAGTGCCGAAGTTTTTGAACGCTACCGTTTGGCTACTTATAAGGAGGCAGGTTATAAGCCCTACATTATAGCGGCAATGATGCTTGCTAACAGGTTTAGTAACCCGAGCGAGGTTTTAAAAAGTATAGCTAAAAGAAACGCAAAAAGGGTGGCTTTTTAAGCCACCCCTTTTTTTTTCAAAAAAAAGCCATTAAATTCCCAAGAACTGTTTGGGATTCTTCTCTGCTATATCCCCAAAATATTCCTCCCCAAGAAACGCTCTAAGATCGAGACCGAATCTACGTTCATTGGCTCTTGTTTCAACCATGTAGTAGTCGGAACCAAAGAGCACCTTGCTTCTAATTGCCAAATCGGTTAGAACAATTTTCAGCAACGGAAATAGTTCCCTGTTATTCAGAGTAAAAGAAACATCGGTGTATACATTACTGTTTTCGCGAATTAACCTTTGAACGTGTACAAACCAATTGTCGGGCATACTAGGATTCTTAATATACTCGTTCCAATAATGCTCTGAACCAAAATGTGCTAAGCAGTATTTTAAATTGGGAAAATCCTTAATTACCTTCTCAAAATTCAACGGATGCGAAAAATAGGCGCATAGTTCCTTGTTGGTTTTTCGTTTGGTTTCAATTGGAACCAACGATTTGTTAAGTAATTGCAATATTTCCCTCCTATTGCCTCTGAAGTAAACAGCATTTATGGGGCTTCCATGGGCTATTACTGGAATACAATGCTGCTCGCAGTATTCATAAATAGGGTAAAGTCTTTCGTCGAAAGGCAAATAACCAATGTTTGGATAAATTTTAAGCCCTTTAAAATTTAAATCTTTAAAAGCATGTTTTACTAAATCGAAAATTCCCTCTCGGCGGGGGTCGGCATGAATAAAGGGATATATTCTTCCTGCCGAATCTGAAAGAGATGATAATTCATTTAATTGATCCACATAATTTCTCTTCACCCTACCAGCCTTCATATGGGCTAAATCCATTGCAAGAACTATAAATTTAGTACCAGAAGGGTAATACATGGCGCAAGTTTCGAAAATTTTTTGCTGCGACCCCAATTCTCCAATTTCGACAAACCTTGCGTACCGATCAAAAATATCGTTATCGGTAAACGGAATAATATGCTTCAGAACTCCCGTTACAATTTTATAGCCTAAAACCGTTCGCAGAATGCGAACCAGGGCAAAAGGTAAAAACTTATCTGGCACATCAATGCTTTTAAATGTATGAATATGACAGTTGTAGAAGTTCATTGAAGTTTTTTTAAATGAATCGTTTCAATAATTTTCCTTTTTGAGTACTATTAACCAGTGCGCCACTTTCAACCACAACAACTCCCCCTTTAATAACAATCTCAGGCGTACCTATGGTTTCAATGCCCTCATAAATATTCAAATCGGTATTTTGATGATGGGTTTTTGATGAAATGGTTCCTTTGGGTTTTGGATTCCATATCACTACATCGGCATCGCAACCAACGGCAATACCGCTCTTTTGGGGGTTAAAACCGAATATTTTTGCTGGTTGTGTTGAAGTTAAATCGATGAATTGATTGATGTTAATTCGATTTTTTAAAACACCATAGGTGTACAAAAGTGCCAATCGGTGTTCCACTCCCCCCGCTCCATTTGGAATTATCCGAAAATCGTTGCGCCCATTTTCCTTCTGCTTAAAGCTGAAGGGACAATGATCGGTGCCAACGGTTTGAACAGCACCCTCGAAAATAGCTTGCCAAAGTGCATCTGAATCCTCGTTTTTTCGAATTGGTGGACTCAAAACATACTTCGCCGTTTGCTCAAAGCTACCTTTATAAACCGAATCGTTTAGCAGAAGGTACTGAGGACAGGTTTCGGCATACACCTTTTGACCGTTTTTTTGTGCATTTTCAATGTGAATTAGCGACTCTTTGGACGAAACGTGCACAATATATAGCGGGCAATTGGCCTTGTCGGCCATTTCAATTATACGTTTCACTGCTTCGCTTTCGGTGTACGATGGGCGCGACAAAGGATGGTACAACGGTTCGGTTTTGCCATCGTTATAAAGTTTATTGCGAAGCAATTCTATTTCATCGCCCATTTCGGCATGTACAATAACCATTCCCCCTGCCCTAGCAACCGCGTCAATTACCTTTTGCAAAACATCGTCGTTCAAGCCAACTGACGACTTGTAGGCCATATAAACTTTAAATGAAGGAAACCCTCGCTTTACACATTCTGCTATCTCCTGCTCAGTGGTATTGCGCCATTCAACAGGGCTTATATGAAAAGAATAATCGACCAGTGAACATTCAGCATCTTTAATTCGAGAATTGAGAGCCTCGATTAGCGATTGACCTTTGGTAGGCGTAACAAAGTCGATGAATGAGGTGGTTCCTCCAAAAAGCGCAGCTTTGCTTCCCGTGTAAAAGTCGTCGGCTGAAAAACCTGCTGATGTTGGTAAATGCATATGAACATGCGGATCGATACCTCCTGCAAAAACAAACATTCCCGAAGCATCGATTATTCTTGCATGTTTGCTTTCAATATTTTCATGAACTTTTTGAATAAGTCCATCCGAAATAAGAATATCAGCCACTTTCTTTTCGCTAGGCGAAACAAAAGTTCCATTCTTGATTAAGATATCCATGCTATTACCCATTTTATTTCTGCATTAAAGTCCAAAGTCTTTTGGCTAGCTTTTTCGAGAAAGCAAAAATCTCATCCTCATTAACAGTTGTAACTATTCTATCTTTTATAATTAAGTTTCCATTCGAAATTACATGTTGAACATGGTTTGATTTAATACCGAAAATAAAGTGACCAAGGAAGTTATTCTGATTAATTTCTGTGGCTGTATCGTAGTCGAGCACCACTAGGTTATTGTCGCCATCGCCTAAAAAACCATTCTGGTTTATGTATCGATGCACATTTCTAAATCGACGGTACGACGATGGGTAATCAATAGTATCGAAACGTTGGCCAACAAAAAAGGCTGCCTTTGCGCTCTGTAGCATGTCGCTGTGCATTCCATCGGTTCCCATCATAATATTTTCGCCCAATCCTTTTCCGCTAAAGTAGCCAACGTTGTTGTTCATGTTGCTTTCAGCATTTTGAGCAGTCCAGCAGGGCGATTGGCCAATAAGTGTCCGTTCTGCATCATCTAAATGAAGGCAGTGAACAAGAATTGTTTTTGGTGAATTTAATATTCCAGCATCGAAGTAACGCTGGGTTACGCGTTTTTGGTAAGTAGAAACGCAATGCTCCTGATCGTAAAGGTCTTCGGCCAAGTGAACGTGCGCCCCAGTGCTGTATCGGTTCATCAAATCAACAGCGTTTTTTAGCGTATTATCTCCAATGGTAAAGGATGCATGAAGCCCAACCAATCCCTGATGCTTTTTCAGGTAATTTTCTGTCTCCTCTAATCCCTCTTGGGCTTTATCCATTCCGTCGCGGTCGGTTATTTCGTAGCAAAGCAAATGGCTTACACCTACAGTGTTGAATGCCTTTGCCATAACTTCCAACGAACCCTTTATAAAATTAGGCGAAGCATGATGGTCGATTACAAACGTTGAACCCGCCTTTGCGCAGGCCATTGCAGTAACAAGGGCACTAAGTTCAACAGTTTCTTTATCGAGACATTTGTCCAGAGTCCACCAAACGTACTGCAGAATTTCGTAGAAATTAACGGGATTCTTCTTTGGGGCAGGCATTCCCTTTGCCAACGCCGAGTAAGCATGATGATGCCCAACGGCAAACGATTTGGTAACCAATTTTCCTTTGCAATCGATGGTTTCCGAAATCTTCGATTTATCAATTTCTTCTACATTGGAAATGAAATGAATAGCACCATTTATACCGTTATCGACAAGAATATTGTTTTGGGTGAACTCAAGGGTTTCCCAGTTGATGTAGGTAGCGTTTTTTAAAAGTATTTGCATTTTTTTACCACATTAGACACATTGGAACACAATAGGGCAAATTAGTAACCTTTTGGTAATTTGGCATACAGATCAGTCACCAAGGTCTTTTGACCTTCTTTGAAAATATTTGTACAGTTAAAATTCAATAAAACTCCCTTTGGCTTTTGAAGTAGCTTTAAATAGGTTAAAAGTTGGGCTTCGTGAACATGAATAATTGATTCAACAGCCTTAACTTCCACAATAATTAAATTCTCAACAATAACATCTAATCGCAAGTCGCAATCTAAGTAAATATCGCGAAACTTAACAGGAACTTTTTGTTGCGATGATATTTTAAATCCTTTATCTTTTAGAACGTGTATGAAACACTTTTCATAAATGCTTTCGAGCAAACCAGATCCAACTTCTTTGTGAACTTCAATAGCCGCTCCAATTATTTCGTATGTGAGGTCGTTAAGGTATTTTTGGGTAATCATATTCTGTTTTTTTACCACAGTAGGCACATAGGACGCATAGGCTTTTCTATTGTGACCTACTGTGTCTATTGTGGTGAATCATTTCCTTTTCATCGGTAACTTCGTTCTTCTTACCCCATCGAAATTATAAAAAGCACAGGCCACGGCTGCTGCGGTTGGCACAAGGCCAATTTCGCCAATTCCCTTTGCCCCATAAGGGCCAACAGGATCGGTAATTTCAACACCTTTTACAACTATTTCGGGAGTTTCGTGAGCACGAAGAATTTGCAGGTCGCGCATTTTATCGCTTAACAAAAATCCATCCTTCATAGGTAAATCTTCGGTCAGTGCGTAACCCAAACCCATATGAACGCCTCCGTGTATTTGTCCCTCGAAAAGCATTGGATTCATTATTTTACCAGCATCGTGGGCAGCTACTATTTTTTCTATTTCGCCCTTTTCGTTTAGGACGCAAAGCTGTGCGGCGTAACCATACGAGTAATGCGTTTTTTGCTCAACATTTGGGGTGCCAGGCTTGGTGGTCCAATCGCAAACGAATTGTCCGCAATACGACTTTCCGGCAAGTTCCTTTAGCGACTGCTTCTTCAAGTCGTCTTTTAATGCCTTGCAGGCATTTATAATGGCCAAACCAAGTAGGGCAGTTCCTCGCGACGAGGTGGTCATTCCAGTTTCAATGTCGGCTTCGGTATCAACTTCTACATCAATAATATTAGGATCAATGCCCGTTTCTTCGCAGAGCGATTGGAGTGCCATGCTGTGAACCCCCTGTCCCATTTCGGTCCACCCGTGCCTAATGAGTACCTTATGCTCGGAAACAATATCAATAATCACCTTCGACTCGTCTACCATTCCATTTCCAACACCCGAGTTCTTTATGGCGCAGGCCAAACCAGCGTATTTTGCTTTATAAAAATCGTCCTTTATCTTATCTAAACAAGCACGAATGCCAACACCAAGAACCATTTGTCCGGTTGAAGTGGCAAGGCCATCGACTAAAGCATTGTCGTACCTGAATTTCCAGCGATCGAATCCCGCTTGGTAGCAAATATCGTCGATACAATTTTCGAGTGCAAACGAAACCTGATTGGCTCCAAAGCCACGCATGGCACCGCAAGGTATATTATTGGTGTAAACGGTTTTTGCTTCAATATCGACATTGGGAACAAAGTATCCAGCCGTTGCGTGACCTGCAACGCGTTCAATTACCTTAGTACCAACCGATGCGTATGCACCTGTGTCGCCAACAGCACGAAGTTTAAGGGCAACTAATTTACCATTCTCATCGGCTGCCAGCTCCATATCCATAAAAACAGGATGGCGCTTAGGATGATGACGTATTGATTCGCTTCGCGAAAGCGAAACTTTTACAGGTTTATTCAAAAGATACGCGAAAAGGGCTGCGGGTCCCTGAACGGTTAAATCCTCCTTTCCGCCAAAGCCACCTCCGTTGGGTACAAGCACAACCCGAACCTTGCTTTCGGGAAGATTGAGTATTGAGGCAATTTGCGACCTATCGACGTAAACGCCTTGTCCCTGACTATAAACCACAACCCCACCATTTCCATCGGGGTGGGCAACGGCGCTCTCCTTTTCGAGAAATGCATGTTCTACACGCTGCGTCTCGAAATTGCCTTTGGCAATATATTTTGCTTTTGCAAAGGCATCCTTTGCATTACCAACGGTAAACTGGGTAGTATTAAAATTGTTGGGTTTTTCGGGGTGAACTCGGTCGCCGTCGATGGCTTCGAAAACGTCAGTTACGGGTTTTAGCACCTCGTATTCAACATCAATAAGATTAACCGCTATACGGGCAATGGCTTCAGTATCGGCAACGACTCCGGCAATCACATCGCCAATGTAGGTTGTGGTTTTACATTCGCCAATCATTACCGACTGGTCTTTATAAATTAACCCAATAATTTCCTTTCCAGGAATATCGGCAGCTGTAAAGACTTTATGAACGCCTTCGAGTTTTTCGGCTTTCGATTTGTTAATCTTTTTTACAACAGCCTTTGGGTGGTCGCTAAACTTAAGCGCACCGAATAGCATTCCTTCAAGGTATATATCTTCGGTAAATTTACGGGTGCCAATTGCTGTTTCGTATGCTCCATACTTAGGGTGATTAACTCCAACTTTTCCGTTTGTTTGACGCAACTCAACAACTTTTTTTGCCCGAAGGGCGCTGGCAGCCGAAAGAATGGATTCCTCAATTTTTTTGTACCCTGTACAGCGACAAATATGTGGTTTTAAGGCCTGACGTATTTCGTGTATTGTAGGATTTGGGTTGGTTTCGAGTAAAACCTTTGTACGACTAATAAAGCCCGGAATACAAAATCCACATTGAACGGCTCCACCATTAACAAACGACTTAACAATGGTATCCTTTACGTAATCGGGAAAACCTTCCATGGTAAAAACTTTGGCTCCCTCGAGTTTGCTCATTTTAATTACGCACGCAAGTTTTGCCTGTCCGTCAATTTCAACGGTGCAGGCACCACATGCCGACTGACCCGAACAGCCGTCCTTAGCCGCAGTTAAGTGTTCGTCGTTACGTAAAAAATCCAGCAAAACCCTATCGGGACTACCCGTGTATTCAACTGGTTTTGAGTTTAGGGTGAATGATATCATAAACTTGATTTTTACCACATTAGGCACATAGGACACAATAGCCTACTGTGACCTATGTGCCTAATGTGGTTATTTTTCTTAAGTTTTCAATACTCGCTTCAATCGCTTCAGGAATTTTAACAACACTTGCAACACCCTTCAAATCCTTTAGTCCGCTACCGGTTAAAAGTACAACATTTTTGGTGCCTTTGGCAAATTTTCCGTGCTCATTATACCTTAACATCCCTGCAAAAGCCGTTGCCGCTGCCGGTTCGGTAAAAATTCCGGTATTGCGCGAGAGCATTGCAGAGGCATTAATTATCTCATTATCTGACACAATAACCGACTCGCCCTTGTACATTTCCATAAACTGCTTTGCCATATAAAAATTTCGAGGTATATCCACCGAAATGGAGTCGGCAATGGTATTGCTTGGCTTAATGGTAAACGATGTTGTTTTTAAGTTGCTAACAAGATTTTGGCTACCTTCAGACTGCGCAGCAACAATGATTGGCATTTTAGGTATCCATCCAAGCTTTAGCATATCTTCAAACCCTTTGTAAACGCCCGAAATCACTACTCCATCGCCCACTGGAACGAATATTCTATCGGGAATTTCGAAGCCCATTTGTTCGAAAAGTTCGAACGAAACGGTTTTTTTGCCTTCAATTGTAAAGGGATTGAAAGCGGTATTACGGTTGTACCAGCCAAACTCCTTGGTTGCCAAAACACTAAGGTCGAATGCATCGTCGTAAGTTCCTTTAACAGGAACTATAGTTGCACCGTACATTACAATTTGAGTAAGTTTGGCTGCAGGAGCCTTTTCGGGAACCATTATAATTGCTTTTTGGCCTTGAGCTGCACAAATACCAGCCAGCGAGGATCCTGCATTTCCAGTTGATGCAGCTACAATGGTTTTCAGCCCTTTCTCCTTTGCATAGGCCGAAACAACTGCCGAAGCCCTGTCCTTAAACGAAAAGGTTGGATTTTGCGAGTCGTCCTTCAGCATAAGATTAAATGGTAATGTTTTACCATTAAGTTTTTCAACCTTATACAAGGGTGTATTGCCAATCCTTAGGAAGGGTAAATTGGCTGTTGAATTAATAGGAAGTAAATCGACAAAACGGTTTGCCTTAAACTGTGTAAAATCTAAGTTGCAATTTTTATGCTTCTTATAATCGTAAATAATTTTTAAGACTCCTTTTTGTGGAAGGTTGGCTGTATTTTCTACTTCGCAGCTGGGACAAAGGTATTGAACATCGAATTGCCCGTACTGTTTGCCACAATTGGTGCATTGAAAGTGAAATTTCATAGTTTTTATCACATAGTCACATAGGTTACAGTAGATCTAATGTACCTACTGTGCCTAATGTAGTTAATTTAAAGTAAACCAGTTCTCTTATTAAAGTCCTTTATCATATCGTCCCATTGGTCGACCTGATGGAAAAGTTTATTCCAAATTTCTCTATCGTACCAAAGCTGATTCAGGTCTTCAATATCCTTTTGCTGCTGCTCAACCCAGGTGTAGTATTTTAAATTATGAATGGCCTTGCGGTCAACGTGGGTTAGCTCCTTCATATAGTCAACCGATTCGCCTAAAAGGCAAGTTTCGAAGTCGATGGCACCCTGAAGTTCTGAGTAAGCCCCTTTTTCCTGAGTTTGCTCGGCCAAGCGCGATTGGTACATTTCGGCTGAGTCGGTGGCAATGGTAACAATTACATCGTCGCTGGTCATTTCGTAGTACTTGGCAGTTTTTATTGCCGAAAGCAAGTTGCCAACACCCGAAATGCCTAAAAGTTGAAGTTGGTTAATAATATTTGCATCAATTCCCTTCGACTTTAGGAAATTGTGTCCCTTTTTCTCGTTGAATAAGCGGAAAACGCGCATACAATCCTCATCGTCGATTGCAGTTACCACATCGGTATTTTTCACGTTGTGAACCCAGGGAATGTGCTTGTCGCCAATACCTTCGATGCGGTGACCGCCAAAGCCATTGTTGAGCAATGTTGGGCACTGCAATGCCTCCGATGCTACAACTTTAATGTGTGGTGCAATGGTACGAAGGTAATCGCCTGCAGCAATGGTACCAGCCGAACCCGTGGCCGAAATGTATGCTGCCAATTTACTTTTTGGAGTTTTAATATATCCATAAATTTCCTCGAGAGCCTTACCAGTTGTGTTGTAATGCCAAGCTGGGTTACCAAACTCGTCGAACTGATTAAAAATAACGCAATCGGGGCGAGTACGGCGAATTTCCCAGCATTTGTCGTAAATTTCCTTAACGTTCGATTCGCAGCCTGGAGTTGCAATTACCTCCGAACCAATTTCGTTACGAAGCCAGTTGAAGCGCTCGGCGCTCATCTCTTCTGGAAGAATGGCAACCGATTCGGTTCCCATTAGCTTCGAGTCGAAAGCTCCACCTCGGCAGTAGTTACCAGTCGACGGCCAAACAGCTTTATGAAATGTT
>JBBIRB010000015.1:0-54902 GCA_037442025.1 Bacteroidales bacterium | reverse complement strand
CGACGATAAACCCCGATTTATGGGGGTTAAGGAGCAACTCAGGGCTTCGGTTGACCGAACCAAGCACCTATTAACGCGCGAACTCGAAATTAGGCTCGAGGAGTTAGAGGCCGATTGGCATTTTTCGTCGCTCGAAAAAATATTTTTTGAGCAGCGCATTTACCGTGAGTTGGAAAAGGATATGGAAACCTGGGAGAGAGTTCTCGAAGCCATTGAAAAGGGATTCGACCCCTACCGAAAACTCCTACGCCGCGAAATTA
Organism: Bacteroidales bacterium; assembly: GCA_037442025.1. Taxonomy (GTDB): domain Bacteria; phylum Bacteroidota; class Bacteroidia; order Bacteroidales; family Tenuifilaceae; genus UBA2287. The sequence goes on along the minus strand of JBBIRB010000015.1, from coordinate 54,642 downwards.
CCCGAGAGGATGTGGTTAAACTGACCGAAAAGCCCGTTCGAAAAATTTCGAAGTTCGATATTAAGAAGGCCGACGAGCATATTAAAGGCGTTGAAGCCGAAATGGATGAGGTTAAGAACCACCTAGTTCATATTGTTTCCTATACAATAAACTATTTTCAGCAAATTAAAAAGAAACACGGAAAGGGTCGCGATCGCAAAACCGAAATACGCTCGTTCGATACTATTGAGGCCGCAAAGGTGGTGGTTGCCAATCAGAAACTTTACGCTAACAAGACTGAAGGTTTCTTTGGAATTGGCCTTAAAAAGGACGATTACATTTGCGACTGTTCCGATATCGATGAGATAGTTGTAATCCTAAAGAATGGGAAGTACATGATTACCAAAGTGCAGGAGAAGGCTTTCTTTGGAAAGGATATTGAACACATTGCCGTGTTTAAAAGGAACGATGAGCGAACCATATATAACGTAGTTTACCGCGATGGACGAAATGGCGATATAATGATGAAACGATGCGCCATAACAGGTATAACGCGCGATAAGGAGTACGATTTAACCAAGGGAACCGAAGGTTCACAAATTCTATTTCTTAGCGCAAACGCCAATGGTGTAGCTGAAATTCTTAGGGTTTTCCTTAAACCAAGGCCGCGGCTCAGAAACCTAATTCTCGAACTCGATTTCAGCCAGCTGGCTGTTAAAGGGCGCAACTCAATGGGCAATATATTTACCAGGTACGCCATTCATAAAATTCAAATAAAGGATAAGGTTAATGGTGCTATGGGTGGCCTTAAGGTTTGGTTCGATTGGGACGTTTTACGTTTGAATGCCGATGGTCGTGGCGATTACCTTGGAGAGTTCTTGAACGGCGATAAACTGCTTGCCATATACAAATCCGGGGAGTATAAGCTATTAAGTTACGAACCTACAACACACGTAGGCGACAATTTGATCCGTATTGAAAAATTTGAAGCGAGTAAGGTTTTCACAGCAATCTATTTCGATGGGGAACAGAAATTTTATTACCTGAAGCGATTTGCTTTTGAACCAACAGAAAAGGAGGCATGTTTTATTGCTGAAGAGAAAGGATCGTATTTGGTAGAGGTAAACTCGGACACTTTTCCCTGCGTGAAAGTAACATTTGGGGGTAAACAAGCCGAACGAAGCCCCGAATTGATTGATGCCGAAGAGTTTATAGGTGTTAAAAGTTTCCGTGCTAAAGGCAAACGATTAACCACTCACCCAGTTAAATCGTTGGGATTTGCGGAACCATTACATAAGGAAACTTTGGTTGAAGAGGCTGACGAAGTACCCACGGAAATCGAGCCAAAATCCATCGATTTTGAACATGGAACACCCTCGCAAATGACTCTCGATATTTAGTTTTTATGGTTTAGCCAAAAGAAAACCTTATGTGAAAAAAGTTTTCACTTCGAAAAAAAAGTTTACTACTTTTAACAAGGCAAAACCAGATAACAACATTCCGATGAAAATATTTTTAATTGGCTTTATGGCCAGTGGTAAGAGCACTTTAGGTGCCGAACTGGCAGAGTTAATGGGCTACCAGTTTATCGATCTGGATGAATTTATTGAGAAAAAAACGAATCGTTCCATAAAAGTTCTTTTTGAAATAGAAGGCGAAGAACATTTTAGGTCTATCGAAAATGAAGCTCTTCGGGAAGTTGCAGCCATGAAAGGGAATATTATTGTTGCTTCGGGTGGGGGTACATCGTGCTTTTACAATAGCATCGACTTTATGAACAAGGAGGGTATAACCGTATACATTAAGGTAGAGGTTGCCGAATTAGTAGCCCGGCTCATTGACTCGAAGAAGGATAGACCCCTGCTATGGGGTAAAACTCGCGAGGAACTAACCGCCTATATTATTCGAGTGCTCGATGAGAGGAAAAAGTATTACGAAAAAGCGAAGGTTACTATTACATACCCACATTTCGAAATAAAGCAGTTAGCCACTACCCTTGAGTCGATTATGAATTAAACAAAAACCCACGATTATCGGTTTTTTTTTACGGTATCGCGCTAATTTATTCTAAATTCAAGTAATGAATGCAGCTTTTTTCACATTGGGTTGCGTAAGCAGCATAGGTATATAGTACTGTGATGCCGATTGAGCTATGCCGCTGCAATGCATTGCATAAGAAAGTAACGCAATCAGCCTTTGCGTTGTAAAATTCGTATAATTTTTTTGTGAATATGAATGAGTTAGGGTTTATTCCACTGGAAAACTAATGGCATTTCGTTTCATGCTTCCATGGTACACAACCTGATGGCTAATGGTTTTTCGAATAATAGCCCGTTCGGTTCCATTTTCAATTGTATCAACTAACCAGTATTGCGCCAGGGCCTCTTTACCAGCTTCAAGGGAGTATGCTTTTCCAAGCAAGTCGAATTTTATTCTGCCTTTAGCAATCGATTTTAATGAAAATTCACCCTCTTTGTGAGGCAGTTGGCTAATTGCCATTAGCCTGCTCGAAAGCCCACCCCCTTCTGTTCCCCGAAGAATACGACCCATTCCTAAAATTGCAATTGGCTGAAGGGGATCGAATCCTGGATTTACAAATGAATGCAGACTTGAAGTTTGATCGTCGAATGTATAAGTAGGGCCATCGATTCGCATACCTGGAGGCGGAGTTCCCTCTAGGGCTAACCCATCTACCGTGGTATAGTACTCAATAAAGGCAACCTCGCCTTCGGGTAACGAGGAAGTACTTCGGGTTTGGCAACTAGCGAGGAATAATAATGCAACAATGCTGAAAGTGAGAAGAACTGATTTCATTGGATATTTCTTTTATCGAAGTTTATCGCATACATACAATATGGGATTAAGCATGCTCGCCCCCAAATTCATGCTGCGAAGGGTCGACCAACCAAATTCACGATCGGGCAGATTGGCGTTGTCCTTAAACGGCATTTCAATGGTTTGCGCCAAGCACTTGAAATGTTCGCCAACGAATTTGGAACCAATATTCAAATTAGCTTTTCCCTTTTCGTTTTTGGGGTAGCCATGCTCAGTTTGGAAGTTGGGGTTATATTCGGCCCATTTGGTTACAAAAGTTTCCTGTAGCCACTGAAGCCGATCGTCGTACGAAGGTATCCCCTCAATTCCCGAAGCAAAGCAGTAGGGTAGGGCTTCATCGGCATGGATATCGAGAAAAAGATCGACCCCTGTTTCCTCCATTTTTTTTCGAGTGTAATACACTTCAGGGCTAAGTTCCGAATCGGGGTTTGCCCATTCGCGGTTCAGATTTTTTCCGGCTGTATTCACGCGCAGGTTGCCTGCCATAGAACCGTCGATATTCATATTGGGTACAAGGTAAAATACAGCCTTTTGAAGGAGTATGGTAGAAACGGGGTCGTCGCGGTCGAGCAACCGTTCAATGAGCCCCTGCATGAACCATTCCGACTGGGGTTCGCCAGGATGCTGACGAGCAATAATCCATACTTTCTTTTTATTATCGTCGGGTTCTCCCACAATAAGAAGGTCGATATCGCGACCTTCAACGGTTTCGCCCAGAAACTCCAAAACGCAAAGCGGCGATCGTTGCGCAGCGCTTACCATGTCGAGGTGCTGCTCGTAGGTGAAGGGAGTAAAATAGGCATAAAAAACCGAATTCTCTTCGGGGGTGTGATCGATTGTAAGAACTCCACTATTATATGAAGTGGGTACCCTGAACCAGGTTATCCGATCGTACGATGCCAAAGCCTGGTAGCCAGCCCATCCTTCGGGATAAGAGCATTCATGAGCATTCTCAATGTGCATTGTACATGGGTATCCTTCGGCACCGTGCAACCTGAAATGAAACCATTGCATGGTTTCGGAGTAGGTGTCTTTTCGAATTTTCAGTCGGATATTGTCGTGGCTATCAAGGCTAACAATCTCAATGTTGCCACTATCGAAGTTCGATGATATTTTCATTGGGAATAAAAATTTTTACTTATAACCGATTAATTAAAGAATCAAAATTCAAAAAAACCTAATAAATAAGGTTGGCAAGATAGTTTAAAAAAAATAAATATGCATTTTTCTTTCTAATTTTCATCAGAAAAGGGCTCGTAAGATAGACTCTATTGTATTGTTATTCAAGCCTGTATGCATTAGTTTTGCGTTTATTGCATCAGGTTCATGAAGCGTTCCAGGGAGTGCCGTTTGCAAACGTTCGAGAAGTTGAGTTTCATCGTCTGTTTCAATCTTTTCAATCTCTCCGTTTACCACAAAAATTGAGAAACGAATGGTATTGCCATTTTGAATAATTTCAACGGTTTTTTTGTATTGCGGAGAGTAGCCTAATATCCATTGTTTCGATGAATACTTTTGGTTGGCTAGTTTTTCAATCTCCAGGCGGTCGGTGTCAGAAATTGTTTGGGGCGTTGCTTTTAACTGGTCGGCTACATGCCTAAATAGTTTCAATTCAAAATCTGAAGGATTCATTGGTTCTTGAATCAGATCGGAGAGGTTAATTACATTCGCCCTTACCGAGCGTATAGCTCTATCGGAGTACCTTTCGCGAGAAGTATAGAGGCACTTAGCCAAAACCTCTAGGTTGGTTGAAAACAGAAGGGTGCCATGGTGCAAAACCCTTTTGCGATAAATATGCTCGGCATTGCCCGATATTTTACTATTGCCTACCATTATGCTGTTGTGCCCACCTAAGTGAGCTTGAATTCCGAGTGTATGTAGAAAGTTGATTATTGGTTTAGTAAACCCCTCGAAGTCTATCAGATTGTCGCCTGTTGCATTTTTTATAAACGAAAAATTCACATTTCCCAAATCGTGATAAACAGTTCCTCCCCCTGATATTCTGCGGGCCAACACAATATTATGGGCATATAAAAAATGAATATCGACCTCACCCAATGCATTTTGATGTTTGCCAACAATTACTGAAGGTTCGTTCCGATATGTCCAAAAAATATCGTGATTTAAAATTTTGAGAAAATATTCCTCTGCCGCCAGGTTTAAGTAGGGGCTATTAAAAGGGGATAGGATTGCTAGCACTGGTTTGCGTGTTTAAAATTACCGGGCATTTGCACAAACTTAACAATAAAAGGCTTTATTGAGTTAATTTATTTGAGTTGCCTACAAAAAATAAGTTCGAAAGATGTTTATAGGTCGAATAGATTTTTACATTTGCATAAGTTTTAGACTATGTAAACAAAAAACTAAAGATGTGAGTGAAAAGATTATAGATATACGTAAGGTAATAAGCGAGAAGAATCCAAGAATGGCAAAATTACTGCCCGGTTTTATAATCCATTACCTTAAACGCGTGATTCATGAAGATGAAGTTAATAAATTTCTAAATGAACATGGCCATAGAGTAGGATATGATTTTTTGAGAGAGGGCCTTAAATTCCTAGAAATAACCTATGAAATTCATGGGCTTGAAAACCTTAATAACCAGGAGCGTTATGTATTTGCTTCAAATCATCCATTGGGAGGGCTCGATGGTATGATACTTTTACAAGCTATAGGAACTCACTTTGGTGGCGTTAAAGTTCCATCAAATGATGTTTTAATGAATCTTAAGCCCCTGGCTTGCTTCTTTATTCCTGTAAATAAGTATGGTGCACAAAGCCACGAAGTTGTCAAACAAATTGATGAAACGTTCGCATCTTCAGTACCTATTCTAAACTTTCCTGCAGGGCTCTGTTCCCGGAAGCGGAAAGGAAAAATTGAAGATTTGGAATGGCAGAAGAGTTTTATTGTAAAGTCGGTTTTGCACAAAAGGCAAATTGTACCCGTTTATTTTCAAGGCAAAAATTCAAACTTTTTCTATAACCTGGCTCGTATTAGGCAGTTTTTTGGAATTAAGTTGAATTTAGAAATGCTATATTTGGCCGATGAAATGTTTAAGCAGCGAGGCCAGCATTTTACAATTATAATTGGAAAACCCATCGATTTCCAAACTTTCGACAAGAGCCATAAACCCGCTTGGTGGGCAAATTGGGTTAAGCAGCAAGTCTATGCCCTAGCAGAAAAATAATGGTTTTAAAAACATATCGAACTCTATTAACTCAATATGGAACAGATAATTGAACCCGTTAGTAGGCAGCTTTTAAAGCAAGAGCTTACTAAAGAGCGCATTATTCGTGAAACAAGCAATGGCGGAAATATGCTTTACGAGATTACCGCCCATAATGCACCCAATACCATGAAAGAAATTGGCAGGCTCAGGGAGCTGACTTTTCGGAGCGCTGGCGGGGGAACCGGTAAACCTATTGATATTGATTCGTACGATATAAGTGATAACCCCTACAAGCAACTAATAGTTTGGGATCCAGAAGAGGAAGAGATTTTGGGCGGTTACCGCTGGCATATTGTCGACCCCAAAAAAGGGGAGGAGATGAACCTTTCAACCACTTCGCTTTTTCATTTTTCCGATAAATTTAAAGAAGAATATCTTCCCAACCTCATCGAGTTGGGTCGTTCATTTGTGCAACCCAAATATCAATCGGCCAATCGAAAAGGGAAGGGACTTTTTGCTCTCGACAACCTATGGGATGGCTTAGGCGCTTTAGTAGTACGAAATCCAGGAATTAAATACTTCTTTGGTAAGGTAACTATGTATCGCAGCTACAATCGTGAGGCCCGCGACCTCTTGCTTTATTTCATGGAGAAATACTTCCACGACCATGAGGGTCTTGTAACTCCAAAGTATCCCATGGAACTTGAAATGGACAGGGAACGCATGGCAATTATTTTTGATGGTAAGGATTACAGGGAGGATTACAAAATATTGTCGCACAAAATTAAAGAGCTGGGTGAGCACATCCCGCCCCTCATTAATTCCTATATGAACATTAGCCCCTCCATGAAAGTGTTTGGAACCATAATAAATCCACATTTTGGAAATGTTGAGGAAACAGGTATTATGATTACCATTTCCGATATTTATGAGAATAAAGTGGAGCGTTACATTTTCAGCTTCTTCCGCCGCCGGTTTACGAATCTCCGACAAGGTTAGGTTACCCTAACAATTTGTTTATATTTAACACCCATTTCACCACCAAAGGAGCATATTTATTCATACCTTTGGTAACTTCATTATTTTACAACAATGCTGTCAACCATTGGATTAATCCTTCTTGTTGCTATTGTATTTAGCCTTTCGGTATGGCTAATCATTCGGTTTACCCCCAGGAATGAGGGTAGTCAACAAGATATTCAAAATTCATTGAACAATGCCCTAAGCGATTTACGGGTTGCAACCGACAGGTTGCAAAATGTTACCTCTGAAAATGAACGCCTACAAAGCGAAATGGCTAAACTTATTGGGCTAAAGGAGGAGGCACTTACGCTATTGTCCGCTGAGCGCACAAGGGTTGAGGAACAGGTTAAAAGGGAGCAGGACCTTCGGACCCAGCTGGATAGTAAGGGCAGGGAGCTAGAACGAATTGTATCCGACCTTTATGCTCAGCGCGAGAAAACCATAGAATTTGAAAAAGAAAATATTTACCTGAAAGAGCAGCTTCAGAAGCAGCGGGAGGAACTGAATGAGATTGGTAAAAAATTCACCAACGAATTCAAACTTTTGGCCGATCAGGTACTCGAAGATAAAAGCAAGCGATTCACTGAGTTGAACCAAACCAACATGGAGCGTCTGCTTAAGCCCCTGGGCGAAAATTTAACCCAATTCCAAAGGAAGGTTGAAGAGGTGTACGACAAAGAAAGTAAAGAGCGTTTCTCGTTGGGTAAGGAGGTTGAAAAGCTCGTTGGACTTAACCAACGAATCAGCGAAGAGGCTCAGAACCTCACCAATGCACTAAAGGGACAGGTGAAACAGCAGGGTAACTGGGGTGAAATGATTCTCGAAAGCATTCTCGAAAAATCGGGGCTGGTTAAAGGGCGCGAATACTTTGTACAAGAATCGATAAAGAACGAGGACGGAAAGCGTTTTCAGCCCGATGTTATTATTGAATACCCCGATAAGCGTAGAGTTGTAATCGACTCCAAGGTATCGCTGGTAGCTTACGAACGCTATTCAACCAGCAACAACACAGCAGAGCAGGAAAAAGCATTAGCCGAACATTTAAGGTCGATAAGAGCGCACATAGAAATTTTAAGTTCGAAGCGCTACCAGGAGCTGGTGGGGTCACTCGATTTTGTTTCCATGTTTTTGCCCATTGAACCAGCCTACATGCTGGCCATGCAAGCCGACCCCGAAATTTGGAATTATGCCTACTCTAAGGGAGTGCTGTTGTTAAGTCCTACAAACCTTATTGCAGCCCTTAGGCTCATTCATAACTTGTGGCAGCGCGAATACCAGAACCGGCACGCTCTGGAAATTGCCGAAAGAGGGGGCCAATTGTACGATAAGTTTGTGAATTTTACCGAGAATATGCTAGCTATTGGCGAAAACATTTCGAAAACGCATAAAGCTTACGAAAGCGCTATGGGCCAACTTACCGAAGGTAAAGGAAATTTGGTTGCACAGGCACAGAAACTGAAGGATTTGGGGGCAAAAGCAAAAAAGAGCCTTCCCGAATCATTGATGGAAGGAACCAACGATTCTGAGAATCAACCCCTAACCAATTAGAATTCGCATGCTTTCCATTTGTATACCCGTATATAATTTCGATGCAACCGAACTGGTTGAAATGCTCATTGAGCAATCGAAGGGTATTCCGGAACCCATTGAAATATTAGTTTTCGACGATCGCTCTTCCTCTTTTTTCAAAAAGCGAAACTCGTTGCTGTCTAAGTACGACATGGTTAGCTACCTGGAGTTTGAATCCAATTTAGGTCGAAGCCGAATTCGGAACCGCTTAGCCGACTTCTCGGCGGGAACCCATATTCTTTTTATCGATTGCGATATGGTCCCCTCCAGTCAGAACTATTTAATGCAATATACCCATAGCATGGGTAAAGTTCCTGTTGTATGCGGAGGCATTGGTTATGGCCCCAAACCTTTTAAGCAGGAACTTTTGCTCCGTTGGAAGTATGGTGTTCGTCGCGAGACGAAAAGAAGCAGCTCACGCCAGGCTCATCCTTACCGAAATTTTACAAGTGGTAATTTTATGATTTCAAAGGATATTTTTCAAGAAATTCGGTTTAACGAAGATATTTTGGGCTACGGGCAAGAGGATACCCTGTTTGGGTTAGAGTTGAAAAGAAAAGGGGTTCCCATTCTTCATATCGACAATACGAGCATACATTTGGGCATTGAGCCCAATTTCGAATTTTTAGCCAAATCGGAGCAGAGCATTGTAAATTTAGTAAAACTACTTACTATAGCACCCCATATGCGCAGGGAACTATATAGCAACGTGAGGGTGCTTCGTTTCTATAAAGTTTTAAGATTCTTTGGCCTGTCGTATCCCCTCCGATGGTTTTTCAGAGTATTTAACCCCATGGTGCGCAGGATTCTCTGTTCTGCTAGGCCCTCGCTAATTCTTTTCGATTTCTACAAGGTTGGTTTAATAGCTACTACTTACAAAAAGCCCCAATAGCCCTTCCTACAAATCGATTATCCTGTTTTTTAGGGCATACTTAACCAATTCAACCGTTGTGGTTAGCTCGAGTTTTTGCATAATATGGTTCTTATGCGACTCAACCGTTCGAACGCTTATAAAAAGTTTATCGGCAATAATTTGATTCGAGTAACCCTCGGCAACCAGTTTCAGTATCTCCATTTCGCGGGGCGTTAGCTCGTCGTTTGTGCTCGTCGATACGCTTTCGGGGTTTTTTACCTGATTTAGGTAGTTTTTCAGAATGATTTCAGAAATTTCTCTACTGAAGTACTCCTTACCGCCTTGAACCTGAACAATAGCATCGACAAGTTCCTCTCGGGTTATATTTTTGGGCAGGTAACCTTTCGCTCCAGCCTTAATGGCATTGAAAATGAAATCCTGCGAGGTATACATGGAAAGAATAATGACCTTAATTTTTGGATAATCGGCCGTTAGTTTACGGGTGAGCTCAATGCCCGAATACCCGGGTAACGATATGTCGATTATGGCCAAATGAGGAATTTCATTGGAAAGCGATTCAATGAAGCTTTCGGCACTACCCGATTCCGATACAATTTCAATTTTGCTATCGTCGACTAAAAGCATTTTTATGCCATCGCGAACAATCTGATGGTCGTCGACCAATGCAACTTTTATTTTCTCCATGGAACTTTAGCGCAAATTATGTTCATTAAAAGGGAGTTCTGCCTTTATTTTAACCCCATTCCCAGGCGAAGTGACTATTACCAGTTTCCCACCCAGCAACGAGGCTCGTTCTTTCATATTATATAATCCATTGCCTGAAATTTGAGGGATGTTTGTATGAAAACCAGTACCATTATCCTCAATATGAAGATATAGTTTTAAAATATCGGAAAACACCGAAACCACCGCTTTTGAAGCACCCGAATGCTTCACAATATTGGTAAGAGCCTCCTGCGTTATACGGTAGGCATAGGTTTTAAGAACCAAGTTGAGTGAATCGGGAAGTACACCCACCACAAGCGAAATGGTAATCCCAGAGTTGGTTTCTACCTCGTTGCATAGGTTTCGTAGCACAACAGCCAAGCTGAACTCGGTAAGGGCCGCGGGCATGAGGTTGTTCGATATTCTTCGGGTTTCTTCAATGGTTTGGTTGAACATGGTTTTAACCATTTCGAAGGTACGCTTCTCTTCACCAAGCCTGTCGGGGTGTATGCTTTCGAGGCGAAGTTTTATAGCAACAAGGGTTTGCCCAAGCCCATCGTGTAGCTCGCGCGAGAGCCTTTGGCGCTCCTGCTCTTGCCCGTCGATAACCGATTTTAAACGGTGCAATCGTTCCTCTTTCAATTCGTTTTCAATTGCCCGCCTTTCCGAAATATCGCGAATAACCAAGGCTTCAACATCCTGTTCGTTAAAAACCATTTGTTTTCGTTGAACTTCAACGGGTATGCGACTCTTATTTTTTGTAATGAGCTCGGTTTCGAAGAAATGGATCTCATTTTTTTCCGACTTCAGCAGCAGGTGCTCATCGTCGGCAAAATGGGCATTGGGATTCATTTTAAGCAGCTCCTCTTCGCAGTACCCTGTGAGGGTAAGTGCTGCCCTGTTTACCATAAGTGCCGTACCGGTTTTATGAAGAATAATACCATCGTTGGTTGCCCTGTAAAAATGCAGCAGACGCATTTCACGCTCTTTCAACTTATGGGTTGCATGCTTTAGCCGAAGTGTCATTTTATTGAATGCCTGAACGAGGCTGCCAATCTCGTCGTGATTTTCGATGGGTAAAACATAATCGAATTTTCCATCGGCAATACGTTTTGCAGCGTTTTTCAGGTTTGTCATATGGCGGGTAATGCGCCAGCTGAAATAAAGTGCGCTTATAGCAATAACAATAAAAATGCTCAAACCAATAATAAAAATGTTTTTTCGCAGCACTAGCGTGTCCCCTAGCGCTTCCGACCAGTCCATTTCTGCGGCAATAACCCATTTAATGCCCATAAATTGAATGGGTTTAAACGAGCTTAGTACATCAACACCTCGGTAATCCAAAGTTCGAAGGGTCCCCATTTCATCAGCCAGCGCCAACTCAACGGGTTGGGTTTTACAAACCATTTCACTGGTTTCGCGGTGTAAAAAGCGCGAAGTCGATCGCATTTTCATATCGCCGCCAACCAAATAAATTTCTCCAGAATGGCCTAATCCCGATTCGTTGTAATGTTCCTGCATAAGGGTGTCGATAACCTTGCCCGAAACCTCAAGAATTACAAAAACTTTTTCACCGGAGTTAACAGCGATGGGGGCAATGGCTAGAAGCGAAAGTTTAGGGGTGTTTTTAAATATTCCAATCTCAATAAAATACGGTCGAAGTAAAGAATCGATAGCTAAAAAATGTGCACTCAGACCCTCGAGGTTAGTGTAGGTAACCGAGGGCATTTGCCCCTGAGGGCCCATTTGCCAGAGGTAAAATCCTTTATCTTTATAGTATAATCCCACGCTCGAATAGTGGGACCTATTTAGTATCCCTAATTTTATAAAATCAGCTACGGAGGCTTCAAAAGTTTTCGATTCTGAAATGTCGTTGCCATCTTTTATTTGATTGCCTAATTGGTAAGCAATTATCTTGGCATCCGTGGTTCGCTCTGTTAAAAAATCTTCAATCTGTTGCGATTTTACTTCGCGAAGCGATGTGAGTTGCATGAAGGTTCTGTTGAGCAGCGCTTTTCGAGCTATGAAGTAGGAGTAACCACTGGTAACTGCAAGTCCTACAACGCAAAAAAGCGTAGAGTACACAAAAAATTTGAATCGTATCGATTTCATTTGTTCAATAAAAAGCCCTTATTTTCAGGTTTGTCGGGCAATTTAACTATTTTTGGCGAAAACTGGTACCGGTTGGAACATAATTTAGAAACGAAATGCGAAAAACTATACCCTTTTCTTTGGTTCAAATAGAAAACGATGGGTTTCATCCTATTGTAAAGGCATACTACAATCGGCGCCCTCTTAATCTGGTTATCGATACAGGCGCATCGCGTACCGTTCTGAATAAAAGCATTTTGACTCACTTAAAACCAATTGAGAGCGAGCACATTGAGCCCTTGGCTGCAGGTATTAACGCTCAGCAATTTAGCGTTAGCCTTTATACAATTGATAGGTTTACAATATCGCGCATTCGATTTACCAATTTTGAGGTTTTTGGTGCCGATCTTTCAGGATTAGCAAAAATGTATAAAAGCATGGTAGGTTTTCCCCTGCATGGTATGCTCGGAAGCGATTTTCTGATAAAATATTGCGCCCAACTCGATTTCGATCAGCGAGTAATGATTGTATCAACTTAGGCACCTATTCAAACATTAAACAAAGTTTTGCTGCGCAAAAAGAATTCAAGCTGAATAGAGGTAAACTTCTAAAAATTTTACTGAATCGAAAGTTCCCTAAAAGTAGCATATCATAAAAAAAGTAATATCTTTGCCCGATATTTTTTTTAACAAAGCAAATAAAATCAATCTTTTAACTCTAGTAACAATGCAAAATAAAGGTGCGATTAGACTAATTGCCATAGCGTTCACGCTGGTTTGTGTGTTTCAGCTCTCTTTCACATATGTCACCAAAATGGTGGAACGAAAGGCAGAGAGGTATGCCGAAGAAAAAGTAAGGGATATTGAGGATTCCAAAGAGAGAGAAAGCATTAGGAAGAGAAAGGCATCATACTACCTCGATTCTATTTCTTCTGAAAAAGTATACAATTTCTTGTGGCTTCGCAAGTACACTTACAAAGAGTGCAAGGAGCGGGAAATTAACCTGGGCCTCGACCTGAAGGGTGGAATGAACGTTACCCTCGAGGTTTCGGTTGTTGACATTGTTCGCTCCATGTCGAACTATAGCACCGACAGTGCTTTTGTAGCCGCAATCGATTTGGCAAAGAAAATGCCTGCCAGCGAGGATTTCATTACCCGTTTCGGTAAGGCATTTAAGCAAGTGGCTCCCGATAAACGGTTGGCTTCCATATTTATGACCCGCGAATTGAGCGATAGGGTTAATTTTAATACTTCCGATGAAGAAGTTCTCGCGCTAATTCATAATGAAGCTGAAGGGGCAATCGTCAATTCGTTTAATATACTCCGTAGTCGTATCGACCGTTTTGGAGTGGCTCAACCTAACATTCAGCGCCTCGAAGGATCGGGACGAATTTTGGTTGAACTCCCCGGTATAAAGGAGCCAGAACGTGTTCGCAAGCTGCTACAGGGAACCGCTAACCTTGAGTTCTGGGAAACATACGAGAATTCGGAGGTTTATCCGCTACTCGAAGCAGCCAACATAAAAATTAAAGAGCTGCAGGACGCTGAAAAGCAATTGCAGAGTCAGACCGAAGTAAAACCCGTTGCTGATGCAACCAAACCCGAAACAACTACTGGTAGCGAGGGTGAATTAATTGAGATGATGAAGGAGAAGCCCGATTCAGCCGCTGCAGCCACCAACCTTTCTAAAGATTTTCCATTATTTGCTGTTCTTAGCCCCAATGTAACCCAGCAGGGGCAACTTGCGCGCGGACCCATGGTTGGCTTTGCACGGTTCAGCGATACTACCACCATTAACAGTTACTTGGCTCTTCCTCAAGTGAAGGCACTTTTCCCCCGCGATTTGAAATTTTACTGGACCGTTAAATCGCCCCGTTGGGATAAAGAAAGCAAGTTCTTCGAGCTTATTGCCATTAAAGCTAGTAGCCGAGATGGACGCGCCCCCCTCGATGGCAGCGTTATAACAGATGCCCGCAAAGAATTCTCGCAAACCGGAAGCAATGCAGAGGTTACTATGACCATGAACGCCGAAGGCGCAAAAATTTGGGCTCAACTCACCGCAAATAACGTTCAAGGAAACAGGGCTATTGCAATTGTGCTCGATAACTATGTGTATTCTTACCCAAGCGTTCAAAGCGAAATTAAAGGGGGTCGTTCTCAAATTACCGGCGATTTCACCATTAACGAAGCAGAGGACTTGGCAAACGTACTGAAATCGGGTAAATTACCCGCTCCAGCTCGAATTATGCAGGAAGAAATTGTTGGGCCCTCACTTGGTCAAGCAGCTATCGATTCTGGTATTAATTCATTCATCTTCAGCTTTATTATAGTATTGGTGTTTATGATGCTATACTACAGCCACAGGGCTGGTTTAATTGCCGATATTGCACTTCTTGCTAACCTCTTTTTCATATTTGGCGTATTAGCATCGTTCCAAGCAACCCTTACTTTGCCCGGCATTGCTGGTATTGTACTAACAATGGGTATGGCTGTTGATGCCAACGTGCTAATCTTTGAGCGCATTCGCGAAGAATTGAAGGGCGGCAAAGGAATATCATTAGCTGTTACCGATGGTTACAAAAATGCTTTTTCGGCAATTATCGACGGAAACGTAACAACACTGTTAACCGCAGTAATTCTATACATTTTTGGTTCGGGACCAATTCGCGGTTTTGCCACTACGCTGGTTATAGGTATTTTAACTTCGCTGTTTGCTGCACTTTTCCTTAGCCGATTGATTATTCACTATATGCTCGACAAGAAGTACACCCTTTCATTCTCAACAAAACTAAGTGAGAGAGCATTCAGCAATGTGAATTTCGATTTCATTAAATTCCGCAAGCCTGCTTATATTGTTTCTACAATAATTCTGGTTATTGCAATTTCTTCACTTGTTATAAGAGGTCTAAATCCGGGTATCGACTTTGCCGGAGGACGTTCCTATGTGGTGAAATTCCAAAATAGGGAGGTTGTATCAACCGTTGAGGTTGGTGCCTCGTTGCGTAAAGTTCTTGGTGAAGCACCCGAGGTAAAAACCTTTGGTGACCCTAACCAGGTGAAAATTACAACCAAATACAAGATTGCAACAGACGGTGAAAATATCGATAACGAGGTCGACTCGCTAATACACGTTGGCTTGTTGCCTTTCCTTCCCGAAAATACTGATATTTCAACTTTCAGGAACGTTTACAAGCAGAGTAGCGTAAAGGTTGGTCCAACCATTGCCGACGACATTAAGCGGGAAGCCGTTGTCGCCATTTTCTTTGCGCTTATCGCAATATTCCTATATATTCTTATTCGATTCAAGAATTGGCGATATGGTACTGGAGCCGTTGCTGCTCTTTTCCACGATGTGCTTATTGTAATCGGAATATTCTCCTTGCTTTATAACAGGGTTCCATTCGGTCTCGAAATCGACCAAGCATTCATTGCGGCCATATTAACTATTATTGGTTACTCAATTAACGACACGGTGATTATTTTCGACCGTATCCGTGAGTACGTGGGTCTTTATCCTAAACGTAATCGCAAAGAGACCATCAATAGCGCATTGAACGATACGTTGAGTCGTACCTTCGCAACTTCATTCACAACTTTAGTAGTACTTATTCCTATCTTCTTCTTTGGTGGTGAGGTGATTAGGGGATTTGTTTTTGGACTAATTATCGGTATTCTTGTGGGTACCTATTCTTCGCTCTTTGTTGCATCTCCAATATCGTACGATCTCGACAAGCATGCGAGTAAGCAATAACAAGTACTAAAATTTAATTTTAAAGGCCTGGGGTAATCCTCAGGCCTTTTTTAAGGCAAATAGAAAATAATATCTAACTTTGCATGGTTTATTGTTAGGCTATGGAATTGATATTGTTATTCATAGGAGGTTCCGAAATAATTCTTATTCTTCTGGTTGTACTTTTGCTGTTCGGAACTAAGGGGCTGGCTGATGTGGCCAAAACGGTAGGCAAAGGTTTGGGAGAGTTCAGAAAGGTTTCGGACGATTTAAAAAGTGAAATTTCTAAAGCTGAAAACGAGGTGAACAGCACCACAAATGCAAATACTGCATCAAGCCAACATAATTCCGAAAAAACTGAAAATCAGTAAAAAAGAGAATCGGATTGCAGTTTTTTTCTGCAAAAGAGCTATATTTGCAACCCATTTTCGCTTTATAATAACTTAAGTCGGCCGAATAGTCGGTTGGCATTAACAACAAAACAATGACAGAAGATAACAAGAATTTCGGAAAGAAACCCGTGAGGAGGAGTAAGACCGAAGAAAAAGAACCCGCCAGGGTTTATCGCCCCCGCACCATGCGATGGGCACCCAAAGCATCCAACGATACCGATGCGAATCCGATGAGCGAAGCACCTCAAGAGGAAGCCGAAAAACCAAAACGCAGCCCCCGCCCCGAAAGATTTACCGAATCCGATGAGCGCCCCAAGAGGAGCCAATTTGGCGATTCGAACCGAAAAGGTTTTGATAAGGATAAGGACAGTGGAAAAGGGAAGCGAGGGAGTTTTGACCGCGAAGAGAAGAGAGCCAAAGCCGAGCCTGAAGCATTTAACTACACCGAATCGAAAAAAAGCACCTATAACCCCGATGAATTTGTAGAGGATTGGGAAAAAAATCCTAGACCTTCACGGGAGAGAGGTAGGGAAGGTTTTGGAAGCAAAGAAGGTTTTAAACCAAAGAAAGAGTTTGGTCGTAAATCGTTCGACAGACCCGCAGGTAGTGAAGGGGGAGAGCGCCGCTTCACACGTTCGAAACCAGAGGGCTCTCGATATTCCGACGAGCGGAAACCTCGTTTTGATGGTGGATCCGACAGGAAACCATTCAGAAAAACCGATGAGCGTGGAGAAAGATACCCGAAATCTAACGATAAAGGATTTTTCTCAGAAAGAAAAAGCAGAAGGGAAGATGGAGAAGGAAAGCCTCGTACGTATGGAGATAGATATCCAAAATCGAACGAGAAAGGTTACTCCTCAGAACAAAGAGGCAAAAGGGAGGATGGAGAAGGAAAGCCACGCACTTATGGAGACAAGTACCCAAAATCGAACGACAAAGGTTTCTCTTCGGAAAGGAGAGGAAGAAGGGATGAGGGCGAAGGAAAATCGCGCTCATACAGCGATAGACCTAGCAAACCCAGATTTGATAAGGAGCGTAGCACCGAGAAACCCAGAGAAAGAAGGTACCCCAAGCGGGAAGAGGAGAGCGGGAAGCATCGCGATGTGGGCTTCCGTAAAGCGAAAGGTTCTTTGTACTCGGCACCCCAAATAGATGCAGAGTTGAAAACCGATAGCGATGGGCTTATCAGGTTAAATAAATACATTGCCAATTCGGGCCTTTGCAGCCGTCGCGAGGCCGACGATTATATTGCCAAGGGAATGATTACCGTTAACGGTCAGGTGGTCGACCAGCTGGGGGCTAAAATAAAACTTACCGATGAGGTACAATTTAAAGGCAACAAACTCGACCCCGAAAGGAAAGTGTACATTCTTTTGAATAAACCCAAGGATTATGTTACTACCGTTGAGGATCCCAACGCCAAATTTACCGTAATGGATCTTATTGAGGGTGCCTGCGACCAAAGGGTTTACCCTGTTGGCCGTCTCGACCGCAATAGTACGGGTCTTTTACTCCTTACTAACGACGGCGAACTAACCACCAAGCTAACTCATCCTAGTTTCGAAAAGAAGAAGGTGTACGAAGTGGGCCTCGATCGTAACCTATCCCCCAACGACATGGAAACCCTTACTAAAGGTGTAACCCTCGACGACGGTGAGGTGGCTTTTGCTGATGCAGTTGCCTATATCGATGAGTCCGATAAATCGGAAATTGGAATTGAAATTCACACAGGGCAGAATAGGGTAGTGCGTCGTATGTTCGAGAGCCTAGGGTATAAGGTAAGCAAACTCGATAGGGTATACTATGCTGGTCTAACCAAGAAGAATTTGCCCCGAGGCAAATGGCGCTTCCTCGACGAGAGCGAGATACGAATGCTAAAAATGAATCGTTTCGAATAGATAAACCACTAAAGCCGACTTTTATTCGGCTTTTTTTATTTAATTTTTACACAAAAAAGAACTCGATTCGGGGCTAAAAAAATACAATTCATCAAGATGGAATGTGCTTTTATAACAATTGTTTTATACCTTTCGTATCTTCAGCAAGTTTACAGGTACTAAAAATCATTCATTTTATGCGTTGGTTACCATTCATTTTCATACTGCTTCTAACAGCCAAAGTTGCTGCTCAAAACTGGAACTTGGTTTATGCCAAGGAAACCGAAGCTGAGATTCTGTTGGGTGAAAAGCAGTACGAAAAGGCCGCTCAAAAATTTAAGGAAGCGCTAAAGGTTATTCCCCAAAGTGCAAGCCTAATGTATAAAGTAGGTTTTTGCTACTTACTAACCGACGATAAAAAGTCTGAAGCCATTGAATTTCTCGAGAATGCAGCTAGAAATGCTTCACCCGAATTCGACCCGCGCTCAATAAAGGAAACTAATGCGCCCATGGAGGCCCATTACCATTTAGGCCGCGCCTACCAAATGGTTAACAAGCTCGACTTGGCCATTGAACAGTACGAAATATACAGGCAATCGCTTAAGCCAAACGATTCTTTTCTTTCAACTGTCGATTTACGTATTGCTTCGTGTAAGCGCGCAAAAGAGGCTATTAGGAATAGCATTACGTTTCGAAGCACCAACCTTGGTGAAGCAATTAACAATTCGGGGTCCAATTTCAATGCGGTTTTTTCAGACGATGGTAATACTATGGCATACACAACGCTGGGCCGAAGGGGATACGAGGTGTTTGTATCGAAAAAAGTGGACGGCGCTTGGGGAAAACCAACTAATATTACCAAGCAACTGGCAGCTAATGTAAAAACAAGCAGTTTAAATGCGGCTGGTAACGAACTTTACCTAGTTGACGACTTCGACCCGAATAGTGATATTTATGTTTCGACCCTAGTGGGTAAAAAGTGGATTAAAGCCGAGCGGCTTCCAAAAAACATTAACTCCAAGCATAGCGAAACCCATGCTACCATTTCGAAGGATGGGAATACACTTTATTTTGTTAGCAACCGACCCGGTGGGGTTGGTGGACTGGATATATACAAAGTTGAGCGCGATGCTAAAGGTAAATGGGGAAAACCCCAGATATTAAGTTCAAATGTGAATACACCCTTCAACGAGGATACCCCCTTTCTATCGGCCGACCAGCGTTTTCTTTTCTTTAGCTCCGAGGGTCACAACAGCATTGGTGGTTACGATATTTTTTATATCGATTTAAAGGGTAACGGAAACCCTGTTAACTTAGGCTACCCAATAAATACAACTGCCGATAATACTTTCTTCTTTCCTGGGCTAAAGGCCAATACGGGCTACTTGGCTATGCACAATGAAGGCAGCTTGGGGGCCAACGATATTTACTTTGTTGAGATTCTACCTCAGGTTACCCTTATGGCATCTATTGCTGGATCACCCAAGGCCAAAGGCCCAATTTCAGTAAGTATTCAGAACCGAAATGAAAATCGGACCGAGAAGGAATTGCAATTGGAATCCAATCAACTACAGTTCGAACACAAGTTGCTGCCGGGCAATTATCAAATTTCATTAAAGGCCGAAGGTTTTCAGTCATTTTCAACAACCATAAATATTCCCGATGATTACAGCAAGCCCGATTTTTGGTTAGAACTACCTCTAAAGGCAATTGAAAAACCAACACTAATTGCTACTGTTACTGAGCCTGCTGTAGTTTCTGCGCCTTTAGTTATTAAACCAGAACCCAAACAGGTTGAAGAGCCAAAACCCAGTTCTACTGCCAAACCATTACCTGCCCCAGAATCAAAGCCTAAGACCAAAGAGGTTGAGCGAAATATACCTAAACCAGATGTAAAACCAGAAGTTCGCAGAGTTGCACAAACAACTCCATCGGTTAGCTCAGCTTCGGTTTTTACTGTTCAAATAATGGCTCTTCGTAATCCTGTGGCCATGGAAACCATTCCCAATGTGCCCAATTTGAACATTGTTGCTGGTTCCGATGGTTACTATCGTTATGTGGTAGGTAAAACCCAGAGCCGCGAAGAGGCTATATTATTGCAGCAACAGCTAATACAGCAGGGATACAAGGACGCATTTATAAGAGTTTACCCAACAACCGGGAAATACACCCTGCAGATAATGGCGCTGAAAAATCCTGTTGGCATTGATTTTTTTGCCAACATCCCTAACGTTTCGGTGGAGCGAGGCGACGATAATTTGTACCGTTACTTTGCTGGAGAATTCGACACTATAGAGCAGGCCAAAGTTGAAATGGCCCGAATTCTGAAATTAGGTTACAAAGAAATATTGATCAGAAGCCGCTAATTGCCTCTAAAAAGATACATGAAGCCCTTATAGGGTCCACCCTGAAATTTTTTCCCATCCCATCCCACAGCCTCAATTACGTAATAGTAAACGCCTTCGGGTGCATTGGCATTGGTAATCTCAACTTTACCATTCCATCCTTCCCAGTTTCGTGGATCGCCAGTGTATGAGTACACCCTTTTTCCCCATCGGTTGTGAATGTGAATTGTAAAGTAGGCCATCGATTTCAGGTTGGTATCGGGCTCCTTAATTACAAAAAAATCGTTTTGGCCATCGCCATTGGGGGAGAAAACGTTGGGGATACCCTCAATTTTTAGTTCCGATTTGGCAACCCTGATGAAACTCTGACCATCGTCGGGGATGCTGTAGTTGTAAGTACAGCCAGCGGTTCGGTTTTTGGCACGATGCACTACCAGGTAGTTACCGGGTACAAAAAGTTGTTTTAATGGGTAAAGGTACAATGAAGTTGCCAAAGCAGTAGGCGCATGCTTTGAGCTATCGGCCCATATTTTTTCCATTAAAACGGGCCCATCGATCTCGTTTTTTCGGTACACATAGGTGTAAAGCGAATCGATTTTAACGTTGGCCAATATGTTAATTCCAATCCGAAGTTCGAGCAACGCTTCATATTCCTTGCTTTTATCGAAAGCTACCCACTCGTTATTATCATCCATAATTTCAATAATAACCTCATCCTTAATTGCTTTTGCAATAATGGTTGGTGTTTCGGCCGAGAAGGATTTGCCAAACAGACTTATAACGTCTAATTTGTAAGAAGCATCGTATAGGGGAGCAGGATCCGAAACTGAAATGGACAGTGAGTTTGTGCTGGGTAGGGTTATTAACGAATTGGGAGTGCTCCATGTTGAGTTCTGGAAGTAGTTCCTTCCCAATTCGTTTTTGGGAGGGTGAGTGGTTCGGCTTAGGTCGTAGTATGTAAAATAGTCGTTCTCAATAGTAAATCGGTCGGGAACCGACATGGCCTCGAGGTAAAGGAAATCGCATTGGTTGTCGACGAAGATGCTGCTTATTACCACTTTATCCTCAAAAAGCCAGGCGGTGTAAGTTTCAACAACATTGTCCGCATCGCGGGTAATTACAACCCTGTAGCCTCCAGTAGTCAAATTTTCTTGAAGAGAAGAATTTAAACCCGTTTGGGTTAAAAACAGCTGAAATCGGTTGGCGGGTACAATTGATGGTGATGGGTTGTATTTGTACCACTGAAAGGTTGAGGTAGAACCATCGGAAAATTGAGCGCTAAGTTTTCCAACATTAGTTTGGGAAGGGTTGGCAAAGTAAACAAATATTGAATCCTGAGGTGCGTTACCAAGGTACTGGGTAATGCCTGCCCAATTACGACCGGGAGCATGTAATTGACCAAATGCCTGAGGGCCAAAGGAAAGAATTCCAATGGCAACTATAAACGTTTGGACAGTTGTTAAAAGAAATCTCATGCGTTTTTAATGAGCCACAATATTACGAAATTTTGACGGAATTATTGTTTACTCCTGCCCTGTTTGCGTAACATGAAGAAAGTCGATACTTAAACTTATTAACAAACATCCAAAACTTTCCAAAACGTCTTTTTTGAATGCATGGCTAACAGTACCTTTGTTGCCTTAATTCATTTTTTGTTTGTGGAATATTTAGAGGGCTTAAGCAAGGTGCAACGCGAGGCGGTAATTACCACCGAGGGTCCTTCGCTTATCATTGCTGGTGCTGGCTCGGGTAAAACCCGTGTTCTTACCTTTCGCATTGCTCACCTGCTCAAGCAGGGGGTGCAACCCTGGGGCATACTGGCGCTCACATTCACCAATAAGGCAGCAAATGAAATGAAGGAGCGTATTGCCCGCGTGGTTGGCAATTCAACAGCGAGTAGCCTTTGGATGGGAACATTTCACTCCATGTTTCTGAAAATTCTGAGGGTAGAGGCCCATAGGTTGGGCTACTCGCAAAATTTTACCATTTACGATACAAGCGACACTAAAAGTTTGCTAACAAAAGTTATAAAGGATTTACGGCTCGACCCACAAGTGTATAAACCCTCCGAGGTTTACAATCGCATTTCGTCAGCTAAAAACAATCTCATTACCCCACAGGCTTACGCCTCAAATGCTGCGCTTGTAGGCTACGACAGGCAAACCCGCAAACCCGAAATTCACAGAATATATGCCCATTACGCACAACGCTGTCTTAAAGCGGCTGCTATGGATTTTGACGATTTGCTACTGAATATCAATATTTTATTTCTCGATTTCCCTGAGGTACTGGCAAAGTACCAAAGTAAGTTTAAATATATTCTGGTGGATGAGTACCAGGATACCAATTACAGCCAGTATATTATTGTTAAAAAGCTGGCTGCCCAGCACCACAATGTTTGTGTTGTAGGCGACGATGCGCAGAGCATATATGCGTTTCGTGGTGCCAAAATCGAAAATATACTGAATTTCAAAAACGATTACTCCAACTTCAATCTGTTCAAGCTGGAGCAGAACTATCGTTCAACGCAAACCATTGTGAATGCAGCCAATAGCGTTATTGCTCATAATGCCAAACAGTTGCAAAAGGTGTCGTTTTCGGCCAAGGAGGTTGGCGAACGGGTAAAGGTTATTAGGGCCTATACCGATCAGGAGGAGGGTTTCATGGTGGCATCTGCCATTTCGGACATTACCAACCGCGAGCATGTTCTCTTTAACCAAATAGCTATTCTGTATAGAACTAATTCCCAATCGCGAATTTTCGAGGAGGCGCTTCGCAAACGGAATATTCCTTACCGAATATATGCAGGGCACTCATTCTACGAACGAAAGGAAATAAAGGATGTATTGGCATATTTCCGTTTAACTGTAAACCCCAACGACGACGAAGCGTTCCGCCGCATTGTGAATTTTCCTGCCCGAGGTATTGGCGACACAACAATGGAGCGCATTGAGGCTGCCGCTAACGAGCTAGGGGTGAGCATTTGGTCAACCCTCGAAAAGGTTCCGCCCGAAACGCTAGGTATTAAAACCGGAATTGCCCGTAAAATATCCGACTTTATGGAACAGATTCGTGGTTTTGCCACCCTTGTATTCAGCGCCGAGGCCTATGAAGCAGCGAACAACATTGTACTTTCAACCGGATTGCTCAAGGAGTTTCGTTCCGATAGTACCAATGAGGGGATTAGCCGTCTTCAGAATATTGAGGAACTGCTCAATGGCATTCGGGAGTTTGTTGAAAACCAGAAGGAAGAGGGTGTTTCGGAAATCCCAACCCTTGCGGATTATCTCGAAACCGTTTCGCTTTTAACCGATGCCGACAAGGACAAGCCCGAAGACCGCAATAAAGTTTCGCTAATGACGGTCCATTCAGCAAAGGGTTTGGAGTTCGATTATGTGTTCCTAACCGGAATGGAAGAGGAACTGTTCCCCTCGAGCATGGCATTCAATTCGCCCGAAGAGTTAGAAGAGGAGCGCAGGCTATTCTATGTTGGGCTAACCCGCGCTGCCGTACTGGCCACCATTTCTTATGCTCAAATGCGGTTCAAGTGGGGCAACGTAAAGAATTCTAACCCCAGCCGTTTTATAAAAGAAATTAATCCCGAATACCTAGAGCAGCCTGTTGAGGTTGGCTCAAACATCGATAGCCATTCCGGTGGCAACTCGTTAAATTTTGGAAAACCCTTTCAGAACTCGGCAACGGGTACTTATTCAGGTTCAAACTTTTCTAATCCTTTCCGAAAGTACTCGTCAACTCCAAAGCAAACAGCTGAAAGCAGTGAGGTTTTGAGTCATGGCGACCTGCAACCCGGAACAAAAGTTGCCCACGAACGATTTGGCGAGGGAGTGGTAGAAAGTCTCGAAAGCAATGGGGGCGATACCAAAGCGATTGTCGAGTTTAAATCGGCAGGCCAAAAGACACTTCTCCTCAAATATGCCAAACTGAGGGTTCTGAAGCATTAACCGGGTTAAAATTGCTTTTATTTGCTTTTTACCTATAAACCCATTAGTTTTGTAATATCCAATCTACCACACTATTTCATTTATAAGCAGTTACCTACACCTACACATTTTTTCACAAGCATGGATTATAACACACAGCGAACCAAATTGGTTCTACCCGAATACGGAAGACATATTCAGGAAATGGTAAATTATTTACTAACCGTTGAGGATAGGGAGGCGCGAAATAAGCAGGCTTTGGCCGTAATTGCTATTATGGGCAGTATGAATCCCCACTTGCGCGACGTAAACGATTTCAAGCATAAACTTTGGGATCACATGCATATTATGGCCAACTTTCACCTCGATATCGATTCGCCTTACCCTAAGCCCAATATCGAAACCCTCGATGAGAAACCCAGGAAGGTTCCTTACCCTTCGCAGGCAATGAAAATAAAGCATTACGGCCAGGCCATTGAGCAAGTAATTCTCGAAATTACCAAAATGGAGGATGGGCCACAGAAAGAATACTTCACCCAGCTGGTTGCCAACCAAATGAAAAAATCGTACCTCACATGGAATAAAGATTCCGTTTCGGACGAGGATATTTTTCGCGATTTAAAAGTGCTTAGCGCAGGAAAACTTAGCGTTACGCCAAGTGTGAAACTTTACGAAGCCCGGGAAAGGGAGCGCGATAAGGATTCGCATAAAATGAAAAAGAAATTTCAGAGTCGAAAGAAATAGATCATAATAATAGTATGGCAGCATTCGAAATAATTGGTGGTAGCGAACTCCGTGGCGACCTGTACCCGCAGGGTGCCAAAAACGAAGCACTTCAAATTCTCAGTGCAGTACTGCTTACTCCCGAGAAGGTTACTGTTAGGAACATTCCCAATATTCTCGATGTAAATAAACTCATTGAACTTCTCGGTAATATGGGGGTTGAGGTTAATCGCGAATCCGAATCCGTATGCAGTTTCAGAGCCAAGGAGGTTAACCTCAGTTACCTAAAAACCGATGAGTTTAAAAATAAGGCAGCGGCCCTGCGTGGCTCAATAATGGTGGTTGGCCCGTTGCTTGCTCGCTATGGAGTTGGTTATATACCTCGCCCTGGGGGCGATAAAATAGGGCGCCGTCGGCTCGATACCCATTTCATTGGATTTCAAAATTTGGGTGCCACATTCCATTTCGATCCGAAGGAAAGCTTTTTTGAGGTTCGGGGCGATAAGCTCAGGGGAACATACATGCTTCTCGACGAAGCTTCGGTTACCGGAACCGCCAATATTGTTATGGCAGCCGTTCTTACTCCTGGCACCACAACCATATTCAATGCAGCCTGCGAGCCCTATTTGCAGCAGCTCTGTAAAATGCTGGTTCGAATGGGAGCCAAAATTTCGGGCATTGGCTCAAACCTACTTACTATTGAGGGTGTTACTTCGCTTCAGGGTTGTGAGCACACAATACTTCCCGATATGATCGAAGTGGGTTCCTTCATTGGGCTGGCAGCCCTTACCCGCAGCAGTATCACCATTAAAAATGTTTCGTACAACGATTTGGGAATCATCCCCGATTCGTTCCGCAGAATGGGAATTAAAATGGAACGTATTGGCGACGATATACACATTCCCAAGCAAGATGGTTACGAAATTGAAACATTTATCGATGGCTCCATAATGACCATTGCCGATGCTCCCTGGCCCGGTCTTACCCCCGACCTTCTCAGCGTATTTGTTGTGGTTGCCACACAGGCTAAAGGTTCTGTGCTCATTCACCAAAAAATGTTCGAAAGCCGCCTGTTCTTTGTCGATAAACTTATCGATATGGGTGCCCAAATTATTCTTTGCGATCCACATAGGGCGGTTATTATTGGCCACAACCATCAGCTGCGCTTACGGGCAACCAACATGGTTTCGCCCGATATACGTGCTGGTGTTGCCCTGCTCATAGCAGCCCTCTCTGCCGAAGGGAAGAGCACCATTCAGAACATTGAGCAGATTGACAGGGGCTACCAGAATATCGATACCCGACTCAATGCCATTGGTGCTCAGATTCGAAGGGTGCTTTAGACGATTGCGATGTTTTTATAAAAATACTAGGCCTTATCAAGGCCTTTTTTTATTACAATGTTCCAATTAAAACGCTATGAATTTTCAAAAACATCCAAAATTTATATTCGTCAAAGTCACGATAATTTTAAGAACAAACAAGTCACTCAAAGCTATTTTATCTTACTTTTAAAATCTTCAATAGCATATAAAATAGTAACCCTATAAACCAATAACCATGAATAAAAAACGACTGCTCGTTGCGGGCATAGCATTAGCAGCAATAGTCATTGCAGCTGTATTATATTTCGCCTTTAGCGGCAAAAGTAAAACCTCTACAACCCGAAAAGATTTCAGTTCATACATTTCGGCGCATACATCAGGTTCCGTTTCGGTTCGCTCCAGCGTGAAGGTAGTATTCCCCTTTGCCATTGCTAATTACGATATGATTGGGCAATTGGCCGACAAGCGATTAGTAACCGTAAAACCTTCGGTGAAGGGCGACCTGTATTGGACCGACGAGCGTACGCTCGAATTTCGCCCAAGTGAATGGCTCAAACCCGACAGGGAGTACAAAGTTACCGTATCCCTCGATAGGCTATTTCAGCAAGTCCCGGCAGGTTTCGAAAAGTTCGATTTCTCCTTCAGAACCATTAAGCAGAGCATAGAGGTAAGGGTAATTGGACTCGAGTTTTACGACGATACAAACCGGGAGGATAGAAGAATTGCAGGGCGTATAATTACAGCTGATTATGCCGATGCCGAAAAGGTTAAGAAAATTGTTAAAGCTACCCAGGAGGGTGTTGAGAGAAATATTACATGGGAAAGCGATGCCGAAGGAACAACCCACAATTTCTGGGTTGAAGGAGTAGGTCAGGGCGATAAGGATGGCAAACTGCTTCTTGCCTGCAATGGCGACCCAATTAGTGTGAGTTTTAAACAGAATAGCGATGTGGATATCCCCGCTAAGGGTGAGTTTAGAGTACTGGGCCACGAGGTTATCCAATCGCCTGAGCAATCGCTCGAAATTAGGTTCTCAGAGGTTCTCGATCCCAAGCAGAACCTGCAGGGTATGATATCAATTAGAGGCGCTGCTGCTCCCCGCTTTTTAATTGAAGGAAACCTGCTAAGGGTATTCCCCGACCAAAGGCTCTCGGGCTCATTCGATGTTGATGTACAGGCGGGCATTCGCAACTCGCGGGGTAAAAAAATGGCCGAGGGCATTACTCTTACCATTGCTTTCGAAAGGTTTAAACCCAATGTAAAGTTCCTGTCGCAGGGCGTAATTGTTCCCACAACGGGCGGGTTGCTGGTGCCTTTTCAGGCGGTAAGCCTGCGTGCAGTCGATTTGAAGGTTACCCGAATTTTCGAACAGAATATAGCCCAGTTTCTCCAGGTTAATAATCTTGGCGGACAGAGCGAGTTTCGCAGGGTGGGTCGCACAATATTAATCAAAACTATTAGGCTCGATGCCGCAGGACAGGTTGACCATAGCCAGTGGAACACCATCGACCTCGATCTGTCTGCGCTCGTTTCGGTTGAACCCGGCGCCATTTATCAGGTTGAAATTTCTTTTAAGAAGGAGTATTCAGCATACAATTGCGAAGGCGAAACCGATGAGCAACCCATAGAAATGAAAGAGTATCGCTACAGCAGTAGCGACGATGAGCCCCAGAGTTACTACTACGATTACGATGAGGACTATGACGAATACTATTACTACGATTGGCGCGACAGGGAGGATCCCTGCAAACCTTCGTACTATTACAATAAGAATGTTAAGAAAAATATTTTGGCCTCCGACTTTGGAATTATTGCAAAAGCCGGAACGCAGGGTTCACATCTTTTTGCTATTACGAGCTTAATTACAGCCCAACCCTTAAGCGGAGTAACTGTTGAGTTGCTAAACTACCAGCAGCAGGTTATTGCTACTGCCACAACCGATAATAATGGTTTGGTTTCGATGCAGCTAACCGAACAACAACGCCCCTTCCTGCTTATAGCCAAAAACGGAAGGCAAAGGGGTTACCTCAAGCTCGATCAGGGTTCGGCACTCTCCATATCGTCGTTCGATGTTTCGGGGGTAGCCGTTCAGAAGGGGCTTAAAGGTTTCTTATACGGCGAGCGTGGGGTTTGGCGTCCGGGCGATACTCTTTTCGTTTCTTTTATTTTGGAAGATAAAGGTAAGACCCTTCCACAAAACCATCCGGTAAATTTTGAGGTGGTTAACCCTCGGGGCCAGCAAATTTACAAAACGGTTGCCACTTCGGGTGTGCAGGGCATGTATACTTTTCCGGTTGCAACCGATCAGGATGCTCCAACGGGTACCTATACGGCCCGAGTAAGGGTTGGTGGAGCCACATTTACCGAATTTTTTAAGGTAGAAACGATTATGCCTAACCGGTTAAAAATTAATATTGAGTTCGATGCCGAAGTATTACGGGTTGGGCAGGCCAATAGGGCTAAACTCGTTTCGAACTGGTTGCATGGGGCACCAGCGCGTAACCTAAAGGTTCGGGTCGATGCTAACTTTAATCAGTCTACTACCACATTCAAAGGTTTCGAGGGCTTTACCTTCGACGATCCTGCCCGTACCTTCTCCGCCGAGGAGCAAGTAGTATTCGAGGGAACTCTCGATGAAAAGGGTGTAGTGAGTTTTTCTCCAAATATCAGCGTGAGCTCGGTTGCCCCGGGAATGCTGCGCGCAAACTTTACAGCTCGTGTATTCGAAGAGGGTGGAGCCTTCAGTATCGACAGGTTCTCTATGCCCTATCATCCCTTCCGCACCTACGTTGGAGTAAAAATGCCCAATCCGGGTACGCGGGGTAATTTGTTTTTCACCGACACTACCTATGCTATCGATATTGTAACATTACAGTCCGATGGATCGCTACAGCCCCAAAGAAACCTTGCAGTTGAGGTTTATAAAATCGATTGGCGCTGGTGGTGGGATCGCAGTAGCGACGACCTGTCGAGTTACATTTCTAGTTCCTATCGCCGACCAATTGTTAAAGGCAATGTTACTACCGATTCCAAAGGAGCGGCAAAATTCAATATGCGAGTGAACAACCCCGAGTGGGGCCGGTTTCTGGTTCGTGTTTTCGACAGTAATGGAGGGCATGCAGCAGGTACCATAATATATATGGATTGGCCGGGTTGGGTTAAGCGCGATAAGAAGTCGCAATCTGAATCGGCAACAATGCTTACTTTCTCAACCGATAAGGAGAAGTACAACGTTGGCGAAACTGCACAGGTTACCATTCCGAGCAGCGAAGGAGGAAAAATATTCCTAACCATTGAGAATGGTGTTAAGGTTCTGCAGTCGCAGTGGGTCGATACTAAAGCCAGCGAAACCCGTATAAGCGTTCCTATCACTGCTGAAATGACTCCAAATGTTTACATTTCGGCCATGCTCGTTCAGCCACATGGGCAAACCCGTAACGACCTCCCAATACGTATGTACGGATTGGTTCCCGTGCTGGTTGATGACCAGAAAACCCTTCTTGAACCCCAGATTCAAATGCCCGATGAGTTGGAACCTGAGAAAAAGGTAACTATAACCGTTTCGGAGAAGAATGGCAATCCGATGGCCTTTACCCTAGCCGTGGTCGACGATGGGTTGCTTGACCTAACACGCTTTCGAACCCCCGACCCATGGCGAAGTTTTTATGCCCGCGAGGCATTAGGTGTGCGCACTTGGGATCTGTTCGATTTGGTTATAGGCGCTTCTACTGGCCGAATGCAACGAATCATTTCGGTGGGTGGCGATGAGGATGCCGTTGATAAGGGCGATCGATCGGCCAACCGATTTAAACCAGTTGTTCGCTATTTCGGACCGTTCGATGTTGCAAAAGGAAGAAAACATACCATTACCTTCACCATGCCTAATTACGTTGGCTCGGTTCGAACCATGGTAGTTGCTGCAAGGGATGGTGCCTACGGTTCTGCCAGTAAAACCACCCCAGTTCGAAAACCCTTAATGGTTTTAGCCACCCTGCCAAGGGTGTTAGGGCCTCAGGAAGAAGTAACACTGCCCGTTGCCGTATTTGCTATGGATAAAAAAGTAAAGAATGTAACGGTTAAAATTGAGGCAAATCCGTTGCTCTCCATTGTTGGTCAGTCGGAGCAGTCGGTTCAGTTCGAAGATATTGGAGACAAAGTGATTCGGTTCAACCTAAAGGTTGCTGAAAAATTGGGTATTGCTCGCGTAAAAGTAATTGCTCAGAGTGGCAACGAAACAGCAACCCACGAAATTGAACTCGATGTGCGCAATGCCAATCCTCCCATGACCCTTGTTCGCGACACCTTAATTAAAGCCAATGCTACTTGGAAGGCAACTTATAATGCATTTGGCATGGAAGGAACAAATGTTGCTTCAGTTGAATTGAGCACCCTGCCTCCCATTAATCTTGGGAAAAGGCTCCATTACCTTTTGGGCTATCCTCATGGTTGCTTAGAGCAAACCGTTTCGAAAGCATTCCCCCAATTGTTCATTTCAAAATTGGCCGATGTGAACGAGGCTACCCGAAAATCGTCGGAAGAGAACGTGCGCTTTGCTCTCGATAAGTTGAAGTCGTTCCGGATTAGCGATGGCAGTTTGGCACTTTGGCCCGGTGGAAGTTACTACGATTCGTGGGCTACAGTTTATGCCGGACACTTCATGCTGGAAGCACAAAAATTGGGATATTCAGTTCCCTCCTTTGTTCTGGATGGATGGAAATCGAGCCAGCGCCGTGTTGCACAAACCTGGTCGCCAAGCAGAGAGGGCTACTATACCAGCGATCTGATTCAGGCTTACCGCCTTTACGCTCTTGCACTTGCAAAAATTCCTGAGATTGGTGCCATGAACCGGATGAGGGAAATGCCCAAACTATCGGTTCAGGCACGTTGGCGCCTTGCAGCAGCCTATGCTCTGGTTGGAAATACCGAGGCTGCCCGCAAACTGATTGAAAGCGCACCAGCAACTGTTGAAACCTATCGCGAATTGAGCTACACCTATGGTTCCGATTTTCGCGACATGGCTATGATTGTTGAAGCAATGATACTTCTTGGTAATAATGAGCTAGCCATGCCATTGCTGAAGAAACTCTCAGAGAAAATGAGTTCCGAGCATTGGCTTAGCACCCAGGAAACTGCTTTTGCTCTGCTGGCCTATTCTAAGTTTGCTGCTGCCAACCCATCGTCCGATGGAATTGATGCCCAACTGAATTTGCAGGGTACTTCGCAAAGGGCTAGCACGAAACTTTCTGTTTTGCAGAGTGCTTTTAGTCCGGTTCAAAGCGGAAAGGGACAAATTGAAGTGAAGAATAATGGGAAGGGAGCTCTTTTTGCCCGCCTAATACAGCATGGATTGCCCCTATCGGGCATGGAGGTTGAACAATCGTCGGGGATACAGCTCGATATTGCTTTCTTCAGCATGAGCGGCAACCGGCTTGCCCCAGCAAACATTGCCCAGGGAACCGACTTCTATGCCGACATTCGAGTTTACAACCCTGGAAGTAGAGGCAATCTGGAGCAACTAATCCTTTCGTTCATTGTTCCCTCGGGTTGGGAAATTCGCAATAGCCGACTCGATCAGGGTCAATCGGGTTTAGAATCTGCATCGTTCGAATATCAGGATATTCGCGACGACAGGGTATATACCTATTTCAGCATTGAGGCTGGGAAAAGCAAATCGTTCAAGGTAAGGCTCAATGCAGCTTATCAGGGACGGTTCTACATGCCCGGTGCTGCCTGCGAAGCCATGTACGATAATTCAATAAATGCCCGCCGTAAAGGGGAGTGGGTAAGTGTTGATGCCCAATAATTATAGATTTTCTAACTAAACATTAAGGGGCTGAGGTTATTTAAAACACAGCCCCTTAATATTATGGAGTAGTACCTTTACTTTCTGAACTTTCTTATAAACTCCTCCACTTCGGGTACTCCTCCCTGGTAAATAAGGTAGCCGTTGTATGGCTCTTTTGGAGTGGTTTCGCCGTTTATGGGTGTTAGCATGAGGCGCTTCACCTCCTCGCGGTCGTTGGTTTGGCCCAGCGCCCATCCCAATTTTATGTATGCGGTTTCGGGGAGCATATTCTCTGCCGGAATTATCCCCTTTGCCATAAGGTCGCGGCCAGTATCGTACACGTACATATGGGCATAACCCCAAAGAGTTTGCACGGTCATGTATATATGCACCCCTTTTTGCGTGGCCCTTTCAATGGCCGGATAGAGCGGTTTATTAATATGTCCCAATCCAGTACCTGCAATAATTATCCCTTTATAGCCATTATCAACCAGCGAATCAATAATATCGGGCTGCATGTTTGGGTAGTAGTAAACTATGGTAACCTTCTCTTCAAAAAAGGGTAGAATGGTAACATTTCTGTCCTTACGGCGGTGATTGTAACTGTCTTTCAGGGGTTTAACACCCTCTTTACGGCTTACAGTAGCAATAGGAATTTCGCCAATGGTGCGGAAAGTACTGCGGTACGACGAGTGCATTTTACGAACCCGAGTTCCCCTGTGCAGAAAGCCATACTCGTCGGAGGTTGGCCCAAACATACATACCATAACTTCGGCAATGTCGGAGTGGCCTGCTGTGTAGGTTGCGTGCATTAGGTTTAAAGCAGCATCGCTGCTGGGACGGTCGGAGCTGCGCTGCGAACCCACCAGTACAATTGGAACGGGTGAGTTTTGAACCATGAACGTTAGCGCCGCTGCCGTGTGGCTAAGGGTATCGGTGCCGTGTCCAATTATTATTCCATCGATTCCATTCTCAATCTCTTTGCCAATGGCAATAGCAAGCGCTTTGTACTGCTCGGGCCCCATGTTTTCGCTGAAAACAGCGAAAAGTTTCTCGGTGCTGAGGTTGCAAATATCGGCAAGTTCGGGTACTGCCCCGTAAAGTTCGCCTGGCGAAAAGGCAGGAATTACTGCACCGGTTCGGTAGTCGAGACGCGAAGCAATGGTACCTCCAGTTCCCAAAAGTTTCACTTTTGGCAGGTTGGGTGTAAACGGGAACTCCTTTTCGGGAATTTTATAGGTAGCTTTTGAGTACCCAACCTCCTTCATGGCGGTTATGGTGAAAATATCGATTCCAATATTATAGCCCGTTTCAATTTTCAGAACAATATGAATGTCGTCATCGTTTTCGGCACGGGGTAGAACGGTACCCTTAAACTCGCCTCGAGAGGTACTAATTATTGCCTTTCCCCAAACGCGTACATTGTATTTTTTCAATGTTTCGAGTGCGCGACCCTTGTAGCCTTGAAAAATATCTTCCATTTTAGTGATTGTTGCTAATTCGTTTTTCAATCGATTTGCGTAGAAGCCCCAAATCCAAATTTCCTAAGGCTTGCCTGTGAATTTGACCCATAATCCAGTTTCCAACAATTCTTTTCGTATCGGTTTTGGAGAATTTAATTTCTCTGAACTTTTCAATCAGGTAATCGATTGGGGCCATTACCTCCTCGCTCGTTTTTCGCTTGAACCCCAGGCTGGTAAGCACCGAGTTGAAGTCCATTTGGGGGTGCTCGTAAATTATTGGCATCATTCGTTTGGCCAAAGTTGGCTCTAACTTCTCTTTCGCAAGGAATTTGAAAAGATCTACAATACGGTTATAATCGTATTCGCCCTTACGTTGGCTTTTACCCTCAATATTTTTTAGGGTGTGGCCCAGGAAAGTACCCACAAACCGTCCCGAAATACCCAGTTGGGTAACCTTTTCGATTATTGGAACCAGATTGCGTTTCAGTATGTAGGTATAGGTGTCTGATGGAATTCCCCAATTTTCCAGCTGGGCTATTCGTTGCGAAATATCGAGTGAAACTCTGGCGCGGAGGCTGTTTATGTAGCTCTCCTCGAGAGGTATGGGAGCCGAATCGGTATCGGGGTACATGCGGTCGGCCCCGGGCAATACCCTTTCGAACATGGTTGTACCGTTTGCAAACGATTTTCGGGTTTCGTTCGGAACGCCATAAAATGCCATTCGGCAGCGTTCTTCAACTGTTTCAACGGCCGTTTTCATATCGTCGGCAGGGCCCCAAATAAGCAGAATGGCGTCGCCATTGGTTGAACCGAGAAGCGTGCTTAGAGTTTCCGTATCTTTTACAGAAAGGGCGTTTTTCAGGCTCTCGCTACTAACCATGTTGGGTTTTTCAATACAGGCAATAACCTTTAGGCGATCGCTTATTTCGTCGTTAAACGAAAGCCCCGGTTGCGTGAAGTGCGAAAGAATACCCTTAAAGCCAGGTAAAGCAATGGCTAATACATTCATACCCTTTTGAGCCATTTCGCGCACCAACGGGTGTTCGAGTGAAACCGATTTTAAAGAGAATTCTTTCGAAATCAACTTCCACTTATCGGGAGTAGGGAATCGTTCCAGTAAAATTTTTCGAATATTCAGGAGCGCCCATTGGCGGAACGCTTCGTTGTGCGAAAGTTCTGGAATCCATCGGTTGTGTGCAACTCCTTTAATTTCTACTCGAGTTCCACCTTCACAGCTCACGTTAACATCTTCGCGACCTGCGCCCATGCCGGTTCGGACCCTTCCCGAACTTCGGTTTAAAAAACGAATATGTTCTGCAGCCTCGCGAAGTTCATCGGGAGTAAGGCAATGAGGATGGGTAACTGTTTCAATAAGAGGCATACCCAAGCGGTCGGTTTTATATACCCGAACGTGGCCTATATCGGAAATTTCTCGGCACGAGTCTTCTTCAATGCTAAGTTGAAGAATACCTACCTTTTTATTGCTCAATTGAATTTCGCCTTCAACACCAAGTATGGCAGTTCGCTGAAATCCAGTAGGTATACTTCCATCGAGGTACTGCTTTCGGGTAATATGCACCTCACCAACAATATTGAGTTTAGTTAGCAGCGATATTTCGAGGGCATACTCCAGGGCCTCCCGATTAACCGGAAAAGGAGGGGTATCGTCTACTTCGTAAGTACAAGCCGTTTGGTTGTTGATACGGTAAATTATTTCCTTTCGGGTTTTAAATTCCATCAGGGCAGTTCCGTCGTATTCGCCCAATTCGCTCAGCGTGGGGCGCATATGCCGTATTAGTTCTGCATTATAGTCGTTGTGCCCATGGTATATGCCGGCCGGACATCGGCAGAAAAGTTTTTCTTTGGTTTTCAGTTGCTGGTGAACCTCGAGACCCGATTTGAAACCAATGCGCTGGTAATCCTCAGGCTTTGCCTTCTTTCGGGTTACGTAACCAATGGCCTTCATGGTTTGCTGGTGGTTTTTCAGCGGATCGAAGGTGTTGGCTTTTGTGGTTTTCTTATTCATAGTAAGGCGTTTTTCAATGGCAGTTTTCCACCGCTAACGTGCATGCCTGATGATGGCAAAAGTATAGTGGACTTCTAAAGGTATTGTTGAGCATAGGGGATACACAGAAAAATTTTGAAAAAGTTCCCTAAATTTAGTTTTGTTTAGGAACTTTCCAAAATAAACCCGACCAATTCAAACGATTGTGGTGCTACTATTCGAATTTAATGGTTTTGTCGGGGCTAATACGCGAAATAACCATGGAGGGGATTAGAAGCATGGCAAGGGTTACTGCAAACGTACCCACATTTAGCAGTGCCAAGTGAAATAGTTTCAGGTTAATGGGTACCGACGATAGGTAGTAGTTGGCCTCATCGAGTTTAATAAAACCAAATTCCATTTGAAGGTAGGCGAGGGTTATACCAACCAAGTTTCCCCAAAAAAGTCCCTTTGCAATTATATGGCCCGAATGGATCAGGAAAATTTTACGTACCGATTGGTTTTCAGCCCCCAGGGCTTTAAGTACCCCTATCATGCTGGTCCTTTCAAGTACTACTATCAAAAGTCCCGAAATCATGTTAATGCCCGCAACAGCAAGCATAAGAACGAGCAAAATAATCACATTAATGTCCTGAAGACCCAGCCAGTCGAATATTTGAGGATATTTTTCCTTAATATTTTGAACCTTGAGTCGCGAACCGTCGCTAAGGAAGCGGAAGGCTACAATCTCTTCTATATCGAGCGAAATTCGATCAATCTGGTCGAAGTTGTTCACTAGTGCCTCGAAGCCGGTTACCTGGGTTGAGGTCCATCCGTTCAATCGCTGAATATGGCGTATATCGGCAAGAATGAAAATTTTATCGAATTCGGCCATTTGGGTGTCGTATATTCCTGTTATGGTAAATCGTCGGGCTCTGGGAGGCTCTTGTACAAAAAACATGTCGAAGGTATCGCCCAGCTTTAGTTGGAGCCTGTTGGCAGTGAATTTTGAAATAAGCGCCCCGTTGGTGGGGGTGGAGTCGGGAAGCGAGAGTATTTCACCCTCAATAAGCACTTTTTTAAAGAACGACCAATCGAAGTCGTGCCCAATACCCTTTAAAACAACACCCTGTATGTCGGTATCGGTTTTAACAATTCCCGGTTTAATGGCGAAAACTTGAAGGTGTTTAACACCTTTTACGGCAAGCACTTCGGGTATAAAGGGTTGATTCGATTCGATGGGGTTCGTTTCGAACGAAAGGTTGCTATCGAAGTTTACAATTTGCACATGGCTGCCAAAACCAATGGTTTTCTCGCTAATTTCCTGCTTGAAACCTGTAATAATGGCAACTGAAATAATCATTATAGCCAAACTCAGAGCCACTGCAATGGTTGATATGCGAACGAACGGAGTCGAAAGGTTCTTTTTATCTTTTCTGTTACCAGAAAGTCGTTGGGCTATAAACTGTTCGAAATTCAAAGTAATACTATTTTTGGTTTTGCAAGATATTAAAAAAACATGGGTGGTGTTGCTACTTTCTGCCGAAATCGGCAGGTATTTCGCCCCATATGTGGGTTTCCCATTTCAGAATGGGATTTTTCCAGGTATTCTGAGCCAACCAACTTTCGGCCCTTGAAATGAGTTCGAATACTTTTATATTC
This sequence comes from Bacteroidales bacterium, assembly GCA_037442025.1. Lineage (GTDB taxonomy): Bacteria > Bacteroidota > Bacteroidia > Bacteroidales > Tenuifilaceae > UBA2287. Next base: position 17,171 of record JBBIRB010000015.1, on the reverse strand, counting down.
TCTGAAGTTCGTTCGAGTTTGGTAACCGCTTTTTTCTTTCGCACCCAGCTCAGGGCTGTTACCGAATCGGTATAAATGGGCAGTTGGCTCGAATTCTGCTTCAGAAATGCGAGCGCATGCACTATAGCTAAAAATTCGCCAATATTATTGGTCGATTGTGGAAATGGCCCCTGATGAAAGAGCTGCTTGCCAGTTTGGGTATCGACACCGCGATATTCCATTATTCCGGGCACTCCGCTGCAAGCGGCATCTACCGATACGGACGGGAAAATTGGCCTTGGAGCGTTGGAGTCGAGCGCTGCCAGATTCAGGTTCAGGCTCGGCTTCTTTTTCAAAAACTCTTGTGGATTACCTGAAAAAGCCTGTTGGGCTGCAACCAGATTTGGAAACGACTTGTACTTAGCCTTGGGAAAATTATGAATCTGTTCCTTGCAGGTGTCCCAACTTGTGTAAATGCCCGGTTTATGCCCTTCCCATACTACGTAGTACTTCATAATTCCAAATTTATTTCAACTTGCGATAAGTTTTTTACCAACAAACCTAATTACCACGGCATTCCCATTGTGTAAGGGACCTTCGTTCAGGCGGATATCCTCTTTTCGCAATATTTCAATCTTAAAATTGAAAAAGGTTTTCTTAAGTTCCTCGATACTTTGAAAAAGATCGGAATTTTTAGGTCCCCCGGTAGTTCTCTCTATCTGGTCGATATGGAAGCACTCCATTACAATAAAGCCATTGGGCTTGAGCCACGAAATGCATTTTTTATAGAATTCTTCCCTCTCGCTACTTGGAAGGTGAACGTATATGAGAGCTATGGCGTCGAATTGTTCTACTGGGTTGAAATTTAAAGCCTCGGCAACCGAGTAGTTTACAGAAACACCATTTTGCTTGTAAAGCTTTTGCGCTTTGGCCATCGCTTCGCTGCTGAAGTCGAAGGCGCTTACTTTCCATCCCATTTTGGCTGCCCATAGGGAGTTTCGGCCTTCGCCCTCGCCAGGGAATAGAATAGACCCCGGTTTTTTATCTTTCAGTACCGAAACCAGAAATTCATTGGGGTTATATCCATATGCTGTTTCAAGCGATTGGTAGCGGCTATTCCATTCATCGATTCGCGACATGCTATAAGGACTAATGAGTTGCGTTTACTGCTTACATCCAAAATCGGGGTAAAGCAAATATTTTTTTCGAATCTGCATGAAACTTTCAATACCATTGGTCCACGATGCACGGATGCCTTCGGCACTCAACCCACTTACAATTTGCTTTTGAAGCAAGTCGGTACCCGCAAGCGTATTGAAATATTTATTAAAAAACTTGTCCTTATTTGGGAAAACGCTGTAAGCGTATAAAAGCCACTCGAGATTGATCTGCTTTAACGACACGAAGTATTCAACTTTGTAGTCTCTCAGGTCAACTCCATAGCACTTTTTCCCGAGCAAGGGAGGGTTCTTGCTAGCTCCGGGGCGGCTCTCGGGAATGAATGCGAAGCTGGTTTTGGGTAACTTGGGGTGACCAAAAACCTGAAACGGGAAATCGGTTCCTCGGCCAATACTAACCTCGGTACCTTCAAAAAAACCAAGCGAAGGGTAGAGTAGAATTGCAGTAATATTGGGCAGGTTAGGCGATGGGGGTACAGGGGGCGAATAAATGGAATCGTGCGAATAGTTTAGGCAAGTAAGAACCTGAAGGTTGGTTTTTGCTCCGTTGTTCAGCCAGCCCTCCCCGTTAATCATTAGGGCGTACTCGCCAATGGTCATACCATGCACAATGGGAACCGGATGCATACCAACAAACGAGCGGTACTTGGGGTCGAGAATGGGGCCGTCGACAAAAAAACCATTGGGATTGGGCCTGTCGAGCACAAGCAACGAAACCTGGTTTTCGGCGCAGGCTTCCATAATGTAGTGCATTGTGGAGATGTAGGTGTAGAAACGGAGGCCAACATCCTGCATATCGAACATTACCAAATCAATGCCTTTAAGATCTTCGGCTGAAGGCTTCTTTTTGCTTCCATACAGCGAAACTACCTCAAGGCCAGTTTGGGTGTCGAAGTGGTTTTTTATTGTCTCTCCAGCATCGCCATCGCCACGAAAACCGTGCTCGGGGCTGAAAATTTTTACCACATTAATACCGAGCGCCAGAAGCGTATCCACCAGATGGGTTTTACCAACAAGCCCCGAATGGTTTGTGGCAATGGCGATCCGCTTGCCGCTAACTAAGTGCACAATGGAATCGATGCGTTCGGCACCCATAATTATGCGTTGCGGGTTGGCATGACCTTTAGGCGTGGGCTGAGCACACGATGTAACGGTTAGCAGCAATACTGCCGTTGCCAAATTTCCCAAACATGTTAACCGAATGCTCATGCTCTGCAATTTATGCAATATTTTCCGAAAGCGGAAGTCCAAACTGCTCGTCCAGTGTAATGCCTAGTTTTTCAAGAGCATTAAGTATGGGATTATAAATTTCGGGAATTACAGGAATGTGAACACCCTTTGCCTTAATTTCACCATGAAGAATCATTTCAACACCAACAGCAGCCGGAAGAGCCACGGTTCGAGCAATGGAGGTGTCGCCACCGGGGGTTCCAAAATCGAGCATGCGCGAGCGAATAACCTCTTTTTGTTTGGTTGGGTACGATGCCACAAAGGTGTGCTGCATTACAACCATATCGCGTTCGTTGGGTTTAATCATCATGCGGGTTATCATGGCGTCGGAGGTTACCTCGAATGGGGAATCCTCGCCTCGATTCAGGGGTGCATTGCTGAAGAATCCCAGCCATTCGAGTGCTACCATGGTGTTGCTATCGATGGATTGGCCAAGGTATTTGGCAGTTTTCTGCTTTATTTCATTCGAGCTGTCGGCCCCAATTAGCTTGGCTATCAGGTTGGCGTAACTCATTCCGGTCATGTCAATCTTTTCCGACGAAATAAGACCAATTCGCTTCACCGAGTCGAGAATTTCGCACCACTTGGAATAGCGAAAAGTACCACGGAACATGGTTTGAGTTTCGGGAATGCCATAAAAATCGACATACGGAACCGAATCGCGATTGGGATAAACTTCTAGTTCTCCAACTTCAGGGTAGTTTACCTTGAATGGATTCTTAAAGAGATCCTGGGTTTTTACTTCAACCACTTTACCATGGCGCAGGTACTTGGCATCGTTATTTCCGGCCATAACTACACCCTTAGGTGCCCATGTGAATTTGTAGTTGAAGGGATTCTTCTCTACCCCGGGGGCAACCAATGCTCCGCATATGGAGTAGAATTCATCTACCTTTCCGCCCTTACCATGAACATGGTCGATAATGCGCATGGCCGACATGTGGTCGATTCCCGGGTCGAGACCCAATTCGTTCAAGAAAATAATTCCAGCCTCCTTTGCTGCTGCATCCAGCGCCTGCATTTCGGGTTTTACATACGAAGTGGTTACCATATTCTTCTTATGCAACAGGCAACATTTGGCAACAGTTGGATGGAACATCCAGGGGAGCAGGCTCACGGTTAGGTCGTGGCTGGCCACCAGCTGGTTTAGCAGCTGGTCGTCTTGAACATTGAAGGCAATGGCGGTTCCATGGGGATGGCCACCAATAAGGCTTTCGGCTTTTTGCTGGTCCATATCGCCAAGGGTTACGGCAAAACCTTTATCGAGTAGGTAAACCACAATAGGTTTCGAAACCATTCCGGCACCTAGAATAAGAACTTTTTTCATTTCTGAGAGAGTTAGGCTTTTTTTGAAAATTGAAAGCAAAGGTATATATTTTCTGAGGAAAGTTATAAAATGGAGACACAATACAAAAAAGCCCGAACAATTTGCTCGGGCTTTGTAGTATTCGAAACTTATATCGTTCTTCCGGGGTATTGTTTTAGCGCTGCCTCAAGGGTTTCCATGGCATTGCGCAGATCGTCGATTTTTAGCACGTAGGCTATGCGCACTTCGTTCTTACCGAGACCGGGTGTTGCGTAGAATCCCGTGGCGGGAGCCAGCATAACCGTTTGGTTCTTATGCTCAAAGCTCTCGAGGAGCCACTGGGCAAAATTATCGGCATCGTCAATAGGAAGTTTTACAACTGTGTAGAATGCGCCCTTTGGTTTAGGACAGAATACGCCTTCCATTTTGTTCAGCGCTTCCACCATAAAATTGCGGCGCTCAATGTATTCCCGAATAACCCCTTCGAAGTATTCGCGTGGGGTGTCGAGAGCGGCTTCCGATGCAATTTGGCCGTACGATGGTGGGCAGAGCCTTGCTTGGGCAAATTTGAGAGCAGCAGCCATTACGTCGCAATTGCGCGAAATGAGGGCACCTATGCGTACTCCGCACATGCTGTATCGCTTCGAAACCGAGTCCATTAAAACAACATTGTTCTCAATACCTTTCAGGTTCATAGCCGAGAAATGGGTAACACCTTCGTAGCAGAATTCGCGATACACTTCATCGGAGAAAAGGTACAGGTCGAATTTTTTCACTATAGTGGCCAACTGTTCCAGTTCCTCTTTAGAATAAAGATAACCTGTAGGATTATTGGGATTGCATATAATTATCCCCTTGGTTTTGGGTGTTATTAGTTTTTCAAACTCGCTTATGGCTGGAAGCGCAAAGTTTTCCTCAATTTTCGAGGTTACGGGAACTATTTTAATGCCCGCCTGAGTGGCGAATCCATTGTAGTTTGCATAGAAAGGTTCGGGGGTAATTACCTCGTCGCCTGGGTTTAGGCATGCCATAAAGGCAATGGTTATGGCCTCAGAACCACCGGTTGTAATGATAATTTGGTTGTGGTCAATGTCAATGCCCACACTTCGATAGTAGGTAGCCAATCCCTTACGGTAGGTTTCGTTACCGGCAGAATGGCTATACTCAATTACCTTAAGGGTATTTTCTTTAATTGCCTTTAGGGCAACGTCGGGGGTAGCAATGTCGGGCTGACCGATGTTAAGGTGATAAATTTTTCTACCCTTTCGCTTTGCCTCTTCGGCATAAGGAACAAGTTTACGTATGGGGGATGCAGGCATAGCCTTTCCCTTTTCTGAAATAATAGGCATGATAAGTAAATTTTTTTTGTAATTAGTTTTGAGCGGCTTCTGAGGTTTCTTTGGGCATTACATTGCCTTTAATACGAAGAATAATGGGCGAAGGCTGAGCCGACGAATAAACCATAACCGTTTTATTGAACATGCCTGCAGCATTGGTGTTGTATTTCACCTTCACCTCTCCTTTATCGCCGGGTTTAATGGGCTCCTTGGTCCACATTGGGCTGGTACATCCGCACGATGCGGTAACATTGGTAAGCACGAGAGGTTCCTTTGTTTTATTCGTGAAGGTGAAAATGTAAGTACCATCGCTTCCGAAGGCAATGTTACCGAAATCATGTTCAACTTTTTCGAATGCAATTCCCGCTTCGGGTTTAACCGTTTCGGGGGTTTGTTGTGCAAAGGTAAAAGAGCAAAGGCTTGTAAGCAGAACCAATGCTATAGTTATTCTTTTCATATTAAAAACGTTTTGATTAATAGTGCCACAAAATTAAGTATTAATAGGATTGGTTATTCGTAAATAGGTTTAATAAATTCAAATTTATCAACGAGTTTAATGGGGAGTATTTATAAAAGCGAAAATCACCCAGAAATGCCTTGGGTGATTTCGTAAACGTTCAGTGGCCTTATCTCTTATTTCCTATTTATTGCCTCAAGAATTTCACGGAAAACTGATACATCGACCCTTCTTTGAAACTCCTTGAATGCCTCAATGCCTGCCGACTGGTAGTCGAAATGGGTGCCCCTCAAGCCACCGAGGTTTCGCTTGTATAATTCGGTTCCGTTTATATTTACGAGGGTAATAGTGCTTTCGAGGGTAACGTTCTTATATGCTCCATTTTCACCTGCGGTTCGCGTAGCTGCATTGATTTGAACTGTATAATCGGCCTCGCCTGGATTGAATATTACTATCAGACCTGCTTCTATAGCTTTTCTTTTAATAACCTCTTCGGCATAACCGGGTGCCATACGCTCGCCCAAATTCGTCTCGTTCGATTCTATAGCAATGGTTGGTTTTTCAATGGTTATGCGAATCTCGGTGCCCGTGGGTTTGAAGTTGGAAACCAGCCTGCGTATTAGCAACTCGGAAGTTGCTTCGGCAAGAATTGTCTCTACATCAAGCGTTACTGTTAAGGTTTCAAAACTCTTGGTCGACCTTACGTTGTCGATATCGAACGAGGCCAATCCGTTACTTCCGGTTCGCTTCCGGTTATTCCGAATGGGCTTTTCACTGTAGCTGGCTACAACAGGCAATTCGGAAACTACAGGCGCAAAGCGCGATTTGGCTTCAAACTCCAGCTGCGATGCTGGAATAGACTGGCCCATTTTTACCCTTACAACGGGATTGCGAGCCATTATTTCAACCGAGGAGATTGTGGCAGAAAGTTGTTGAAAGATTTCGTTGCCAAGAAATATTTGGGTTCCACGAAAATCGATGGCTATGGGTTCGCTAAAGTATGGTTTAATGGGCTCGAGGGCTTTAATTAGTTGCACTATTGCTAATCGCAGGTTGCCCTCATTTCGAGCATCGAGGGCTTTGCCCAGCAAATCGGTTGCTATGGCAACCGCATTGTTGCGTTTAACTTCTTTTTGCCGCTGGTACTCTGCTTTGGATAGCCTGTAGTATACCCAGTAGTTATTGGCATCTTCCCATGTATCAACTAGTTCGAATCCTTCGAGCTGCTGCTGTGTTTCGGCTTTTACGGTTGAAGTAAAATCTTCCCTCAGTTTCAGATTGTACTCAAAAGCGTGAAGCACTGAGTTTGAAGAGATGGTAACAGAAATATCGCTGGCCAAATCGGCTTGGGCATTCTGCTTTGCAGCTTGCTGATACTGGTTAACATTGGGGCCTTTCCGGGCCCAGCCAATGCCAACGTAATGGCCCGAGGAGAGTGGCCGACTCTTTACCCATTGAGGCTGTGGTATTTCAGTAGTTGTTTTTTTAACACCACCACAGGCTGAAACCAGGGCAACCAGAATAATTAACTGCAGGCAACGCAAGGTTTTCATGGCTACTGCTCGGGGTTATACAGGTTAATGCGGTTTGCTACTCGTTTGGCAACTGCATCTGTTAATTCTGCTTCAAGTGCATCGAGCGTTTTAATGGTTTGCTTGGCACCCAGCAGCTGCTGAAGGGCTGCAACTTCGTTGGGGTTATCGTTAATTTTATCCTTGATAGATGCCTTGTCGGCAAATTCCCAATAACCTGGAATTAATTTCGACTTATCGCCTTGGAAAAGGGCGTAGTGAACTTCATCGTCGGCTCTTTGCTCAAAGGCATCGGAAACCAGTACCGCACTCGTTTCCGAAGAACTTAATTGGTATCGTATTCCTACTACCGTGCGATTGCTCTTGCGTACCTCGGTATACACTGTTTTATGGTACTTGGTTTCCTTGGTTTCTTCGCCGGTTTCTTTGTTTTTGATGGTTATAACCTCTTTCAAATAGCCCCTTTTCTCCTCTTGGCTGGTTCTTCCCTCATTGGCTTCGTACTTCAGAACCGATCCGGTTAAAAGGGCTTTAGCAGCCAGCATTCTTCCTACCTGAATGTCGGATCCTAGCTGCGTTCCACGATGCTGTTCGTTAACAAAAGTTTGAGTGTTTTTAATGTCAACCACTTTAATAAATGGATTATTAAGAGTGGTTAGTGCGCTGCTTATCTTACCTTCTATAAGAACATTTGCATTGTTTCGGTTCGTATTATTGGTAAACGGCGAAATGGCAATGGTAATAGTTCCTTTATTCAGCGCTTCGTCGCGCAGGTCCTTGGCGTCTTTGTAAGTGCCATGATTAACAATAATAGTATTGAACTTATCGTAGGCCTTACGGAACATGGCATTTTTCAGAAATTCGTTACCATCGCGGTACAGAGGTTCGCATATGGAAACCTTCATGTGCTCATCGACACCCTGAAAGTCGCGGTCGATACGCTTAATTTCGGCAAAAATATCTTCGGCCGCCTTGAATTTTTCCTCCTCGAGGAGCAATCGGGCTTCGTCGTAGCGTTTGGAAAGGTAACGGGGACGAGCCTCGTTGTAATACTCTTCGGTGCGCTCGGGCATTGAAATGGTTACTCCCGTTGCATTCACCATGTTTTGGTAAGCTTTAGCATCAATAAATTTGTATACGGTTTCCTTGTCGTTGCCCGATGAGTAGGCCTGATGCACATTCAGAATACGGTCGTCGAGTACGCGTTGCCCATTCTTTTTAAGGCCAATGGCTGCATCGATGTTTTTAGGATTGGCCATTATGGATTTGTAGAAAGCTTCAGCAGCCATTTCGTACATTCCGGCTTGTTCGTACTTTAAGCCCTGCTTTGCATACCTTTTCGAAACGCAGCTGCTTAGTCCAAATATGGATATGGCAATTAGAAGGAAGTAAATTTTTCTCATAGGTTTTTGTTTTTTTAGAAATGTTGCCTTGCAAACCCTGTGCCTCTATATTGATTGCTTGCGGCAGCAAGGTAAAAAAAAACGGAATGTTGAGCAAGTATTCAATTTTAATAACGTGGTAAAAAAGTTGTGTAGGTTGTAATTGTACTGAGATTAATAGGTTTCAAACTATTTTTTGTAGTGCCCTCAATGGTTAGGCTATTCAGTTTCCTAGGGATTTCTAGCAAATTTTACAAGCCTTTGTTTTCGGTAAGTAATTGTGGTTTATCGTTTTGTTTTTATAAAGAAGTGAAAATTGAACGAGTTTTAGAATGAAATTTCGGCCAACAGATTATCTCATTTTTTCTAGTTGCGAGGCTCTTTTCAATTTTAGCACAACAAACCAAAGTGAAATTGAAAGGATAAACGATAGAATGGCCAGTTGACTCTCGCGGTACATTAAAAAGAAATTGAAAAAACCATGAATCCCTATTGGTACAAGTAACGCCAACCAAAGATAAGCAACAGAGAAAGTAGATTTTTTTGAAAACTTTGCCCAGCCAATAAAGAACCCCATGATTCCACCAATAAGGGCATGTACCGGCATGGAGAAGATGTTGCGAGTTACAATAATGCTCCACCCGTAATCGGAAAAAAGTTGAGAAAAGTATAGTATGTTCTCAACAAAGGCAAAACCAAGCCCTACGGTAATACCATACAGTATGCCATCGTACCACTCGTCGAAGTGTTTACGGCGGTAAATGAAAAGCATGAAAACGGAATACTTCGATATTTCTTCAACCAGCGCAGCGTTCCAAAATGAATTAACCAACGAACTAATAAACGTACCATCAATTTCCATTGCGCTTCGCAGCACAAGTCCTAATGCAATGGTAAAAACTACCGAAAGAATTCCAACACCAAACGCACGTAATATCTCCTTCAGTGGTTCTGGGTTCCGGTCGAGGAAATAGAAAAGGGTTGCTACAAGTACAACCGGGAGGAGGGCAGAAAGTATAATGGTTGTTACGGAACCCATGTGCAGGTTATTCAACTTTGAATTGTACCGAAATATTCGATTGGTTGCCTAATTTGTCAATAGCTTTAATACTCAAATGGTAGATGTTGCCAGGCTTAAATCCGCTAATTGGTTCGGTATATGTTCGTTCTTTAGCACCGTTAATAGAGTAGGAAATACTTTCGAGTCCTGCAATATTATCGGTGGCTGCCAGAAACATTGTTAGTACTTGCGAAAAAACCGGTACTGTTTGGTCGTTCAGGGTTTCGGTCCGGTGTGGTTTCTGCGAAAAGTGGTAAAAAACCTCGGGAGCATCACCATCTACGCCAAAACCAAAGTTTACAATGTTTAAGTTGTCAACATTATCGAAGGCGGTGACAGATACACGTTGATACCCGTTGGTATTTACCGAGAATTTTTCTGAAAAGGGAATTGTGGGCTGATCATTCAGTTTAAATTCAATACGGTTCACTCCCGAGCCCTTATCGGAAGCCAAAATGCCAATTTGGGTAGTAGAACTTATCCAAAGGGTATCTCTAAGTACAATACGTTTTCCATCGAAGGAATACACCACGCTTGGACCTGTTATGTCCACCTCGGGCATTGCAAACTGCTGCCCCGAAGTGCCGCCTTCGCTTCGGTTGCCCACATTATCAATGGCATAGGAACGAATGGTAATAGCGCTGGATATGTCGGATAAGTAGATGGGCTTTTCGTATCGAACGAATTCTTTTCCATTTATGGAGTAGAAAATATCTTTTATTCCCGCTTTGTTATCGACCCCTACAATGCGAAGCTGGCTTCTTCCCGATGAGAATTCTTTTCCTGCAATCATGTAGTTGTTTCCAACTATCTCTTCGAAAACGAGGGGAGGGGTTTTATCGACAAAAAATGTGAGGCTCCTGGGTTCTTCAGTATTTCCAACCAAATCGATTGAAAACCAATAAATAGTATGCTCGCCCTCGGGTAGTTGCCCAATTGCAATGGGTTTAGTATATGGGGTTTGGGGTCCATCGTTCAACTTAAAATGGGTGGACTTAACCCCAATCTCATCGGTTGCACTCAATGCAATTGTAGTGCCTTTGGCTACAATATTATCGAAAACGGGGCCACCAAATTGATGCGCTGATGTGGGAGGTGTACTGTCGATAATAATAATTCGTTCCCCTTCATCCTCTTGGTTCCCAACATTGTCGACAGAATAAAATTGGATTACAAATTTACCGTCGGAATCGAAAGCAATAGGGTTTTCGTATCGAGAAAAGTTACTACCATTAACCGAGAAGAAAATGCTTTGGGTTCCCGAGTTCGAGTCGTGAGCGCTAAGCTCAATAAGTGCACCCTCCGAAAGGTAAATGGTGTTTTCCTTCTGGTAGCCCTTGTTGGGTTCGAATGCTGTAGAGGTTTTTGGTGGGAGCCCATCGGCAAACAGATCGAAGCGAATCTGTTTTCCTGTGTATAGGTTTACGTATGAAAGAAGTTTTGGACCATGATTGCCCCATTTTAGTGGGTTACCCTCGGGTTGTTCGCTTTGTAACTGCACTGCATTGGTTCCCTTAGCATTGGTACTGATGTAGATGTGTACAGGAGTTCCCGAATTAATGAATAGTTTTCCGGTGCTGTCGGTGTATACTGGTTCAACTTTCTGAGCATTTAATTTTACCAAAAGCCCAAATTGAAGGATGATTAGTATTAGAATTGTATGTTTGAGTAAATTCATAATGCTTAATTATTTCCTTCCTCCTGAATTTTTGAAATGATAATTTCAACCCTTCGGTTCTGGCGGTGCATCTCCTCGGTGCATCTTTCTCCCTTTTTACAATCGTTCACGGGCATGGTGTCGCCAAAGCCCTTGGCCTTTATTCGCCATCGGGGAACGCCCCTGGCTACCAAATATTCGAGCGTGTTTTTGGCTCGATCTTCGGAAAGTTTAAGGTTATACGCCGAATTCCCCCGCGAATCGGTATGGGCGTGGAGCTCAATTCGTACCTTGGGATAGGTTTTAAGCAGGTTGGCCAACCTGTTGAGCTCCGAGAACGATTCGTTTCGCAATTTGGAGCTATTCAGGTCGAAGTAAATGTTTTTCATTTCAACAGTTCCATCCTGAGCCACAAATACCCGAATGGTTTTAATGGCTTCGGAATTGCCAACACGGTCGGTAGTGTAGAAATTCAGAGCCGTTTCACCAGAATTATTGAAAGGGATGGCATCTCCTGTGTGCAATTCAAAATTGGTAACGTTAGTTGAAATAAATGTTTGGTTTACACCCGATAGGTTATCGGTTGCGCTTATTAAGGCAGCGGCACCCGCTTCAACAAAATAAGTGTTATTGTAAACAAAAAGTAATCCCTGCGAAAAGGTAACAGCCGTTTTGGGCGATGTTCCATCGGCAACCAATTTAAAACGTACATTTTTTCCTGTTTGGGCACTTCGGTGGGCAATATAGTGGGTACCCTCTCTGTCGAATATCAAGGGTAGTGTGTCTTTTCCTTCTGCAGGTAAGGCAACCATCCTTTCATTGCCTTCGGTTGGCTTAATGAAAAAATATATGGGTTTTCCGATTTTTACATAGACTTGGCCGGTTGAATCGGTATAAATGAAGGAATTATCATTGCCCGTTTCCTGTGCAATAAGCGGAGTAATTGTTTGGAAAACCAGAAATAGTAATAAAAAAGATAGTTTCGAACTCATTCTGTACTATATGTCAATATTTTCATCACCAATTTTGAAACCAACAACTAGAATATCGTCTATTTGTTTGTATTTATTTCCTCGCCAATTGTCGACTGTATTTCGAAGAATTTCTTTTTGTTCGTGTAAAGGTAATCGATAAATTTTAAGCAGCAAGTCCTTAAACCTTCTGGTGCTGAATTTTTCAGGACCAATGCCCCCAAACTGGTCAATGTACCCATCGGTAAACAGGTAACAGTTGGTAGGTGCATCGATACTGATTTGATGCAGAGTAAAAATTCGTAACTCTTCGAACTGGGGCCCACCAATGGGAACCGGGTCGCCTTTAATAATGGTAAGTTCGTTGTTGGTTATGGTAATTAAATGGTTTCTGGCTCCCGAAAAAAGCAACTGCCTTCCGTTATTGGTAATGGCGCAAAGCGACATATCCATGCCGTCAGTATTATCAGAATTTTGCTGCTTTAGCAGGTATCGGACCGAAAGGTGAAGTTCATTCAGAATTTCGTTGGGCGTAACAACACCGTTTCGGGTTATGGTTTCAAGCAGGTTCACTCCAATTGTACTCATGAAAGCTCCCGGTACGCCATGCCCCGTACAATCGACCGCCGAAACGAGAATTCCGCTTTCGTCTTCGTTCAGGCTGTGCATCCGAATAAAATGCTTTTTAAAGTTGCCTTTCAGTTTTTTGGGATGGGTATAGCCGGTAAACCACATAAAATCGCCACTTACAATATCGCGTGGTTCAAGCAGTACGAAGGACTGGGGGATAACGCTCTGCAGTGCATCCTCCGAGGGCATGAGAGCTTGCTGTATGCGTTGCGCATAATTGATGCTGCTGGTTATGTTGCGGTTCTGCTTCTCGTTATGCTCTAGTGCAGCTTGAAGTTCAATATTCTGTTTTTCAATGGTTTGCTTTTGTTGCGCAAGCAATCGGTTGGCTCTCTTTTTTTCTTTCAGGTTTTTGTATACTAGAGCTGCAAAGGCCAAACTGGCAATAACAATTACAATAAAAATGTTTCTCACCATTCGTTGGGCTCTTATGGTGGCTTCCTTCAAAAGTTTGTCCTTGTTAAGTAATTCTATTTGCATTTGTTGCTCTTGCGATAACTGTTCGGCCACTTCGAGGTTTTTTTCGGTTTCTTCGAGTACCTGCTGCTTCGATGCCAATTCCTTGGCTGTAGCCTCTTTTTGGGCTTCGGCAGTAGTAGCCCGTTGCTGCGCCGTTTGCACCATTGCTTGGGCCTCACTCTCGCGCTTTTGGGTCTCTTCCTGCTGTATTTTTTTGGTTAGGGCAGCATACAGGGTGAAGTATTCGGTTGCTTTTGCCTGATTATTTTGCTTCTGGTATGTTTCGGCCAGCTGCGAGTAGCAGCTCCTTAAAAGCTTGGGGTCATTCAGCTCCTTTGCTAGGAGAAGAGCCTCTTCGAAATTTTTAATAGCAGCAGCCAAATTCCCCAATTCAAGGTGAGCGTTACCAATATTCAATAGCGACATGGCCATGTCGGGCTTTCGGTTCAGAGCAGTGCTAATTTCGAACGATTTGCGAAAATTCTCGAGTGCTAACGAAAAATTATTGTTATCGATACAAACCATTCCAATGCTATTGTGAAAGTTGAGCACAGCATTTCTATTGCCCATTCTGTTGGCTAACTGTAGCGCCAGATTAAAATTTTCGATGGCTGCATTGGGAGCACCATTTACCCAGTACGTTTTGGCTACCTGGGAATAAAGTGTGGCAGCTTGGTTAAGGTCGCCCTTCACTTCGAAATCCTTTGCCTGCTGGAGGGTTGTTGCTATTTCGGCTTGTACCTGAGGGGTAAGCCGATTTTGGCATAGTAGAGGTATTGTTATAAACGAAAGAATTAGAATGCTTGTAAGGTATGTTAAGGGTCTCATGGTGCGATTAAAAAGAGGTTCAACAGAAAAAATATTTTTACCGGAATACAGAGCATTTAGGTTTTAAAATGGCATAAATGTTTCTTTCTTGCTCAATATATCAATTTACCACAACAGCCGGCAATTAGCGCACATTGTATGTACCCGTTTTTGTCATATTGCTAAATCATTTTCCACCACTGTTTTATTATGTTTTATCAGCAGAGCGTTTCCCAAAGTAAGCACACCTACCCGGCCTATAAACATTAATGAAATTAAAACAAGTTTTCCAAATGGTGTTAAAGTACCTGTTATTCCAGTACTTAATCCTACGGTTCCAAGGGCAGATGAGGTTTCAAATAGTAATTGCATTAAGGATAAATTCTCTGTGAATGTCAACAAATAAGTTCCAAAAAACAAAACCGAGGTATACAAAATAAAAGAGGTTAATGCGGCTCTATATCTGTATTTAGGAATTTTACTGCCCAAAATTGTCACTTCCGTTGAGGAGGACAATCTGCTCTTTACATATGCAATTATAGCAACAAAAGTTGTAGATTTTAAGCCACCACCAGTACCTGACGGTGAAGCGCCAATATACATTAAAATAACAATTACCATTAATGATGAGGGGTGCAAAACTGAAATTGGAATTGTATTAAAACCCACAGTTGTTATAGCGGTCATTGTTTGAAAAAACGAAACCTTCAATTTTGAGTAATCATCAAGATTTTGAATAGATGGTTCATGAACAAACAGTTGCGTAGTTCCAAAAATAGTAAGCAATAAGGTTAAAATTAAGATTATCTTACTTGTAAAAGATATTCTATATTTTCTATGACGAATTTTTCTTGCAAAATCAAGTAAAACAATAAATCCTATACCCCCGGCGTAACTTAAAACAGATAGAACAATGTTTACATTTGTATTGTATTTAAACTGTTCAAAACTATCATTATAAAGTCCAAATCCAGCTGTGCAAAAAGCAGAAACACTATGGAAAATTGATAACCAAATAGGATTTTCAGCACCACAAGAATAAAATGTAAAAAATAATGCAATTGCTCCGAAAAGTTCAAAAACAAAAGTAAAAATAACAATAGAACGAATTAAATTACGCAGTGTGAAGCCTTGAGGTAAAGTAAATTCCGATTTTAATACCGTAGTTTCATTTTGTGTGAAATGGTTTGTAATATTTAAAACCAAAAATGAACTTATTGTCATATATCCAATACCGCCAAGTTGAATAAGGAGCATTACAACTATTTGTCCAAAGAACGTATAATAGTCAGATATACTTATTGTTGCTAATCCTGTGGTTGAAACTGCAGATGCAGAAGTGAATAAATTATCTATTATGCTAACATATTGTTTTTGGGAAAATGGCAAACATAATAATACTGTTCCGAACAAAATATAGGATAAATAACCATAAAAAAGTTGTCGTTGTGGAATTTTTGAAAAATATCCAAGAGTTAATAACTTCTCAAGGTTCAATTTTAAAAGTAATTCCTTCATCTTTTAAATTAATTTATGACCGCTGACTATAAAGTAAAAATATTAACAGGTATTCCAACAAGCCGCGCAAATTCACGGCCCTCATCAACCATATCCTCGTCTTCGCTCTTACAAATCCAGTTCACCTCAACGGTCAATCCGTTATTGTAAATTCCTTCAAGCAGACCAGCAATTTCAATCATCTTTTTCGACGAGGAGGTGTTAAGATAAATGAGCTTGAGGTTGACTACCGTTTTGGGCTTGGGATTAGCAATATATTTTTCAATGGCTTCTATTATGGGTTTGAAGAATACCACGCTATCCTCAGGAAGCGATTGCCCCCAGAATTCAATGAGTCCCTGATCGGGGTCGACAGTTACCCCGGGTAAATCTTCAGTAGGTCTTAGCGAGAATTTTTCCATATAAAATAAGATTAGGATATTTAGTACTGGTCGTTTCCACAAAAATAGAATAAATGCGTTACCAATAGCACCCCATATCCCAGAAAATGTGATGATGTTGCTCAATGAACGGTTTTGTGAAATTTAAATTATTCAGAGTGAATAGGATGATCTGAGTTGCTCCCGAGGGCATTGGTTAGTGGAAACTTGAGTGGCAAGTGGAACTTAGTTTGGTTCTTTATTCATTTTTAATCTAAACCTGAATTACCCTATATGCTTTCAATTTCGAGCACCGAACGATTTTTTTTATATTTTTGGTGAAACTCTATTATAAACCTATGGAAAAACCCACCAAAAAGCACTCGACCGAAGTTGAATCGAGGCGAAAATTCCTTAAAGATGTTGGATTGATTGGTTTGGGCGGCTTTGCTGTTGGTGCTGCCCTTTTTTCGGCCAAGAAGTTTGAAGATGCCAAAAAGGGCCAGAACATTAAACTTCTAACTGCCGATGGCAGAGTGGTGGAGGTCGATAGCATACATGTTAAGAGTGTCGATAGGGATCTGCTTTCCGAACTACAGGAACGGGGTAGGCAGGGCATTGAGGGTAGGAGCTGGGTGATGGTAATCGATTTGGCAAAGTGCCGTAACGCCCGCAAGTGTATTGAATCGTGCCAGGAAGCGCACCACCTTCGCCCCGACCAGTACCATATTAACACCCTACAAATGCAGGACACGCCGCGCACAAAGCCCTACCATATGCCCAAACCATGCCAGCATTGCGATAATCCGCCATGCGTATCGGTTTGCCCTGTGGATGCTACCTTTAAACGCAACGATGGCCCCGTTCTCATCGATAACGAGCGTTGCATCGGATGCCGCTTTTGTATTGCAGCCTGTCCCTATTCAGCTCGTACCTTCAATTGGTTCGAACCCAAGGATGCCGAGCAATTTGCCGAAACGGTTTACGATGTAGAACTGAATGTTCCCCAGAAAAAAGGGACCATAACCAAGTGCCTTATGAGCGCCGACAAGTTGCGAAAGGGGGAACTTCCATACTGTGTAACAGCCTGTCCTAACGGTGTGTTCTATTTTGGCGACGCCAACGAGGATGCTGTAACCAACGGAACAACAAAAGAAACAGTAAGGCTTAGCAAGCTGCTTACCGATAATGCTGCTTACCAGCTTTACCCTGAATTGGGTACAAAACCACGTATTTTCTATTTGCCTCCTAAAAACAGACTTTTCCCATATTCCGAAAACGAAGAGACAAAAGCTTAACTCATGACCCC
>JBBIRB010000014.1:6430-55991 GCA_037442025.1 Bacteroidales bacterium | reverse complement strand
TGGCATTCAATTCTTTTTCTGCAAAGGTATCTAATTAGGTACATCAATGCAAGTTATTCAGTCATTTTTTTCTAGCCACGTTGGAAAACCAATGAAACTTGGGATTTCGTTCATAGTTACCGCCAACTTACATATAAGTATTTAAAAATAGTTCAAAAACCTCAGGAATGGTAAATAAAAATGAAATTATAAAAGTTTCAACTTTAGCTTATTTTCATATTTCAACAGCAAAAAAACGGCTATACCCTAAACACCGAAACAACCTCGGTCATACCATTGGCCTGTTCACGTACCTCGTTGGCACTCGATGTGAGCTCCTCACTGGCAGCTGCGTTCTGTTGTACCACTTGGTTTAGTTGCTGTAGCGCATTATTTATCTCGTTGGCTCCCGAAGTTTGCTCCATGCTGGCTGCTGAAATTTCCTGAATTAAACGCAGATTGTTTTTTACCAGCGGTATCACATCCGAAAGCTTGCGGTTGGCTCCATCCGAGGCATTCTTCAGCTGGGTTGCCATATTCTCAATCTCCTGTGCCGAAATACCTGAACGTTCGGCTAACTTGCGAACTTCGGCCGCTACCACTGCAAAACCTTTACCGTGCTCACCCGCACGCGCTGCCTCAACAGCTGCATTCAGTGCCAGTATGTTGGTTTGGAAGGCAATGTCGCGAATAATGGCAATCTTATCGCCTATTTGGTGGGTATATTTCAGCGCATCCTCGGCTGCGGTTACCCCATCAATCACACCTTTTTCGGTTTCCAGTGCAACTTTTTCTGCTTCGCGGGCGTTGTGGGTGGTTTCGTTTATGTTCGACACAATTTCCTCCATGCTCGACGATATTTCCTCAGTAGATGTGGCTTGCTGATTGGCTCCAACCGACAGCTGCTGGCTGGTATGTGCAAACTGCTGGCTGGCCTGAGTTATGCTTAGAGCTCCCTGCACAATTTCGGTCGTTAGATTTTTTAATTGGCTGCCCATTCTATTCAAGCTTCGGACCAACTCGCCAATCTCATCGCCCTTGCGGGCCAACTCGTCGTCGAGGTTTTGGGTTAAATCGCCATTGGCAATGTAGTTGGCAAAATTAACGCTGCGTGATATTGCATTACCAATATTTCTGCTAAAAATAACGGAAACTATTAGGGCTCCTGTAATAAGAACCAGAAGTACAACTATTATGAATAAGATGCTTTGGCTTCTCTGTTTGTTGAAGGAAGCCAGGCTATTTTCTAATAGTTTATGGAACGATTCGCCCAAAATAATTTCGTTATCGGTTAGTTTTTGTCCTATGCTTTTGGTTTGTTGAATACCTGCCCAAAATTCTTCACCCTTTTGCTTGTAGCTAATGAGTTCCTGCTGAAGGCCGCTGTTATTGGCAGTGCGCGAAATTTCCGAATTAATAAAGTTTAACCACTGGTTGTACTCCTCGCTACGTGAAGTAACAATGAACCGTTGCCCATGGTAACGGGCACGGTACATACTACCCTCGTAGCTGGGAAATTTTGAAATAATTGATTGGGTCTGATTGTTTACAGCCAACAGAACCTGAGCCTTTTGGGCTTCAACCTTCGAAAGTTTTTCAATGGCTTCCCTGTTGTCGGTCATAATGGGAAGCATGCTGTTGAGCACCCCCTCGTTGGTTGCGCTGATCATGGTACCTTTCAGTTTTTCAATATTCTCCGTCAGGGTTTCGTTTGCTTCTTTTAAATCGTTAAGCGACTTGGTATCGGAATTTTCTATATAAAGCAAATAGAAGTTGTTTGCTTCAATACGATTTTTATCGGCCATGTGCAGCTCCAGAATGTGCGAACGTACCTTGTTCATTCTGTTGAAACTCACAAAAGTTAAACCTGCAGCTAAAATGGAAATTAAGGCCAGCGAACCGAATACCAGGGTAAGTTTGGTGCGAATTTTAAGGGAATTCCAAATCATAATATTTCATTTTAAATGGTTTATAATCGATATTTAAATGGCTTCTAAAGGGAAGCATTTTGTATTTTTTTCACGTTTCCAGGGGTAGTAAATTTATATTTAATTTCGGAATTACCAAAAGATTTTTAAACCCTGTTTAAACATTTCTTTTATTATCTTAGAAACCTCAACCCGCTATGCAAGAAAATGCATTTCGGTTTTTAAATCCACTTATTTTTAACGAAATTTGCCCACAAACTTTCGAGTATGTTGCAATTTGAAAATGCACTGGCACGTGTTCTTGAGCATTCACTGCCCCTTAAGCGGGTCGAAGAGGTTGCCCTTTGGCATTCACTTGGTAGGGTTTTAGCAGCTAATGTGTTTTCCGATATGGACATGCCCCCCTTTAACAAGGCTGCGGTTGATGGTTACGCCTGTCGGCGTACCGATATTTCTCAAAACCTTACGGTTACCGAGGTTATTGCTGCCGGCCAATTGCCCCAGTTGTCAATTGTACCTGGCACTTGTTCAAAAATAATGACCGGAGCACCGGTTCCGCAGGGAGCCGATTGTATTCTCATGGTGGAGGAGGTTGTTGAAAACTCCGATGGTACCATTCGGTTTTTAGGAACCGATACCAAGAGCAATATTGCACCCCAAGGCGAGGATATTCGAAAGGACGAACTGGTACTTAACGCTGGAACTTTTATAGCTCCCTCACACATGGCCATGCTGGCAGCTGTAGGTGTTTCGCAGGTTGTAGTATCCCAAAAACCTATTGTTTCGGTGCTGGTAACCGGAAACGAACTGGTGGAGCCCCAGTATAAACCGCAAGGCAGTCAAATTCGGAACAGCAATGGTCACCAGCTGGTAGGGCAAATTGATAGATGCGGAGGATTACCCAACTACGTTGGAATTATCGACGACTCGAAGGAGGCCACCTGCAGGGCAGTTGAGAGTGCCCTGACTTCAGGCGATATAGTAATACTTACTGGAGGGGTATCCATGGGCGACTTCGATTATGTTCCCGAGGTCCTTAAAAATCTTGGAGTTGAAATAGTCTTTAAATCCATAGCCGTTCAACCCGGAAAGCCAACCCTTTTTGGAAAGTTGAACAGGAAACTGGTATTCGGGCTTCCCGGAAACCCCATTTCGAGCCTTTTCCAGTTCGAAATGCTGGTTAAACCTGCCATTCGAAAGTTAATGGGTTCCACCCAACCTACAGATGCGAATATAAGGTTACCGCTTGCAATCGATTACTCACGGCGAATGAAGGACAGGTTAGGGTTGGTACCCGCTTTTATAAACTTAAATGGAGAGATTGAGCCAGTAAATTATCATGGCTCAGCCCATATATTTGCACTTTCGCAGGTTAATGCAGTTTTTTTTGCACCCATTGGTGCTACGCATTTTAAAAAGGGGGAATTGGTAGATGTTCGACAGCTTTAATAGGGAAATTAGTTACCTGCGCATATCCATAACCGATAAGTGCAACCTTCGATGCCGCTATTGCATGCCCGAGGAGGGCATTAAAATGCTCAACCATAGCGATATTCTTACCTTCGACGAGATTGTGGAGTTTGTTCGGGTGGCAGTAAGCTTGGGTATTCGTAAGGTTCGGCTTACCGGTGGAGAACCGCTGGTTCGCAGGGGCGTGGTCGACCTGGTAGGGATGATTGCAGCCGTTGAGGGCATTACCGATTTGTCGATGACCACCAATGGAGTTCTCCTTGAGCAGTTTGCTTTGCCTTTGCGGCAGGCAGGATTAAAAAGAATAAACGTTAGCCTCGACACAATTAATTCCGAAGAGTATAGCACCGTAACCCGCGTTGGAAACCTGAGCAGCGTGCTCAATGGGCTTAAAAAAGCAAAGGAAGTAGGTTTCTATCCCATAAAGTTAAACTGCGTAATAGCTGCTAGTTCCAACGAACCCAATGCTATTGCTGTAAAAGAGTATGCCCAATTGCATGGGTTTGAGGTGCGGTTTATACCTCGCATGGAACTCGATAAGGGAACTTTTGGAGTTGTTGAAGGTGGCGATGGTGGCAACTGTGCCATTTGCAATCGTATACGCCTAACTGCCAACGGATTGGTTATACCCTGCTTGTTCAGCGATATGGGTTTTAGCGTTCGCCAGCTGGGCGCCCGTGAGGCCATTCGGAGAACCATAGAATCGAAACCAAGGTGCGGAACTCATAACGCCCTTGGCGATTTTTATAATATTGGAGGGTAGGGGGATGGAGAGTAGTTTATTGGGTTATTTAGTTATTTGGTTATTAGGTTATTAAGTTATTGAAGTCCGAAGCGGGAAGTTGGAAAACGGAAGAGATGAGCATTCAACAATCAACAATCAACGAACAACGAACAACAATCAACGAACAACAATCAACGAACAACAATCAACAAACAACGAACAACAATCAACAAACAACTGAACTGATAACAAAAAACAAAAAATATGACACTATCCCACATAGGAACCGACGGTAAAGCCAATATGGTTGATGTAGGTGGAAAACCCCAGCAGCACCGTGAAGCCAGGGCAGAAGGATTTATAAGTTTGAATCCAGAAACCATTCGGTTGGTTGCCGAAAATGCCATGAAAAAGGGCGATGTGCTTACGGTTGCTGAAATTGCTGGAATTCAAGCGGCTAAAAAAACATGGGAGTTAATTCCGCTTTGTCATAATATTAATTTAACGAAGGTGCAATGCACAGCAACCATCGCCGAAGGCGGAGTTAAGGTTGAGAGTTTGGCCCGCTGTGTAGGGCAAACCGGAGTTGAAATGGAGGCTTTAACTGCCGTAGCGGTAGCTCTTCTAACCATTTACGATATGTGCAAGGCGGTCGATAAGGCTATGGTAATTAGTAATATACATTTAGTTGAAAAAACTAAGGGAGAAATAGTTGGATAAGAAAGCGCTTTATGTAATACTTTTTTTCACAAAGAAGCCACAGAGTGGCACAGAGAATTGAAACAATAACAAGCACAACCATGCAAAGAGTCAAAGTACTTTCGGTAAATATTTCTCAAGAGAAAGGAACAGTAAAGGTTCCTGTTGAGTCGATTGAATTGAACGAACTGGGTGTAGCCACCGATGCCCATGCTGGCGAGTGGCATAGGCAGGTTAGCATGCTGGGCAAGGAGAGTTTCGAAAGGTTCGAACTGCAAGCCAATCGCAAGCTACGCTTTGGTGAATTTGCCGAAAATATTACCACCGAAGGGTTAGAGTTGGTTACAACCAAGCCGGGCGACAGGTTTGTGGGCAGAAGCGTTGAACTGGAGGTTACCCAAATTGGAAAAGCTTGCCATGGCGATGGATGCGCCATATACCGCGAGGTTGGTAATTGCGTAATGCCTAAAGAGGGAATTTTTCTTAGGGTATTAAAACCGGGCACGCTCGCCCCTGGCGACGAGTTGCAGTTTATACCCAAACTGTACCGAATAATGGTTATTACCCTAAGCGATAGGGCATATCGGGGTGTTTACGACGACAGGAGCGGTCCGGCCCTGGTAGGAAAAATCGATGAGTTTTTCAACTCTCTGGGTTGGCAGCATATGGTAGATGTTCAGGTTCTCCCCGACGATGAACGCTTACTCCGTGCGCATTTACTCCGTGCGCAGCAACAGGCATACGATGTTGTTTTTACTACCGGCGGAACTGGCATTGGTCCCCGCGACATAACCCCCGACGTGGTTTCGCAAATGCTCGATAAGCAAATACCCGGAATAATGGAAATGATTCGGTTAAAATTTGGAGCCGAAAAACCCAATGCTTTGCTAAGCAGAGGGGTTGCCGGTATTATGGGAAGTACCTTTGTGTATACTTTGCCCGGAAGCGTAAAAGCGGTTAATGAGTACATGAGCGAAATAACCAAAACCCTCAAGCACCTGTTTTTAATGCGTATGGGAATCGATAGCCACTAGTGGTTTGGTAGGTATTTAGCCATCACTTCAAAAAGGGTTGACAGCTGAATGGGTTTAGCAATATAATCGTCGCAGCCAGCTAGCAGAGCCTTTTCCCGGTCGTCGCTCATGGCGTTGGCAGTTTGGGCAACGATAGGTAACGTAGGCTGGTATTTTTTTATAATTCCGGCCGCTTGGTAACCATCCAGCCCAGGCAGCTGCAAATCGAGCAGAACAAGGTCTATATGGCTATTGGTTCTGCATAAATTAATTGCTTCTTCACCGCTGGTTACTATTGAAGTGCTGGCTTTGGTTACCGTTAAAAATTCGTTTAGCAGCAACGCCGATGATTCGTTATCCTCAACTATCAGTATATTTTTTCCTTTCCAATTGGGCAATTTGCTTTGTTCAATCTGGTTGTTTTGTAAATCAGGTTCAATTATTGGCATAAATGGAATTTTAAACCAGAAGTGGCTTCCGACACTCAATTGCGATTCAACCCCAATGCTTCCACCCATTTTTTCGAGAATTCCTTTGCAAATAGCCAACCCAAGCCCTGAGCCCCCGTAGCGGCGCGACATGGAATTATCTACCTGATGGAAGCGGTCGAATACTGCCTGGGTTTTTTCGGGGGCTATCCCAATTCCGGTGTCCTTTACAAAGAACGATAACCATTCATTATCAATTGTATATCCGAATTCAATGCTGCCTTCGTCGGTAAACTTAATGGCATTGTTTAATAAATTGATGAAAACCTGCTGGAGCCGATCGGGGTCCGATTTTACAATCAGCTTATCGATGAACGGAGGTTTGTTGAGAATCAACTTCAGGTGCTCCTTTTTCTGTCGGCTTGCCTCCATTTGGGCAAATTGTTCCATGTTTCGGAGTAACTCAGCAATATCAACGCTTTCGCTATTAATGCTTAGCTGGTTAGCTTCAATTTTCGAAATATCAATTATGTCGTTTATTAAACTAAGTAAAACCTGGGAATTGCTGCATATTATATCGACATACTGAATCAATTTTTCGTACGATATATCGGGGCGTTGCTTAATTAATTTCGAAAAACCTACAATACCATTCATTGGGGTTCGAATTTCGTGGCTCATGTTTGCCAGAAAGGCACTTTTGAGCATGTTGGCCTCCTGGGCCAAACGGATAGCTTCGGCTAGCTGAATGTTTTTAGATTCAAGGTCAATGTTATGGGTTCGCTGAATGCGTAGCAATTTATTGCGTTGCCTGTTTATTATTTGAAGCGAAACTATAAGTAGGATTAAAATAAACACAATAACAGCAAAGTAAATTAGAATAACCCTGTTTTCCTTAAAAAACTCGTATGGGCCAAACAGAACGATGGAAGTATCGGGAATTTGGGATAGGCTCACCAAATGGTTCTTCATTTCGTGGTAATTGAATGCGTACTTGGTGGGGCCTGGGGTAGGGCTCATATCGTAAACGCTTTCGCCATTCAGAATTTGAAGGGCTATTTGACCGGCAAGCTTGCCATGTTCGAATCCCGAAATGATTTTACCCCCAACAATTCCATGCTCCAAGTAAAACGACCATGTTCCATAAATGGGTACTTTGGTTCGCTTATGAATCTGCTGTAAAGCTTCTTCGTAACTGAAGTATAAACCGTTTTTATCGCGGTTAAAAAGTAGGAAAAGTACAACGCTGCTGTCTTCAAAACTTTCGGTAGTATGAGCAAGTGAGTCGATGGTGTAATCGGAAAGGATTTCAATTTCGAAAGGGTAGGGGTTGTCGTCCTGATACTCTTTCACTTTTTGGCCTATGGCCAATCCGGTAGTTGTTTGGTCAATAATGCAATGAACCTTTTTTGTTCCAGGATGGAGTCGGCCAATAAGTTCAAAATTTTGGGGAATTTCAACCTCCTCAATAACCCCCGTAAAGTTGGGCGGGAACGAATACCTATTGTTAATTCCACAAAAAACAACCGGAATATTAGGAAATATACTTTGGTGAACCGATTCAATAAGCTCGAGAGCATCGTTATCGGTAACCATAATAAGCTCAATGCCAACATATTGATATTTCTGAGCCAAATATCCAACGAACGAATCCTTAAAGTTGGCTATGTTGTTCCTTTTGGCATCAAGATTTTCAACAAATAGTTCATAATCTATATTTTCTGAGTTTAGAGCATGCTCAATACCACGGTTCAGGCTGTCGGTCCAGCTTAGGAACTCATGGTAGGAGTTTATGATTAGTATTTTTTTGTACGAACCAGCATTGGCTTTTACCATGCTTAATGAAAGCAACAAACCTAAAAGCAGAAAAACCAACTTTATAAAATTATTGCAATATCTGCCCGAATGTTCTGCCATGTAATTATTTTTGTTGCCTTTGTTTCGAATACTAAGATAAAATAGTTTTTGCAAGTTAATAGCGTTAAGCGTCTTTTTTTTTATACTATGAATAGTTTCCAAAAACACTGCGAAATTGTTTCGCGCGAGCTCAACCTCACGTTCAATCAGGTTTCAAATACTGTAAAATTACTGGTCGATGGTGCCACAATTCCATTTATAAGCAGGTACCGTAAGGAGCAAACGGGTAGCCTCGACGAGGTTTCCGTTGCTGCCATTCAGGAGCTCTACAACAAATTGGAGGAGCTCGAAAAGCGTAAGGATACCATTCTGAATTCAATTGAAGAGCAAGGAAAACTCACTCCCGAACTGAAAGCTCGCATTGTCGACTGCTATAATGCAACCGAATTGGAGGATATTTATCTTCCTTTCAAGCCAAAACGAAGAACCCGCGCTACCATTGCCAAGGAGAAAGGGCTTGAGCCTTTAGCTGCCATAATTATGAAGCAGGAAGTGCGCGACATTGATGGGGCAGCCCAGCGTTTTGTCAACGCCGATGTGCCTTCGGTTGAAGATGCTTTAGAAGGGGCCCGCGACATAATTGCCGAGTGGGTTAGCGAAAGCGAAAAAGCAAGAAATGCTGCCCGAAGGCATTTTGCCAGGGCTGCCATTGTAAAGTCGAAGGTTGTTAAGGGTAAAAACGAGGAGGGCGTTAAATACTCCGATTATTTTGAATGGGAAGAGAGCGCCAAGCGTTGCCCATCGCACCGCTTTTTAGCTATGCAACGAGGTCAGGAGGAGGGTTTTCTGCGCGTTTCTATAGTTCCCCCTGCCGATGAAGTTATTGAGGAAATTGCTAAAATATTTGTTCGGGGCCGAGGCGAAGCATCGGAGCAAGTAGAAATGGCCTTAACCGATAGTTACAAGCGCCTTATTGAACCCAGCATTGAAAACGAATACACTGCAAACCTAAAAGAAAAAGCCGACGATGAGGCCATTCGCGTGTTTGCCGAAAACCTGAGGCAGTTGCTACTGTCGCCCCCTTTGGGGCAACTTTCGGTACTGGCCATCGATCCGGGGTACCGAACCGGGTGTAAGGTAGTTTGTCTCGACCCGCAGGGTAATTTGATTCATAACGAAACCATATACCCGCACCAGCCCCAGAGCGAGCAGGGTAAGGCCATGAGTAAAATATCGGCCCTGGTTGATACTTATAAAATCGATGCCATTGCCATTGGCAATGGAACAGCGAGCCGTGAAACCGAAAGTTTGGTGAAGCGAATCCGCTTTAATCGCGAATTAAGAGTTTTTGTTGTTAGCGAAGATGGCGCCTCAGTTTATTCGGCTTCCTCGGTTGCTCGCGAAGAATTTCCAGAGTACGATGTTACTGTGCGGGGTGCGGTTTCCATAGGGCGAAGGCTTATGGACCCCTTGGCCGAACTGGTGAAAATCGACCCAAAATCTATTGGCGTTGGGCAGTACCAGCACGATGTGGACCAAACCCGATTGAAGGCGGGCTTGGACTCGGTTGTTGAAAGCTGCGTGAACCACGTTGGGGTGAACCTTAATACTGCCAGCAAGCATTTGCTAACATACATTTCGGGTTTAGGACCCCAACTGGCCAAAAATATTGTTGAGTACCGCAGGGAAAACGGAGAGTTTAAAAGCCGAACAGAGCTGAAAAAGGTTCCGCGATTGGGCGAAAAGGCCTTTGAGCAGAGCGCAGGTTTCCTGCGCATTTCCAATGCCAAAAACCCGCTCGACAATAGCGCCGTTCACCCCGAAAGCTACTATATTGTTGAGAAAATGGCCAACGATAACCAATGCCAGGTTGCAGACCTGCTCAGCGACGATACCTTACGATCAAAAATCGATTTGAAAAAGTATGTTGATGGCAAGGTAGGTCTTCCCACGCTCAACGATATTATGAGCGAACTTTCCAAACCCGGCCGCGACCCGCGCAAGGGAATTAAAGTTTTCGAATTTGCCGAGGGCATCTTCTCAATCGACGATGTGAAGCCAGGAATGGTGGTGCCGGGAATTGTTACCAATATTACCAACTTTGGGGCTTTTGTTGATATTGGTGTAAAGCAGGACGGATTGGTTCACATTTCGCAATTGGCCAACCGCTTCATTTCCAACCCCAACGAAGTTGTGAAGCTGCATCAGCATGTTAAGGTTCGCGTTCTCGAAGTGGATGTGCAGCGTAAACGCATTCAGCTTTCGCTGAAGGACGCAGAGTAGACGGTAAAGGAATTGTTCCATTGTCAGTTCAATTGCACCTAAAATTTTTTATTGGTTGTGCGAACAATTATACCATAGGCACACTACCTTTGCTGCGTGAATAGTATTATTAAATATCTCATTTCCACAGTGCTTATTGCAGTATACTGCATAGCAATTAACATTTCGGTGGGTTCGCAGCAAATATTAATTGCTCAAGAGTCCAACGAATTGAACAATGAACTAATCTTTACATCAATTCCCTCCAATTTTAATTACCATACCCCGCTAACCCAACTCTATATACCCGAGCAATGCAATATATCAAGCCTGTCGCTCAATAAAAATTTTTTCAGTTTTTTTACACCCCCCAAATATATTGAGCAAGTATTTCATTTTCTGTTTTATCAGTATGAATTTGGATCAATAGGTTTTATTTTAAAGCATCAGAAAACCGACATTATTTTTCCCTTCCACAATTTTTGGTGATTTGTACATTTTGCAATTGTAAATCAATTGAAATTCAGCCCGTTTTACTAATAGGTAGTACGAAGTTCTAATCTAGCATTTCAATCGAACTACCATGCTAATATGCTATGAAGTGGGGTGAATTTGAGATTGCTAGTAAAAACATATTATGTACATAAAAATCAAAAGAAATGAACTTTGGAATCACCATAATTGGGATAATAATTATTGCCCTAATTTTTATACCTTTTATGCTCATAAGTCGAAGTAGAATCATTAAAACGAAGCAGATTCAACGAACTCTATCCGATTTTGCGTTGCAACATGGCTGTCAGGTGAGCCAGCAGGAACTTTGTAGCGATTTCATAATTGGTATCGATGAGGTTAAAAATTTTGTTTTCTTTATAAAAAGAGACGATTACAGAAACCACTCGAACTTTGTAGATCTTGCTGATTTTAATAATTGTAAACTAATTAATATTGGAAGGTCGGTTGGTAGAGATAGCAGCTATAAGGTAATTGAGCGACTCGAGTTGTGCTTTGTTCCTAAGGAAAAGGATGGAAAAGAGGTTCGTTTCGAATTTTACAATGCCGAAAAGCGAAGCCAAATAAACGACGAGCTACAATGCATAGAGAAGTGGTCGAACTTGATTAATAGCAGCATGAAGAGGTAGCTGAACTTAAGTTGCTTGGTTCCCTTTTGGTTTTTGTAATTGAAAACCAAAAGGGAACTTAATTTTTTATATAGGGTAAGAGTTGCTATTCCGGTCGTTATATATTGAACCATTACTACATTACAGGGTTTATAAAATAGTATTAACTTGACATGATAAACAATATGAATAAAATGAGAAAATTTGTAGTGTTTTTAAGCCTTGTGGCTCTGATGGTGCCTAGTATATATGCTCAAACCTCAACCGCACCCCAAAAGTTAACAGAAAACCTATATGTGGTTTCAGGCATGGGTGGCAATATTGCCTTTTTAATAACCCCCGAAGGGGTTCTGGTGGTCGATTCGGGAAACTTGCCCCGCGACGGTGAAACTCTGGTAGGTTATATTAGCCAGCTAACCAGCAAGCCCATTCGCTATTTGGTTTATACTCACTGTCATGGCGACCATGTGGGAGGAGCAGCTGGATTACCCGAAAATATTACCATTATTGCCCATTCAAAGATTGTCGATAACCTAAAGAATTTCAACGAGGTAAACATTAAAAACAATATCGAAAAAGCCTACCCAGAGCGAATTGCTAAGTTGAAACAGGATTTAGAAAGTACACCCGCCACCGACACGGCAGGTACCAAACGGCTAAGCGAGCAGTATCAACGCATGCTTTCCAATTTCGAGGAATACAAGAGAATACGTATCCGATACCCCAATATTACCTTTACCGATGCATACACCATTCAGCTGGCCAATGAGAAAATCGATCTGCTGTTTCGCGGTGCGGGCCATACCAACGACAACATAGTAGTTGCCTTTCGCAATTATAATGTTCTGCATGCAGGCGATTTGGTATTCAATGGCATGGTTCCATTCCTTTTTACAGCACATGGAGGAACACCAAGTGGTTGGTTAAGCGCTGTTAGGCAATTGGCTTCCGAAGGTTACGAAAAGGTAATTCCGGGTCACGGAGCGGTTGGAGGCAACGAAATACTGTTGGCGCAAGCCAAGTTTTTCGAGAGCCTAATAGCCGATGTTGGACAGCTGAAAAAGGAGGGCAAAACCCTCGACGAAATCAAGGCAATGTTAAATTCTACCAAGTACGGGCTTAAAGGAAACGAGCAACAGTTCCCAAATAGCGTGGAGGCAGCTTTTAACGAACTGTAATGATTTAATGCTTCAGGTGAGTTTCAAAAAAATCTAGAGGGTTTACAAAATACCTATTCAGGTCGGCCTGGGTGTAGCATACTAGCGAGTACGACCCAAAACGCCGTTCGGGATGCTTAGGGTTGGGTTTTAGGGCTATGGGTCTTACTTTAAGTACCTCTAGGTGCAAATGGTCGAACTGCCAACCATACCGGTTCAGTTCCTGTCGGTTCATGAAACGAGCCATGGGCTCGTGGGGCGAAACCCAATCGTTAAGCCCAACCCTAATCCCTGCAACATGCTCGTATAACGACCAGAACGTTTGGGAACCAAAGTGGTGCTCCACTATGATTTGGGCATAGGGGCCATCGGTACGCTTGCTAATTACCCTGCCTTCGGCAATTGGGAATATTGGTTCGTTTTGGTAGTTAGCTGTTGGACGTTTTATGTCAATTCCTGTATGATAATGCGCCGGTACTCCTGGACGTTCCTTGCGGAGCATTCCGAAACTGCCAATTTCAGTAAGTTTAATATTATGAATATAGTGCCTGTTAGTGCACTGTATGGGGATTAAAATGAGCCAACTTAATGTTATAATTAAAATCATTAATAAGTATATTTTCAAATTCGAAAATATTATTTTTACTGATAAAGACAATTTTTTGCAGGTGTATACATATTTTTGGGGAGTCCAAAATGTTTAATAGAACGCTATAAATAATAATGTATGGGTTATAAATGGGTAGCCAAAGCTGTTGTTCAGAAAACAATATCGGTTCTTCCTTTCAAAAGCAGAATTAATTTTCTTTTTCAGAAGCATATAACCAAGGGTGTAAGATTAACCAATGAATTATTTTTCGATAGGCTTACCCATGCTCGAAATCATATAAAATTTTTTCGAAACTCAACAGGACTTTCTTTTCCAAATAGAGCCATAGAGTTAGGTACAGGCTGGAATCCTGTAATTCCTGTTTACATTTTTCTGGTTGGTGGCAACGAAATTTGGAGCATCGATATTGATATGCATTTAAAAGAAGAAAGAATAATTCAAACTGCAAGAATGTTTTATGAAAAGATTCAGAAGGGGGAACTTAGCATTGGCGAAGAAGGGTTTATGCCTGACAGAATTGAAATAATTAAAGACATTTCAACTACGAGCAAATATGCTAAAAACGACCTGCTCAAAAAGTTGAATTTGCATTACTGGATTGGCGATGCCCGAAAAATAAATTTTAAGTCCGGGTATTTTAACTTGGTTCATTCAAACAACACATTTGAACACATTAACCCTTTTGTATTAAAAGAAATAGTAGGTGAAATGAATAGATTGCTGGCGAAGGATGGAATAATGTCGCATTTCATCGATTTGTCTGATCATTTTGCCCACTTCGATCCTACAATTACAATATACAACTTTCTCCGTTTTTCGCAATTTCAGTGGAAAATGATCGATAACTCGATACAACCACAGAATCGATTGAGAATTAGCGACTACATGAACCTGTTCAATGGCCTAAATTTAAAATATAAAATTGAGGAGAAGAGAGATGGAGATCCAGTTCAGTTACAGCGCATAAAACTTAACAGTAAATTTGCTAACTACCCTATTCAAAGCATATTAGTTAGCCATTGCCATTTTGTTGTTAAAAATTAGAGTTTAACTGTAGTTGCGAACTCAATGCAATTCCAATAAAAATAGGGCTAAATTTCTTCCCATTCAATGCTATTTCCGATGAAATTTGGAATGGTGGGTACTTTCAAAAAAGGGTACTCAACTCCCGTTAGGTGTAGCCCCTGGGGGTATGAAGCCCTTTGTTTTTGAGGAGTAGCGGTACCCTCGAGGTAGGCTTCAAAATGGGATAATGCCAATTCGCCCGACCCCACATCGATAAGCCGTTGTACAATAAGGCGCACCATACCCTGAAGGAACCGTTTCGATGAGATTTGAAAGCGAAGCATATTCCTGTTTGAACTTATCTGAAGTTGGGCATGTGTTACATTACAACAGCAGCTACCCTGCTTTTTGGGGCTACGGCAAAAGTTAGTGAAATTGTTGTGTTGCTTCAGAAGCGCCACAGCGCTTTTCATGCTTTCGAAGTTCCAGTTTTCGAATGGATACAGAGAACTAAACTGAGCTAGGTACGGATCCTTTAAGTTATGTATAAAGTAGCTGTAGGTTCGCATGCTAACCGCAAACTGGGCGTGGGGATAGTTCTCGGTGGGAGTCACCTCGAAAATGGCAACATCGTCGGGGAGAACCTTGTTAAGCACAAACACCACGTTTTCGGGAAGTGGATTATACCAATCGAAATGGAAAAAGTATTGAGCAGCATGCACCATTGCATCGGTTCTTCCGCAGCCAATACAAGTTATGTGTTTCCCTAAAACTGTGGCAAGTGCCTGTTCAAAAACCTCCTGTACGGTAATTACACCGGGCTGTCGTTGCCACCCCTTGTAGTTAAAGCCGTTGTATGCGCAGTGAACAAAATATCGCAAGACGTTATATTTTATGGTACTACTGCAATTTAAGTGGAAAGGTTTTAGGGTCAGAAGCACGAAGACCGAAGTTGGAATAAAACGATGAAGCAGGCTAATTGGGACTCCGGGCTTCCGCCTTCAAACCCAAACCATAGATTTAAGTTTGCGTTAATTTCCTTAATTATCACGAAATTGGCAGTAGAACCTATTTTATAGGCAAATCTACAAAATGTTTGCTTGGTTGAGGTGTCTCATTCAATTATACCTAGATTTGTGACCAGAAATTTGAATATGAAAATAAGACCCCAATCCGTTAGTGTTGCTTCGTACCTTTCGTTGGCATTTGGAATACTGTGTATAGGCTTTTCGGCCATATTCGTAAAAATTGCCAATGTACCCGGCTCGGTTTCAACTTTTTATCGAGTTTTCATTGCGTTGGTGCTTCTGCTCCCATTTTGGGTCTTTAGGGGAATGAAGGTTCCTTCCGTTCGCGATCTGTGGCTCATTTTTTTGGGTGCCACCTTTTTTGCCATCGACCTTTTCATGTGGAATACCAGTTTGCTGCTTACTTCTGCTGCAACGGCAACACTTTTAGCCAATAATGCACCCATTTGGGTTGGGCTTATATCGCTGGTTGTTTTTCGCCAAAGGCTTCCCATACGATTTTGGTACGGCCTTATTATAGCCCTAATTGGGCTTAATATTCTAATCGGAATTAATTCATGGCTCACAATGGATTTCAATAGGGGCGACCTGATGGCCCTTTCGGCAAGCTTTTTCTATGCGCTCTATTTGCTTTTCACGCTCGATTCGCGCAAAAGGGTCGATACCATTACCTTCATGACTTTTTCTGTGCTGTTTATGGCCATTATGCTTTTTGTGGCCAATGCTATTACAGGCAATTCACTGGTTGGTTTCTCCAATAAAACATGGATGGGGCTAATTGGCTTGGGTGTAATAACCCATTTTGGCGGATGGATAACCATTAACTATGCTTTGGGTCACCTGAAGGCCGAGAATGTTTCGGTTACTTTGCTTTCCCAATCGGTTATAACAGCATTACTGGCTATACCTATACTTGGCGAAAGTTTAAGTTGGAAACAAATTCTTGGGGGTGCCCTCATTCTGTCGGGAATTTTTGTGGTTAACCGGAGAAGAAAGTAGCCAACATTTTTTTGGCACTTTTTGTGTTGGCCATTGCATGGCACTTTGCAAACCTTTTTATATTTTTAGTGCCCATAATACGCTTTATAAGTTTAGCAATACATGCAGCAAAAGCCAAAACATTCAAGTAATTCCAGTTTCTTAAAACTGTTGCTTTTTTCAGCCGCTTTGCTGCTTATGGCATCGTGCAACCTAACACGTAATGTACCCGAAAATAAGTACCTGCTCGATAAAACCAGGGTTAAACTCGACGATACCAAGCAGAAAACGGTTCGTTCTGGCGAGGTTGAAGGCTTCATTCGACAGAAACCTAACAAAAAGATTGTAGGAACTCGTTTCCACCTGAGGGTATACAATTCGGCCCGGAATGTAATACCGGGCTTTAGCCGTTGGCTTCGAAAAATTGGTGAGGAACCGGTAATTCTCGATACCATGCTTACCCAGCAATCGGTTACTAACATTCAGCGTTTTCTCGAAAATAAGGGATATTTCGGTTCGAGCGTGCACGAAGTAACCAAATTCGATTCGAAAAAGAGAAAGGCAATTGTAACTTACGACATACAGTTGGGCGACCCGCATAGAATCAGAACCATATCCTATTTGGTTGAGGATACTACAATTCAAAGTTTAGTACTTTCCGATACTCTGAACCGCCTTTTCTCCAAAAACTCCCGCTTCGACATGGATTTGCTACAAAACGAACGTAAGCGAATTGAAAATTTACTGAAGGAGAAAGGATATTTCTTCTTTTCGCACGATTTCATCAACTTCGATGCAGACACCTCAAGCGGAAGTAAAAAGGTTGATCTTACACTGAATATTCGCAATCGCTTTACCCGCAGTGTTTTTGGCGAACGTATTGTTGAAAAGTACCGGAAGTATAAAATTAACAAGGTGTTCATTGTGCCCAGATACGATCCCATTTCGCACTTTAACCTGAAAACAGCCAACCTGCTCGATACGGTGTATTTCGAGAATGAGATTTTCGTATTTTCCAACGATCCGGGCGTACGGCTCAGAATGATAAGTGATGCAAATCTGCTGAAACCAGGGCAAACTTATAGTGAGAGCATGGTGTTTAAGTCGTTTAGTAACCTATCGTCGCTAAGGCTTTTCCGTTTGGTAAACATATACTTCGAGCCCGACGAGTCGGAGCAGAATGCCAAATCGCCCGATGAAACCTTCTTCCTTTTTACCGACGAGGGTTTGGAACAAACCGAGAACTATGGCAAACTGAACTGCTACATTCAGCTTACTCCGCATACGCTTCAGAGTTTTCAAACCGAGCTGGTGGGCACAAATTCATCGGCCGATTATGGTTTCGAAAGCAATGCGAATTATCAGCATAAGAACCTATTCCGGAGTGCCGAAGTTTTCGACCTGAAACTCAGGGGTTCATTGGGTTTCGAAAAGAAATCCAATCAAATAAATTTCAAGCAGCAAACCGAACTGGGGGTAAGTTCGAGCGTTACGATACCTCGATTCTTAAGTCCGTTCGCGGGCAACGAGTACCTACGAACCTATAGTCCACAAACTCAAGTTTCAGTTTCATATAACTTTAGCGATAGGCCCAACTACACCCGAACGGTTGTAGGATCGTCGTTTGGGTACCATTGGAAGGATGCCAAGTACTTAACCCATAGCATATCGCTGGCAGAAGTTAGCATGATAAACATTTTTGCCATCGACAGCGCTTTCCTTAATCGTATTTCGAACACCTATTTAGCCAATAGTTACAAAAATCAGTTGGTTACTACCAGCGGCTACAGCCTAATATACAACAATCAACCAGCAAAGAAGAATGTCAGTTTCACAGCCATTCGTTTCAACTTCGAGTCGTCGGGTATTCTGCTCAATGCATTCAGCAGCTTACGAAAAATTGAACCGATTAATGGCAGCTATCAAATTCTGGGAATCAGCTTCTCGCAGTTTGTGAAAAGCGATATTAATGCGGTTTACACACAGGTTGTCGACAGGAATAATACCTTTGTTTACAGAGCATTTGCTGGTATTGGCTTGCCTTACGGCAACTCTAGGGCACTCCCCTTCGAAAAGAAGTACTTTTCAGGCGGATCGTCTGGTATTCGGGCTTGGCATGCCCGAAATCTGGGTCCAGGCTCTTTTGTGGAAGAGAATGTTGACTTTCCCGACCAAACAGCCGATGTGAAGCTAGAGGCCAATTTAGAGTACCGCTTCAAGGTTATTGAAATGCTCGAGGGTGCCCTTTTTGTCGATGCCGGCAATATTTGGGCTATTAGTAAGAACGATGAGCGCCCAGGGGCACTTTTCAAGTTGAACAGTTTCTATAAGCAAATTGCCCTTGGAACAGGAATGGGCGTTCGGGTAAATCTGGGTTTCTTTGTTATGCGAGTCGATGTGGGTGTTAAAGTTTTCGACCCCGGAATTCGCATTACGCAATCGCAAATAATTGGCGAACCCCCTACAGTTACTGGCAGCCAATGGATACCTTTCAGTAGGGGATATTTGCGAAGCGATTTTGCCTACCACATTGGAATTGGCTATCCTTTCTAACCCAACTCAATACCAGTTTTTTAACTTGAATTGTGTTGTATAATTCCTTAGGTTTGTATAAATCTAAATCCTAATGCCATGAATTATACAGAACTTGTTGACCATTTAGGCGATAAAGCCAAATTACTGCTCGAGCACCAAAGTGCAACTATTCCTAAGGAGCAGCTGCATTTACCTGGCCCCGATTTCATTGAGCGGGTTTTTTATCACACCAACCGTTCGCCCCAAGTTTTGCGCAGCATCCAATCGTTGTTTGGTTCGGGCAGGCTTGCCGGAACGGGTTACCTGTCTATACTGCCTGTCGACCAGGGTATTGAGCATACTGCTGGGGCATCGTTCGCACCAAATCCCATTTACTTCGATCCCGAAAATATTGTGAGATTGGCCATTGAAGGGGGGGCAAATGCCGTTGCGTCAACTTTTGGAGTATTGGCAGCTGTGTCGCGGAAGTATGCACACCGTATCCCTTTTATTGTGAAAATAAACCATAACGAATTGCTAACTTACCCCAATAAGTACGACCAAATAATGTTCGGATCCGTTGAAGAAGCCTGGAACTTGGGCGCTACTGCGGTAGGTGCAACCATTTATTTTGGTTCCGAAGAGTCGACTCGCCAAATAATTGAGGTTGCTGAGGCTTTTGAGTATGCACACCAGTTGGGAATGGCAACGGTACTTTGGTGTTACCTTCGTAATAATGGATTTAAAAAGGAAGGCATCGATTACCATACGGCAGCCGACCTAACAGGGCAGGCCAACCATTTGGGTGTAACCATTCAGGCCGACATTATTAAGCAGAAGTTACCCGAAAACAATGGTGGATTCAAGGCTATAAGTTTCGGTAAAACGCACGATAAAGTTTACTCGCAACTTTCGACTGACCACCCCATCGATCTTACCCGCTATCAGGTGCTAAGTTGCTTCAATGGACGGGCTGGCCTAATCAATTCGGGAGGGGCTTCGAGCGGAGCCAGCGACCTTTCAGAGGCCATTTTTACAGCGGTTGTTAATAAGCGTGCCGGAGGCATGGGGCTTATTAGTGGAAGAAAAGCGTTTCAACGACCCATGGATGAAGGAGTAAAAATCCTCAACGCAATTCA
The DNA here is from genome assembly GCA_037442025.1 of Bacteroidales bacterium. Classification (GTDB taxonomy): domain Bacteria; phylum Bacteroidota; class Bacteroidia; order Bacteroidales; family Tenuifilaceae; genus UBA2287. The sequence continues at coordinate 36,079 of JBBIRB010000014.1, read as the reverse complement.
AGACGTTTACTTGTGTCGCGAGATTGATGTAGCCTAAGCAACCCAAGGCCCAGAGTTGAGAATCGGTTTCTAAAATTTTTTTGGTTGAGCCGCGCAACGATTCAGAATAATTGAATTATATATTTAACCAATTGCTATAAATAAGTTTTGCCCCTTTGCGAAACCCAACATTTTTTCGGAAATTGGCTACCGTTTACTGGTTTTTATAATTGAATAAAGTTATGAGTGAATTTGAATCGCAACGCGATAGTTTTGGAAGCAAATTTGGAATAATTGCTGCAGCAGCCGGTTCGGCTGTAGGTTTGGGAAATATTTGGAAATTTCCTTATGTAGCTGGCGAGAACGGTGGGGGTGCCTTTCTTCTGATATACCTATTTTTTGTATTGCTCATTGGCGTACCCGTTATGATGTCGGAATTTGCAATTGGCCGGCGAGGGCAAAAGAATGCCTATGGTTCGTTTAAAAAAATTGCTCCCGGCAAGCGTTGGTACCTCATTGGCTTCATGGGCATTGTTGCCGCTTTTTTTATTTTGGCCTTTTACAGTGCCGTAGCCGGATGGACTCTCGAGTATATAGTTCAGTCGGTTTCGCATAAGTTCTCGGGTCAGACAACTGAGCAGCTGGCCGATAAATTTGGCAATTTCATTGCTCACCCATATCGCCCCATAATTTGGCAAATGGTATTCATGCTGCTTACGGCTGCTGTAGTGGTTGCTGGCATTAAGAAAGGCATTGAAAAGTACACCAAACTGCTTATGCCGCTTTTGCTGTTGCTTATCATTGTACTTTGTATTCGCTCAATAACCCTTCCCGGTGCCAGCGATGGGCTTGCCTTTCTATTCAAACCCAATTTTGACAAGGTAACCGCCAAAACCTTCTTGTTTGCCCTGGGGCAAGCATTCTTTTCGCTCAGTTTGGGAATGGGGGCACTTATAACCTACGCATCATACTTTGGCAAAAAGGAAAATCTAACCGCAACTGCTTTCGAGGTTTCCATGGCCGATACTTTAATTGCCGTTTTGGCAGGTGTAATGATTTTTCCAGCAGTTTTTTCTTTTGGCATTGAACCCACCATGGGACCCAAATTAGTTTTTATAACACTACCCAAAATATTTCAACAAATGCCTGGGGGCGATGCGTTTGCAGCCATTTTTTTTGTATTGTTAGCTGTTGCAGCGCTTACTTCTACCATTTCGCTATTAGAGGTGGTAGTTGCTTACTTTTCGGAAGAACTGAAAATGACTCGCTCAAAGGCTACTGTAATAGCAACCATTGCCATCTCGGTATTGGGGGTTTTGGCATCCATGTCGTTCGGAGCGCTAAAGGGTGTTACCCTTTTTGATAAAAGCATTTTCGATTTGCTCGACTATTCAGCATCCAACGTTCTATTGCCTTTGGGCGGGTTGCTTATTGTTATATTTGTTGGCTGGTTTGTTGGAGACAAGTTCATACGAGCCGAACTTTCTAACGAAGGAAGCTTAAGAGTTAAACTTTTTCCAACCTTCCTGTTCATTGTTAAGTTTATTGCTCCAATAGCTATTGCTGCCATTTTTATTTACAGCTTGTTTTTTGGCTCGCTAGGTTAGCATGATTGAAATTGACGACAGAATAAATCAGCTCTTCGAGCCGCTTGTTAAGGCCCTTTCGCAGGTTCTCTTCTGGGATCCAATTCAGTTTTTAGGTTTCGATATTGGTGCGCCAGCACCCATTGTGGTTATTTGGCTCATGTTGGGAGGATTGTTTTTTACTATTCGCATGCGTTTTGTAAACTTTAGGGCATTTGGACGAGGAATTCGGGAAGCAATAGGAAAGAGCAAGGCCAACTCGTTACAGGGTGAAGTAACCCCTTTTCAGGCACTTACAACAGCTCTTTCGGCAACAATAGGCTTGGGAAATATTGCAGGGGTTGCTGTTGCGATTGGTTGGGGAGGTCCCGGGGCTACCTTTTGGATGATTATGGCAGGTCTCCTGGGCATGTCGCTGAAATTTACCGAATGCACCCTTGGGGTTAAATATCGACATGTGGATGCGAACCGGAAGGTTTCAGGAGGACCAATGTACTACCTGCACAAGGGACTTGCCCAAAAAGGATTTGGCCGGTTGGGTCGGGTATTGGCGATTCTTTTCGCTTTTCTGGTTATGGGTGGCTCAATTGGTGGTGGTAATATGTTTCAGGCAAATCAAGCTTTTTCGCAGTTTACATACATATTTCCCGATTTTATAAGCAAAGGTTACTTGTTTGGTACTGCCTTGGCATTGCTGGTAGGCCTGGTGGTTATTGGCGGAATTAAGGGAATTGCGCGAGTTACTTCGCGTTTGGTTCCCATAATGGCCCTGCTTTATGTTGGAACGGCTCTGGTTATTATCGGAATTAACTTCAACCATGTTGGCGATGCTTTTTCGCAAATATTCGAAGGCGCTTTTGGAATTGATGCTATGAGCGGTGGGTTTTTTGGTGCACTGTTTATAGGCTTTCAGCGGGGAGCATTCTCCAACGAGGCCGGCATAGGTTCGTCTCCCATTGCGCATGCTGCAGCCCGAAACAACGAGCCCATAAGCGAAGGTATGGTGGCCCTTCTCGAACCCTTTATCGATACGGTTGCGGTTTGTACTATGACCGCATTAGTACTTATTTTTACCGGATTTCATAGTAACCCAGAGGGTTTACAGGGTGCACAACTCACTTCGGCAGCTTTTGGCAGCGTTTTGCCCTGGTTCCCCTACATACTGGCGATATGCATTCTGCTTTTTGCTTATTCTACTATGATTTCGTGGTCGTACTACGGACTTAAGGGCTTTAACTACCTCTTTGGCCCTTACATTGCCCGATTAACTGGAAATTCTAAAGTTTCCGATATTGCTTTTTATGTTTTATTTTTAGGTTGCACTGTTATTGGAGCATCGAGCAGTTTGAATGCTGTAATCGATTTTTCTGACATGATGATTCTGGGAATGGCTTTCCCTAACATAATAGGCTTGCTTTTCTTTTCTAACGAAATTGCAGCCGACTTAAGAATTTACCTCAATAAATCGAAGGAGAAAAAGCACCATGATTAAGGCCTGGTTCACCTTTACCAAGGGCGAAAAGTATGGTGTAGCTGTACTTGCATTAGTTCTTTTTGCTGTAATAGTATACCCATTCTTCTACCAATTGTTTTTTTTTAACAAGAGCCCCCAATTCGATATGGCAAAGCAGGAAAGGGTAGATAGTTTCTTCAATGCCCTTGTACCAGCTAGCGTAAATCCAGCCCAGCAATTTTCAATAGTAGAAGAGGAAGCTCCCGCCAAAAAGGATCCCGAGTACTTTCCTTTCGATCCAAATACTGCATCTGTTGCCGATTTTATTCGAATGGGCTTCTCGCAAAAGCAGGCGCAGGCCATTGAGCGTTTCCGAAGTAGGGGCGCAAAATTTCGAACTGCCAATGATTTTGCCAGGGTTTATGTGGTGGATTCGGTAATGTTCAATAAATTAAAACCCTATATAAGCATTCCACCTGCCGACAACCCTCTGCAAAGGCAGGCTGCAATTTACGATTCCATTCGAATAGCGCGTGAGCGCTTGGTGGTGGAACTCAATTCTGCCGACACGCTCGAACTGGTTAAGCTGCGCGGCATTGGACGTGGATTTGCCAGACGTATTGCCAATCACCGAACCCTTATAGGGGGCTATTTCACTATCGAACAGTTAACCGATATATACGGTATAACTCCGGAACTTATAGAGAGCATTCGGCCCAATGTTAAAATTGATACGTTTCGTACCCGCAGATTCAATTTGAATCTGGTTTCGTACACCGATTTGCGTGTGCACCCCTACCTGAACGACCATCAGGCCAGAGCAATAATTTACTATCGCGAAAGAAAGGGGAATTTCGTTCGTGTAGATGAACTCCTCGAATATAAACTGCTCGATACCAGAACATACGAGAAAGTTAGGCGCTACTTCGTATTGAATTAGCAAAACTATACCTTTGCAAAAAACCTTTAATGTGAAATTTTCTGTTATAGTTCCTGTATACAATCGGCCCGACGAGGTGGATGAACTCTTGCAGAGTTTATCCATTCAGTTGTACAAGCAATTTGAAGTTGTAATTGTTGAGGATGGCTCGTCTGTGCCCTGCGGGCATGTGGTTGAAAAGTATTTAAACCAATTGAGTATTACATACCACTCAAAACCCAATACTGGCCCTGGAACCACTCGTAATTATGGTGCTCAGAGAGCCAAAGGAGAGTACTTTGTTTTTTTCGATTCCGATTGCATTATTCCCCCCAGCTATTTTACTGAGGTTGAAATGGAATTGGATGCCAATACGACCGATGCTTTTGGTGGGCCCGATAGGGCCCATGATTCGTTTACCAACATTCAGAAAGCCATAAATTACTCCATGACCTCTTTTTTTACTACTGGTGGCATAAGGGGTGGAAAACAGAAACTCGACAGGTTTCATCCGCGTAGTTTCAATATGGGCATTTCAAAAAGGGCCTTCGAGGCCACGGGAGGATTTGGGGCTATGCGTTTTGGCGAGGATGTGGATTATAGCCTTCGGCTACTAGAGCAAGGTTATTCCACACGGCTTTTTCCTAAAGCCTTTGTATACCATAAGCGCCGAACCGATTTTAGAAAGTTCTTCCGCCAGGTATTCAACTCGGGGAAAGCCCGAATTAACTTGCATTTACTTCATCCCGGATCCCTAAAAATTGTACATTTACTACCATCGGCTTTTGTAGTTGGTATGCTACTTTTGGTGCTTCTCTCGCCAATTTTTAGTTGGTTTTTACTTGGGCCATTTGGTTACTCAGTTCTTGTTTGGCTTCATTCCCTTTTGTTGGGAAACTCATTTTTAGTATCGATTTTAAGCATTGCTGCTGCATGGGTGCAGCTGGTTGGCTATGGATTAGGTTTTTTAATTGCCTTTTGGAAACGTTTGGTTCTTAAAAAAGATGATTTTAAAATTTTTGAGCGGAATTTTTACAAGTGATATGTAATTATAACTTTTTAAGAATTATAATAGTTTTTGTAAATTGAGGTTTTTTATTATTGACTTAATTGAATGTTGTAATTAATTCCAAATCCTATTGCATACTTTATGCTCAATTGTTCCCCAAAGTAATATTTATAAACAGGTACATCGCCAAATAAACTTAGCGCCAAATTTTTAAATATTATAAAATCCATTGTAGGCGACAGGAGCAATAAGTTACTTCCTTCCGATGCCAGTTTTGCCCCCGTAGGTGTTGTATCGCTGAGTTTAAACTCATTTCTCAAATTCATTGTTATCGATAACTTGTTTAAAAAAGTGCGGCTAATAAAAAATGTGGATGTATTAATACTACCGTATTTATAATTGTAAGGATCCGAAAAATTCTTCTCGTATTTATGGCTAACGCCATAGTTTATTCCATAATCTGAATCAAATTTCGACACCATTAAATTAACTATCATACCCCAAGCACGTGTTGATGGTTGAATCTCAATTGGCAATTCAACCCTATTAACGGACATAAGTTTGGTGCTATAAGGGTACTTTACCGAGACCCCCCCGATTAACTCAATGCCCTTACTAGGTATGGTTGCAATAAGGTATTTAAGACCTATAATTCCATTAGAAATTCCTTTCCCATTTTGAGCAAGGATATTTAGTACTGGGTCGTTGTATTCTAGTTGCTTTTTGAAAAAGAAACCAGCATCATGTTCAATAGTTATTCTATCTGTAAGCCCCAAACCCAATTGGATTCCAGAAAAATCGTAACTCGATGATTTATACACACCATAGTTGATTAAGCGGATATTTTCTCGGAAATATGTTTCGTTAAAACCTGATTTAATGTAGGTATATAATCGAACTGAGTTTTTGGGAAGCATGTTACTTCCTGAGGAGCAGGCGAGAGGATTTCCCATTGAGCAGCATTGGCCTAAACTGCTAAAAGATAGAAATTGAAATATAATTAGGAGTGAGAGGTATTTCTTAGTCTCGAACATAAATTGTTACCGTTTTTTTTGCAGTGTTTCCAAGCCTATCGAAAACTGTACATTCAACTGAGTAAGTGTCGGAATGACAGATTGTAAATATAACTTTACTTCCGGAACCTAAAATGTTTGCCTGCGGATAGGTTCTCCAGCTATATTCCACTTCCCTTCCGAGCACAATAGCTTCTATTTCTATATTCTCCTGAGGTTTCATTTGGTAGCGATCTGCCTGCAACTTTTTAAAAACAAACAAATTTTGGGCTATTACCTGAATTTGCTTTGTTAATTCATTGCCATTAATGTCGGTAACTTTGCACCAAACAGTATGCTCTCCGCTATTCTGAGCAATAAACACTACCTTAGCACCATTCCCGTCGATTTGCCCCGAAGTCGACCACCAGTTGAATTCAATTTGATCGCCCGATGCAATCGCATTCAGTTTAGTTGGCCAATTTATTGGAAAAATAGTATCGGAAGCAGATATATTTAGAAAACTTAACTCGAACGTTACTTTAATATTGATGCTTTTGGTTTCAGAATTATTATATAAATCGGTAATGGTACAGGTTATAGTTGCTACTCCCGGTTCATTAGAAATGAAATGTGCCGTTTTGCCATTGGGTTCGATGGTACCCAGGCTACTGTACCATTCATAACGTAGCGAATCGCCCGTAGCATTAGCTGAGATAGTAGTACTTGAACCAACATAAAGCAGCGAATTATTGGCTTCAAGGGTACGATAATTCAGCTCTTTTTTGAGAAATGGGTTTCTCTCATACACTATTTCGTCATAGCATCCCTGAAGAGAAAGCGCAATCAGAAATGGTAGAATGCGAAAATATATTAGCTGTTTCATAATATGTGAAATAACCAGTCTAAAGTACGAAAAAATAAACTAATATTTAAACGGTTTTGAATTGGGTTGTCATGATGAAAAGTTTTTTAAAACTCCAGCCTGAGCGGTTCAGGCAAGGATTTATTGAGGATGCCTGGCGCCGTGTTAAGTTGTTGAAGCAAACGCTTCCGAACAATAGCTGGTTTTGAATTGTTTCTCCAATAAAAACTAATAATGGCGTTTACACTTCAAATAAATGAAAAGGCACCCGATTTTAAGCTGCCTGCTACCAACGGACAAACATACGCATTGGCCGATTTTACCGAAGATTACTTGGTTGTTTTTTTTACATGCAACCACTGCCCCTACGTTATTGGCTCCGACGAGGTTACCCGAAAAACAGTTGAAAAGTACGCCCCTTTGGGCGTAAGGTTTGTTGGTATTAACTCCAACAGCAAAAATACTTATGAGGAGGATAGTTTCCCCAATATGGTAAAGCGTATGCAGGAGCATAAGTTCCCGTGGATTTACCTTTACGACGAATCCCAAGAGGTGGCTCTAAAGTACGGTGCGCTTCGTACACCGCACTTTTACGTATTTAATAGCAAAAGGGAGCTGGTTTACACCGGAAGGGCAGTCGATAGTCCCCGCGACGCATCGCGAATAACCGTGAACGATTTGGAAATTGCGCTCGACCAGTTGATAGCCGGCAAGGAGATCGCCCCAAAGGTTACAAACCCCATTGGGTGCAATGTTAAGTGGGATGGCAAAGAGAAGCATTGGATGCCCGCCGATGCCTGCGATTTGGTATAGAGTTGAATAGATAGAATGGCAAAAGGTGATTCCCGCTAAAAGGAATCACCTTTTTTACATGCCCAAACTTTTTAGTGCACCATAAACCAGAAATGCGGGCCATACCAAAGCTTTAAGGAATCCTAGTACTCCCATCCAAAACGTTGTGGCAATTGATATGTAATAAACTGCTGCCCCAATAAGGCCTAAGCCGTAAACGGCTCCTGCAGGGCCGTTGTGGTAACTTTTTTTCGACATAGTGCAAGCATTGAAATGGAACAATTAAATAGCAATTCATATTGAATGCAATAGTATAACTATTCAAAACAAATATGATTTATTGCACCAAATATCGGTTTTTATGGTTACCCGAGTGTTAAAAAACGAAGAAATATTATACCATTCTCAGCTTTTCCATCTGTTCCACCATATCCTTTACTGTTTCATCGAACGAACGGTATTGCAGCCCAAGCTTTACGCGGCTTCGCTGGGTGTTCAATTTTATAATGTGCCCAATATTTCTTTTAACAAATTTGGGGGTAACCCCAAATAGTCCTCCAATTAAGTAGAGCAAAAACTTGGGTGCAATTGTTAATGGCATTGCATATTTTTTGCCGAAAAGTTTTTTAACCACTTGGGCTAACTGCATCACACTCATGGTACTGTGCGCCAAAATATGTCGGCCCTCAGCGTTTTCGTTTTCTAACGCAAGAATATGGGCCTGTGCCACATCGCGCACATCAACAAACCCAAACATGAGGTTGGGGGCACCCATAAGGAATTTTCCGTTCAGAAGGTTCTTCATAAAAATTAGGCTTTCGGAGTCGCTGCTGTTGGCCAACGATGGGCCCATTACGAACGAAGGATTAATAACAACAATTTTCCATTGTTTTTGGCTTTCGGCAATTCGCCATGCTTCCTTTTCGGCAAGTACCTTGGAATAGGAGTAGGGCTGGTGCTTCGCACTGCTCGATGTGTTGAAATGCTCCTCGGTAAATTCGTTTAGCCCCTTGTCGGCCATATCGGCATTATCGCCATGCACGGCTGCCACGCTCGATGTTAGCACAACCCGTTTAACAGTGCCCGATTTAGTGGCTGCACTCAGCACATTTTGTGTACCCTTTAGTGCCGGCTCAATAAGGTCGCGCTGGGCATCCTTAAAGCGTAAGGTGAATGGCGAAGCTACATGTATTATTGCGTCGGCACCTTGGGCTGCCTCATCGAACGAACCTTCCTGTGTCAGATTGGCGCTCCAAATCTCGAGGCATCCTGAACTGCCATCGGTAAGAGCCACTAAATGCTCGAAACGTTCCTTTTTCGATTTGTCTCTTACTGTAACCCGAACCGAGTACCCCTTTTCGAGAAGATATTTCACTATCCACGAGCCAATATAGCCCGTTCCGCCTGTAACTAGAATAGTTTTCATTTAAAAATTTATAAGCAATTACTATTGAGTTTGATCTTTGTTTACTTTATGAATACGATGAATAAACAGAATTCCACTCAAAATGTTCCAGGGCACATAACCTATTGCTTGCCAAAACCGAATAATCCCTTTGCTTTTATGGTTTGCGATACGTACTTGGGAACCATATTTTCCCATATAGGATTTCGGGCTTCAATGAATTTCAGCACATCGTGCGAACTGATATTGAGCCATTGGGGTTTGGCTCGCCGCAAGTTGCGAATCTTTTTGTTATCGACTAAATAGTTGAATATATGGCGCACGTCGGGCTCCATTTCAACATCGTCAACCAGTATTAGTTCGCTACTTTCCTTATTTAGCGAAGGGTACACGTAGAAACGGGTGTGAATTGGGAACATGCGGCCCATGGCCTCGAGAATTCCACCGCGTAAATGGCTATAGTACTGCTTTTCCAATATTTTTTTGAATGTAGGGACGCCAACTACAATGCGGAGATTGTTCAGTTTAAACTGGGCAAGGTAATCGACCAATCGGTAGTATTCCCGAAAATTCGATACCAGTACGTTCTGTCCCATGCCATTGAGCAAATCGACCCGATCGAGAAAGTCGCGCTCGTTAATCTGGCCCTCCTCAAGCAAATTATTGAGGGTAAGCTCACAAATTTGCATCGTATTGTCGCGGTTATAGCCCTGTTCGGTTTTGAAAAGGGCGAAGGATGTTTTCAGAATATCGAAGCCCACGTATGTTATTGGTCTGAACCGACCCCTAAGAACTATGGCATTCTTCCTGTAAAGAAAATCGGCGGGCTGGGTTACCTTTCCGAACCTGTCGAAAACTACTGCATTGGTCATGTTGTTTTTAACAAGCTGAAGGCAAAGCAACCTATTGTCCACATAGGCAAGGTCGGGTCCTTTCATCCGTGCCATGGTTATTTCAACCCGGTCGGTGTCGAGATTATCGAGCAGCGATTGCAGAAAGGTATTTGGAGTGCTGTGGTAAAAGAAGCAGGCAAAAATGAGGTTTACGCCAATGCTTCCAAGGGTGTACTGCTGAAGAATCCCATCGTTCTCTTTCAGCTTAACGTGTATAACAACCTCGTTGGGCTCGCCGGGCTTGGTTAGCTCGAATTTAACACCAAGCCATCCACCACCCTCATTATCCTTTTTGTAGTTAAGGGTTTCAACTGTGTTGGCAAATGCAAAGAAACGGGTATTTTCCTTTCGGTTTGCACCTAATACAGTTAGTAGCTCCTGATATTCAGCTTCGAGCATTTTTTCGAGGCGGGGTAGGCAAACGTATCGTCCGCTTTTACCCTCGTTGTATAGGTGGTCGCTAAAGGTTTTGTCGTAAGCCGAAATGGTTTTTGCAATGGTTCCCGAAGCGCCACCGGCCAGAAAAAAATTACGGGCCACTTCCTGACCACCACCAATTTCGGCAATGGTACCGTACATGGTTGTGTCGAGGTTGAGCATAAGCGCTTTGCGCTTTATGGAGTAAACTTCGCGTTCCACTTGTCTTTTTACGTTTTGCTAATGTAAACAATTAAGAGCCCAATAGGTTTTATTCCACAAGTTATTACTTTTTCCAGAAAAGTTTCACAATTTCCTTTCCTACCTCGTCAAGTTGTTCAATATTCTTTTTAAGGGTCTCTAAATCGAGCAGGCTACTCAAGTCAGTCTCATGATCGATTCGTACAGATGCTTGGAGCGGATAAAAAAGAATAAAGGGTTTGTTGGAGAAATGTTTCTCAATGTGGTTGGCTATTCGGTTCATTTGGGGATGAAACGAAGTCCGTTTCCGTCGGCTCATAATGAAAACAACCATATCATCGGGTTTTGTTGCAACCGAATCGATACTTTGCCAAACATTCAGTGACTCGAACGAAGCCTCAATGGGATGCTTTTGCTGAATCTGTCGTAAAAATCGAAATGTGTTCTCGTTGCCATAGAAATGCAAAGGGGAATTCGAGTATCGGGCAAAGTTCCAAAGTTTAATAACCCAAAAAGCAAATCCAATCTCCTTTTCGGCCCTTTCGGGTATCAAAACTAAGGTTCGTTTTATAGTAGCCAGGGGCTGATTGAACCTCATTATAAGGGTATTGGTTGGGCACCGAAGGAGCAGGTTGTCGGTTAAGTTGCCCAAAAAATTGTCGGAAATGTCGGTGCTTTTATGGAGCCCCAGAACTATATCGGTTATTTTGAGTTCTTTAACAACATTAACAATACCGTTTAGCGTGTTGCTATTGTGCCTAATGAGGCAGTTTACTGTGTTTTCGGTTGCTGTGGCTATTTCTGAAGCTTTATCAACTATTCGCTTGCCCATTTGCTCGCTATCGTTGTTCCCCACAACATTGAGCACATTAATAGGACTAGAATTGTGTTTCGATTTAATGCTTAAACTTAAATTAATAAGCATTTCAACATTATCAAGATTGTTAATTGGAATTAAAATTTTTTCATTAGGCTCTTTGTCGCCACTGCTTTCGTTCGATTGCGCTAGAGCTAGGTTGCTGGCACTTCTCTGGGTTGCAAACGAAGAAATAATGCAGGTAACCATAATCATTAAAACAGTACCATTTAGTATGTTTTCGTCCAAAAGTCGAATGGGGTTACCAGCCGGGTCGTATGAGAGGATAATGTTGTAACCAACAATTATAGCCGCTAAAGTAGCGGCTGCTTGCGAGTTACTCAGTCCGAAAATGATGTTGCGCTGGTCGTTGCTCATTCCAAAGGTTTTTTGGGTTAGCCACGCTGCAGCGTACTTTCCAAAAGTAGCTACAACTGTCATTACCAACCCAACCCTGATGGTTTGAATATCCCCAAAAAAGGTATTGAAATTAATGAGCATGCCTACTCCAATGAGGAAAAATGGGATGAATAGAGCATTTCCAACAAAATGAATGCGATTCATTAAAGGCGAATTGAATGGAATAAACCGGTTGAGGGTTATGCCAGCTAAAAAAGCTCCAATTATGGGTTCAACTCCGGCTAGCTGAGAAAGAAATCCTGCCAGGAAGAGTAGGGCAAGCACAAATATAAATTGCGATATTCCATCGTCATTCTTCTTAAAAAACCAACGAGTAAGCATGGGGAACAGAACCATTATGCCTGCTACAAAAATCAAGAACGAAATGCTAAGTTGCACCATAAATGCGCTGTTTAGTTCCCCTTTAACCATTGCTGCTATTACAGCAAGCACTAGAAGCGCCAAAGTATCTGTAATAATTGTTCCCCCAACAGCAACGCCAACAGCAACATTCCGGCTTATCCCCATTTTACTCACAATGGGGTAAGTTATTAGGGTGTGCGATGCGAACATGCTGGCCAAAAGAATTGATGTGGGTAAAGAATAGTTTAGAACATACAGTCCAACAATGGTTCCTATTGTCATTGGAATAGAAAAAGTGTAGAGGCCAAAAACAATACTTTTTAACCTGTTTCGCTGAAAGTCTGCTAAGTCAATTTCTATTCCTGCCAAAAACATAATGTAGAGCAACCCAACTGTGCCAAAAAGCACTATGCTGCTGTCGCGCAGTAATAGGTTAATTCCGTGTGGGCCAATAATGGCTCCGGCTAGTATTAAACCAATTAAATAGGGAATTCTGATTTTGGAGAATAAAATAGGCGAAATAAGAATGATGAAAAGTATTACCGTAAAAATGAGTACAGGGTTCGAAAGCGGTAATTGTAAGAAGTTGGCTATGTTCGACAACATTAGAGCAATCTTTTGTTATTATCTTTTTTCCCCTTTCCTAAAAAGCAAGTATTCCATTTCGGAAAACAAATCCGTATAGTATGGTCACTTAGCCTACTTTCTCCACCAAATTATCCAGAATGTAGTTTGTTGTAATGCTCAGCAAAACTACCGAATAGATTATATTGCGAAATATTTTTCCACTATCAATTGTCATTTGAAGGGGAAGATTACCAGCGTAACGGTAATGAAAAGGCAACCTGTTAAACCCAACGCCTGATGAGTTATTAATCCAAAAACTGGAATCCACTAAAAGCCATAGGATCATGATTTTCAGAGCAAATTAAATCATTTTATGTACGAAAATGCAGAAAAAATTTGGGAAACGAAAGCATTTAGGCCAGCCAATGAAATATTTCCTGAAGCTTTCATATGCCTTAGGGAGTTGGGTTAGGGTATAGGTCCATGTAAATAGGATAATGGTCGGCAAAACCTCCGTGGTATTTAAACCCAATATATGTGCGGGAAGGGCGAACGCCAACAAAATTGGTATCCTCTTCGTTCAAAAAATCGGCCTGAAAAATTCTACCTCCTTCAGGATTTGCATAAATAGGGTGTTTACGGTTTAAGAGTGCACCTGAAACTATCATCATGTCTATCACCTCCCAGGCTCCCTGAAACTTAATGGTGCCAGTGCCGCTCCCTTCGAATCGATGGTGAAGGTTGTACAGCCCGTTAGGGCTGAAAGGAGCTTGTATTGGTTTTGCTCCAAGTGCTTTGGTGATGGGGGAGCTGTTGGGGCCATCGTTGAAATCGCCCATAATAATTATGCGTGCTTCGGGTGAGAAAATGAGAATAGAATCTATTTTCTGCCTAACCAAATGGCCGGCAGCCATACGGCCCGGTTCCGATGCCAGTTCGCCACCTAACTTCGATGGCCAATGGTTTACAAAAACGTGCAGCGTATCGAGATTTCCCAATATGCCACGAGCATAAAGCACATCGCGGGTTGTACGCCTGGGATCGTCGGGGTTTACAACCCTAAAGAAACGCTCCTCCTGCAAAACGAACCGGTCGGGCCGGTAAATTAGCGCCACATCAATTCCTCGCCCGTCGGGCGATTCTTTATGTACTATCCGATAATTGAATTTGGCCAGTGGGGTTTTTGTAATTAGCTGGTTCAAAACAAATCGATTTTCAATTTCGCAAAACCCAACAATTGCGGGTAAATCCCACTCACCAACTGCTGTTACAACTCTATAAATGTTATTCATCTTTTCGGTCATTCGTTTCCAGGTCCAGAAACGTGCCCCTTGTGGCGTAAACTCCTCATCGCGGGTCAGGCTATCATCAAACGGATCGAATAGGTTCTCAACATTATAAAACATTACCCTGTACCGTTCCTGAGCTTCTCCTGAATACCATAAGCAAGTTAGCAGGAACAGAATAACAAAAAGTTTTTCTACACGCATAATTTCAAATTAAAATGATCGGCTAAAGATAATAAGAATTTGGGGACGTTTGTAAGTTCTCGGTTGTCAGTTTTCAGTTGGTTGCTTGCACTGAGACTCCCGAAGGGTCGGTTATCAGTTGTCAGTTCAGTTATTCAAATGTTCAGTTGCCAGTTTTCTGTTTTCGGTTGCTTGCCCTGAGGCTCCCGTCGATGGTCAAGTCGGCTGTCTTCATTCAGCAGTCTACTTCCAGCTTCGGTCTTCATTAACCCAATAACTCAATAACCCCAATTAACCCCTTAACTCTACTAACGCAAGGCATTCAATGTGTTTTGTTTGGGGAAAGAAGTCGTACGGGATAATTCGCGTAACTCGATATTCGTGTTCACAAAGGAATGTGAGATTTTTTGAAAGAGTGCCAGGGCTGCACGAGAGGTAGGCAATTCGAAGTGGTTTCCCTTCTTGGGCAATCCATTCAAGTACTTGGGATTCAATGCCTGTTCGGGGTGGATTCACGTATAGTAAAACTTCCTTCCCTTCGTCTCTTTTTACCTTTGTCCATTGAGCAAATTGAGGTATACGATGGCGGCAAGCACCCCGAAGTATATTTGCATCAGGAACGTTTAATTTTGCGCACTCAATGGCTTCGCCACTCAGTTCTACGCCCAGTGTGGTTGAACCGCTGCCTATCCATTCGCGGAGCGTAGCACCAACACCACAGTAAAGATCGACTACTGCTGAATGCTTAGTAAGTTTCAAAAACGCTTTGGCTTCGTTAACCGACTCGTTATACAATTTCGGAATAAGTTGCTGAAAGGCCCCAGGGCCATACCAAAGTCCGCTTTCGGTTTGCGTTCGCTTTTCACCAAAAAGGTTAATCCACCGGGTTTTTTCGAACATGCGTCGTCCGGCCGAAGGGTTCAGGTGAATCCAAAAACCCTCAATTCCAATGCTACGAAGTTCATCTTCAGTAGTTTGAGAGAACCATTTAGTGTCGGGTGTTTCCCTTTGTTTGAGCACCATAACGCATTGGGCTTGGGTTTGTTGCAGAAAAGCCAGTTCGAAATTGTTGGGAGATGGCAAGTAGCGTTGGAGCGTTTCAATGGTTTTGGCAACAATGGGGGCGTGAATTGGACATTGGGGTATGGGAATGAATTCATCGCGGTTTAAAGTGCCAAATGTCCATTGGTTATTGAGCCATTGTGCATTGAGGCTTACCTTTGCACGGTAGTGCCAACGCTCGCTAAGCGAAACTGAACGAACCGGTTCAATGGTATGTTCCCATGCTTTCAGCATTTTACATACAAACCCTAACTTATGCTCGAGGCTCTGCTCTTGTGTAAACTCCCTATGGGCGCAAGCCCTACACAACCAATTGCAGCCGGCGGGAACCATAACCAAGGAATTATCGAGGTTCAACCCGTTCAAATGCTCCCAAATCGGGCCCTGCATCGTTCAAACGGCTCACATTATTTAAGTCGAAAGGGTAAAGCAGGCTTGTTGATAGCAGCCCATAGTCCTTGGCAGGGCTGAGGGTATCGAGCTGAAAATTGTAGGCACGGGTATCCTTAAACTTAGGGTTTTCGCGTAAAACGTTGTTAAAATAGGTGGAGTTGGATAGATCGAAATTTTGTGGAACCCTAATAATTGAATGCTCAAAATGAAAGTTCATTAATGCGCTTACAGGGTTGCCGTTGTATAAATTGTCTACTACAAATTCATTATCGCGCGAACCATAAATAATGCAATTCGAAAAATGAGCCTCATGCAAATCGCGTGGTTCAACCATTTCTATTCCCGTTGTGGGATGCTTATAGGTGTAAAAGTTATTGAGCAACAGGGCGGGTCCCTTTCTCTGCACATACTGTGCCCAATAGTTGGCTATGGTGCAATGGTAAAACCTGTAACGACCTCCAATAGTAAGTGCAACAGCATAATTGGCTGCATTAGAAAAGAGCGAATTGGAAACCTCAATGGTTGCACCACGACCTAACAAGCAGGTGTAGCTCATATTTTCAACCCTACTATTGTTTAGGGTAAGGGTTGGCAAACCGGGGGTCATAACTGTATCGACAATAATACCATAAATGCCATTTTTTATTCGAGCCCAATCGATAGAATTATTTCTGCTTCCGGCCATTAGCCAAATGCCAGCCCATTGGCCAGCTTTGTCGCTATAAAAAGATTCTAGTCTGTCACCTTCAAAAGTTACTGGGTTGTCGAAGGTGCCATTAATACTGAGCGAACCGGCAACAGCCAAAAAGGCATTATTGTGCATATGAAATCGGGTACCCGGCAGCAGCGTTAGCTCAACATGGGGTTTTACCCAAAGGTAGTTGTAAACCAAATGGGGCTTATCATTTGGTAAGGTTGTGTTGAAATAAATACTGTCGGATTTGTGAAAGTAAACATCTTGCCCCCATGCAATTAATTTCACGTCCTGAATATTGCCATTGGTTTCGAAAACAATGGAGTCGGCAATGAGAAGCGGCGAACTTTGATTGGTAGGGTCAACTGTAACCTCTACAAATACAAACAAACTATCGCCACCACGAATAGTAACATTGCGGGCATGGTTGGTGGCTTCGCCATCAACATTCATGCGGAAGAACGATGATGCACCCCTTGCCAGTTTTACATTTGATATTTGAAGGTCGCTCCGGTTCCTATTGTACACTTTAAAATGGCGGGTGGCTGAGCCTATGCTGGTAAAAACAGTATCGAAGTGCATGGTGTCGCGGCTAAACGACAATTTAAACTTGGGATCGGTTGAAAAGTTATCCCTTTCGCACGAAGCAAAAAAAATAGAAATTGTTACAACTGAAAGAATGAATAATTTATACATGGGTTGCGGAGAGCTTTGCTTTAATACGTGCAAAAGTATGAAATATTGTTAACTGAGCCTAAGCAAAGAGGAAAAGCCGCAGGGCAAACGCATTTAAAAAAATCACTATAGTGCATATTGCTCCCGGAGGAGCTCAGTCCTCATAATTTGTCATTATGTTTGTATGATTAATTTTTTTTGAAAGGCAGGAAGTTGGATGAACTTTTTACCCTGCCTTTCATTTTTCAAATATAGCATATTGATATACAGCGGGATATGTTAAATATTTGGAGCGAATGCTAAATTAATAGGAGGACAAATCTATTTTCGGGAATCGCCCACTTCCGCACAAGTTTCCATCCAATCACCGACCCTCGTAGAACCTCAAAGGGCAACTTTAAGCACGCGCTGTTCGATATTCTCCTGCTGGTCATTTCTGCCGTCCTGTGCGGAGCAAACGACTGGAACGAAATCGAAGAATTTGGCCACAGCCAACTTGAATGGCTTCAGAAGTTTGGTGGCTTTAAGCATGGGGTGCCCGCGCATGATACCATCAACCGGGTGTTTTCCGCCATTAATCCGGACGAACTTAGCCGTTGCTTCAGCCATTTGACGGGGCAAGTACCCAGGCCCCCTGGAAGGGAGGTGGTGGCAATTGACGGTAAAACCATTTGCAGCTCCGCCAGCAAGTTCAAAAGCTTGCCGGCCATCCATGTGGTCTCCGCTTTTGCTCAGGGCAGAGGGGTTACCTTAGGGCAAAAAGTTGTCTCTGAAAAGAGCAATGAGATCACGGCCATCCCCCGAATTGCTAACCTTGCTTGACCTGGAGGGCTCTATAGTAACCATAGACGCCATGGGGCGCCAAAAAGAAATTGCCAAACAGATAACCACCAGCAGGGCGGACTACATTCTGGCGGTAAAGGGCAATCAGCCCACGCTACAGGAGGGGATAGCCGATACGGTTCGGTTTAAAAAGCCATCCGATTTCGACACGCAAACCGACATGGGGCATGGACGGATAGAAACCCGTTGCTGTGCTATATACAATGATTTAGCCCGTGTTGAGCTTCCCGCCGGATGGGCTGGGATAAAAACCATTATCAGAATTGAATCGCAGCGTATTTTTAAATCGACAGGGGCGGTAACGAAACAGGTGCGACACTATATTTCAAGCGCAAGTGGCACTGCTGGCCAGTTTAATGCCTGGGTGCGTGCGCATTGGGCAGTTGAAAACTACCTGCACTGGATGCTCGATGTAAATTTCAAAGAGGATTACTCGACTAAGCAAAAAGCGAATGCCGCTCAAAATTTTAATATCATAACAAAGCTGGCCTTGTGCTTACTTGAAGACAAAAAAATGGGAAGCATAAAGCAAAATAGGCTTAGAGCCGCACTCAATATAAAGTACAGGGAGGAATTACTAAATTTTTAAATGCGTTTGCCCTGTAGAATGCTGAGCTAGGGAAATACTCCACGATGTAACTAATTTCGCGCATATAGCACACTATGTTTTTGGGGGCATAGGTACTGGCTTTCATTACCAGCTCTAGCTCAAGAACTGCAGCAACACTGTCGGGGGGAAGGTTTTTTTTTGTCATGATAACCAATGTTTAAGGTTAATTACTCACAACAAGGCTATATTTTTGGCAAATAATTTCCCCGCCCTTTTTTGGCGGGGTACGCTTGAACATATTCATTGTGCTACAGAATTCCAGGTATCCCTGGTATCTTCCCTGTCACTGCCATTGCAACGGTACATATCAAGAAGGTGATAAGCGGTACAGCAATCCGATCCATACGCCTGAGGGCCTTTACGTGCTCTGCATCTCCCAACATTCCACTATTATGGACTAATATACCTAATGCCCAGCCAAACACCGGATTTACCAATACAGAACCCAGTACACATACTGTTGCAGCTTCTGCATGTCTTACCTCCCTTATCATCTGCATTCCTGCTACAAGGAGCGGTAGAAAGACGCCGACAATAAGGGCCACTCTCAGCACCGGAGGCCACACCGCTATATCCATCGGATAGCCGATTAGTATGGCAGCAAAACAAAATATCCCTGTGAGTATCGCACCAGCAGGTATGGGACGCTTCGCCACCCCAGCAGGAATCATATAGGTCCCCCATGAAGATGCGAGGTTCCCGCCGCCAAGAACGCTCCCAACGAATTGCCTTATCGAGCACATGATGGTCGTATCATCAACATCCATCAGCACCTTCTTGGCACCTGATGGGTAGTTCATCTCCTGAAACACCCTGTGCCCCAAAAAGTCGGGCGGCCACATGGCAATCGCCAGAATGGCAAACGGAAGTACAGCAATGAAGTGTTCGAGATTGGGAAGTCCAAGCATCCAGCCCGTATCAGTACCCCACCAGTAAAGCGGATTCAAAGTTGGAATACCTGGAGTGGTCCGGAACTCAAAGGGTGCTCCCATAACAAGGCCAATGACCAACGCCAGTAGCGAGCATAGAGGGATCGCCACCCAGCGCATCCCGATTCGTGCCAGGTAAGTATAACTAAGGAGTGTTACCAGCATTATGATTGGAAATATAATCTCCATTTCTATACTGACCGACCACGACCTAAATGCTGTTAACTGTCCCATTATACCTATCATACCAAAAACGATGAGAAGTCCACCACGAACACCAGTCCCCGTGAGGTTGACCAGTCTCGATCCACCCTTTGCAATACCGAGTATCAACCCCAAAACTCCGACCAGCACCCCCAAAGCGAGTGGATGTCCGCCGGCAAGGACGATTAGTGGGATAAGTGGAATCATCGGACCATGACAGCCCGGTAGATTCGCGCGAGGATTTATAAACCCACTGATCGGGATCACAAACAGTAAGGCCACGAGAAACAGCTCAAATCGCACGTTCTCCGTAACGAACTCAGGTGGAAGTCCATACTCGATAGCAAAAGCGCTGACAATCGCAGTGGTCATAACAATCTTTCCAATCGTGCCTGATATCGCAGGAACAATATCCTCTATCTCGAAGTTGAAATCGCGCTTGGGCAGATTGAGTCTCCATCTCTTTGGAGCCATTATCTCAAGCTCATGGTTCAGGTACTCCTTCCTGGCCTTGAATTCACTCGATGGTTTGCGCTGTTGCTGGTAAGTTTTGTTCTCCTGTTTCTCCATTCTCATCCTATGTTTTTACATCTTGATAGTTTGCTGATTTCCTTTTTCCTTATTTAGCTATGTGTCTATCCCATAATATGCCTGCGGGTTAAACATAAATTTAAACTTGAGTCCACTCCGAAAAGTTATTTTGCAGTAATTAATGGGCAGGTTTTAATTACAATTCCATCAATGTCAATTAGTTGCGAACTTTTCTTGTCTGGATTTTAAGCCGCAAAGATAGGAAAATTCTTTTATTGTTAATCATTGTTGTCAGGTAAACCAGGGCAAACGCATTTAAAAAAAATCACAATAGCGCATAGTGCTCCCGGAGGAGCTCAGTCCTCATAATTTGTCATTATGTTTGTATGATTAATTTTTTTTGAAAGGCAGGAAGTTGGATGAACTTTTTACCCTGCCTTTCATTTTTCAAATATAGCATATTGATATACAGCGGGATATGTTAAATATTTGGAGCGAATGCTAAATTAATAGGAGGACAAATCTATTTTCGGGAATCGCCCACTTCCGCACAAGTTTCCATCCAATCACCGACCCTCGTAGAACCTCAAAGGGCAACTTTAAGCACGCGCTGTTCGATATTCTCCTGCTGGTCATTTCTGCCGTCCTGTGCGGAGCAAACGACTGGAACGAAATCGAAGAATTTGGCCACAGCCAACTTGAATGGCTTCAGAAGTTTGGTGGCTTTAAGCATGGGGTGCCCGCGCATGATACCATCAACCGGGTGTTTTCCGCCATTAATCCGGACGAACTTAGCCGTTGCTTCAGCCATTTGACGGGGCAAGTACCCAGGCCCCCTGGAAGGGAGGTGGTGGCAATTGACGGTAAAACCATTTGCAGCTCCGCCAGCAAGTTCAAAAGCTTGCCGGCCATCCATGTGGTCTCCGCTTTTGCTCAGGGCAGAGGGGTTACCTTAGGGCAAAAAGTTGTCTCTGAAAAGAGCAATGAGATCACGGCCATCCCCCGAATTGCTAACCTTGCTTGACCTGGAGGGCTCTATAGTAACCATAGACGCCATGGGGCGCCAAAAAGAAATTGCCAAACAGATAACCACCAGCAGGGCGGACTACATTCTGGCGGTAAAGGGCAATCAGCCCACGCTACAGGAGGGGATAGCCGATACGGTTCGGTTTAAAAAGCCATCCGATTTCGACACGCAAACCGACATGGGGCATGGACGGATAGAAACCCGTTGCTGTGCTATATACAATGATTTAGCCCGTGTTGAGCTTCCCGCCGGATGGGCTGGGATAAAAACCATTATCAGAATTGAATCGCAGCGTATTTTTAAATCGACAGGGGCGGTAACGAAACAGGTGCGACACTATATTTCAAGCGCAAGTGGCACTGCTGGCCAGTTTAATGCCTGGGTGCGTGCGCATTGGGCAGTTGAAAACTACCTGCACTGGATGCTCGATGTAAATTTCAAAGAGGATTACTCGACTAAGCAAAAAGCGAATGCCGCTCAAAATTTTAATATCATAACAAAGCTGGCCTTGTGCTTACTTGAAGACAAAAAAATGGGAAGCATAAAGCAAAATAGGCTTAGAGCCGCACTCAATATAAAGTACAGGGAGGAATTGCTAAATTTTTAAATGCGTTTGCCCTGAAAGCCGACCCAAGAGTCACTTCAGTTATTAAAAAAAACATTTACTTTTGACCACAAAACCCTTAATGAAATTGATTGCCATGAAATTGTGTTCATTTGGATTCATCACCCTAACTTTGCTTATTATGTCGTGCAGTTCGAAACAGGAGGTCGATTTAGTAGTGACCAATGCCAAAATTTATACCGTCGACTCAGCATTTACAATACATACCAGCATGGCCATGGCCAATGGTAAAATTGTAGCCCTAGGAACCGAAACCGAAATAGTATCCCAATTCAAATCAGTTAATACACTTAACCTCAAGGGTGCTAGTGTTTATCCCGGTTTTATCGATCCGCATTGCCATTTCCTTAACTACGGTCTTTCATTGGTCAATGCCCAATTGGCTGGCGCCAAGTCGTGGGCCGAAACGGTTCAAATTCTGGTTAATCATCATTCCACTTTTCCTAATGCTTGGGTTTTAGGACGAGGGTGGAATCAGAACGAATGGGATATAAAAGAGTTTCCAACCTGCAAGGAACTCGACGAGGCTTTTCCCCATACGCCTGTTCTCATCACACGAATCGATGGTCATGCAGCATTAGCCAATACCTTTGCATTGCAGCTGGCTGGAGTTACAGCAAGTACAAGTGTTAGTGGTGGCGAAATTAAGGTTGAAAATGGTAAGCCTACCGGGTTACTCATCGATAATGCCATCGATTTGGTACGGAAGCATATTCCCGATTATACTAGAGTTGAAAAGGAAAATGCCCTAAACCGTGCCCAGCAAAACTGCTTTGCAGTTGGGCTAACTTCAGTAGGCGATGCAGGTTTAGAGTTAGCAGAAGTACAACTTATCGATTCAATGCAGCAATCGGGCGCACTTGCCATGAAGGTTAATGCTATGCTCAATCCCTCAAAAGAGAATTTTGCCCATTTTGTCGATAGGGGAATCTACTCAACACCTCGCTTAACGGTTCGTACCATTAAACTTTTCGCCGACGGAGCCCTGGGCTCTCGGGGTGCCTTACTGCTCGAGCCCTACAGCGACGACCCCAAAAACCGTGGTCTTCAGCTCGAAACGGAGGAGCGACTAACTGAGGTTTGCCAAAGAGCATATGATTCTGGTTATCAGGTGGCAACCCACTGCATTGGCGATGCGGCAGTTCGCCTCATGCTGAATGTGTACGCCAAATTTCTTAAACCCCAAAACGATTTGCGCTGGCGAATTGAGCATGCTCAAACGGTTCATCCTCACGATTTGAATCGATTTGGCCAGCTTGCTGTTGTTCCTTCAATTCAAACTACCCATGCCACTTCCGATATGTATTGGGCAGTTAACCGATTGGGTAAACGAATAGAAACAGCTTATATTTACAAGCAGCTGCTCGAGCAAAATGGATGGCTTCCCAATGGCAGCGACTTTCCCATTGAGCATATTAACCCCATTTACGGGTTTTATGCTGGCGTGGCTCGCAAGAACCTCCATGGACAACCCGAAGAGGGTTTTCAAATGGAAAATGCACTTACCCGCGAACAGGCGCTCAGAGCCATGACCATTTGGGCAGCACGAGTGGCTTTTGAAGAGGAGCACAAGGGAAGCCTCGAGGTTGGCAAATGTGCCGATTTTGTGGTACTCGATACCGATATTATAACTGCGCATGAAAGCCTACTGCCAAAAGCAAGAGTTTTAAAAACATTTATCGATGGCAAAATGGTTTATTCTAAAAATTAAATTATTTTAGGGGTTTAGTATCTTTTCCAATTTTATGATAGAAATCAAGCAGGCAAAGGAGTCGCAACTACTCGAAGTGCTTTACATTGTTCGCGAATGCTTCCAGCAACTTCTCAATAAGGGAGTTAAGTATTGGCACAACAGTCATGCCGACTATGCCAATATTTCGTGCGATATAGCCAACCAGCATGTTTACATTATTTTTTATAAAAAAATTGCTGCAGGCACTATTACCCTCAAACCCGATAGAGATATCGAAACTGCAGCTTTTATGGATAGGCTAGCAATTTTTCCGCATTACCAGCGAAGGGGATTAGCCAAAACCATGATCGATTTTGCTATTAGCGAAGCTATAATGCAAGGCTATAAATATATTCGGGGTACTATTCCTGTTGACGACAAGTCGATATGCCAGCTTCTCGAAGACAAAGGCTTTATTAACAAGGGAATAGTTACCCATGTTCCCAACGAAATGGTTCGTATTCTTTTCGAGAAAGCCCTTTAATTTTTTCCCTGTTTAATAGCATTCATTTTATCTGTTTGCAATTCGCATTGTTGCGTAATCTCCTGATTATACGATACCAACAAATAACTCTAATCAAACTTTACAGATTTAACTCGTTATGCATTGATTTACATATTGATAATAATCATTTACTGCAACCCTTAATTTAGTAACTTAGCTCCCATAAAAATTGAATAATAAACCAAAACTCAAAAATATGAACGTTAAGGAATTGAAAGCCAAGCAAAAGGTGCTTAACTCGGTAAATTACGAGTGGAAAGCCCTTTACCGTGGTTACACCGACAAAATTCTATACATCAACGTTTCGAACAACGAGGTGAAGGAGAAAGCGGTACCAGCCCAAATGAAAGAGAAATTTGTTGGCGGTAAAGGTTACGGTTTACGTTTGCTTTGGGACGCCACAACTCCAACAACCAAATGGAACGATCCCGAAAACGAAATTATCATCAGCTCGGGTCCCGTTGGTGGCATTACTCAGTACTCGGGTACAGGGAAGTCGCTACTGGTGAGCCTTTCGCCACAAACCGATTCGGTTATGGACTCGAATGTGGGCGGATTTTTTGGGTCTTTCCTTAAGTTTTCGGGTTACGATGCCCTTGAGCTGCAAGGCAAAGCCCATAAAGATGTAATTATTTTTATCGATGGGGTTAACCATAAAATCGAAATTTACGAGGATCCAGGTTACGCCAAGGATAGTCATATACTTGCCGAGGAGTTAACCGAGGTTTTTGCCAACGACGAGAAGGATTACAAAAACATCGGAATTGTTTCAACGGGAGCAGCCGCCGAACATTCTCTAATCGGTATGGTTAACTTCACATTCTACGATCCTAAACGTAAAAAAATTAGACTAAAACAAGCCGGCCGTGGCGGTATTGGTACCGTAATGCGCGACAAAAAAATTAAGGCCATTGTAGCAAAAATACCTGGCGTAAAGGGTAACCTCAATAACGTGGCCGACCTTGAGGCTATTACCGAAAGGGGACGCCGTTACCAGGCCGAAATTCGCGAACTCGACGACCACCAATGCCAAATGCGCAAGAAGGGAACCGCAAACATTGCCAACGTAATGAACGATTACGACCTTCTTCCAACTCATAATTTTAAGTTTGGCAGCAGCGTCGATGGTCAAAAAATTCACAGTAACATTTTCCGCGACAAGTATTTTACCCAAAATATTCCCGATGGTTGCTGGATTGGCTGCGCCATGAGCTGCTCAAAAGGAGTTGACAACTATGTATTGAAAACGGGTCCTTACAAAGGCCAATCGGTTATTGTCGATGGTCCCGAGTACGAAACCGTTGCCGGTTTAGGTTCTAACCTCGGTATTTTCGATCCCGAAGCCATTATTGAAGCCAACTTCTACTGCGACACCTACGGAATTTGCACCATTACTTGGGGTACCGTTGTTGCTTTTGTTATGGAGTGCTACGAAAACGGCATTCTGAACAAGGAGCGCACTGGCGGACTTGAACTTAACTTTGGCAACTTTGAGCACATGATGGAACTTATGCACCAGCTGGCTCGTGGCGAAGGTTTTGGAGTGGTTGCCGGAATGGGTGTTCGCAAAATGAAGGAGAAATTTGTGAAAGAGTACGGAGCCGATGCTAAGTTTCTACAAGACATTGGAATGGAGAACAAAGGTCTTGAGTACTCGCAGTACGTTTCTAAGGAGTCGTTGGCTCAGCAGGGCGGTTACGCTATGACCAACAAAGGCCCTCAGCACGACGAAGCTTGGCTTATTTTTATGGATATGGTTAACAATCAGCTGCCAACTTTCGAAAACAAAGCCGAGGCGCTTCACTATTTCCCCATGTTCCGTACATGGTTTGGCCTGCAAGGATTCTGCAAATTGCCTTGGAACGACGTTGTTCCCAAAGGCAATGCCGATACCGATGAGCCACACAAAATTCCTGAGCATGTCGATAATTACGTAACGGTTTACAATGCTGTTACCGGAAATAATATCGATAAGCACGAGCTGATTCGCCAGAGCGAGCGCGTGTACAACTTCCAGCGCATTTTCAATATTCGCCGTGGGTTTGGTTTACGTAAACACGATGCGCAACCCTACCGCGCATGCGGTCCTGTTACCAAGGAGGAGTACCTGAGCCGCGAGGAGCGTTACGACAAGCAGCTTAAGGAGAATGTAGGAATTGACCCAACCAACATGAGCGTTGAGGAGAAAATGGCTGCAACACGTAAGTATCGCGAAGATCGTTACGAACAGCTGCTCGATGCAGTTTACAAGCGCAGGGGATGGACCCCCAATGGCGTTCCAACCATTGAGCACCTTAAAAACATTAAAATGGATTTGCCCGAACTAATTGAAGTTGTTAAGCCACTTCAGTAGAGTTTATAAGTAATATTGAAAAGGGACAGCCAATTTGGTTGTCCCTTTTTTAGTTTCCGACACTAATTGTCGCAACATGGCTTTTTATTTGTAAAATCAAAAATATTAAGTCATGGAAAAGAAAGCTAAAAGGGAGCACCTTTACCAGTTCCACATTGCAGGGTTTACCTATTACGAAGGGGCATTTGTATTCGATAGGCTCAAAATTGGAACCCAACTCAAGCTGGTTGTCGAGCCCACCAATCCGTTCGACAAACATGCAATTCTTATTCACCTCGGCGAGCATAAGTTGGGCTATGTGCCCAGGGAATTGAACTACCAAATGTTTAAGTTTACGAAACTGGGCTACGATTTCTTTACCGTTGTGGTGCAAATGGTTAACCCCAATGCCAGGCCAGAGCAACAGGTGCTGGTATCGGTATTTCTCGAACCCCCGAAAAGTAAAAGTTGATGCGCTAGTGGCAGTTTTGTTTTGTTTTTTTTCGATATATTTATACAACCTAAAAATAGTTGGCATTGACAGAGCAAAAGAAGATTTTTAGGGTGCTACAGCTAATTGCCCGGTTGCGATCACCCTTAGGCTGCACCAAGGCCGATGTGGCCCAAAGTTTCGAGGTTTCAGAGCGAACCGTGGAGCGGTACTTCGATCTGCTTCGCGATATTGGTTTTGACGTTACCAAAAGCCACAACCGCTTTCGTATCGAGAGCACCAGCAAGGGTTGCATAAATCCCGAGGAGCTAATCGTATTCAGCCTCGAAGAGGCAGCACTAATAAAACAGGCCATTGAGGCTGCGCCCATTCAGAGCCCTTTGCAAAAAAATATTCTGTCGAAGTTGTATGCCCTTACCGACATGGATAATCTGGCCGAGAGCATATACAACCAGAATATTTCGCGCAATATTAGCATTGCCCGAAGGGCAATAGCCAGCAAGCAGCAGCTAATACTTAAAAGTTACCAGTCGATAAGCAGTAGCACCGTTGGCGATAGGTTGGTTGAACCCATTAGTTTTCACAGCTACTTTCAGTACCTTATGGCCTACGAGGTAGCCAGCGGCGAAGTTAAGCAGTTTAAGGTTGAGCGAATTGGCGAAGCGATACAAACCGATAAACCCTTCCGATTTGAAGATAGGCACAGGCAAAAGTCGATAGATACGTTTGGAATGAGTGGTAGTCAAGCAATTGAAGTTACATTGAGGCTGAGCAATAGGGCCAAGCACCTTTTAGTAGAAGAGCATCCCGAAGCCGCCACCAGCATTGAAAAACAACATGGTGCTTTTATATACAAAACGCAGGTATACTCGTTCGAGGGCATTGGCAGGTTTGTGCTTGGCCTTTTGGGCGAGGTAGAAGTTGTTGAACCAATAGGGTTGAAGGAATATATAGAGGAGAAGGTGAAATATTTATAGGTATGAACCATAACGCAAAAAATAAATAATTTTTTTAACTTCAAACAAAAATAACTAATACGAATACGACCATGGCAAAAACATTCACTCCAAAAAGCACAAAAGCCGAAATCCTTGAGGCCTACGAAGAGCTTTTAGGTACAGTACAATGCACCAGAACCGAAGATCCCAGAAGGGATCAGGAGCAAAAAAGGAACGACGACATTATTAAAGTTGCTTCGTCGCAATCCTTCGATGGCGTAGTTACCCACATGGCTAACCTAAAAGTGCAGCTTACTTCAACTCTCGACAAACTTTCGGAAAACCTAACTGCCGAGTTCCAAAAGTTTACTGACCTTAAAAAAGCCATTGCAATTGAAAGGGATAATTTACAAAACCTTTACCAGTTAACAGCCGAAACCGACTCGCTAGCCGCAATGCTCTTGGCTCAGAAGGAGCGAAAAGCGAAATTCGATACAGAAATGTCCGAAGCAAAACAATTGTTCGACGCTGAAATGAGCGAGAAACGCGCTGCCTGGAAGAGGGAGCAGGAGCAACAAACAATTCAACAAAAGGAGTACGACGATAACCTAAAAAGAACTCGCAAACGCGAAGAGGATGAATACAGTTACAATTTAGCCTTACAACGCAAAAAGGAGGCCGATGCCTACAATGAAAAGCGGGAACTTAAAGAGCGCGAACTGACGCAACGCGATGTAGCCCTTGCAGCAGCTGAGGCTGAACTGGTAGAACTGCGTAAGCAGGTGGCTGCTTTCCCCAATGAACTTGAGCTAACCATAAAAAAAACTGAGGAGGCTGTTACCCAAAAGATAACAACCCAGTTCGAGTTTGAGAAGCAGCTTAACGCCAAGCAACTCGAAGGTGAGATGAAGCTCAACAACCAGATTGTTGCCAACCTTAAGGATAAAATTAAGGATATGGAAGCCAGCATTAAAGAGTTAACCACCAAAACAGCTGCAGCAGATGCTGGTGTAAAGGATATAGCACTAAAGGCCCTTGAGAGCAGCAAAGTGAAAGTTGGCGATGGCAGAAAGGTGGAAGATTAAGGATTATTAATAAATTTCCCTAACTGGGTTTTTAAACCT
This sequence comes from Bacteroidales bacterium, assembly GCA_037442025.1. Classification (GTDB taxonomy): domain Bacteria; phylum Bacteroidota; class Bacteroidia; order Bacteroidales; family Tenuifilaceae; genus UBA2287. The sequence goes on along the minus strand of JBBIRB010000014.1, from coordinate 7,239 downwards.
GGTTAGGGGTAAAAAAAGGTAAAACCATGCGATTAATAACAACCCTGAAATAGCAGAACCTAAAAACCGATATCTACCCATAAAAAACCTAGATGCAGCAGTTGGATATTTAAGTAAATGGAAAAGGACGGTAAGGACTATGCAAACGGACTACATACCAATAGATTTTGCAAGGAATAAGCAGATTAGGTTAGTTATCTTCTCGCAATTGCATATTGAAAGTTAAAAGATAAAGGTCAATAGAATTCAGGTAATCGAATCCTGAATCGGCTTGCAGTTTAGGTTTCAGCCTGAGTTCGATGGGGGAGTATATTAAAGGGGTACTTGGCTTGCAACAGTTTGTGTTATGCCTTTTGGGCTAGGTAAATGTTATTGAACCGCAAGGTTTGAGGGCGTATGTGGAGGGGAAAATTAGAAATGCAGTATGAAAGGTAAAGAAAACAGTTTTCTACATTGTATCGAAAACACTTAAGCAAAAAAATACCCCCGTATTGAAAGACGAGGGTGGCTTAAATGTTTTCACAACGGAATAATCCTTATTGTGAATTGCTTCAGATTGTGAAACAAATATAGTGTATGAATTAAAAAAATGCAAGTACCATGAAAAAAATTTTAGGACTCGATTTGGGGACAAATTCCATTGGCTGGGCATTAGTTTCTACCGATGAAAATGAAAAACCATGTAAAATTGATGGTTTAGGAAGTCGTATTATTCCTATGAGCCAAGATGTGCTCGGAGAATTTGATAGAGGTAACTCAATATCTCAAACAGCCGAAAGAACTGGATTTAGAAGCACCAGAAGGCTTCG
>JBBIRB010000014.1:0-6330 GCA_037442025.1 Bacteroidales bacterium | reverse complement strand
CCCTACGATTGGACAATTTACTTTTTGAGGAAGAAAGCCATTACTCAAAAGATTGATAAAGAGGAATTGGCGTGGCTAATTTTAAATTTTAATCAAAAAAGAGGATATTACCAATTAAGAGGTGAGGATGAGGAGGAGAACCCAAATAAATTAGTTGAGTTTCATTCATTAAAAGTAGTTAACATAATTGCCGATGAAAAACCCAATCAAAAAGGAGAAACGTGGTATTCGTTGCATTTGGAGAACGGATGGGTTTATCGTCGTTCAAGTAAGATTTCTTTAGAAAATTGGCTAGGAAAATCTCGCGATTTCATTGTAACTACCGACCTTAACGATGATGGTACGATAAAAAAAGATAAAGAAGGAAACGAAAGGCGAAGTTTCCGCGCTCCTGGAGAAAATGATTGGTCTTTAGTCAAAAAGAAAACTGAGCAAGAAATTGCATTTCTAAATAAGACCGTTGGAACTTATATATACGATACCTTACTTCAAAACCCCAATCAAAAAATTAAAGGAAGGTTAGTTAGAACCATCGAAAGAAAATTCTACAAGGAAGAACTAAGGACAATTTTAACCGTTCAGAAAGAATTTCACCCCGAACTACAAAGTGAGGATTTGTACAACGATTGCGTAAGGGAATTGTATCGAAACAACGAAACTCAACAACTTTTGCTAAACAAGAGAGATTTTGTTCACCTCTTTTTAGAAGACATAATCTTTTATCAACGACCATTAAGAAGTCAGAAATCTACCATAGGCCATTGCGCTTTAGAGTACAGAACCTTCAAGGAAGAAAAAGGTGAAATCGTAAAGGAATATCAGAAAGCCATTCCTAAATCGCATCCATTGTATCAGGAGTTTAGAATTTGGCAATGGTTGTATAATTTACGATTACACCAAAAGGATGATGATAAAGATGTAACCCAACAGTTTATAACTGGCAAAGAAGATTTAGAACGACTTTTTGAATTTTTAATGACACAAAAAGAGGTTGATCATAAGGCTATCTTAAAACTATTGCTTGAGCCAAAAGGCTTAAAGGGAAAATCTTTAAATAACGAGATTGAAAAGTACCGCTGGAACTATGTTTATGACTCAGTAAAAGACGAATCGAAAAAATACCCTTGCAACGAAACAGGCTACGAGATTAGAAGAAGACTAGCAAAGGTAGAAGGTGTGCCATCTGATTTTTTAACTAGTATGAGAGAGTACGAACTATGGCACATCATTTACTCGGTAACCGATAAAACCGAATTTGAGAAAGCATTAAAAACATTCGCTTTAAAGAACCATTTAGATGATGACTCTTTTGTGGAAAATTTCAATAAATTTCCACCTTTCAAAAGCGATTATGGAGCATATTCTGAGAAAGCCATTAAAAAGCTTTTGCCGCTTATGCGTTTATGGAAATACTGGGATTGGAATTTAATTGACCAAAAAACGCAAAGTCGAATTAACAAGATAATTACAGGCGAATATGATGAAGACATTAAGAATCGTGTTCGCGAAAAAGCTATTAATTTAAAAGAGGAAACCGATTTTCAGGGGTTGCAATTATGGTTGGCACAGTACATTGTTTACGATCGTCATTCAGAGGCAAGCAATGCTGATATGTGGAATTCGGTTAACGATTTGGATGGTTTTCTGAAAGAATTCAAACAGCACTCACTACGCAATCCAATTGTTGAACAGGTTGTATTGGAAACTCTGCGTGTAGTAAAAGACATTTGGGTTAAACACGGAAATGGAGCAAAAGGCTTTTTCAATGAAATTCATGTTGAATTAGGTCGTGAAATGAAAAATACTGCTGAAGAACGCAAGCGATTGACAGAACAAGTTTCTGCGAACGAAAATACAAACCTACGGATAAAAGCTTTAATTACTGAATTAAAAGAAAACTCGGATGGTAGTCTTTTTGTCGATGATGTTCGTCCGTATTCGCCAGTTCAGCAGGAAATTCTTAAGTTATACGAGGAAGGGGTGCTTAGTTCTGGTGAGGAAATTCCAGAAGATATTATCAAGATTAGTAAAACGGCACAACCTACTAAATCGGAACTCCAACGATACAAACTATGGTTAGAGCAAAAATATCGCTCACCATATACAGGACAAATGATTCCTTTAAGTAAATTATTTACAGCTGAGTACGAGATTGAGCACATTATTCCTCAAAGTCGATATTTCGACGATGCGTTAAGTAACAAGGTTATTTGCGAATCAGCTGTTAATAAATGCAAGGACAATCAATTGGGTTTGGAATTTATTAAAAATCATCATGGCGAGATTTTAGAGACAGGCTTTGGTAGAAAGGTTAAAATTTTCAGCGAAGAAGAATACATCGATTTTGTGAAAAAGAATTATTCACAGAACAGATCAAAACGAAATAAACTCTTACTTGAAGAGATACCTGAAAAGATGATTGAGCGGCAGCTCAACGACACTCGCTACATAAGTAAATACATTTCAAATATTCTTTCAAATATTGTTCGAGCCAATGAGAATGATGATGGTGTAAACTCAAAAAACTTGCTACCGGTAAATGGTAAGATTACTGCGACACTTCGTCAGGACTGGGGGCTGGAAGGCGTTTGGAACGATTTGATTTTACTACGTTTCGAGCGTATGAACCAACTAACAAATAGCGAGAATTTTACCTCTAAAAACACTAACAATAAGGTTATTCCTACGGTTCCCATTGAATTATCGAAGGGATTTCAGAAAAAACGAATCGACCACCGCCATCATGCTCTCGATGCATTGGTTATTGCTTGTGCATCGCGAGATCATGTAAACTTGCTCAATAACAAGCATGCCAATTCAAAAGAACGATTCGACCTTAATAGGAAACTTCGAAAATTTGAGAAAAAAGCATTTACAGATTCCAAAACAGGAGTTAGAGTTGAGAAGGAAATTCCAACAGATTTTTTGAAACCTTGGGATATTTTTACCAAAGAAGCCAAGGATGTACTAGAAAAGGTTGTGGTAAGTTTCAAGCAAAATCTACGTGTAATCAATAAAACAACCAATAAGTACGAAAAGTTTATTGAGAAAAACGGTAAAAAAATCAAAGAGTTAGTTCCTCAAACCAAAGGAGAAAGTTGGGCTATTCGTAAACCAATGCATAAGGATACTGTTTCGGGAGAAGTAAAACTATCAAGGATAAAAGTTCCAAAAGATAAAGTGCTAACGGCAACAAGAAAAAATATTGATACTACTTTCGATCTCAAAACAATTGAATCGATTACTGACACAGGGATTCAGAAGATTTTGAAAAATTATCTTGCAACTAAAGAAAACAACCCAGAAGTAGCATTTACTCCAGAAGGACTTGAGGAAATGAACAGGAACATCGAGTTGTTTAATGACGGGAAAAAGCATAAGCCAATTTACAAGGCAAGAATTTTTGAGGTAGGCAGTAAGTTTCCTTTAGGACAAACTGGAAACAAAAGGTCGAAATATGTTGAGGCAGCAAAAGGAACAAACCTGTTTTTTGCCATTTACCAAAACGAAAAGGGCGAACGCAGTTACGAAACGATACCTCTAAATGTTGTTATCGAAAGACAAAAACAGGGATTAAACTCTGTGCCCGAAAACAACGAGAAGGGCGATAAGTTGCTATTCCATTTGTCACCAAACGATTTGGTTTATGTACCATCTGCTGATGAGGTTGTTGAAGATTTGGAGTTTAATAATTTAATTAAGGAACAATTAATGAGAATTTATAAGTTTACTGATGGGAGTGGAGTGATGGCAAATTTTATTCCGGCTAATTTTGCAGAAGTAATTTTTAATTATAACAAAGAAAAGCAAAAGAAGTTAGGTCTTAACTATCCAATTCAGAATGAAATTGGTGTAGGTTCCCAAGGATCCAAGTCAGAAAAATCAATAACTGGTGAAACAATTAAAAAGCATTGCTTGAAATTAAAAGTTGATAGACTTGGCAATATTGTTGAGGTAAATGGTAAGCCAATTATTTAGATAAACCATAAAACATACCCCTGACAGGGTTTAAAACCCTGTCAGGGGTATTAAAGAAAGATATATTTTAACTCTTATGCCAAATTCAAGGGATATACCATTGGAGCACGGCTGCTACTACCACATATATAACCGCGGCATTAATGGTGCTCCATTATTCTATATTTCCGAAAACTACGATCATTTCCTTAGGCTTTACGAAAAGTACATTACGCCAATTGCCGATACCTTTGCGTGGTGTTTAATGGGAAACCATTTCCATTTATTGGTGCGGATAAAGGAGGAGAACGAAATAAATATTAAAACGCTTCCCAGCCCTGTCAGGGTTCAAAACCCTGACAGGGGTAATACGATTCAAATCCCCGACAGGGGCAATTCATTAAAACCTCCACACCTCTATTTTTCTCATCTTTTTAATTCGTACACACAGGCAATTAACAAACAGCAGAAAAGGACAGGTACATTGTTTGAGCGACCTTTCCATCGTATTAAAATTAACACCGAGAAATATTTCCAGAACCTTGTAATTTACATCCACCAAAATCCGGTTCACCATACTTTTACCGACGATTTTAGGAATTATCCCTGGTCGTCGTATGGTAGTATTACCTCCACAAAACCAACAAAAGTTGATAGAGAAACTGTTCTGGAGTGGTTCGGTGGTAGTAGCAATTTCGTTGATGTTCATCGTAAAATGGTTGACCCTGATATGGTTCAAGAAATTAAGTTTCCTTAGCCCTGACAGGGTTTTAAACCCTGACAGGGATATTAACAAAACAAAATATGATAAAACGAACCCTTTACTTCGGTAATCCCGCTTATTTAAAAGCAAAGGATGAACAAATGGTTATCGACTCCCCCGATGCAACAAAGGAGAGTGCAACCATTCCCATTGAGGATATTGGTGTGGTTATTATCGATTCGCCACAAATAACCATTACACATGTACTTTTAAATAAACTTTTAACCAATAATGCTGCTGTAATTACCTGTAACGATAAGCATATGCCATCGGGAATGCTACTACCGCTCGAAGGTAATACCCTGCAAAGCGAACGCTATAAAACCCAAATTGAAGCGAGCATTCCGCTTAAAAAGCAGCTTTGGCAACAAACGGTCCAGGCGAAAATTAGCAACCAGTCGTATGTTTTGGCAACTCAGGGGGTCGATATTGAACCTATGAACTATTGGTTGCGAAGCGTTCGAAGTGGCGACCCCGATAACCTTGAGGGTCGTGCAGCTGCATTTTATTGGAAAAACCTGTTTAGCGGGGTTACAAACGACGATTTTATTCGGGGACGCTTTGAAGACGAGCCCAACAATTTGCTAAACTATGGTTATGCTGTGCTTAGGGCAATTATTGCCCGTAGCCTTGTTGGCGCGGGTTTGCTTCCCACGCTGGGAATTCACCACAGGAACAAGTACAATGCTTTTTGTCTGGCCGACGATATTATGGAACCATACCGACCATTCGTCGATAAATTGGTTATCGACATTTCGAAACGTTTCGACGATTTAAGCGAAATAACCCGCGAAATGAAAGCGCAGCTGTTAACTATTCCCGCTCTCGATGTAGTACTCGACGGTAAAACTAGCCCGCTAATGGTTGCAGCGCAACGAACGGCAGCATCGGTCAACGATTGTTTCGAGGGTTCAACCCGAAAAATTCTATACCCTCAGTTCAGTTAGCTTTTTGCAAGCCAGCACCTTATAGTTTTTTTGGCTCAATGTTTGGAAGGGAGAGAATGCCTTTCGTTCATACCCTTTTGCTTTAAAAACATAGCCAATTTTTTGGGCAATGAGCACAACCAACCGATTAAACGAGTATAGGGTTATGTGGGTACTGGTATTTTTCGATCTTCCTACTGAAACCAAGAAGGATAAGAAGAACTACACGCTATTCCGCAAGGGTTTGGTTAAGGATGGATTCTCCATGTTTCAGTTTTCAATTTATACCCGTTGCTGTCCGAGCCGCGAGAATGCCGAGGTACATATTAAACGGGTAAAAAAGTTGCTGCCGCCCCATGGATACGTGGGTATACTCTGCATTACCGATAAGCAGTTTGGGGCCATAGAGCTGTTCCATTCAACCAAACCAGTAACGGCCAACCCCGAACCACAGCAGCTGCAGCTGTTTTAGGGTTAAAGCAAGTAGAAAACAAAAAAGCCATGCGAGTATTTCCGCATGGCTTTTTATTGGTCACTTTTTTTAAATCGAGAAATTGGTACAACCAGCTAAATTTCAGTACGTAACATCAACCTATGTTGTGACCAATAAATCAAAGATACAATCTGAAAGCAATTCACAACTTCGGGATGTCGCTGCAATCTCGGCGTTTAGTTGTGACCAAT
>JBBIRB010000013.1:0-60964 GCA_037442025.1 Bacteroidales bacterium | reverse complement strand
CCCGTGCGTTGGCGCGTAGCCGTGAGACGTATTTGAAGTCGGGCGCTGGAAAGGAGTTTCTGAGGGATCTTGAGCAGAAGATGAGTGCGGGCCTGTCTACCGGCAGGTAGATTCGATTCCCGCTCCGGGCACAAAACCAGAAGGGCTTCTCAGTTAATACTGAGAAGCCCTTCTGGTTTATATTATTTTTAATACTGATAGTTCTCGCCTAGAGCAGTCATTAACTTTTGTCTCGAAAAGAAAATTCGACTTTTTACAGTTCCTATTTTAAGGTTCAATTTGTCTGCAATTTCCTTGTACTTATAGCCCGAAGTATGCATTTCAAATGGCACCCTAAAATCGTCGTCGAGTTCGCTAACTTTTTTGCTTAGCTCGCTGTGCGAGAAGCTCGACTCGGGCCCCTCCGACGAAGGACGGCTATTGATTAAAAACTGGTTGTCGCTGCTATCGAAAGTGGTGCGCTGTTTAACATTCTTTCTGTAGTTATTAATAAAGGTGTTTTTCATTATGGTGAATGTCCACGCCTTGATATTGGTATTGTCTTCAAACTTGTCGCGGTATGTTAGGGCCTTCAAAAAAGTTTCCTGAAGTAAATCACGAGCATCCTCAGGATTCGAAGTCAGGCTGTAAGCAAATCGCTCCAGATTTGGCTCAAGCTCTATTAGTGCGGTGCTGAATTCTGTAGTTGTCATGGTATTATGAGTTTAATTTATACTAAGAATAAGTCTAAATAAATGTTTATGCAAATATATGGCAAACTTCAACAAAAGAAATGGGCGCAAATAGAGGCAGGGGGTTATTCTACACGTATTCTAAATAAAAACGATATAGGATACCCACTATTTGTGACTTTGAGCGCTTGGTGTATAAATTACGTCTAGATGAATATTTTTTCAAAAAGTATTTTAGATTGACTAACTCTTTGTGTAACTATTTAGAATTAAGTTTAGTACGAAAATTTGATTGAAACAAAATTCAAATAAGTTTGTTTAATAATGATTTTTGAATAATCTAGAGCATGAAATGATTATAAAGAGCAATTCCCTTGCAGCTGACAAGTGTTTTATGTTGCTACAATGAAAATAAAAAACAACAATAAAAGTTGAAGGGATGTGAAGTGGCTAAATTGCAAAATGACTTTGTAATCTTCTGTTTATTTTGATTCTTGCTTCTTCAGAATTTTTCCAAGCATTTGTCTGAACTGCTGGGGCGAAGAAACTACGACAATTTTTTTGGGTAGCTGGTCTTTATACGATTCAATTTGAATTCCCGAAGCCATTATGAAGGCATTAGGAAATCGTTCGTTTAGTTTACCGAACATGTCTTTCAGCTCGGTTAGTGGAACCGATTTAGTAATTGAAGTGTAAAAGGTTTCTATATCATGCAGAGAACCGATAGTAATAACATCTTTTAAAGGGACTGTTTGCCCCAGATATGCAGAAGCAAAACCCATTTCGCGGGCCATATATGCCGAGTAAAGTAAACCCAACTCATGGTATTCGTTCTCGGGCAGGAAGAAAAGAATTTTGGGGGCATTGCGATTGGGCTTGGGCAGGTTATGGGTAAGGCTTATAATTTTTTCGCGTATAATATTGGTGGCAAAATGCTCTTGGGCAGGCATTATGGCTCCTGAAAGCCACAATTCTCCAAGCCGATTTTGAAATGGTATAATCAGATTATTGTATGTATAATCGAAACCCTTCTCAGTAATAGACTCTTCCAATTTGGCTGTGAATTTATGAAAGTCCATGTTTATCGTTGCGTCGAGCAGCGATTCGGGAATGAGTGGGGGAGCAACATAGCTGTTTCCTTTGCTAACCAGTTGGGCAACCTCATCGCTATTCATGGCAGCAATCTGACTAATTTTATAGCCCATGGCCTGCAATTGCGATACGTTTAAAGCCAGTTTCAAATCGTCATCTGAGTATCGACGGATATTGGTATTGGTACGGTTAGGCGAGAACAAATTGTAACGCTTTTCCCAAATTCGTATAGTATGGGCCTTAACGCCCGAAAGGATTGAAAGCTGCTTAATTGAGTAGGCTGCCATTGTAATTCTGTTTAACACTTCATAAACGTTTCTTAGTCAATTTGGTTCAAAGTGCCTATCGCTAACTTAAAACATATTTTAAGAAACAGTATTTCAGCGTTAATAAATAGTACTTATATTGATGATTATTGCAGAATCGATAGGGGTATCTGTAATTTTTGTTCAACTAATTCTTCGGGCTAATGTTATTCCATCGCGCAGTGGCAGCATTACCTTTTCGAAATGGTTGTTGTTTGCAAGTAGCTGGTTGAATTTTATTACGCCTAGCGTGTGTGCATCATTGGCAGAGGAATCTAACACCTTCCCGCTCCACAGCACATTGTCGGCTACTAGCAAGCCTCCAATCTCTAAATACTTCTGAGCCAATTGAAGGTATTCGGGGTACTCACGTTTGTCGCCATCAACAAATATGAAGTCGAATTGGGAGTTCAATTCAGGTAAAATGCTCAACGCATTACCCACAAGCAGTTCAATTTGGTTGCCGAACCCCGATTTTTCGAAATAATGCTGCGCTATGGGGGCTATCTCATCATTTATTTCAATTGTAGTTATGTGCCCTTGAGCACCAACAGCCATGGCCATGCATAGAGTAGTGTAGCCGGTAAAAGTGCCTATTTCGAGAATTGATTTGGGCTTATAAATGCTCACAAGCATTTCAATAAACTTCCCTAAAATAGGGCCGCTGAGCATGTGTGGGTTTAAAGTGCTTAGGTAAGTTTTACGTCGCAGTTCGTGGAGTAAACTATTTTCTTGGGAACTGTTTTTCAGCAAGTACTCCTCAAGGTCAATATTTAATCGGGTATCGAGCGACATGCTATTTGTAAATTAGGGTTGATAGCCTTTGGGGACTGAGCATTTCGTTGGCAATTTCGAGCAGGTCGGTTGCACTGGTGGCTTCTATTTGAGTATTTACTTTCTCCATGTTATCTACGCTATTGTACATTAAAAGGCTACGTGCAATATTGAGCATTAGTACTTCGCTATTCTCCGAAGCAATGGCTAACTGACCAATCAGCTGCTTCTTAGCTTTTAAGAGTTGCAGAGTTCCCATTTTTGTGTTTCGGATGGTTTTCAACTCGTTAAAAACCATTTCGAGCGCTTTGTTAAAGTTGTCCTTATCGGAACCAAAGTAAATTGTAAAAAGACCAGTATCGCTGTACGGAGAATAGTTCGATTCGACATTGTAGGCAAAACCACTGCGTTCTCGAAGTGCCAAATTAAGACGCGAATTCATTCCCGGCCCTCCCAGAATATTGTTTAGGAGGTGCATGCCTATGCGTTTAGGGTGCTTTAGGTCGTAACAGGTACACCCAACCACGCAGTGGGTTTGAAAGGTTCCCTTACGAAGGGTGAGGTTCTCAGGTTTGTAAATTCCCATGCCCATTCTTTCAGTTCGACGTGGGTTAGGTACGATCCACCCAAAATTCTTTTCACATACCTTTTTTACCCTGTGAAAAGGCACATTGCCAATGGAGCAAAAAACCATTTGGTCGGTATTATAGGTTCGCTGCATAAACCTAATGATGTCTACCTTGCCAAATTGTTTGAGGCATTTCTTGGAGCCCAGAATATTCCGACCAAATGGATGGTTCTTGTATACGAGTTCCTCGAAGTCGTCGAATATTAGTTCCGATGGGGAGTCTTTATATGAGTTGATTTCGTCGAGAATTACTTCTTTCTCCTTTTTCAGTTCTTTTTCGGGGAAGGTTGAGTTAAAAAGAATATCGGCAATCAGCTCTGTAGCTCTGGCAAAATCGTTTTTCAGGAAGGTGGCATGAATAACCGTTTCCTCTTTGGTTGTGAATGCGTTTAGTTCACCTCCAACATCTTCGAGGCGGCTCATTATGTGGAATGCTTTTCGCTTTTTTGTCCCCTTGAAAATTACATGCTCAATAAAATGAGCTATGCCATGCTCATGCTCTTCCTCATCGCGGGTGCCCGAATTAATCATAACACCACAGTATGCCACTGGCGATTGGGTTCGAACATGTGCAATTCGAATACCATTGCTTAATGTATGCTGTTCAATTTGCATTTATTGCTTTTATTCTGCAAACCTAATTCAATTGTTCAAATTGGCAAAAATATGTTACGGGTTGGATCTGAAAAGTTTAGAAGCGTTCTAAATTATTGGGGTTAGTCATTGTGCAAAAAATTAAAAATCTGCAATTTATATTTTTTCTATTTTCTTTTTTCATTTTATTAGGTTAAGGTTCTGTTTGCAAGTTTGAAAAGTTGGAGTATATTTGCACCGCTTAAACTGATGGTGCCATAGCTCAGTTGGTAGAGCAAAGGACTGAAAATCCTTGTGTCCCCGGTTCGATTCCTGGTGGCACCACAGCAAGAAGGCCTTCGAAACGAGGGCCTTTTTTTATGTATTTCCCAGCAACACAATCTGCCTGAATTTAACTATATTTATTTAATTTTGTAAGATTTAACCACTAGTTATGACATTTAACAAATTTGTGCAACAATTCGACAAACAGGGATCGATTGTGCTGGTAGAAGGGAAAAGAAAGGTATTGGACGAGGATAAAGCCAAACTTGAAGCTTTGGGAAAGCTGCTTGCAGCTAACACGGAGCGGATGACCTTTAGAAGCGGAAATGCAAAGGGCTCCGACCAACTCTTTACTAGTGGAATTCTCGCACTGGGAGGTAAACGGATGGAGGTAATTATCCCCTATAGAGGGCACAGAAAAAAGGCCAACTACGCTAACCATACCATTTCGCTCGACGAAATTAATTTGGCGTCGGAGCCCGATGTGCTTTACCAATCGAAAAAATATTCAAGAATGGGTCCGCTTATTGAAGTGTATGCTCGTGGTTGCAAAAATAGAGTTACGATAAAAGCTGCTTATATTCTTCGCGATACATTAAAAGTTACTGGTGCATCAGGAGTTGCACCGGCAAGCTTTGGCATTTTTTACGACGACCAAAAAAAACCAAAATCGGGGGGTACAGGGCATACCATGCGTATTTGCCAAATGAATGGCATCCCGCTAATCGACCAAAATACATGGTTCAACTGGTTGAAATAGGAATTAAATTAATATCTCCAAGGGATATTTCACTTTTCATGTATATTTGAATTTATTTCCGTTAATAAATTTTGTTAAACAATTAATGTACAATGGATTATATTGTCATTTGCTTTGCAGCTTTTCTTGTTGCCATACTAACTTTCTTCTCGGGCTTTGGGCTGGGAACAATTTTAACGCCTGTATTCATGGTTTTCTTTCCCGTTGAACTGGCCATTGCACTTACGGGAGTTGTACATTTCTTCAACAATATATTTAAATTGTTTCTTGTTGGCCGTAATGCTAGCAAAAGAGTCCTTTTCCGATTCGGAATTCCCGCCGTAATAGCAGCATTTATTGGTGCTTGGTTGCTGCTCCATATCCCCGATTCAGTACCACTTTTCTCTTACAACGCATTTGGTAAGTCGTTTGAGGTATATCCAATAAAGTTTATCATTTCAATACTTCTTATCATTTTTGCCAGTATGGATCTAATTCCCTATTTCAGTAAATTGCAGTTTGGTGAGCGAAAACTTCCTGTTGGTGGGGCATTGAGTGGTTTCTTTGGTGGCCTTTCGGGGAATCAGGGAGCGCTGCGAAGCGCTTTTCTTATAAAGGCGGGGCTATCGAAAGAGGCATTTATTGGCACTGCTGTAGTAGTATCTACTCTTGTCGATTTCACTCGGTTAAGCGTTTATTTTACCCGTTTCACAAAGACAGGACTGAAGGATAATTTGACTCTGGTTCTAGTTGCCACCTTTTCGGCTATAGCTGGTGCATATATTGGAAATCGGCTTTTGAAAAAGATTACACTGAAATTTATTCAGATAACTGTTGCTGTAATGCTAGTTTTCCTCTCGTTGGCATTGGGTTTGGGTGTAATATAAGTTGCATATTATTGCTTTTTCATTTTGAAAGTTCTGGAACAATAACATGCTTCCTGTTAACCTAGGAAATAGAGTTGTTGTATTTCAAATATTTATTCTCATTGCTTTTTTATTGGCTGGGGAAATTGCTAAATTTGCACAATTTAATTTGAATATGAGCGATAACACCATACTAACCAAGCTTGAGGGGCTTCGACGAAAGTTTGAAGAGATAGGCCAACAAATTACCGATCCGGCAGTAATTGCTGACATGAAAAAGTTTGTGAGCCTGAATAAAGAGTATCGCGAACTTGAACCCCTCGTTGAGGCCTACGATAATTATAAGAATATTCTAAGCAATATTACTTCTGCAAAAAGCATTCTTGCAACCGAAAAGGATGAAGAAATGCGTGAAATGGCCAAAATGGAACTCGAAACCCTTGAGGCCAATCAGGAAGAACTTGAAGAAGAGATTAAATTACTTCTCATACCTGCTGATCCGCAGGACGTTAAAAATGCTGTAATGGAAATAAGAGCTGGTACTGGTGGCGATGAAGCGAGCATTTTTGCGGGCGATTTATTCCGTATGTACTCTAAGTTTATCGAAAATAGAGGATGGAAATACGAGGTTACCAACGTGTCGGAAGGTACCGTTGGCGGTTACAAAGAAATAGTTCTGAACGTTAAGGGCAATGGAGTTTACGGAATCCTTAAGTACGAATCGGGAGTGCATAGGGTACAACGCGTTCCTCAGACTGAAACCCAGGGACGAGTTCATACTTCAGCCGCAACGGTTGCAGTTCTGCCTGAAGCAGAGGAATTCGATATCGATTTGCGTATGGAGGATATTCGAAAAGATACTTTCTGCTCATCGGGCCCTGGTGGGCAAAGCGTTAACACAACCTATTCGGCCATTAGATTAACTCATATGCCTACTGGTATTGTTGTACAATGCCAGGATCAGAAATCGCAGCTGAAAAATTTCGACAAAGCACTTGCTGAACTTCGTACACGGCTTTATAACCTCGAATACCAGAAGTACCTCGATGAAATTGCCTCGAAGCGTAAAACAATGGTATCAACTGGCGATAGGTCGGCCAAGATCCGAACCTACAACTATCCTCAGGGGAGGGTAACCGACCATCGAATTAACCTAACTCTCTATAATCTTTCTGCCATTCTCGACGGCGATTTACATGAAGTTATTGATAAACTCCAAGTGGCCGAAAACGCTGAAAGGCTCAAGATGAGCGAGGTGTAAATACTATGAAAATATGAACGCCAACCAGCTTTTTGAGCAAATTCAGCAGAAACGAAGTTTTCTTTGCGTAGGGCTCGATACCGATCTGGCAAAAATTCCTGAGTTTCTCCTGGGTCGCGAAGATCCAGTTTTTGAATTCAATAAAGCCATTGTTGATGCTACTGCAGAGTATGCCGTTGCATTTAAAACCAATACAGCGTTCTACGAAAGGCATGGTGCTGCGGGTTGGAACTCACTACAGAGAACAATTAAATACATTCGCTCTAATTACCCCCAAATATTCACAATTGCCGATGCAAAAAGGGGCGACATAGCCAATACTTCAGCCATGTATGCTCGCACTTTTTTTCAAACCCTCGATTTTCATGCTATTACCCTTTCGCCCTACATGGGGCAGGACACCGTTTCGCCTTTCCTTACATATGAAGGTAAATGGGTTATTCTGCTTGGTTTGACTTCGAATAATTCGTTCTCCGATTTTCAGATGCTCCAGGTTGGCAACAATGGGCGAATGTTATTTCAGGAGGTAATTGAAAAATCGATGCACTGGGGCTCCGATACCAACATGATGTACGTTGTAGGGGCTACCCGAGCCGACTTGCTACATGAAGTTCGCAAACTGACACCCGATCACTTTCTGTTGATTCCGGGTGTGGGCGAGCAGGGCGGTAGTTTAGCCGAAGTAGCAAAAAAGGGACTTAACCATAGGTGCGGGTTGCTGGTAAATTCTTCGAGAGGAATAATATACGCCGACTCATCGGCTCGGTACGTTGGTGCGGCCAAGGCTGCTGCCTATAGGCTTCAGCAGGAAATGGAGTCCATCCTGAAGGATGCTAAACTTTTTGAATAGCATTTCTCTTTATTTACTCAACCTTAATAAATTTGTTTGTTCTTGCACAATGCTTAAATGCTTCCGTTGGGCGGAGCATTTCTGAGTTTTAATATGTGAATAGTTACACCTATTGCAATTGCAATTAACAGAAGCGGCAGCCATACTTTACTCCAGGTTATATAGCTGCTATAAAGAATTGAAACCCAAAGGAGGCTTAAAGAAACAATTTTTACTTTAGGGCTAATTGCTTTGTAGTAAATATAGTTTTTAATGTATATTGAAAGTAACCTGTGGGTTAAAAGCCATCGGTAAAGCTTTTGTGAACTTCGGGCAAAGAGATAGGCTGCTAGCAACAGGAATGGTGTTGTGGGAAGGATTGGTATAAATATTCCCAGCACCCCCAAGGCAACAGCGGTAACACCACCAGCTGCATATAGAAAACGCGAAATTCGGGTTTTAGGTTTTCCAGTTTCCTTTTTAAGCATAGACAGGACTACTCAATAAAGGTTTTTTTGTGACTCCCGTCGCAAAAGGGTTTATTTTTTGAGTGGCCACATATGCAAAGGTATGCCTCGTTGGCATGGGGCAATTCGAATGGCTGGCCATCGGGCCTAAGAATGGTAAAATTTCCTTCCACCTTAAGGGGTCCCTTGCTAATTAATTTCAATTGGGCCGAAACACGCTTTTTCATATGGCTAAAAATTACTGGTTGCTTTCGTCGGTGAAGCCCATTTTAAAATGCATTCCATCGCAAAACGGATGGTTGTTTGAATAGCCGCAACGGCAAAGTGAAACAATTTGCATGGCTTTAATTTCATGGCCATTGCCATCGGCAATGCTGAATTTGCCAGAGACTAGTAAGGGCCCATTGCGCATTACCTGAATCTTCAGGGGTTCGGTAAGGTAACCCTCATCATTGTCGCTCTCATCATCAGGAGTTTCCTTAACTGCTTTAGGCGATTTCTCTGCTTTGTTTTTCTCCGGGTCATTCCACTTGAACATTAGAGCGTTTGTTGGGCATTGGTTAACAATGTCAACAATCTTTTCGGAGGGAGCACCGTTCATGTTAACCCAGGGCCGATTGCGGGGGTTGAATACCGATAGTAGTTTGGTGTAGCAAGTTGTAGCATGTATACATTCGCCTGGTTTCCAGAATACCGTTATTTCGTCGTTGGAATAGTTCCTATTGTTCTTTTCCATTGTATATTGATGCTGAATGGTTTAAAGTAAGAAATGAATACGTTTTGCTAATGCAAAATACCGAAAATTATTGTTTCATCATTCATTCAGTCGCTATATTTGCCCAAGTTGAACCTTTGAAAAACACTTTACCGGATTTTTCGTTTAAATGGTTAACAGAAATTGTTGTGAGTAATAAATTTTGTATACTGCTCGGTGGAATTTTTTTCCTGCTGCCTTTTTGGGGAGAGGGGCAGAATATTATTACCGATGAGGGATTTACCATTTTACCCATAACCATTGTTGATGGCGATACTATTCCCAATGCCTACATAAAGCCGATTGCCATTTATTCACCACGAAAATTCAAGGGTAAGCGCGATTACCGGGAGTACCAGAGGCTCATCAGAAACCTAAAGGCTGCCTATCCCTATTCTCAGGTTGCCAAAAATAAAATTTTGGAAATGAACTCTCATTTTCAAACCATTAAAACTAAGCGGGAGCGCGATGCTTACGTTAAAGTGGTTGAAAAGCAAATGCGGCAAGAGTTCGAGAGTAAGTTAGTGAAGTTAACCATTTCTCAGGGTCGAATTCTGATAAAGCTAATCGATAGGGAGCTTGGGCGAAGTTCGTACGATTTGGTAAAGGAACTCAAGGGGGGCACTTCGGCAGTTTTCTGGCAAACGATTGCAAGAGTCTTTGGGTCGAATTTGAAGACCAAATTCGACCCGGAAGGTGAGGATAAACTGCTCAATGAACTGGTAATTCAACTAGAGCAAGGGCTTATATAATTACCATTTCAACTTTCTTTTGATTTCGATTACAAATGCCTAAGCATTGCATCTACAATCGCTTTAGCTCCGTTAGCAATATCGGTAATTTTTGCATCGAGCATGTAGCAGGGTGTTGTAAACAGTAGGTTTTCGGGGTCGATAGCTACCTCACCATGTTGTGTAGCCATGTGTTTTCCCCCAAGCGTTTCAATGGCTTGTGCTGTGCCAGCATCGTGTCCAATAGTAAGCGTGCCTTTACTCAATACTTTTGCCAATAGAACTGGCGAAATGCAAAGCGCTCCAATGGGTTTTTTTAGCGAGTGGGTTTCTTTAATGGCTTTTTCAACCGCAGGTAGAACTGTGCATTTAGCACCTTCAAATGCGAAGGAGCATAAATTTTTGGCAACACCAAACCCGCCGGGGAAAATAAGCGCATCGAAATCGGAGGGTTTAAATTCGTTAAGAGGTAAAATTTTTCCACGAGCAATTCGGGCCGATTCAACCAGAACATTCCTCTTTTCGTTCATCTCGGAACCATTGGTATGGTTAATTACATGGTGCTGGTCGATATTTGGTGCAAAAACTTGATAACTGCAACCACTCGAATCGATGGCGTAGAGAGTCATTACTGCTTCGTGAATTTCGGCACCATCGTAAACGCCACAACCAGCTAATACTACAGCAAATTTTTTACTCATGTCGGTATAGTATTGGTTCGACCCTAAATATACAAAAAAGTTGGCGGGTTAATGTTTACTTCTAATCGACAGGGTAAATTAGTGTTTATTGCGTTCTATTGCGTCATCTATTACTAACGAAAAAATTTCGCTCATGGTAAGGCCCATCGAAGCAACCTGTTGGGGTATAATGCTGGCTTCGCTCATGCCAGGAACGGTGTTGACTTCTAAGAAATGGAGCCCTTTCTTTTCGTTGTAAATGAAATCTATTCGCGCAATGCCACGGCATTTTAGGCGGTCGTATATGTCCGATGAAACATCCTGAATGAAATCCGAAAGGTTCTGGGGTATTTGAGCGGGTGTTACCTCTTCCGACAGGTTTTTGTACTTGGCATCGAAATCGAAGAATTCGGTTTTGGGAATTATTTCGGTAACAGGGAAAATAATTGCTTTACCCCTGGTTTTTACTAGTCCACAGGTGAATTCGCGCCCTGCAATATACTCTTCAATCAGTGCAGTGCTGTCCTCGCTGAAGGCCTTTTCGAGTGCAGAAATTATTTCGCATTCCTTTTTAACCTTGGTTACCCCGAAACTGCTTCCGCTCTCGTTGGGTTTAACAAAAAGGGGTAACCCTAATTTTTTTACAATATCGAATGGGTCGACCGACTGCCCCTTATTAATGCGTATTCCCTTGGCAAGTTTAATATTTAGGTCGGCAAGCGGAAATTTTGCTGCCTCCTTATCGAAGGTAACAGCGGCATTCATTACTCCTCCTGTGGTGTATGGAATGCCCATAAGTTCGAAGTAAGCCTGCAACAGCCCATTTTCGCCAGGTGTGCCATGAATAGCAATTAGGGCACAATCGAAACTATAAGTATGCTCGTTGCAACATGCAGTAAATGTATCCTTCGATACGGGTAAGTCGCCAAAATCGGGATGCTTCAGAATCCAATTTTTCCCATCAACAATTATGGTGAAAGCATTATACTGGGCTTTATCGAGCCAATTGGCTATTTGTCTGGCTCCCCTCAGCGAAATGTCAACTTCTGAGGAGTTGCCTCCTGCCATTATAGCAATGTTTTTAAGGGTTCTCATGAATTGGGTTGTTGTTACGCAAAAATACTGAAAATTATGAACGATATGGCCTCTATTCTTCCTCGAATTGATTGGAACGCGAACCCGTGTAGGTTCTCCATTTTTCAATAACCTGAACCATATCGGTGGGTACTTCGGTTTCGAAAAGCATAAACTTACCCGTGGTTGGGTGCTTAAAGCCAAGCGATTGGGCATGAAGTGCATGGCGAGGGCAAACTTTAAAACAGTTCTCAACAAATTGCTTGTACTTGGTAAAGGTGGTTCCTTTAACTATGCTGTCGCCGCTGTATTTATCGTCGTTGAAAAGGGGATGTTTAATGTGCTCGAAATGAGCACGTATTTGGTGGGTTCGGCCTGTTTCAAGTTTGCACTCAACAAGGGTGACGTATCCCATTCGCTCAACAACCTTCCAATGTGTAATTGCATGTTTGCCCTGGTCGCCATCGGGAAAAACCTGCATTTTTTTTCTGTCGCGAATGCTTCGTCCTATATGGCCTGTGATGGTTCCCGAATTATCTTCCAAATTGCCCCAAACTAATGCAATATACTTGCGCGATGTGGTACGGTCGAAGAATTGCTTGGCCAAATGGTTCATGGCTAATTCGGTTTTGGCTATAACCAGCACACCTGAGGTGTTACGATCGATGCGATGCACCAGTCCGGGCCGAACTTCGCCACTGCTAAATAGGGGGATGTGCCTTAAGTGGTACATGAGAGCATTTACGAGTGTGCCATTAAAATTACCATGGCCTGGGTGTACCACCATGCCGGCTTCCTTGTTTAGTACAATCAAATCATTGTCTTCATAAAGAATGCTGAGAGGAATATTCTCAGGCTTAATTTCTACATCGCGAGGTGGTTCGGCCATTACTATCGAAATGGAATCGTGAGGCTTTACCTTATACGACGATTTAACCGACTTGCCATTAACCAAAATATTACCGGCATCGGCTGCCGACTGGATTCTGTTTCGGCTTACATTTTTTATCTTATCGGCTAAAAATTTATCGATACGGACCATGCTTTGGCCCTTATCCACATCAATATGAAAGTGCTCGTAAAGTTCCTGTTGTTCGCCCGATTCGTCGTCCAACTCATCGTCAATCCATTCCTGCGGTTCAGAATTCATCGCGAAATGATAAGTTTTTGGGTGGCGAAAGTTCCGTTGGGGGCAATAATTTTAACAATGTAAACCCCATTGGGTAAATGCTCAATACCAATTGGCTGGCTGGTGTAAAAGTGTTGGTTTACAATTTGCCCCGAAATGTTGAAAATTTGAACTTTGGTTCTGTCGGTTGAATTCGAAATGGAAATATTGAAGGAGTTTTTTGCAGGATTAGGATAGAGGCTAAACTCAACTTTATATGGGTTTGGGTCGATACCTGTTGGGGGTTCGTTCAATTTACCAAAAACAGGGCGCACCATTAGGCTTCCTTCAAACTGGCTGTTGGTCCAGGTGCCCGTAATATTGTAGAATAGTTTGCTATTATTTATTCGGTTCAGGTCGAAACCAACATTTAAAAAGTCGGGAGTAGTTTGAACCCAGCCTATGTAAAAGGTTCCAGCAGGAATTTCAATTGGTTCATCGAGTTCGTAAAGAGTGAATTTATTGAGGTAGTTAGTGAAAATGGGTCGTAAGCCAAGCTGCTCGTATATTTGTTGTCCGGGTTTTCCGTTATTGTCGGCCCAAACGGCAAGTTTAAAATATTTCTGGTTGGCATTGTCGAGGCTTCTGTTGAAATAAAAGTAAACACCTACAAGCAGGTCGGTTTGGTAGTTAGTAAATTTGTACGCTACCCTTCCATTCTGAGTTCCTTCCCCGAAAAGGCCATATCCGTTTTCTGCGCTGCCATCGTCGTATGAATAGTAGTTTGAAAAAATTTGAGTATAGCGCACCGTGTCGTTCCACCTAAGGTGGTGGGTTTCGGGGTTAAAATCGGTTATCAAAAAACTTGTAAAGCGAAACTTGGCCGAGTCGGCATTTGAAGAGTTAAATGTGTATAAGTAATTACGGGTATACTCAAAATCTTCGAATGCAAAAATATTTTCGGCACCTCCGGTGAACGAATGTTCTTGGTTAGTTAACAGGTTTTCAATACTAAATTGGCG
Organism: Bacteroidales bacterium; assembly: GCA_037442025.1. Classification (GTDB taxonomy): domain Bacteria; phylum Bacteroidota; class Bacteroidia; order Bacteroidales; family Tenuifilaceae; genus UBA2287. Next base: position 47,105 of record JBBIRB010000013.1, on the reverse strand, counting down.
GGTAACATTCCATATTACAGGGCCCTGGTTGCGGTATGCAATACTAAATTTGAGGGGATTTAGCAATTCGGTCTGCTGAGCAGTTGAGTTGAAATGAGACCAGGGAACACTTTCGTAGTTTTTAAGCATGCTAACCAAGGGTTTTCTGAATGCAACATCGTTTAAAACGGTGTCGGCAAAATCTCTGCTCTGGTTTAGGTATACATTGTCAATGTGCCAATGGTCGGAGTTGCCACGCAAACTGGGAACGTGCTGATTAGCTGCTATGGAAGCAATGTTCCGAAATCGGAATTGGAAGCCAGCAGTTAGGTAATCGGGGTTAAGAATTGGGAAATGTACTCTGAAGAATTTGCGATTTAAATTCAGGGTCGAAATGGTTTTCGTCTTGTCGAGTAGAAAATTCTTTTCGAAAAGACTGTTGTTTGTGAAATTAACCGATACAGCCCAAACCTTTTCCCATTTCTGGGTGGATGCTTTGAAGAATTCGAGAATTAACGAGTCCTGGGTTTGAGGTTGATTGCCTAAACCCTGAGGTTGGTAATAGAAACTGAAGTAAATATTGGTATCGGCAGGGAAAAACAGATTTATTGGTAACGAGGTTAGCGTATCGGCCGAAAAAGGGTTTATACTGGCATTGGGATATATTTGTCCGTTCCGGTTAATTGCATCGAAAGTTGCAACCCCAATATTGGGAGGATTTATGGCGTAATTACTATTCACATATACTCCAGATTGGGTCCAAAGCCATGGTGCTGGAATTGTGGAGCGATAGGAAAAATCGTCGAAAAAAGGAAGTTCCAAGTTAGTTCGGGCAGAACGTTTTAAGACCAATCCTTCAGTATAATTTAAAGTTTCAATATCTACCAGTACTTCGAACCCTTTTTGGGAGTGAAGCTTGCTGCTGAACGCAATTGTAATAACCGTAAAAAAAATTTTGCAGGCAATGTTTCTCATTCAAAAATCTCCTCTTCGGGTTCTTCGTACTTAACTTGTTTTTTTGTTGAATCAATTACCTCTATTAAGCGCGGAATGCGCTCTTCGTTTAGCGTAAGCCATATGTCGATGCGTGCGCCAAAACTTATAGGGGTATCTTCGTTGAATGCTGGATACTGGCTGTAAACCTTGGCTTGTAACGAGTCGCGCAAATCCTTTATAGTATTATCGAATCGAATATTGCCTAAATTCAACGATGCCTCAATAAGTGTACTTTTGGCTTCAGCAAGGGTTAAACCAATAACTCTGGGAAGCCCCGTTTTTTCGTTGGCAAACCCCCGACCGAGGAGTAAATCAATAGCAGATCCCTTTGGAATAAGTGTTTTTGGGTCAATTTTCTTGCCTTTATACCTTTGCTCCAGAACATTGTTTATTGCTATGTCGGGGGTAAAATAGAGGGTTTCAATGGTAAAGCCTTGAAGTTCGAGTTGCGCCTTGGCTTGGCGAAGAGTTACTCCAACCACATCGGGCATTTCAACTAATTTTGGGGTTGTAGCGTTAATCGTTAGAAAAACCCTCCGGTTAGCCTTTACCAGTGTTCCTGCAGAAGGGTTTTGGTCAACAATCGACCCAGGCTTCCGGGTTGCAATATAAACCGAATCGATTATTTCGAGTCGCAACCGCTTCTTTTTGGCTAACCGAACCGACTGTTCTTGCGATAGTCCGTCGAAGTCGGGCACTTCAATACCCTGCCCGTGGCGAGTGAAGAAAAAGAGAAATGTAAAAAAAATTAGAATGGCTGCAATAACAATAGCAGCAGCAATTAGGGGCGATTTAACGTAGGGAATATTATAGATCCGCAAAAAGAACTCTTTGATTTTTTGACCCGACATGGTTAAAACTGGTTATAGTGAAAGCAGTAATTATTGTTAAGGCGTATTAGTAACGACAAAAATATAATTTTATTGGCACATAGAATGCCATTGTTGGGAATTTGCAAGGTTAATACTCCCGTATTGGGTTATAAACCGAGTCGCGTTCAGTGGGTTTTTTGCCGGTAATTCTTATGAGTTCGCAAATTTCTTCAACAGTCATGGTAGGCCTTTGCTCGTCCGAACCGGCCATGGTGTATATTTTAGTGGAATCGTCGATTGTGCCATCAATGTCGTTCACACCAAAATGCAGCGAAAGCTGCGCAGTTTGTTTCCCTAGCATGGGCCAGTATGCTTTGAGGTGTCGGAAATTATCGAGGTAAATACGAGCAACTGCAAAATTTTTAAGAACCTCAATGCTGTTCACTTCCCCAATATATGAAAGTGTGTTATTAGCTGCTTTGAACTTAAGGGGGATAAAACAATTAAAACCATGGGTCTTGTCCTGAAGCTGGCGGAGGGCCTCCATGTGCTCAATGCGATGCTGATAGTTTTCTATATGGCCATAGAGCATAGTGGCATTGGATGATAAGCCTTCCAGATGAGCCGCTTCGTGAATTTCGAGCCATCGTTCCCACGACGATTTGTCGGGACATATTTTTTCGCGAAGCTCTTTGTTCGCAATTTCGGCACCCCCACCCGGAATTGAATCGAGACCGTATTTTATTAGTTGCTTAATGCCCTCGCGAGCAGTCAAGTTGGCTTTTTTGAAAATATAGTCGAGTTCTACAGCCGAGAATGCCTTAACATGTATGCTGGGCAGTTCATGTTTTATTGCGGATATAATTTGCCCGTAGAAATCCAAGTCCCATTTAGGATGTACGCCGCCCGTTACATGGACTTCGGTTACGGGCATTTTCTTGTATTTTTGGCAGGTATGGGATATTTCGCGTAGATTACTTTCCCAGCTACCATCCTGTCCCTGAGCCCTTCTATATGAGCAAAATGTACAGTTAAATACGCAAATGTTGGTGGGCTCTATATGAAAGTTCTGGTTAAAAAAAACAGTATTACCATTTTTGCGCGTGTTAACCTCATTTGCCAGCAGACCCAGCAGGCCTAAATCGGCCTGCTCGAATAAAGCAAGTGCATCAGCAGGTTCAATTCTTTCGCCATTGAGCACTTTGCCAATAATTTTCTGAATGGCTGATGGCAGATCGATTTTCAAAAGGTTTTCGGTGAATGTCATCACGGGCTAATTTACGTGCGCTATTCTAACAGTAAAGATAGAGAAAAGTTGCATGGAGTTCAACGAAAAAGGCTGACCACAATCGTGTCAGCCTATCGAAACTATTTAGGAATAGTACTAAACTTTGTGCTTTGGCTCGTCAGAAACAGTAAGTTTCTTACGTCCTTTTGCCCTGCGGGCTGCAAGCACTCTGCGTCCGTTGTGAGTCGACATCCTTTCGCGGAAACCGTGCTTGTTTCTTCTCTTCCTATTCGATGGTTGAAAGGTCCTTTTCATTGCTATTTGCTTTTAATATTTATTCTTTTTTGCTGACAGTCAGGTTCGTTCAATTGGTTTGTACCTGTAATTTAGGCACGCAAAGGTAAGGTTTTTTTTAAAACATAAAAAAGTTTGCACGAAAAAATCAGTAAATGGGTAAGTAAATCACAAATTTCTCTTCGAAATACTCTTCCTGAAAGAAGTTGGTAATTTTCCATTTTTTTAAATCGCGGCCCAAGGGTGCCAGCTCTTCTTGCAGGTCGCCACCCTTTAGTGCAATAATACCATTAGGCAATGCATTAAAGCCACCAGGCTTAACAGCCTTTCTTATCCATTGCTTAATAGTGGGCATAGGGGCTACTGCCCGAGTTACTGCAAAGTCGAATTTTGTATTAACCTCTTCGGCCCTGCATTTCAAAGCGGTTGCATTTACGAGTCCGAGATTCGAAATAACCTCATTGGCTACCAGTACTTTTTTTCCAATCGAATCAATAAGGGTGAACTTACAGTTTGGAAACAGGATGGCTAAAGGAATACCCGGAAATCCGCCCCCTGTTCCTACGTCGATAATATGAGTGCTCTTTGCGAAACTTATAATTTTGGCAATGGAAAGGGAGTGTAAAACATGATGGATATAAAGCTTATCAATATCTTTTCGAGAAACAACATTTATTTTACTATTCCACTCCCTGTAAAGGGGCTCTAATTGGGAGAATTGTTTGCGCTGTGTATGGGTGGCTTCGGGAAAGTACCTATAAATAATTTCGTCCATTGTTAGCTACGAATTGGGCTTTTGGTTATGTTTCATCAGTATGTTAAAAAGCAATTCACGAGCCCTAAACAGCTGCGCCTTAACGGTACCAAGCGGAAGTTCAAGTTCTTCTGCAATTTCCTCGTAGGAATATTCTTTAAAATATCTTAGCTCAATGAGCTTTCGGTACCGAGGTTTGAGCTTCGATACCAACGACTGGATTAGTTTAATATTCTGCTCCTTTATAAGGGTTTCCTCGGGGTCTAAAGAACTTGAGGGGAGGCTTGCAGCTGGCGACATAGAAATACCTTCGCTATCCTCAGTGCCGTGATCGATTGATATGGTGTTTGCCTTGCGTTTGCGAATAAAGTCGATGCAATTGTTGGTGGCAATTTTGAATAGCCAAGTACTAAAAGCAAAGTTGGGAGTGTATTGGTGAATGTTTTTGAACGCCTTGCCAAATGCTTCAATGGTTAAATCCTCAGCATCGGACTTATTGTTAACCATTTTAAGAAGCATAAAATAAATTGAGTCGCGGTATCGGCCAAGCAGCTCAGCGTACGCTTTTTGATCGCCCTGAATGGCCTGCTCAACTAAAACTAAGTCGTGTTTTGCCTTCTCGGAAAGGTTTTGGCTTAGTTCCATCTAAATCGTTTTTTATTAAATTGGTTTGCAAATGCTAACCAAAGGTACAAAAATGGCGAGAACAAATCGTATGGGAACGAAATTAAGAATAATTTAGTTTCGTTTAAACGGTTCATTGCCATATTTAGTATTAATGATGTTACGATTAACCTTAGGAGCATCATTCCCCCAACAACCCACGGCGAAAATCCAATGGCAAAAAGAGTAATGCCCGCTGACCAAAAGAGTATTCGGGAAAAGGGTTCGAGAAATAATGCTAGTTTAATAGAGTTACGATAGTATGGGCTTGTTGTTAAATGCCTTCTTTTTTGCATAAACCATGATCCGAGGGTCTCACGGGGAACGGATAGCGTGTGCGATTTTACATCGATTTCAACCGCAGTATTTTTCCCATTAGCAACTTCATGAACGAACAGGTCGTCATCGCCTGAATGAAGAAAACTATGCGATGCAAACCCTCTGTTTTTAAAAAACAGTTCCTTTTTATACGCGAGGTTCCTACCTACGCCCATATAGGGTCTTTTAATAAGTGCCATACCCAAATAGTTAAGGGCGATGTAAAAAGTATCGAATCGTATAAGTTTGTTCGAAAAACCTTTCTTTTTCATGTACGCCCCATAGCCTAGCACCACATTGGTATTGCCAGAAAAGTTTTGAGCAATGGCGGAGAGCCATCTACTGCTGGATGGTTGGCAGTCGGCATCGGTAAGTACAAGCCATTCGTTCTGAGCCGCTTTAATGCCAACTGTAAGGGCCAATTTCTTACCGTGCGAAAACTTTTCGTCGGGTTTAATATTTGTAACCTTTAGGTTTGGGTATAGCTTTTGAAGACGCGAGAGCACAAATTCCGATTCGTCGTATGAGCAGTCATTTACAACAATCACTTCAAAGTTGGGGTAGTCCTGCTCAAGAATGCAAGGTAAAAATTTTTCGAGATTTACTTCCTCATTTCGGGCGCAAATAACAACCGAAATGGATGGTGTTTGGGGTGTAGTTACATTTGTATATTTGGGCTTGTATATTGCAACCCTTAAATAAATTAGTGTAAAGTAAAGGAGCTGAATAACCAATGTTGTGGCAAAAGCAATAAAGAAGCCCAATTGCAAAGGGCTTAATTCTGAGAAGATTGGAATCACAATTCGAAGTTTAAAAATGCAAGGCAATTTTAACTAAACATTTTGGCTTTGCAATGGGTCAAACTCAATATTGTTTGGGTAATTTTTATTCAAAATTGAAGTTGACAGTTTAATTGTGCGACATAGGTTAGGTTGAAAGGCATATAACAAACCTTATTTTTTCAGTTATCTTTGCCAAAATTTTATGCAAATGCAATTCAGGCTGCTCGCGTCCGACACCCAAACAAATGCCCGGCTGGGCGAAATTGTAACCGACCACGGAACCATTCCAACTCCCATATTCATGCCCGTTGGAACTGTTGGAAGTGTAAAGGGGGTAAGCCATCGTGAGCTCGAATACGATATTGATGCAAAAATAATTTTAGGCAACACGTACCATTTATACTTGCGTCCTGGTCTCGAAGTAATTAAGCAGGCTGGTGGACTCCATAAGTTCAGCTCGTGGGACAGGCCAATTCTGACCGATAGTGGTGGTTATCAGGTTTTTTCACTTGCCGAAAATAGAAAACTGACCTCGGAGGGCGCTCATTTCCGCTCGCATATCGATGGATCGAAGCATTTTTTTAGCCCCGAAAATGTGATGGACATTCAGCGTACAATTGGAGCCGATATTATTATGGCATTCGACGAGTGCCCACCCGGGGATGCTAGTTTTGAATATGCCAAAAAATCGCTCGACTTAACTGAGCGATGGTTAATCCGTTGTATCGATCGATTCAACTCAACAGAGCCTTTGTATGGGCACAGCCAAGCGATGTTCCCTATTGTACAGGGATGCGTTTACCCCGAACTGCGGAAGCGAGCCGCCGAAACCGTTGCTGCACTCAATTGTGAAGGCAATGCCATTGGTGGCCTCTCGGTTGGCGAACCTGCCGAGGTAATGTACGAAATGATAGAGGTTGTTAATGCCATTTTACCCGCCAGCAAACCACGCTACTTAATGGGTGTAGGAACACCCGAAAACATTCTGGAGGCCATTGCGCGAGGAGTCGATATGTTCGATTGTGTTATGCCAACCCGTAACGGACGTAATGGAATGCTTTTCACAAGTGAAGGAATTATTAACATACGCAATAAGAAGTGGGAAAACGATTTTTCCCCCATCGATCCGAATGGCACCACTTTTGCCGACCGGCGATACAGCAAAGCCTACCTGAGGCATCTATTCGTTTCATCGGAGATGTTAGGTCCCCAATTGGCAAGTATACATAATTTAGGATTCTACCTTTGGTTGGTGGCTGAGGCCAGGTTGCAAATAGCCAATGGAACTTTTGAAGAATGGAAAAATAAAATGACTAAACGTGTTGCTACCCGATTATGAGAAATTTGGGATTTAAAATTCTCGATTTTTACATTATCCGCAAGTTTGTTGGCACCTATTTTTATGCCATCACACTAATTATGACCATAGCCGTTATTTTCGATGTTGCTGAGAAAATGGACGATTTTATGGGTAAAAATGCTCCGCTAAGGGCCATTGTTTTCGATTATTATCTGAATTTCATTCCATACTTTGCCAATCTGTTCAGCTCTTTATTCGTTTTTATAGCCGTTATTTTCTTCACCTCTAAAATGGCCTACAATACCGAAATAATTGCCATTCTGAGCAGTGGGGTAAGCTTCAGGCGGCTCATGTTTCCCTACTTCGTTTCGGCTCTCTTCATCGCGTTATTCTCGTTTTCCTTGTCTAACTTCATTATTCCTCCAGCCAACAAGGTGCGACTCAATTTCGAAAATACCTATATTAAGCGACCCAAATACAATACCAATAGGAATATTCACATGCAGGTTCGGCCCGGAATTTTCCTTTACATGCAGTCGTACAATTCCTTTGGAAACATTGGGTATAAATTTTCTATCGAAAAGTTTGAGAACGGCCGACTTGTATCGAAACTCATGTCGGAAACCGTTAAATGGGACACAACCATTAATAAATGGAAAGTTGGAACCTATCATATTAGGAACTACTTGGCCGACAGGGAAGAAGTAATTACTGGCGAATCGCTTGATACTACCCTATTTATACACCCAAGCGATTTTACTCGCAGAGAAAACATTGTTGAAACAATGAATATGTTTGAACTCGACGAGTTCATTGCCCAGCAAAGGCTGCAAGGATCTGATACGGTTACATTTTACCTTATTGAAAAGTATAGCAGGGTAGCATACCCATTTTCAACTTTCATTCTAACGCTTATTGGGGTTGCCCTTTCGTCGCGAAAGGTGAGGGGAGGAATTGGTCTTCATATAGGATTGGGATTGGCCTTGAGTTTTAGTTACATACTATTTATGCGCTTTACAACCATGTTTGCGGTTGGTGGCAGTATCGATCCGTTTATTGCTGTTTGGATCCCGAATTTAATGTATACAGCCATTGCGCTCTTATTGTATAGAATGGCTCCTAAATAGAATTTCTCAACTCTACTTTATATAGTTTTGAATATATTGCACCGCTTGGTGTGAGTTCGCTTTTGTAGTGAACAATTTCGCTTGCAGTGCTGGTTTGAAAAATGGTTTTGTTGTACGTTTTAAGCAGGTTGGTTAAGTCGCTATAATTTGCCATGTTTTTTGGCCGGCCTAAAGTTATGTGCGGATTAAAACCTCTCTCATCGGGGGGAAATCCCAGCCTGCTAACTACAGCCATGGTTACTTTGTGAACTTTTTCGAGCGTTTCATTTTTATCAATACCAACCCAAACTACTTTTGGCGCTTGGGCTGAACCAAAGTAACCCATTCCTTTTAGAACTATATTAAATGGTTTAAATCCATCTACCTGTTTTGCTAGCTCCTGCTGAATTTGGTTCACTTGTTTCGGCTGGGTTTCGCCTAAAAAGAAGAGCGTAAGATGCAGAATGTCGGGATTCACCCATTTAACCTGACGGTTATCGAAACAATTTCGCAGATCGTCCCAAGCATTGGCAAGTTTTTCCTCAACGGCAATGGGAATTGCTATAAAAGTTCGAATTGTTTCCATTGTTTAGTGATGATGAGAAACGTAAAAAATAAAACCACAAAGCCTTACTGCCGTCAGGCAGGTTCACCGAGGTTTTAATAAAGAGCACAAAGATGAAGACATTTGCCAGCAATTTTCCTTGCGCCCTTTGTAAATCTCTTTGTGTGCTTTGTAGTTAAAGAATTTCAAGTAAACTACAAGTAGTCCTCAATGGGAGCGCACGAGCAAACCAAATTGCGGTCGCCATAGCCCGAATCGATTCGACTTACAGTTGGCCAGTACTTGTTTAGGCCCAACCAGGGTAATGGGAATGCCGCTTTTTGCCTGTCGTACGAGTGATTCCAATCGTTGCCTGTAACTTCAGTAACAGTATGCGGAGCATTCTTTAAAACATTATCGGTCTTGTCGGCTTTCCCCGATTTAATATCTTCGAGTTCCATTTTAATGGCAATCATTGTTTCGGCAAAGCGGTCGAGTTCCTGCTTCGATTCGCTCTCGGTTGGCTCAACCATAAGGGTTTCGTGAACAGGGAACGATAGGGTAGGCGCGTGGAAACCATAGTCCATAAGCCTGCGTGCTATATCGCCGGTTTCAATGTCGTACGACATTTTAAAGTGACGGCAATCGAGAATCATTTCGTGACCTATACGTCCTGTTTCGCCCGTATAAAGAACCTCGTAATGACCCTTTAGTTTGGCAGTAAGGTAGTTAGCATTTAAAATTGCCAGTTCAGTTGCTTTGCGCAATCCCTCTTCGCCAAGCATTAAAATGTAGCCGTAGGTTATTGCGAGTACAAATGCACTACCCCAGGGCGCTGCCGAAATGGCTTTTATGGCCTGTTCGCCACCAGTTTTAACCACTGGGTGGCTTGGCAGGAATGGAACCAAGTGCTTGGCTACGCCAATAGGACCAACACCGGGCCCGCCACCTCCGTGAGGAATAGCAAAGGTTTTATGTAGGTTGAGGTGGCAAACATCGGCGCCAATGGTGCCCGGATTGGTGAGGCCAACCTGAGCGTTCATGTTGGCTCCGTCCATGTAAACTTGTCCGCCGTTATCGTGAATAATCTTCATCATCTCCTTAATTTCACCTTCGAAAACACCGTGAGTTGAAGGATAGGTAACCATGAATGCGGAAAGATTGTCGCGATGCTGCTTGGCTTTCAGTTTAAGATCTTCGAGCGAAATGTTTCCATTCGTGTCGCAGGCAACAACCACAACCTCCATGCCTGCCATAGCAGCGCTTGCAGGGTTGGTTCCGTGTGCCGAGGCAGGGATTAATACAACATTTCGGTGGCTTTGGTTTCGGCTCATGTGGTACTGCCGTATAACCATTAGTCCGGCATATTCGCCTGCTGCACCCGAGTTGGGTTGCAACGAAACCGCGCTAAAACCGGTAATTTCGGCTAAATACATTTCCAAATCGCAAATCAAATTCATGTAGCCTTCGGCTTGCTCTGTTGGAACAAAAGGGTGGATATTGCCAAACTCGGGCCAGCTTAATGGAAGCATAAGCGTTGCAGCGTTAAGTTTCATGGTGCAGCTGCCAAGCGAAATCATGCTGTGGTTTAGGGCAATGTCTTTGCGCTCAAGTTTCTTAATATAGCGCATCATTTCGGTTTCGGAGTGAAACGAATTGAAAACCTTACCTGTAAGGTAGCTCGATTTGCGTTTTAAATTCTCGGGAATGCTGTTCGCCTCCCTAATTTCGGTAATTTGTGGTGCAGGTTTGCCTGCCACTTCTGCAAAAACACTAAGAATTGCATTTACTTCGGCAACCGATGTAAGCTCGTCGAAGCTTATACCAATGGTTCCGTTTTTCTTATAGTTTAGGTTAATTTCTTTGTCAATTGCTTTGCGCTTAACCATGTCGGACTTAATACCGCTTGGGAGCTCAATTTCGATGGTGTCGAAAAATCCCTCGACAGTTTGCTTGTAGCCCAACTTGCCCAGCTCGGTGGCAACCAAAGTGGCAGTGCTGTGAGCGTGCTGTGCAATTCTTCGAATTCCTTCGGGACCATGGTAAACAGCAAACATGCCAGCCATGGTGGCTAAAAGTGCCTGAGCTGTACAAATATTCGATGTGGCCCGCTCGCGTTTAATGTGCTGCTCGCGCACCTGAAGCGCCATACGAAGGGCCTTATTTCCATGTCGGTCAATTGAAACTCCTATAATACGACCGGGTAGTTGACGTTTAAACTCATCTTTTGTTGCCAGGTAGGCTGCATGCGGGCCGCCAAAACCCATTGGAATGCCAAATCGTTGGGTCGATCCCACCACAATGTCGGCACCCCATTCGCCTGGTGGTGTTAAAAGGGCAAGCGATAATAGATCGGCAACTGCAGTAACAAACATTCCGTTTTCGTGAGCCTTTGCTGTTAGAGCCGAGTAGTCGCGAGCCTTTCCTTTAGCCGATGGGTACTGAACGAGCGCACCAAACTCTTTTCCTGTAAAAGAAAACTCTTTGTAGCAGCCGGTTACCACTTTAATTCCAAGAGGAATTGCACGGGCTTCAACCACTTCGAGGGTTTGAGGGAAAATATCGCCGTCGATGAATACAATGTTTCGCTCCTCTTTTACTGCTTGACGCGAGCGTAGGTTAAACATCATAATAACAGCTTCGGCAGCAGCAGTGGCCTCGTCGAGAAGCGAAGCGTTGGCAATTTCCATTCCGGTTAAATCCATTACCATGGTTTGAAAATTGAGCAGCGCTTCAAGTCGACCCTGACTAATTTCGGCCTGATAAGGGGTGTACGATGTGTACCAGCCTGGGTTTTCGAAAATATTTCGGAGAATAACCGATGGTGTGTGCGTTCCGTAGTAACCCATGCCAATAAACGAGCGGAATGGCTTATTTTTCGAAGCCAACATTTTGGCCTTTGCCAAGTATTCATGCTCAGTAAGCGGAGCGGGTAGGTTTAATGGCTTTTCGAGTCGAATTGATTTTGGAACAGTTTGATCTATAAGTTCATCTAAACTTTTTACGCCAACAGTGTCGAGCATCTCTTTTAACTCGTGGTCGCGGGGGCCAATGTGGCGCGATACGAAACGGTCAGTTACCATATTGTGTGAGCTTTAATGATTTTGAAATGTGAAATTTGATGTAAAAGTAGAAAATCGATAACAGATTAAAATGAATTTGGTCATTCTTTTAACATCTTTTTTTAAAACAACAGTTTTTGCTTAATGTTTACTTTAAGAAGGGGTTGCTCGTTTTTTCTTTGCCTATTGTAGTTGAGCTTCCATGTCCCGGGTAAACAGTAATGTCGTCGCTGAGGGAGAGTATTTTACTCTTAATGCTGGACAGTATAATGTTGTAATTGCCTCCGGGTAAGTCGGTGCGGCCAATTGAACCCTCGAAAAGGGTATCACCTGTTATTATAAAATTTCCCGATTGGGAGTAAAAACATACGCCTCCCCTCGAGTGACCGGGAGTATGAATTACCATAAGTTCTGTGTTACCAAATCGAATACGGTCGCCATCCTTTACCATTATGTCAATATCTGGTGCAGAGTCGATTGCTAAGCCAAACATAAGGGCATGTTGAGGAAGCATTTGAAGCATGGTAATGTCTTCGCCATGAGCAATTGATTGGGCTCCGTATTTTTCTTTGATGAAAGAAATACCAAGTACATGGTCGACGTGACAATGCGTATTAATTGTGTATTTTGGTTTAAGTTTGTTGTTGGTTAAAAAATCAACTAGTACCTGCTGCTCCTCGGGAGTATAGCAACCACAGTCTACAACCACACATTCGCCAGTAGCATCGTAAACCACATAGGTGTTTTCTTGAAAAGGATTGAATGTAAATTGTTTAATATTTGCCATTGTCTTCTATTTATTGGTTCCTTTCAGCAGAGGAACAAAAATGAACCTGCCGTTGTTCGATGTTTCAATATTAGTTTCGCTGTGTTTTTCTACTAGCATCATATTCTGGCCTTGGCTGTCGCCAACGGGTATTACTAGTCTGCCACCTACTTTAAGTTGGTCAACCAAAGCCTGGGGTATTTCGGGCGCCCCGGCAGTTACCAGTATCCTGTCAAAGGGTCCGTAGGTTGGAAGCCCAAGGTATCCATCGCCATAGAAAAAGTGAGGGTGGTAACCCATTCGCTCCAGGGCCATTTTCGCTTTAAGGAAAAGTTCCTTTTGTCGTTCAATAGTGAAAATTTTTGCCCCCAACTCCATTAGCACTGCAGTTTGGTATCCCGAACCGGTTCCAATTTCAAGTACTTTTTGGTGAGGCTCAACTTTTAAAAGCTGGGTTTGAAAGGCTACGGTGTAGGGTTGCGATATGGTTTGACCAGCCCCAATTGGGAATGCGGAGTCTTTATAAGAGAAATTTAAAAAACTACTTTCCATAAAAAGGTGACGGGGTACAGTGTTTATTGCACGAAGTACCATTTCGTCGGTTATACCCTTGCTCCTAATTTCATCAACCAGTTTTTTTCTTAGTCCTTTATGCCTAAATGTATCGTGCATTGCTTAAAAATAGTGGATTGTAAAGAGGTTCGCTCTCGGCAAATATAGCTTCAATTATTGGTTGCAAAAAGATTTAGGAGAAACAAACCATAAAACTTTAAAAGAATTTCGACTTAATATGTGGTTGTTTAAAAGCAATTCTTTGTAGGCTAGTTATTGTGGTTGGTTATATTTATTTATTTATTTTTGGAACATTAAAAATGAACCACAAAGTTTTCGAAGTGAAAAAAAGATTTCAGGCTGCTAAATATATTCTGTTCGATTTTATTGGGTCTGCCGCCGCATGGTGGTTGTTCCATTTGTATAGAAAAAAAATTATTGAACCCAAGGTTTTTGGGGTCGATGTTGAATTTGTGCTCGATAAGCGATTTTTTCTGGCACTGCTAATAATACCTCTGTTTTGGGTTCTTTTATACTATGTTAATGGCTTCTACCGCGATGTTTTTCGCCGTTCGAGGCTTAAGGAGCTTGGTAATTCGCTCGTAATTACCATGTTTGGGGTGGTAGTTATATTCTTTCTTCTTATACTCGACGATTATATTGCAACCTACAAAAATTACTACCAACTTACTATTATTCTTTTCTGCCTTCAATTTTTTATTACATATATACCCCGCTTAATAATAACCATCCGAACTATAAAGGCCATTCGAGGGGGCCAATTGGTATTCCCTACCATTATAGTTGGCGATGGTGAAAAGGCTCTTGAGCTCTTCGATGAGATGACGCACCAGGTCAAATTGCAAGGAAATAAAATAGTTGGCTACGTTAGTACCGGAAGCAGAAGCAAGCATGCGCTGGAGGGCGCAGTACCCCATTTAGGCGATATAAAAGATTTGAAGGGGATTGTAATGTGCAATGGCATTGAGGAAGTTGTATTAGCCCTCGAAACTACCGAAAGCAGAAGCGTAACAAAGGTGATAAATAGTTTGCTCGGGCTAAATATATCGGTAAAAGCCATTCCTAGCCTTTACGACTTCCTAACCGGTAGGGTTAAAATGTCATCGATTTTTGGGGTACCCCTTATTCAGGTAACGTTCGACCTAATGCCGGCATGGCAGGAAAAGGTAAAGGCCATAATTGATAGGGTGACTTCGTTTTTTACGCTTTTAATTCTGTTTCCACTCATGGTGGCTCTGGCATTTATTATTAAGTGTACATCCAAAGGGCCTGTTTTTTTCCGACAGGAACGAATTGGAAAGTATGGTAAACCGTTTATTCTTTACAAGTTTCGAACCATGCGTCCCGATGCCGAAGCCAGTGGCCCGGCACTTTCGAGCAAAGACGATAACAGAGTAACTCCCATTGGCCGGTTCATGCGAAAAACACGTCTGGACGAGCTTCCCAACTTTTACAATGTGCTGAGAGGCGATATGTCGTTGGTAGGACCACGCCCCGAGCGTCAGTTCTATATAGACCAAATTGTAAAGAAGGCACCCCATTATTTGCATCTCCAAAAGGTTAAGCCAGGGATAACTTCCTGGGGTCAGGTAAAATACGGCTACGCCGAAAATGTTGACCAAATGATTGAACGCTTAAAATACGATTTACTATACCTCGAAAATATGTCGCTGCTAGTCGACTTCCGAATCATTCTATATACCCTTATTACCGTAGTTAGGGGTAGGGGGGTTTAATAATTATTTAGGCAGTAGAAAAGAAAAGCGTAGTGAAAAAAGAAGATTTTTGTTACAGCCTTATGCCTGTGATTATTGTTTAATGTTTAATCAGGGTTTTAGACCTGATAATTTTACAGGTATACTAAACAAAAAGCCATCATTTATTGTATTGTTCAGAAATTCAATCTCTAGCGATTTTGTTAATAACCTCTTCAACGATTTTTACCTTTCAATTGGGTAACCCTATACCTTTGCAAATAAAAAATAAATGGCTCAGAAACGAATCGATAAAAAACCTGTTGCAACTCCTATAAACCTTGCAGGTTTGGACTTAGGGAAAGTACCACCACAGGCCACCGATCTTGAGGAGGCTGTTCTTGGTGCCATTATGGTTGAACGCGATGCCGTTATTGTCGCATCCGAAATTCTTAAGTCGGATTGCTTTTATAAAGATAGCCACCAGAAAATTTATAGGGCAATAGAAGGGCTTTACTCAAGGCACGAACCGGTCGATTTGTACACTGTTACCCAAGAACTTCACAGAAACGGACATTTACAAGAAATTGGTGGGGCAGTATATTTGGCTCAATTAACAACTAAAGTGGGTTCGGCGGCTCATCTCGAGTACCATGCCAAAATTGTTGCCCAAAAGTACATACAACGCGAACTAATCAGGGTTTCGAGCGATATTCAGCAGAGAGCATTCGACGAATCGACCGATGTGGATGATTTGCTCGATTATTCTGAAATGGAACTCTTTAAAGTTGCCGAAGGAAACATAAAGCGCGAGTCGCAGGCAATTAGCATACTAGTTAAGCAGGCTCTCGATAAAATTAAGGAAGCAGGCGAACGACCCGATAATTTGAGTGGTGTTCCCAGCGGTTTTACCAATCTCGATCGGCTTACCTCTGGTTGGCAACCCTCCGACCTGATTATTGTTGCAGCCCGTCCGTCAATGGGTAAAACCGCTTTCGTGCTGAGCATGGCACGCAACATGGCGGTTGACCATAGCAGCAGCGTTGCTTTCTTTTCGCTCGAAATGTCGAGTTTGCAATTGGTAAACAGATTAATTGTAAGTGAAACAGCCATTGCTAGTGAAAAGATACGAAGCGGAAAACTTTCGCCCGATGAGGTTATTCAGCTTACCACCAAGCTCGACGACCTTAGGAATGCCAAAATATTTATTGATGACACCCCCGCTCTTTCCATATTCGAATTCAGAGCCAAATGCCGAAGGCTCAAAACACAGTTCGATATTGGCGTGATTATAATTGACTACCTGCAGCTAATGACCGGCCCCACCGACAATAAAGGGAACCGCGAGCAGGAAGTGAGTATCATTTCGCGATCGCTTAAGGCAATTGCCAAAGAACTTAACGTACCCATAATTGCGCTTTCCCAGTTGAACCGTTCGGTTGAAACTCGAGGAGGAAATAAGCGTCCGCAACTTTCCGACCTTCGCGAATCGGGTGCCATTGAGCAGGATGCCGACCTGGTGATTTTTATTCACCGTCCCGAGTACTACGGTTTTAAGGACGATGAGAATGGAAATTCGTACGAAGGGATTGCCGAAATTATTGTTGCAAAGCACCGAAACGGTAAAACCGACGATATTCGCCTTCGTTTCCGCAACGAGTTGGCTAAATTTACCGACGAAGAATCCGAATACTACCCGGCCTTTTCGATGAACGATGCTGCCTCGAAAACTATGGTAATGGGATCGAAAATGAACAATGACCCGCTAGGATCCTCGCAGGTTGGAAGGGACTTCGATTTTACCCCTAGCCAAAGTAACGACGAGGTGCCATACTAGTCAGAAGGAAATATTCTTTTTAGTTCGAGTAGCGATGTGATTTCGTGGGTTACTTTTTCATTGTGTTCAGTCCCTTCGATATTCAGAAATATCTGATCGATTCCAAACTTTCGTGCTCCAATAATATCAATTTCTAAATCGTCGCCCACCATAATACTTTCGCTTTTCTTGGCATTTACCGAGGAAAGCGGATGAGCAAAGGCTAGGGGATGGGGTTTGTGGTATCCCGAAATTTCCGAAGTGGTTACCCGTGTAAAGAAGTTATCGATTCCACAAAGTTTTAGTTTTGTAAACTGCACCTCGCTAAAACCATTGGTTATAATATGCAACTGGTAATTTTTCTGCAAATGTTCCAGTACCTCACGGGTGTGGGGTACAAGAGCTGTTTTCATTGGGCTCTCCTTTACGTATTCTTCACCCATTATTTCAGCAAGATGTTGATTGATAATTCCGTATTCTTTCAAGGTGAGCTCGAAACGTTTCCAACGTAAAATATCTTTACTTAACCTACCGTGACGGTATTCGTTCCAGAGCCTTTCGTTTTGCACATTGAATGCCGATAGAAAGTTTCCGAAATCATTGAATTGTTGCTCTAATTTATGCCTTTCGTAAAGTTCTTCAAGAGTTAGCTGCATGTTCCGATCAAAGTCCCAAAGCGTTCGATCTAAATCGAAAAAAATATGTTTGTACCTCTTGTTTTTTCGAAGGAAACTTAACATATGCCAATTTATTTTGAAATGAAAGTGCCAGAATATTGGAATGGTAAAAATACTCATTTATGCATAATTTATAAATTGTACCTTTGTGCTGTTCGTTTTTTACTTTGTTATTACTTGTTAATACTTTTATAATTTGAGTTTTTCAGAATTTGGATTTCATCCTTCGGTACTTGAAGGTATAACCGCCATGGGGTTTCAAACTCCAACCCCCATACAGCAGCAGGCCATGCCATTAGTGCTCAGTGGTCACGACCTAATAGCATGCGCTCAAACAGGAACGGGAAAAACAGCGGCTTTTATTTTGCCCCTCTTAAGCATACTGGCAAATAGGGATGAGAGGCAAAGCAACATTTCTACGCTAATTATTGTGCCAACAAGGGAGTTGGCAATTCAAATCGATCAGCAAATTGAGGGTTTTGCATACTTCTCGCCTGCCAGTTCCATAGCTGTTTATGGTGGAAGCGAGGGTGCTTCGTGGGATAAGCAGAGAGCTGCCATTGAAAGTGGGGTCGATTTTTTGGTAGCTACACCCGGCAGGCTAATTCAGCATTTGAAAATGGGTTATGTTAAACTAGACAAGGTTGAACACTTGGTGCTCGATGAGGCCGATAGAATGCTCGATATGGGATTTCTCGAAGATATAATGGAAATTGTAGCTGCCCTCCCAAAAAAGCGACAAACCCTCATGTTTTCAGCTACAATGCCTAATAATATTCGAAAACTTGCGAGGCAACTACTGGTAGAACCCAGAGAGATTAGCCTTTCGGTTTCGAAACCTGCCGAAAACGTACTGCAAGCAGTTTATATTGCCGAAGACAATGAGAAAATAGGATTATTAGCAAAACTTCTCGAAGGGAAGACCGATGTGAAAAGCGTCATTGTTTTCGCATCGACTAAGGAAAAAGTTAAAAGCATTGAAAGATTACTGTTGAAGTCCAATGTAAAAACAATGGCCATTCATTCCGATTTGAGCCAACCCCAACGAGAAGAAGTGCTGCGAAAATTTCGAAACCGCCATTATCAGGTACTAGTGGCAACCAATATTGTTTCAAGGGGAATTGATATTGAAGATATTGATCTGGTTGTAAACTTCGATGTTCCAGCCGATCCCGAAGACTACGTACATCGAATTGGCAGAACTGCTCGGGCACAAAACGATGGAGTTGCCATTACCTTTGTTTCAAATAATGAACGACGACAATTTTTGAAAATCGAAGAGTTTATTGGCGAAAAGGTGTTCAGAATTCCAACGGCGTAATGGTGAAAACCGAACCCTTTCTTAAACACTCGAAAATGGGTTGACTAACAATCCTTTATATCGAGTAAAGCTAAAAACATTCCCCAACATGTGTTTAATTTCAAATGGAATTTGTAACGTTGCACTTGAAATGGTAGGAATTTATTCATATTCAATTAACCTAAATTATTAACCAATAAAGGATCCGTATGCCTTCACAGAACAAAATTGAAGAGTTAAAGAAACGGAAAGAGGAGGTTCTTCAGGGTGGTGGAGAACAGGCCGTTGCCAAGCAGGTTGCCATGGGCAAACTGACCGCTCGCGAGCGTATTATTGCTTTGCTCGATGAGGATTCGTTTAATGAGTACGATATGTTTGTTGAGCACGAAGCTCGCGACTTTGGAATGGGAGGAAAAGTACTCCATGGCGATGGTGTTGTAATTGGAACTGGCTCTATTTATGGAGCACCTATAGCAGTATTTGCCCAGGACTTCACAGTTGCCGGAGGTTCGCTCGGTTCGATGCATGCCCGAAAAATTACAAAAATCATGGATTATGCGCTTCGCATGCGCATGCCGCTCATTGGAATAAACGATTCAGGGGGTGCGCGTATTCAGGAAGGAGTGAATTCATTAGCTGGTTATGGCGAAATTTTCTGGCGCAATACGCTTTCGAGCGGAATTATTCCTCAAATTTCTGTTATTCTTGGACCCTGTGCTGGGGGTGCTGTTTATTCGCCTGCTCTAACCGATTTCGTTTTTGTGGTCGACAAAATTTCGAAAATGTTTATCACAGGCCCCGAAGTTATCAAATCAGTACTGGGCGAGGAGATTTCGCAGGAAGATTTAGGAGGAGCCAAAATACATGCCCAAATCACTGGAAATGCCCATTTCTATTCCGAAAGCGAATTCGAATGCTTTGAGCAGATTAAAAAACTCATCACTTTCATTCCCTGGAATAATAACCGTAAGGCGCGTAGGTTCGAACCAAAAGAACCCAAACAAACCTTCAAAATAAGCAATATTGTTCCCAACGACCCCAAGCAACCTTACGATGTTCGCGATGTTATTCGTGCTGTGGTCGACGATTCCGATTTCTTCGAAATTCAGGAAATGTGGGCAGGAAATATTGTAATTGGGTATGGGCGCCTCAACGGCGAAACCGTTGGTTTCGTTGCCAATCAGCCATTGGTTATGGCTGGCGTACTCGATGTAGATAGTTCCGATAAGGCCGCACGTTTCATACGTTTCTGCAACGCTTTCAATATTCCAATTTGTACATTCGTCGACCTGCCTGGGTATTTGCCCGGGATCGATCAGGAACATGCAGGTGTTATTCGTCACGGAGCCAAGTTGCTGTATGCCTATAGCGAAGCTACGGTTCCGAAAATTACAGTGATTCTTCGTAAGGCCTATGGTGGAGGCTATATTGCAATGGGTTCGCGCCACCTTCGTGCCGACTTTGTTTTTGCCTGGCCCGGTGCCGAAATTGCAGTTATGGGACCAGAGGGTGCTGCTAATATCATTTTCCGCAAGGAAATTACTGAGGCTGCAAACCCTGAGGAAATGCGCCGCCAGAAAGTTGAAGAGTACAAGGAGAAGTTTGCTAACCCATACGTTGCCGCTTCGAAAGGCTACATCGATACCGTTATTGAACCCGAGGAAACTCGTAAACTGTTGCTTCATGCCCTTGATGTGTCGAGCAGTAAAGTTGCCGATAGACCCGCTAAGAAGCACGGAATACCTCCTTTTTAATAGATTTGAAGAGACTAACCGATTAAATAATATGTTATGTCAATTAGCAGACTTGATAATAAAAAACTAACAGCTTTTATTCCCGGAACCATAGTTGATGTAAAAGTTAAGGTTGGGCAGAAAGTTGATCAAGGCGAAGTATTGGTAATACTCGATGCCATGAAAATGCACAACAGAATATTGGCTCCCATTAACTCAACCGTTAAAGAGGTAAATGTTAAGCCTGGCGACAGGGTTGTAAAGGGATTTGTAATGGTAGAACTTGATTAATGCCAATCTGTTCTAAAATAGATTTGAATGAGGGGAGTACGGCTCCCCTTTTCTTTTTAAAAATCTAGAGCAAGTTGGTTGCCGGGGCAATTTTCATTTCGACCCCACTTCTCAACCATTATTTCAGTAACCCCAGGATAGTTGTAGTATGCAATAATGTCGGAGTTTTGCAGCTCACTCGGCAGTTTGTTCAGAAATTGTTTTACAGTATGGGCTTTAATGTACTTATCTTCAATGGGTACAAGCATGCTGCGCAGTTCGGTTTCTTTAAGTATTGGGTCAATCCATTTATGTGCTTGTTCCGGATTAAGAATGAGGGGCATCCGCTTTTTTGTATTATGAATTTGGGCTAGCATTTCGTTGGCCTCAACAGTAATAACCGAAAATGTGCCATTAACCGTACCCTTATCGTCAACCCAGCTGCTCCAAATTCCAGCAAAAACAAACAAACTGTCGTCGGTTAGTGAAATGTAGTAGGGGATTTTTTTCCCTTTAATCTTTCGCCATTCAAAAAAGCCCGAGCAAAGTACCAGGCAGCGACGGTTTCGTATTGCATCGCCGTACAGTTTGCTTTCGAAAACCCTGCTTCCATGGGCATTTAATGTGTTGTATTGTTTTAAAATACTAGCAGCTTCGGTTTCGGTTTTTACGGTATTTGGAACAAAACCCCACCGGAAAAAACTTATTTCATTAGGGTTGGCATCGGTAATTATGGGCATAGCAGGATGCTCGAATCCGTTTACCAAAAAATGATCGGCAAATAAATCGAGTTGCTTCTCCTTAATAATCCCTCTGTCGATAAGCGATTTGGGGTTCTTTTTGGCTATGGCGTAGTAGAAACACATTTTGCCAAATAGCTATGGTTGAATATTTAAATGCTTAGCTATGGTTTTGAAAAGAATTGACGAGTCAATTGGTTTTGCAACATAGTCGTTACAACCAGCCATTGTACATTTTCCCTTATCGCCTCCCAGGGCATGAGCAGTAATGGCAATGATGGGTACTGTTTGGTTGAATTCTCTTATTTTTTTTGTGGCATCAATTCCGCTCATAACAGGCATTTTTAGGTCCATTAGAATAAGATCGATATTGCTATTACTTTGAAGCGCGTCAATGGCCCCTTTCCCATTTACAGTATGAAGAAGTATTGCATTGGTTGCTTTGAGAAGCTCGGCAATTAAAATTTCGTTGGCTTTCTCGTCTTCTGCAATGAGAATGGTCTTTCCTGCGAAATTGAATGATTCATTTTGGTTTGACCTGGCAATTTTTTGGAGTTGGGATGGTAAGTAGGGCATTGTAAATTTAAAAGTAGAACCTTCTCCTAATACCGATTCTAGGCTAATAGTCCCCCCTAGCATTTCAACAAATGCTTTCGTGATGGGTAATCCCAATCCTGTACCACCATACTTGTGGGATTCGGAGGTTTCAACCTGCCAAAATCTATCGAAAATTTTCTGATAGTTTTGGGGCTCAATGCCTATGCCTGTATCAGAAACAAAAAATTCCAACTGATTTCCATTAAGCAAGTACCCAAAGTTTACCGCTCCTTTTTTTGTGAACTTTATAGCATTGCTTATCAGGTTATTTATTATTTGGATGAATTTAACCTCATCGGTATAAATGGTAGATTCGCTATCCGAAAGGCCTGGGTGAAAATTGAATTCGATTTTCTTCTTTTCGGCATTTGGTTTAAAAAGTCGATGTGCATTGTTTAGTAATTCGTTAATATTGGTACTGCCAGTATTAACCGACATTTGCCCTGTTTCAATTTTCGATATGTCGAGCACATCGTTTATAAGGCTTAGAAGTTGGTTGCAAGAACTATTTATTACTTCAGCAAAAACTTGTTGCTTTTCTGGTGGAAGGTTGGGACGTAGCAGAATTTCAGAAAAACCCATAATGGCGTTCATGGGGGTTCGAATTTCGTGACTCATATTAGCCAAGAATGCCGATTTTAATCTGTCGCTCTCCTCCGCCTTTTTCTTAGCTGCTTGAAGTTCATTGTTAACTCTTTTAATTTTTTCGTTCGATTCGGTGAGTTCCTCATTTAAGGCAATGTACTCTTCGTTCTGCTCCTTTAACCTTTGCTGGCTCTCCCTTAAGCGATTGTTTACTTCTGTTAGTTCTTCGTTTAAGGCAATGTACTCTTCGTTTTGTTCTTTTAGTTTAATATCGTTAAGGCGCATGGTGTCTTCCCTGCGTTTTCTTTCGGTTATGTCTTTATGCGTACCATACATCATTAGGGGTTTTCCCTCTGCCGACCATTCGGCAACGCTTCCTCTGTCTAGTACCCAAACCCAATGACCCTCCTTGTGTTTCATTCTAACTTCGCAGTCGTAATAATCTAACTTCTTTTCAAAATGATCCTTTAGTATTGCATTCGATCTTTCAAGGTCTTCGGGGTGAACAAATTGCTCCCAAGTTTTATTGGTTACGGGCTCAAGGTCTTTTAATTTGTAACCTATAATTTCTGCCCAACGATCGTTAATAATAACTTCGCAAGTACCAATATTCCATTCCCAGGTTCCAACGTTTGTTCCTGTAATTATATATTTTAGTCTTAATCTTTCATTTTTTAAATTTTCCTCGGCTTGGTAGCGTTCGGTTATGTCCTGAACATTAACAATTTGATGCTTTGGCTGCCCCAGCCTATTATACACTATTGTAAGGCTTATTAAGGCAGGGAAAACTGTTCCATCTTTTCGGGTGTTTTTCAGTTCGAACAAGTGAAAACCTTTGCTATATGCAATTTCTTGTTCAGCAACAAACTTTTCAAACTCATTTTCTGAAAGGATTTTTGAAATTGATTTACCAATCATTTCGTCGGGTTGGTAGCCATGCATTTGGGCAAATGCAGGATTAACAACTTCAAAACTATTTGAATAGGCCATGCTGAGAGAAACACCTAAACGAGTCGATTTGAAAACCATTTCCCAGGTTTTCAGTTTCTCTTCATACTGTTTACGCTCGTTAATGTCGAACAGGCTACCAACATACCCTGTAACTTCACCATCGGCATTAATTTGCTGTTCAAACTGACATAGCACCCAACGGGGGCTCCCGTCGGGGCCGCTCATACGAAACTCAATACTAAAGTTTGATGTTCCGGCAATAAATTTTTGCCAAGTGTCAGTGTATACCGGAAGGTCTTCCTTGAAAATGCTATCAGAAATATTTCTTTTTATTAATTCACCGCACGAGTAACCTACTATTTCGCACCACCTTTCGTTTACGTATAGTATTTCGTTCTGTCGGGTTACTTTACAAATACCTACTGGCGACGATTGGGCTAGTGTGCGAAAAAGTTCTTCGCTCTTCTTGAGCGCAGCAATGGTTTTTTGTTTAATTTCCTGGTCGTGAAGGATTTTTCCGATAAGAATGGTGGCTAATGGGTAAAAGGTAATTATTGCAAAGCCAATTTTATTTAGAACTGCAATAGCCGATTCTTTTGGTAAAAGGGAGGTAAGCATGAGCATAACAATGTGTACAATCAAACCAAACCCTAGTAAAAATATAGCGTCTACCTTTTTTTCTTTTTTTCTCCTACTGTAATAGTAGAATATCCCAATCAGTGCCGAAGCGGCTACCACTGAAACTCCCATATAAACTCCTGCGCCACCCTGATAGATCCTAAGTATTATGGCCATGGTTGCAGAAATGGTACCTGCAATTGGCCCAAAAAATAAACCACATAGACTTATAACTACCGATCGCCCGTCGAATACTATTCCCTGTTCGAAAACCAGCGGGTTTATCATGCCGAGTATGGCAACAATTCCAAAGAGAATACCTTGCAGGGTGTAACCAATCTTTGTCGATCCTGCCCATCGGTTTTGAATAAAACCAGATATTATGCTCAGAGCAACTAAAGAGGAAAGATTATATACTAATTCAATAATAAACATACTGCAAAAACTATTTGTGTAAATGTAAGGAATGGGGGTATTACAAATAAAGATAATTACAAAAAAAAATGATGATTTAGAGCACCTAATCAATTAGGGTATTCTGTAATGAATAAATATTCAGAAGGAAATGCTAGTAGTAATGAAGGATAATTTGGTTGTAGGTTGTCAGTTCTTCGTTGTTTGTTGATAGTTGATAGTTATTTGTTGTATGCACATCTGTGCCGACTTCCGTCTTCAGTCTCTTCGGACTTCGCTCTTCGGACTTCAATAACTCAATAACCCAATTTTACACTGAGCCTGTCGAAGTGAACTCATCCCCCAACTTCTATAATTCCATCCCATCTCGTGGTGTAACCAGGCGACAGTTTTTCCTGCTTCAGTTTCCATTCCTTACCGCTTCCCTGTATGGCTAACTTTAGGGTGCCTCTGCCGTATTGGTTGTTTAGCGAGTCGGTAACTTTTGAAATGCTATCGAGTTTTTCGCGGTTATGCTTTTCGAACAGATTCCCCTGAAAGGCTTCGCCTTTAGTTATTTCGCTAACTATTACCCCCGCTTTTTTGTACAGAAGATTTGGTCGGAATATTTGTTCGAGGCACTTTAGGGCCGCTTCAACCAGAATAATGTCGGAGTTCGATGCCTCCGAAAGGGTTGCAGTAATGCTGAACGATTGGTATCGCTCCCTGTCCGAAAACGGATCGGTATGAATAAATACAGTAACGTACCGTGCTATCGACTTTTGGCGACGAAGTTTGCCCGCACAGGCAGCTGCGTAGGTCGAAACCGCTTCGCGGAGATTCTCAATGTTGGCAGTTTTTTTGCCAAAGGCACGGGTTGTGGCAATGTTCTTTTTGGCAGGCATTACCGTTTCGAGCGGAATGCACGAACGGCCATGCAGCTCTTCCCAGAGGCGTAATCCCATTACGGTCATGTTTTTGCGAATCCATTCGGGGTTTTGCTGCGTAAAGTCGTATGCAGTGCCAATGCCATTTCGCTTTAAAAGAGTTGCATACTGGCGGCCAACGCCCCAAACATCGTCTATTTGGGTATTGCGTAGCGCCCAATCGCGTTTTCGTTCCGAGTCGATTGTGAAAACACCCTCGTTCTTCTTTGCAATTTTATTGGCAATTTTTGCCAAACTTTTGGTAGCTCCAATGCCAATTCCAATGGGTATACCCAATTCTTTCTGAATTACCCTGCGAATGTTCTGGCAGTATTCGTACTGGTCGACCTCCATGCCCGAAAGGTCGAGAAAAGCCTCGTCGATGGAGTAAATTTCGATGTGCGGCGAAAAACGCTTGAGCGTTTCCATAACCCTATGCGACATGTCGCCGTAAAGGGCATAGTTCGATGAGAAAACCTGAACATTATGCTGTTCAATTAGGTCTTTACGCTTAAAAACGGGCTCGGCCATTTTAAGCCCAAGGGCTTTAGCCTCGTTCGAACGGGAAATGATACAGCCGTCGTTGTTCGATAGTACAACCACAGGAACCCCTTCGAGCCTGGGGTTGAAAACCCGCTCGCACGAAACGTAAAAGTTATTGCAGTCGACCAGGGCGAACATAGCATTACAATTTATGAATGCAATGGGTAACCACGCCCCAGAGCCTGAAATCCGATCCTCTTTCAACTTTTATTGGTTCAAAATCTTTATTTTCGGGCATTAGGTACATTTCGTTGTTCACTTTTCTTACCCTTTTCACGGTAAACTCCCCATCGATAAAGCAAATGAGAACCGAGTTCTGCTTTGGTTCGAGCGACTTGTCGATAATCAGAATGTCGCCATCGTGTATGCCAGCGTCTTGCATCGACTTGCCGCGAACGCGTGCAAAAAATGTGGAGCTGGGGTTGCGAATTAGCAGCATGTTAAGGTCCAGCTTGCCTTCAATGTAGTCGTCGGCAGGCGAAGGGAAGCCAGCGCTAATGAAGGCATCGACCAGAGGTAGGCGTATCTCTTCGCTAACTTCGGGTATAAAGAAATTGAGCTTTAGTCCTTCGGTTTTTTTATTTCGTTCCATTTACAATTCTTAATTGCATGCAAAGTTACTCTAACCCTAGTTCGGTTGTGGGTTTATGTTGATAATTTTTCAAGTTAAATGATCCTGAGATTCTTTACGAATCCTCATCGTCGCTTGCCGATTGGCTTTGCTGCAGAATTGCTTCAATATCGGCCGATGTAAGGTATACCCGTTGCTTTAAACGTTTGTACTTTTCGCTTGCATCCGAATATTCGTCAATATAAATGCGGAACGCAAGAATCCCTTCGCCCAACCCTCTGTCGATGGCTATTTTGTCCACATGGTGTTCGAGTTTTCGTTTGAAACCCGTGTTGAAATAGTAAGCCAGTCCCTCGTATATAAGCCTTTTGTTCGATTTGGTTTTGTAATCGACAATGTGTGCCAGTTCGTGCCCAATAACCCCAACGCGTGCCGCAAACGGTACGCTCGAAATGAGGGGTGCTCGGTTTTTATTTAGCCTATTGTTTATTAATATGGAATATTTACGGTTCTCGGGCTTTCTGAAAATATTTCCTGCTCTCGGTAGCGCTGCCATCGATGTGGTTATTCGACTCGATTTGAATCGAATATTCGTAGTCTTCAAATCTGGGTAGTAGAGCAATGCCGCAAGAATTGAAACCTCGTAATCTTCTTCAATTGTCTTGTTAGCAAGTAGCTCATTGCGAAGCGAATCGATTCGCAGCTCAATCCACTCTGCCGAAGGGATGGGTTGCCACAATTTGGTTTGCGACCAAAGCGAACTTGAAATCAGAAGTAAAAAAATAGGAATTGTAAACGACTTGCTTACAAGCGCGCTATAGTTCCGAAATATGTGTAAAAAACCCCTCATATCCACTAATTATAGGTTTTGTGCGAAAAATACCGAAAACGGTCGATCCGCTTCCCGACATACTTGCGTATACGGCACCCTGGTCCATGAGTTTGTTTTTAACATTTTCAATTTCGTTATGGTGACGAAAAACAACCTTTTCAAAATCGTTACCAATCGTTTTCTGCCAATGTTCTATCGGTTTTTTTATTTCGTTGGGTAAATGAACAGGCGCCGCTTGCGGGGTCGACTCGGAGTAGGCTTTACCTGTGGGTACATGAATGCCCGGGTTTACCAGTGCAATCCAGTAGCCCGAAAGGTTTGTTGTGATGGGTTCGAGCAATTCGCCCTGGCCCGTTGCAAAGCAGGGTTCGTTCTTTAAAAAGAAGGGGCAGTCGCTGCCAAGCGTAAGGGCTACCTTTGCCAGTTCGTTGTCCGTAAGCGGATTTTTAGCCAGTTGGTTTAGCATTTTCAGCGCAAAAGCGCCATCGGCCGATCCCCCGCCAAGCCCAGCACCCATGGGGATTTGTTTATGAAGGTGCATCGAAACATGGGGAAGTTCAACCCGTTCTTTCAACTTGTAATATGCTTTAACGCAAAGGTTACTGCTAATGTCGCCTTCAATGGTAAGCCCGGTTTGGCTATACTTTAAATCTTCGGTTTGTAAGGGAACTTCAATTATTTCGAGAATATCGCATAGCTTCGGAACCGGCATAAAAATGGTTTCAATATTATGGAACCCATCGGAGCGCCGTTCGGTTATAAACAGGCCAAGGTTAACTTTGGCGTTCGGAAATGAAATCATTGCAAATGCTTATTTGTGCCTATAAGTAATAAATTGCCTCAAATTTAAAGTTTTTAAGCATTAGTGTCCGATTAAATTTTTTGAATTTACGTGAATGTGTTTGTATGTAAGGAAATCGGTAGTTTTCTGCTTATTGGGGGATCGCTTTCAGCCTCAGAGAATTTCCGTAAAGAAAATCAGATTAATGGACGTTAAGAAATCCGGGCTGTTTGAGCGAAGCGAGTTCCCGGATTTTAGTCAATTAATCTGATTTTTAGGAAATTATCTGCCGCGGCGGCATTTTTTGCTTACTTTTTTTTGCTGTAGAAAAAAAGTAAGAGCCCGTGCGGCTTGAGCACTTGTACAAAGAATGGATTTCTTATTGGACAATAGTGGTTTTTAAGGGTTTGTAAAAGTTAATTTGTATTTCCCAATGCAGTTCAACTGCTTCTTAACAGGTAAAGTAAATGCCTTAAGTTATTACTAACAAGCTATTTTTGCGTTTATAAAAAAATGAAGTATGGAAAAACCGATGCAGGTATATGTCGACTCAGAAATTGGAACGCTAAATGGCGTTATTCTCCACTCGCCCGGTGCCGAAGTTGAGAATATGACTCCCAAAAATGCTCAGCGTGCGCTTTATAGCGATATTCTCAACCTTTCGGTTGCCCGTAAGGAGTACTCGCAAATTTATGGTGTTCTGTCAAAAGTGGCTCAAACCTACCAGGTAGGCGATTTGCTGGTCGATGTTTTAAGTAACCCCTTGGCAAAGGAGGATTTGATAAACGTTATATGTAAACACGAGAATGCCCTTTCGCTGCGCGATGAACTTATGGGTATTTCGCCACGTGAGTTGGCTCGTCTTTTAATAGAAGGATTGCCGCTTCAGCGCAATACGCTTACCAGTTTTCTAAGTCAGGAACGGTTTTCGCTTCCTCCATTGTATAATTTTTACTTCACCCGCGATGCCTCCATTTCGCTTTATAACGAAGTTTTAATAGGAAAAATGGCCAATAGGGTACGCGATAGGGAGTCGATAATAATGGAGGCCATATTCAGCAGTTCGAGCAGGTTCGAAACGGCCACCATAAACCCCATGCTGTTTAACGACAATAGTGATATTACCATAGAGGGCGGCGACGTTCTGGTTGCCCGTCACGATATTTTACTTGTTGGAAGCAGCTGCCGTACTTCGACCCGTGGTATCGACTTTATTGTAAACCGATTAATCGCCTCGGGCGATAAGGGCAGAAAGTACGTTATTGTTCAGGAGCTCCCCGATAAACCCGAGTCGTTCATTCACCTCGACATGGTTTTCACCCTGCTCGATGCCGATGAGTGCATGGTTTTCGAACCCATAGTTTTAAGTCCAAACCGTTTTCAAACGGTACAAATTACCATCGATAATGGTAAAGTGCAGGATATTAAAACGGTCGATAACCTTTTAGTCGCCCTGCGCGATTTGGGCATGTACTTAAAACCAATAATTTGTGGTGGCACTAAGGACGTATGGACCCAGGAACGCGAGCAGTGGCATAGCGGAGCCAACTTTTTTGCCTTTGGCCCTGGAAGGGTTATTGGTTACGCCCGAAATATTTATACCATGGAGGAGATGAACCGGAACGGTTACGAAATCATTCGTGCTAAAGATGTTGTTGCCAACCGCGTCGATCCGCTTTCGTACAAAAAGTGCGTTGTAACCATCGATGGAAGCGAACTCCCTCGAGGTGGGGGAGGCGCTCGCTGTATGACCATGCCTGTACTCAGGCAACCGGTTAGGTGGTAAGCAATTTTTTAAAACTCTAAATCTTTGGGAAGCCTTAATAGCAAAGATTCCCATTTTTTTTCAAAAACCTTCAACTCTTTTGTTAATCAGTTGTTTATAATGAAATTTAAACACATTAAACATGAAAAAGAATGTTGGAACAACCGATAAAATTATTCGGATTATTATTGGCCTCGTAATAGGTGCTTTAGGTATTTATTACGAAAGTTGGTGGGGATTGCTCGCTTTAGTCCCAATTGCAACTGCTTTTTTGAGCTTTTGCGGACTATACACAATTTTCGGCATTAGTACCTGCCCGGCAAAGAAGTAGTGAATTGCAATAAACAATAAACCTCGAATTACTTTTCGAGGTTTATTGTTTTAGTAAAGCATGTAATTATACCATTTGTTTCACCAAAACTGCTGCATCCTGTAACGAAACGGCCGAGTAAACTTTAAGACCACTTGCATCAATCAGTTCCTTACCTTCCTTGGCGTTAGTGCCTTGTAGGCGAACAATAACCGGAACGGGAATATTGCCAACCTCCCTGTATGCATCAACAACGCCCTGTGCAACGCGATCGCAGCGAACAATGCCGCCAAAAATATTAATTAGTATGGCTTTTACGTTGGGGTCTTTCAGAATTATTCTGAAACCGTTGGCAACGGTTTGGGCATTTGCCGTACCTCCCACGTCGAGGAAGTTGGCAGGGTCGCCACCCGATAGCTTTATAATATCCATGGTTGCCATTGCCAAACCGGCACCGTTAACCATACAGCCCACATTACCGTCGAGTTTAACAAAGTTAAGGTTCGACTCCGATGCTTCTACCTCGGTTGGATCTTCTTCGTCCAAATCTCTAAGTGCTGTCAATTCGGGGTGGCGGTAGAGTGCGTTATCGTCGATATTAACCTTGGCATCGGCAGCAAAAATATTATCGTCGGAAGTTTTTACAACGGGGTTAATTTCAAAAAGCGATGCATCGCTTTCGATATAGGCATTGTAGAGTGCCATTACAAACTTAACCATTTGCGAGAAGGCTTTCCCCGAGAGTCCTAAATTAAAGGCAACCCTTCGAGCCTGGAAAGCCTGAATACCTGTTGGATGTATTTCCTCTTTAAAAATAAGGTGTGGTGTTTTGGCGGCTACCGCTTCAATGTCCATCCCTCCCTCGGTAGAGTACAGAATCATGTTTCGGCCTGATGCCCTGTTGAGTAAAATGCTCATGTAGTACTCCTTTACCTCCGACGGGCCAGGATGGTAAATACCCTGCTCAACAAGAATTTTCTGAACCAATTTGCCATTGGGCCCCGTTTGATGGGTAACTAAGGTCATGCCGAGTATGTTTTTGGCGTACGTTGCAACTTCATCAATGTTTTTGGCAATTTTAACGCCACCTCCCTTGCCTCTTCCGCCGGCGTGAATTTGTGCTTTAACCGCAATGGCATTGGTGCCAGTTTCACTCAGGATAATTTTGGCTGCATCGGTAGCTTCATCAACAGAAAATGCAACTTTGCCCATGGGTACAGCCACTCCGTTTTTTTTCAGAATTTCCTTGGCTTGGTATTCGTGTATGTTCATATGATTATTTTTTGCTATTTGGTTAAAGATACGAAAACGCACTTTTTTAATTACGTTTGCCAAAATTAACGAATCCTTTTTCATAAATCAATTGCTGAATGAGTAATAATAGGAAATTGCAACTCGATGAGTTGAAACGAAAGACGATAGATGAGAATTTAAAATCGGAAAAACTTCCTTTGGTGGTGGTGCTCGACAATGTTCGAAGTTTAAATAATATTGGTTCAATTTTTCGTACAGCCGATGCTCTTGGAGTTGAGAAGGTATTTTTATGTGGTATATCTGGAACACCTCCGCACCGTGAAATCCATCGAACAGCATTGGGCGCAGAGGAATCGGTGCATTGGCAGTATTTCGAGAATACACTCGATGCGATTAAAGAATTAAAGAGAAACGGTTACATAATCTGCTCAGTTGAGCAAACTGCTGCAAGTTTGGATATTCGTAGTTTTAATCCGAGTAGAAGGGAAAAGTTTGCAATTGTTTTTGGCAATGAGGTAAGGGGTGTTGAGCAATCGGTTATCGATTCATCGGATTATACTATAGAGATTCCCCAATTTGGCACCAAGCATTCGTTCAATGTGTCGGTTACAGCAGGAATAGTTGTATGGCACTGTTTTATTAAGCTCTCGGAAGTAAAATGAAAAAGGCACCTATAAGGTGCCTTTTTCATTCTTCGTATTTTTTTACTGAACAATTGCCTTGAAGCCATCGTTCTGGAAGTAGTTGCGGAATTCGAGGTCAACCTTTGCGCGCGCTTTCAGAGAAGCGTCCTTGCCAACGGCAGTGCGTAGGTTGGTAAGAAGCGCATTCTCATCCTGAGTGCGTGCACCAATAATTGCTAGACCATAAAAAGCTTTAGCAGAATCGAGTTTTTTGAATGTATTGCGAGCTGCTTCGGTTTTTCCGGTAAGAAGCATAGCCAAACCCTGATTGAAGCTGTCGGTTCCGCCAAGGTACTCAACTGCTGCAGGGTAGTTGCCTTTTTGAATGGCAAAAGCACCAAGGTTTACTTTAACTTCAGGACCAGCGTTGGTTGCACCAAGGAAAATCGATTCGGCATCGGCATATTTACCTTCTAAAACCAGAACGCAAGCATTGTTGTTTTTCACAACAGCATTGTTGGCGTCTAGCGCAATAGCTTTATTAATGGCACCTCTTGCAGTTGCAGCATCACCTTTGAGAATGGCTACATAAGCAACATTGTTGAATGCGCGAACCTCGTTGTGCAACTCGGCAGCCTTTTGGTAAACCTTCAATTTGGTATCCATATCGTTGAAAAGGGTAGCAGCATAAAGGATTTCCTCAATTTTCAGGTTGTCCATATTATTATTCTGAACCATCTCTTTGAATTGCTCGTCGGAGTATCCAACTTTGTCAACTTTTGCAATCATTCTAGAGCGGCGCAGTTCGGGAAGAACTTTCTCGGCTAGTACTTTAAACACCTTGCTCATATTACGAATCTCTTTTTCGCGAACAGCAGGGTCGGAGTACATTGATAGAACGCGGAGGATCAGTTCTTTATCTTGAATTTCTGAGGCTTGAACCAGTTTTTGGAATCCATCCCAATCTTCTGAAGTAACATCGGCAGTAACAAAGTCGGAGGCTTTACCCTGAACTTTTGCTTTTTTAAATACATCGGCCAACCATTTTTCAGCGGTTTTTCCACGATCCTTCGAAAGTTTGTCATTCATTTTCTCAGGACCATCGGGCGATGCGTACGAGGAAACTTTAATGCCTTTAAGTTGCTTATCTTGCTCGGCAACGGTTTGGGCAATGAACTTCTCCAACGCTGCTATGTCTTCTTTTGTGAGTTCAGATTTACGGAGGTCGGAGCGCTGAATAACGTATTTAATCTGAGCTTCCGTTTCTTTACTTGTAATCCTTACAAACTTATCTTTTAGTATTATTGGTTTGGGGTTGAACTCAACCAGTCTAGGGGTAGCTAGAACTCCTACACCAATTTTTTGTGGAGCATCGAAAGGAATCTTTTTGTCTTTATGCATTATAACGAAACGAAGTTCCAAATCCGATTTAATCATGGCATCTTTGTATTCAAACTCAATGTCGTGTTTGAAACTGCCACCAGCATCGTACGAAATAACTTGGTTGTTTTCCTGTACATCCTGACCTTGTAGTATTTTAACAGGAAGAACAAGTTCGCCACCCTCGTACACAAGAACTGGAGTTACTTCAACCTTTGCCTTTTTATTGAAGTATTTTGGGGGAATAGTACCTTCAATAGTGCCTTTAACCATGGTGCCATGTACTTCTAAGGGGTTGGGAGTAACCTTAAGCACAAAACCTTCAGGCAGCTGCTTCATTTTGTCAACTCCACCGCAACCGCTCAGGAAAAGAGCACCCAAAGCGGCAAAAGCAAATAGTTTTAATTTTATTCTTTTCATAATTTTTAAGGTGTTAAGTTTAAATTTCAAGGATAGTCAATTTCGTCAAACAACATACAAACATAATACACTTTAGCTAAAATTAAAAGCTTAAGGGTTAAAAAACACTTTAAAAAACTTTAAAATGTTACTCTATTAATGCCATTTGAGTGTTTTTGTTCAAAAATAATTGATTTTAATTTCAGATAATCACTGGGTTTCGATATAAAATCAATGTTAGAAGTATCAATTAATAGGAAAGTGAAATCGGGGTGTTGCTTAAAAAATTCGAAGTATCCGGTTTGGATTTTTTCGAGGTACTGGGCAGTAATGTTTTGCTCGTATTCCCTGCCCCTTTTTTTAATATTTTCTAACAAGCCACTAATTGGTTTATGTAAAAAAACGTATAAATCGGGCTTGGGTATGGAATTGTAAATTATTTCAAATATTTGGCGGTACAGGTTATACTCGTCAACTTGAAGCGTGTTCTGCGCGAATATTAGCGACTTCATAAAAAAATAGTCGGCAATTACCATGGGTTGAAACAGGTTGCTGCTGCGCAGCTCGGCATTAAGTTGCTTATACCGTTCCGCTAAGAATGAGAGTTCTAATGGAAAACTGAATCGCTCGGGGTCGTTATAAAATTTAGGAAGGAATGGGTTGTCGGCAAATTGTTCGAGGACCAGCCTAGCATTCATGTCTGAAGCGAGCCTGTTGGCTAGTGTGGTTTTGCCTGCACCAATATTCCCTTCTATTACAACGTATTGCATCAATATTAATCGCTTTTGAATTTGTATTAATTAGAAAGGAAACCTATCGGGTAGATTTCCTTTCTAGAGAAAATTAGTATGTTTTAAAGTCAGTTGATTTTAATATCCATTGTATAGAAAAGGAAAGAAATCATATCGGTTGCTTCCTCAATTTGGAGTGCTGTTGGGGTTCCTGCGCCATGGCCTGCACGAGTTTGAATCCTGATTAACTTGGGTAAGCCATGTCGTTGCTTCTCCTGCATGGTAGCAATGTACTTAAATGAGTGAGCGGGTACAACACGGTCGTCGTGATCGGCAGTAGTTACAAGTATGGCAGGGTAGTTTCCGTTCGTACGAATATTGTGTAATGGGGAGTACTTGTAAAGGTTCAGGAATTGAACCGAATCCTCGCTCGAGCCATAGTCGTTAACCCATGCCCAACCAATGGTGAATTTGTGGAAGCGGAGCATATCCATTACGCCAACCTGAGGAATGGCTGCTCTGAAAAGTTCTGGGCGCTGATTAACCACTGCTCCCACTAAAAGTCCACCGTTGGAACCCCCTTGAATTGCAAGACGTTTTGGCGAAGTATATTTTTCGTTGATAAGGTACTCAGCTGCAGCTATAAAGTCGTCGAATACATTCTGCTTGTTCAATTTTGTTCCGGCACGATACCAGTTCTCGCCGTATTCTCCACCACCACGAATGTTTGCCAATGCATACACGCCCCCATTCTCGAGCCATGCTAAGCGCGATATGCTGAAAGAAGGGGTTAGGCTAATGTTAAAACCGCCATAACCATATAGTAGAGTGGGGTTTTGGCCATTTAGCTCAATGCCTTTTTTATGAACAATGAACATGGGCACATCAGTTCCATCTTTGCTTTTGTAAAATATTTGCTTGGTCTCGTATGCATCAAAATCGAACTGAATATCGGGAGAGAAATGCCGTTCCGACTCATTGGTGGCCACATTGTATTTGTAAACCACCGAGGGCACAGTGAACGATGTATAAATATAAAAAGCGATAGGTTGCTTGATATTCGAACTGATTCCGGCAATTGTTCCAATGGCAGGAAGTTGCATTTGGTGGAGTTTCTCTCCGTTAATGCTGTATACCTCCGCTTTGCTCTTGGCGTCTTCTATGTAGGTAGCAATAATTTTGCCATCGGCAAATTGGCAACTTTCCAGTACTTCCTTGCGCTCGGGTATAACATCGCGCCAATTGCCCACATCGTTGCTTGCCATATTAATTTTAACCAGTTTGTATTTTGGAGCCCTAAAGTTGGTAAGTACGTAAAGGAAGTCGTCAACATTATCGAGAACGGAATAGTTGTAATCGAAACTTGTGGTTAATTGAATAAAGTCGCGGTCGTTATTGAGGTTTTTAACATACAGCGAGTTGCCTTGGGTCGATTCGCTTTCGTATATAATCAGGTACTTTTCATCGCTAGTAACTTGAGCGGCATAGTTGCGCAATGGGAATTGCTTATTTTGGAAAATGAGGTTGTCTGTTTCTTGGCTGGTTCCCAACTTATGGTAATAAACTTTGTGAAACTCATTAATTTTGCTCAGTTCTCCTCCGTCTTTAGGTTCGTCGTATCGGCTATAAAAGAAACCATTTTTATGCCACGATATGCCAGAGAATTTAACCCATTTAATTTCATCGGGAAGTACTTTGCGTGAGTCGATTTCCATTACCCTAATTTTTTGCCAATCCGATCCGCCATCAGATGTGGAGTAGGCTAAGTATTTTCCATCTTTAGAAACACTAACGGTCCCCAGAGCAACGGTTCCATCTTCAGAGAAAGTATTGGGGTCGAGCAGAAGTTCTGGCTCATCGGTTAGCGATTTTTGAACATACAGAACGGATTGGTTCTGAAGTCCAACCTTTTTAAAGAAGAAATAACGTCCTCCTTCGTAAAAAGGGGCAGAGAGCTTATCGTAATTCCAAATTTGGGTAAGCCGCTCCTTTAATGTATTCCTGAAAGGAATTTTATTTAAATAATCGAAGGTAACGGCATTTTGAGCTTCTACCCATTTAGCGGTTTCCTCAGAGTTGTCGTCCTCGAGCCAGCGGTATGGGTCGGCAATAGTTTTTCCGAAATACACGTCGGTAACGTCAACTTCTTTAGTTTCGGGATACTTAAGCGACGACCTGTCGCACGAAACAGAAAATAGAATGCTGGCTGAAAGAATCACGATGACAATCTTTTTCATAGGATATTGTGGTTTCGTTAAAATCTTGATTTGACACAAAAATAAAAATAAGTTTACAAAATAGTCTATTCCAATCCCCCTTTTTCGAAATTTCTCTGGATTATGTATTGAATTAAGTATTTTGTTGGCCTATTACGAAAAGAAAAGGTGGCTCTACGGGCCACCTTAAAATGAGTATTGTAGTGTTTTTCAATACTACTCTTTCTTTTGCGAATTCTGTTCAGGCTTTGGAAGTAGCACTTTGCGCGAAAGTTTGAGTTTGCCTGTTTTCTTGTCGGTTTCTATCAGTTTTACCTCAATTACATCGCCCTCTTTCAGAACGTCCTCTACTTTTTCAACACGTCGCCACTCAATTTCAGAAATGTGAAGTAACCCATCTTTACCCGGAAGAATTTCAACGAATGCACCAAAGGGCATAATCGACTTCACCTTGCCGGTATATACTTCGCCAACTTCAGGTACGGCAACAATTCCTCTAATCCACTTAACGGCTTTGTTGCGCGATTCACCATTGTCGGCAAAAACGGTAACAATACCACCAACGGTATCTTCTTCAATATTAATGGTAGCACCAGTTTCGCGTTGAATTTCCTGTATCACTTTGCCGCCTGGGCCAATTACAGCACCAATAAGGTCGCGAGGAATGCGGAATTGTTCAATGCGGGGTGCATGAGGCTTAAGGTCGGTGCGGGGTTCGTTAATAGCGCTGAGCATGCAGCCTAAAATATGCATTCGTCCTGCCCGGGCTTGTTCAAGCGCTTTGGCCAGCACTTCGTACGAAAGGCCATCTACTTTTATATCCATCTGGGTAGCAGTTATGCCATCCTTTGTGCCGGTTACTTTAAAGTCCATGTCGCCCAAATGATCTTCGTCGCCAAGAATGTCGGAAAGAACAGCATAACGAGTGCTTCCGGCTTCAGTAATGAGGCCCATGGCGATTCCAGAAACGGGTTTTTTAATTTGAATACCTGCATCCATTAGGGCTAAAGTTCCAGCACAAACAGTTGCCATCGATGATGATCCGTTGGATTCGAGAATGTCGCTTACGACCCTTATTGCGTAAGGGTTGCTTTCGCCAGTTGGAACCATCCATTTTATGGCCCTGTGGGCCAAGTTACCGTGACCTACCTCGCGACGACTTACACCACGTGAGGGTTTTGCTTCACCTGTGGAGAAAGGAGGAAAGTTGTAGTGAAGCACAAATTTTTCGGTTCCCCTGAGTAGTACCTCGTCAATTATTTTTTCATCGAGTTTTGTACCCAGCGTAACTGTTGTGAGCGATTGGGTTTCACCACGAGTGAAAAGGGCCGAGCCATGAGCAGAAGGCAGAAAATCGACTTCGCACTCAATGGGGCGAATCTGGTCGGTTTTGCGACCGTCGAGGCGAATACCTTCGTTCAGAATCATATTCCGCATGGCATCCTTTTCAACCTTATGGTAGTAGCGAGATACGAGTGTGGCTTTGGCCTCCCGGTCGGCTTCGCTAAGGGTTTGCATGAATTCTTCTTTGATTGCTGCGAATGCTTCGGAGCGTTCGTGCTTGGGAAGCATCGATTTGGCAACCGAGTATGCTTTATTGTAGCAGAATTTGTGAACCTGTTTTTTCAGTTCCTCGTCGTTGGTTTCGTGGCAATACTGTCGTTTAATAATGGCCATTTCTTTAGCCAGTTCCATTTGGGCTTGGCAGTG
The DNA here is from genome assembly GCA_037442025.1 of Bacteroidales bacterium. GTDB lineage: Bacteria > Bacteroidota > Bacteroidia > Bacteroidales > Tenuifilaceae > UBA2287. The sequence continues at coordinate 8,513 of JBBIRB010000013.1, read as the reverse complement.
CTTCTTTATTTCGGAATGGGCGGTTTTAATCGCTTCGAGCATTACAGCTTCTGAAACCTCTTTCATTTCGCCTTCAACCATAAGAATGTTATCGTAGGTTGCACCAACCATTATATCAAGGTCGGCTTGGTCCATTTGGCTAAAGGTTGGGTTAATAACAAACTCGCCGTTAATGCGAGCAACTCGAACCTCAGATATGGGGCCATGGAAAGGAATATCGGAAACAGCTAAGGCAGCAGATGCAGCAAGCCCGGCCAATGCATCGGGTTGGGTGTCCTTGTCGGCCGAAATTAGATTTATTGTAACAAAGGTTTCAGCGTGATAATCGTCGGGGAAAAGTGGGCGCAGGGCTCTGTCGACCAGGCGTGCTATCAGTATTTCGTAGTCAGAGGGTCGGGCTTCGCGTTTCAGGAATCCGCCGGGGAAACGGCCGCTGGCTGCAAATTTTTCTTTATACTCAACGCTAAGGGGCATGAAATCAACATCCTCTTTGGCATCTTTGGCGCTAACAACTGTTGCTAGCAGCATGGTTTTACCCATGCGAATCACAACCGATCCGTCGGCCTGACGGGCCAATTTACCCGTTTCAATAACAATGGACCTTCCATCGTTGAGATCGATTGATTTTTTTACAACATTAAACATACAAACTAGGAATTTATTTATAAGTGGTTTTGGTTAACAGAAAATCAGAGGATGTTGTTCACTACCTCTGATTATAATGCGAAAAAAGGCAATTTCGAGAATTGCCTTTGGTTTCTTATTTTCTCAGGTTAAGCGCCTTTATTATGGCACGATACCTTTCAATGTCCTGATCTTTGAGGTAGTCTAAAAGTCTTCTCCGCTTACCCACCAGTTTTAGCAGCGAGCGCTGGGTTCCGTAATCCTTACGGTGCTTTTTCAAGTGCTCTGTTAGGTGGCTAATACGGTAGGAAAATAGCGCAATTTGGCTCTCGGCAGAACCAGTATCGCTATTAGACTTTCCGTACTGATCAAAAATCTCCTTCTTCTTGTCGGCGTTTAAATATTCCATAGTACTCTTTTTTGTGGGTAAGTTATTCGCACAATTTGAGGTGCAAAGGTAAAATCTTTTTTTCAATATCTATGCATTGCTACTCTCTTTTTTTTGTAAAGCACTATGAGTGAGGGGTAAATGTTTTTTAATTTAACAGTTGTATTTATAAACGTAGCCTCAATTTTAATGCATGTTTTAACCAAACACGTTGAATTTTCTTTTAACTGTATTTGACCCAAAATATGAAGTTATTATATAAAGCAGGGTTTTCAAATTCCAATTCGATTGGCGAAAGAAGAATCGCGCTTTTTCCATTTTACCCACTAGATAGTAGTACCTGGCTCGGCTGCCGTGTATTTTTTTGTAACTTTTTGCAACCTCCCTGGGATACTTTTCTTCGAATTCTTCGATTGAAAGTAATGAGTAGTAAAAATCGGCTTTTCGATAATTCTCATTGAGCGACAGGTTTTTTCCGTTAACATAACGGGTGTGAAGCGACTGGCTTACTTCAATCGACGCTTGGTTGTGAAAGAGGCGCAGTAGCCAGTCGTAATCCACCATGCCAAATCGTTCTTCGAAATAAATGTGTGCTAGGCTTTTATGAAAAATTAGTGAGCCTAAATAGGTGTTTTGAGAGTTGAGCGACCTTTCGAGTTTTTTAAGAAAAGTTTCGTTGGGAGCATAGTATATAAACCCCGTTGGGTTTTCTTTTACTCTTTTTTCGGTTTTAACGTGAAGCGTGTCGATTAACGTATACCCCGACGAAACAATCTTAACTCTTTCGAGGAATGGCAGTAGGGTTACTAATTTATTGTGTTCCCAATCATCGTCCTGGTCGGCAATGCAAATGTAGTCGCCCGAAGCGCATTTTAAACCCATGTTCCGACCCTTATTGGGGCCCCCCGAATTGGTTGTGGTTGAGAGAATGCGGCATGGGTATTTCGATACAATAGCTACTGTGCTATCGGTTGAGCAATCGTCAACCACAATAATTTCGAGCTTAAATAAACGGTTTAATCCATCCTGTTTTAGTATGGATGCTAGCTTTCGTTCTATAGTTTTTTCGCCATTAAATGTGGCAATTATTACGCTTACTAGTTGCATAGCAGCAATATTTAAAAGTTGTAGGCATGGCTAAAGTTGTCGGCGTAGCACCCAAGCATCGGAGTATTTTGAATGCTTGTTGCGGATGCTTACAACTTTGGCTCTGGCCAAATCAATGTCGTCGTACGAGTATACCGAAATGCGGTAGAGCCCTTTGTAGTTTTGTAGCACATTGGGGGTGAATCCTTCATTTCGTAGTTGATTCTGGAACTTTTTTGCATTTTCGAGAACTCTAAAACTGCCCAGAATTACAAAGTAAATTTCGGAGTTGGCCTTTGGCTTTGAGTAGTCGATGGCTACTATTTGCTCGCTGCGAACATCAACTGTTGCACTTCCGGACGATTTATTTTCTGCAGGCAACTTTTCTGCATTATATTCTTTGCTATTGAACGTTGCATGACGAGATGACCTGCACCCCCAATGCAATATGGAGGTGCAAGCGAGTAGAACTAAAAAGAACCTTTGAAGCATTTGTTAAGTTTAAGCTGTTAAGTTTTATCTTAGCCTGAACCGGCTGCTTCCGATGTATTTCTCGTTATTGTAAACATCGAATACATAAGTGCCCTTTGCAAGCTTTTCTTCGCGCTTGTAAACTATTTCTATGGTTTTTGTACCAACATTTCCAAGTATCGGATTCTGCTCGAAAAAGTTGTTGGTTCGGGGCGAAATATTCACAATTGCATTCTGATTCGACTTGCTCGATATTTTTTTACCATCTGGAGTGGTAAGGTTAAAACTTAGGTTGGTTTCAATATCGTTTGGTAATTCGAACGCAAACACAAGGCGCTGTGCTCTGCCAGCCCGAACCGTTAACCTGTCGTTTTTGCCCCTAACTGCTTCAACGCGGTGGTTGTTGCTTGCCATTGCCCTAAGTATGGTTGTGCTAGCCTTTAACTGTTCAATTTCCTTTTGCAGGGCAGAAACCTTGTCGTTTAGGTTTTGATTTTCGGCAGCCAGTTTGTTCTTCTCCCTTTCTGCATTGGCTTTTGCTGTTTCGAGGTCGCTGCTCAATTTGGCCACCGAGTTTTCGAGTTCCTTTACTTTTGCTCGTGCTGCACGAAGGGCAGCCTGATTGGCATTTATTCGTTTAATTTCTGCCGATTTTTGCTCAAGTTGTTTTTCGAGGGCTTCAATTTTTGAGGTGAAATCGGCATTTAGTTTTTCCATTCGCGACAGGTCGCCACTCAATTTTTCGACCGACTTGGCTAGTTGCAGCTTTTCGGAAAGCAATGCTTCCGAACGAATTTTTTCGTCGTTCAGTTTGCCTTTCAGTTTGCTGTTGCGAACAATTGTAACGCCCGAAGCTATTAGGGCAATAGCTATAATGGCAATGTATACAAGTTGATTTTTATTGATTTTCATTTGCACAATAATTAATTTGTTATTGTGCAAATGAAAATACCTAGGGTTAAAATGGAATGAAAACCAAATTAAAAAGCGATTAAAATCAATTTGCAAATGGAAGTTTTACTATGAATTTGGATCCAACGCCACATGTAGAGGTAAGGGAAATGCTTCCTTGGTGCTGTTTCACAATTTTATCAACTAACGATAGACCCAAGCCATGGCCCTGCTTTCCAAATGTGTTTTTACCACGGAAAAAAGGAAGAAATATCATCTCTTGCTCATTTTCAGGAATTCCATCGCTTTCATCCATAAACGTTAAAACGATATGAGTTGGGTTGGCATCGATGGTAATTTGAACTTGCTGATTTTTGGAATACTTGCATCCGTTATCCATTAAATTGCTGACGGCTGTTTTCAGCAGAAGCTCGTTGCCTAAAACCAATAGCATGTTTCCGTCGGTAATGTTGCTGCTGAATGAAATGTTAATGCTGTAGTTTTCTGTTCGTTTCAGAATTTCTGAGCGGGCATTCCATAGTATATCGTCGATACGAACTTGGGTTAGCGAAGATTCAGCAGGTTCAGAACTTGCCTGTGCAAGTAAAAGAAGCCTGTTAGATAATTGGTTCAAGTTTTTCATATCGCTCAAAACGTTGGCTATTGAGGTGCGATACTCTTCGTTGGTTCTGGCTTTTAAAAGAACTACTTCGAGTTGCCCTGTAATAACCGTAAGGGGGGTGCGAAGTTCGTGCGATGCATTCGCAATAAAATTTTTTTGAATAGTAAAAGCCGAATCGAGACGTTCGAGCATGCCGTTGAAAGTGCGGGCCAAACTTGCCAATTCGTCGTTTTCAGTACCCTGATCGACACGCTGGCTAAGGTTTGAAACACCAATGCTATCAACCTGTTTAATTAGGTTTAATATGGGTTTTAATGCTCTAGTAGAGAAGAGTTTGCCTGCAAAATACACTGCAATTAAACTTGCAACAAATACTACAAGCATTATTAAACGAAGGTATTTAAGTTTGCTAAACCCAAAAATGTCAGTTGCGGCAGCAAAAACAACAATTCTGTCGAAGTCCCCTGTGTAAAATGCGCCAAAAACCTCGTAGGGTTCTTGAGTGTACCGCATGTTACCATTAAGTCTTGCTTTATTGATTGTTGTAGCATTGATTTGTAAAACATTTTCGCTATCGGTGCTGTATATAATGTTATTTTGGTAGTCGTAAATAACTATTATTTCATTTGGAAGGCTGAGGGGATTATTTTGTTCAATTTTTGCAAGAAGGTCCTTGTCAATTTCATCAATTGCTAGGAGCATTTGGGCAATCATTTTGGTTTTACTTTCGAGTCTCCAAAAGAATTCCTCCTTTCTGCTTCTCGAAAATGAAAGGTAAATTGCCATAAGCGATATAAAAAGAATAATGGCAAATATTGAAGCAAACTGGTATGTTAGCCTTTTTTTAATTTCCATGGTTACTGATTGTCAATGAAATACCCGAGCCCTATGCGAGTTCGTATTAGTTTATTCTCGAAATTGCTATCGATTTTTTTCCTAAGAATATTTATGTACACATCAACCACATTGGTTCCCGTGTCGAAGGTGATGTCCCAAACCCTTTGGGCTATTTCGCTGCGCGACAGTATTCGGCCTTTATTGAGCATCAGAAATTCGAGTAACGAATATTCTTTAGCGGTTAATTCAATGGTTTTATTGCCACGATACGCGCATTTCTTACTTTGGTCGAGGCTAAGATCTGATACATTAATATAATTTTTTGGTTCTTGAGTAATGCGGGTTCGCTTTGTTAGTGCATTTAAGCGCGCAACCAGCTCGCGAAACTCGAATGGTTTCACAAGGTAGTCATCGGCACCCGATTCGAACCCGGTAATTTTGTCATCGGTAGTTCCTAGTGCTGTTAACATTATAATGGGTACGCTTTTATTTTTCGACCTTATTCTTTTACAAAGTTCATAGCCATTTACTACCGGAAGCACCACATCGAGTATAATGATGTCGTAGGCATTATTCATAGCCATGCGTTCGCCCAGCTGGCCATCGAAAGCCATATCGACTTCGAAGCCCAGTTCGCCAAGGCCCTGCTTTAAAAAGTCAACCACCTTGGGCTCGTCCTCAACTATCAGTAATTTCATTGTTTAAAAGAAAGAGTTTATGAACTAGCTACAAAGTAACAATTAATAGTGTCTTTTTGTGCTTATGAAATGGCTTTTTTGAGCAGAATATTGCACCCTACATGGCAAAACAGGCATTTGCGCCTGTCGCAGTATTTTGTTTTAAGCTGAATGAGCGATTGCGATGCGTTGGCATTTTCCGACTTAATGCCAAGGGCATTAAAATTTTTGACGATAGCGTTTTTTTCAGATTTTAACTCTTCGAGTATACTCAGGGCCTTGTCGGTAAGTGCCTGATTGTTTCGTGCTTTACCATAAGCAAAAAGAAAAGGAACAACCGAATTTATTACTATTAGCGAAATGGTATCGGTTCCTACTGTTTTCTTTGCTTTTTTGCTTTTCTTGTCGAATGTGTAATGTGTATCCCAAAACTCCGATGTACCTACTCTAAACAGCGTTTCGAATTCCTTTAAGTTTTTGGCTTCAATTGCTTTTGAGAAAAGAACCGATGAGCGATGGATTAGCTGTGCAAGCTGAGCCAATCGTATGGCTGGAAAGGCAGTTGGTCGCAAGCGCATAAATTTCCATAAATACAACGGTATAGGGGACAGTTGATGCTTATTTTTCAGAAAGTTGTATTCTCTTCTAAGAGCATTATAATGGGAAAGGTCGCTTCCTGTTTTTTCTAGAAAACCAGCCTGACCCATGAGAAGAGCTTCGATTTGCAAGGGATTGTTATTGTATTTTGAAAGCATTCGTAGGGGAGTGGCTTTGGCTAGCAGCTCCATTGGTAAGGCGTTAATTTTGAGCCCAAGGCTGCGGGCAACCGATTGGTAAAATGCCTCTTCCCACAGGTTGTTATTGTTTGAAACGCTTTGCAAAATGTCGTTCGTTTTTTCCTCCATCCGCTCAATGCAAAGCGATGCGAGCCAGAAATTTAATTGCACTTTCGGAATGCTCGAAATTAGGTTTGCGCATGGTATCCAAAAACCACTCCCAACTAATTGCTGAAGGCTCCACTCCAAATCATTGGGGTAAGGCATTATGAGTGTCGGAATTTCCTGTCCTAAGCTATTGTATATTTTAGCATCGTTTATGGCTACTACATGAAGTACAACGCTGTTGTATTGTGCATTTTTTGTATGTCTGTGCCGTTCCCAATCCGATGCTTTAACATGAATTTCAACATTACCCGCCCAAACTGTATCGTCGAGTTTTATTTTTGCGTTAAAGAAATCGGGCCCCGAGTCGCTGTTCAGCTCACCCGGATGGATAACTTCAACCCTTTGCCCCTGAACGGTTTTATGAGAGTTGAGCATTTGGTGCCCATACTTCCAGTTGAATTGCAGAATATCCTCATTCATTGTTGGATTGTTTATGGTTCTAATGTTATTTTCGATTTGCAAAGTACAACCGATGCAAGGTTTTGATATATTTGTTCATCCAAAAATAGTATTTTTTTCGGGGTGTAGCGCAGTCCGGTTAGCGCGCGTCGTTCGGGACGACGAGGCCGAAGGTTCGAATCCTTTCACCCCGACCGAATAATGACTTTTAAATCGATCTTTATGTTTAAAAAATTAAAGTTATTCTCAATCTTTTTTATAGCATTTTTAGCGAGCGCATATTCCCAGTCTGATAATATTATCAGAGAAATTGCTATGTATAGAGATAGTTCGAGCATGTTAATTTCGAATGCCCGAAACTTGTTGGTTTCGAAATTAAGAAGCGATGACAAAAAGGCTGTCATTGAACTCAGAGATTTCTTAGTGAAAGCAGAGACTAAAGATCATGTTTCGCTTTTCCCTACTGAACGATGGTTGATTGGGTACTATCTTAACGACCTTGTGGATGTGTTGCTAACTGTAAATCAATTCGATTCTGCTTATTATAGCTCATTTAAATACAGAAAGAGACCCGAATACGATTTGCTTGAAAAAAGTTTGTCGGATTATACTACGGAGAACTTTTTTTTAATCACTAGTAATATCGAAAGTTCTGCATTTATGCTGGAAGAAATTGATTTTTTAAAACTCCATTTGAAATTTTTAATTGAAATATCTAATCAAACCAATAAGCCCAGCGATGCCTTGAACGACTCAGCTAGTCGTTTTATTTCACAGTACCCACATAGTAGAAATGTGTTATTTGTAAGACGTTATATAAGATATCAGTTTGAACCATCTAGCGGGGGGACATCTGGTTATTTTGGAATGGGTGCAAGGTTAAATTCTGGAAAGATTGCAAATTCTATCGACGAGGGTTTGTTATTTTATTTGGGCATTGGAGTCCCTTATAATAATTGGGATTATGATTTTCGACTCTCGGTTGGCCCTGTTAATTTAAAAAAAGAAGTTGTACAAAATGGGCTAGTTTGGTAAAAGGGAAGTGAAGGTAATTTTCTAAATGCTGAGTTCTCAGTAGGGAGAAATGTATTTAAGAGCAAAAGGCATCGATTGGCTCCTTCGGGCGGATTTGCGGCATCTGTTATTTATCCATACCAGCAGGATATTAATAGCAATCCTGCATTCAAAGATTTAAGTGTTGGTTATGGAAGTTTCGTTTTTGGTGCGAATTATCAGTACAAGTATCCCATGAGAAAAATTCTTAACCCTTACGTTTTTTATTTTGGTTGCATTAATGTGCGATACAGCATGGGTTGGCACTTAACTCAGAACGAATTATTCAAAGGTTTTACGCATTATATAACAATTTCTTGGGGCTACGAAATGCGAGGTAGCAAACGAGTTGATTAACTTACATTTCAATGCAGCAAATTGAATTTTGAATACATGAAATGTATAGGCTCATTTCTAAATTACATTTGTATGTAATTTTTCATTAGTGTCCGTTTAAATTTTTTTAAATATACGTGAATGTGTTTGTGAATAAGAAAATGAGAAGTTTTCTGCTTATTGGG
>JBBIRB010000012.1:0-63151 GCA_037442025.1 Bacteroidales bacterium | reverse complement strand
GGGTAAGTAAAATTTGTCGCGATTTGCGAAAGGCTGGCATAAAGGCCGACGAAATACATGGCAATAAGTCGCAAAATTACAGGCTTAATGCTCTGAATTCCTTTAAGAATAAAAAGATTCAGGTGCTGGTTGCAACCGATGTGGCTGCACGGGGCCTCGATATAACCAATGTAACCCATGTAATTAATTACCAGCAACCCAAAAGCATGGATAGCTATATACACCGTATTGGCCGAACCGGGAGAGCAGGTAAAAGTGGTAAAGCAATAACCTTTGTAAACTAAATATGGCAGTAAGAAATAATAACACTTTCATTAAGAAGCAGAAAGCCGAAAAGAGGCTGAAGAAGCGAGCCGATAAGCAGAATAAGATGAATTCTCGTAAAGAAAACCCTTCGGGTGGTGGCTTTGAGAGCATGATTGCATATGTGGATAAATTCGGAAATATCACCTCCGAACCACCTGTTGAAATCATTGAAAGCCCTGAGGGCACCGAGGAAACTGAAAATAAAGAAAATTAACCCCCCAATAATCACTAACAATTACACAAATGAAAGAAGGAGTAGTAAAGTTCTTTAACAGAACTAAAGGTTTTGGTTTTATTAAACCAAACGATTCGAGCGAAGATATCTTTGTTCACGAATCAGGATTAATCCACAAAATCAACGAGAACGACAAGGTTAAATTCGATGTTGAGCGCGGAAAAAAAGGTTTGAATGCGGTAAACGTTGAGATTATCGACTAGTTATAACCAATTGAAAACTTCTGAAAACCATCCCCAAAGGATGGTTTTTTCATTTATATGTAATCATTTAGCTTTTATTAAAATGCGCGCAAAATATTTTGAAATATATTCGTTGTTTCTATAACTGCCTAGCAAGCTAAACAGAACTTCTTTAGAACACTCATGCAATAATGAAAAATTTTTGGTTAAAGACTCTTGCCATAAACCTTTGGTTACTTATAACATTAAGTGTTAATGCGCAAAGAATTAGCGGTAGAATAATCGATTCTTCAGGCGAGGGGATTCCCTACGCTTCGGTTTTCGTAAAGGAGCAGTCGCTCGGAACCGCTGCCAATATCGATGGCGAGTACAGCATAAACCTACCCAAAGGCAACTACACTTTAGTGTTTCAGAGCTTGGGATATATTGCCCAAACCCATGAGGTTGTGATGGAAGAAGGCAAAATTGAATTAATTGTGAAACTTGAGGGAAGGGTTTACAACCTGGCGGCGGTTAAAATTACTTCGAAATCGGAGGACGTAGCATACGGGGTTATGCGCAAGGCCATTGCCATGGCGCCATACTACCAAAGGCAAATTAATAGTTTTGAGGCAGCTGCCTATGTTAAGGGCAGTGCAAAGGTTAATAAGTTGAGCCGTTTAGCCAAAAGGCAGCTGCGAAAGGAGCCCGTAAAAATTACCGAGGGCGAAACATATGTTTACGAATCGCAGAATACAGTAACTTTTAAGGCACCCAATAAATATGAACAGAAAGTAATAGCAGCCCGAAGCACTTTCCCTACGGGTGGCGAGCAAATGTCAATAGGATTCCTTACCACAAGTTTTTACCAACCAACCATAACGGCCTTTATTTCGCCCCTTTCGCCCAATGCATTTTCGCATTACAACTATAAGTATTTGGGAAGTAGCGTTGAGAACGATCGGTTTATACACCGCATACAGTTTACGCCCAAACGGAGCAATCCCAAACTTATGAGCGGAACGCTCAACATTGTTGGAACCATATACTGCTTGCATAGCCTAGAAATTTCAGGGTCCCATTTCCCCGGGAAATTCAAACTTATTGTGCACTTTGCTGAAGTGCAGCAAAACGTATTTGTGCCCGTAAGCCAGCAAATGAATGTAGACATAGAAGCATTGGGCAATAAGGCCGAGGCCTCTTATGTAACCTCCATTAAGTACTCAAAAATTATTGCCGATAGTAAGGAGGTTGTATTGCAGCCAAGCGGTGAGAAACAGTTTAAAACAAATACTGAGACGAAAGCCACCGTAGCTAAGCCTAAAACTAAAAGGGAAGTTAGAAAGCAGGAGACCCTTGATAAACTGCTTGAAAAGGAGGATTTAACCAATAGGGAAATGAGCCAATTATCGGCTTTGCTCAACGAGCAATTTAAGGATACCTCTAAAACCCTTGAAATTGAGCGAACACGAACCGTTCAGCTCGACAGTATGGCGTACAAGCGCGACACAATTAATTGGGAGCGCATTAGGCCTGTACCGCTTCAGGAGCAGGAATTAAAAAGTTTTCAGAAACGCGACTCGGTTTTGGCCAAGTTCCCCGACTCGCTCAGAACTCAAGGGGCTGCTTTCCGCAACAGGCGGTCGCTTGCTAAGGTTATGTTGTCGGGTGGTTACTTCACCTCTAAAGATAAAAAGTGGTGGCTATATTCGGAGGGCATTTCACCATTCGACCAGAGCTACAATACCGTTGACGGTTACGTGCCGGGCTACAACTTTACTACCGGCTACACGGTAGCCAAGTGGAAGAAAACCTTCCGGGGCAGTTTTCAGTTGGCCTATTCCGTTGGGCGCAACGAGCCCATGGCCAATGTGAGTATAGGTTTTGGTTACCTGCCCAGCCGAAGGGCATACATCAGTTTGGTGGGCAACTCGGGTTCGCGCGACTTCAATGCAACCGAAGGTATCCATCCCTTTTCCAACAGCATAACTACGCTATTCCTTCGCGATAATCCATTGAAACTATTCCACGAACGGCAGTTGGGTATTCGAAACAACATCGACTTGGCCAATGGACTAGTTCTCTTCACAGGGCTTTCGGTTTTTTCGCGCGATACTTTGGTAAATTCCTACAACTACTCATTTTTCTATAGAAACGAAAAGGAATTTACGCCCAACACGCCTCCCAACCCAAATTACGAAACCAGTTTAAAAAGCGTTGAATTGGGAAGTCGATTGTTGTTATCCCTCAGCTATACGCCCCGTTTTTACTATAGAATGAGGGGCGAACAAAAAATAATGGTGCGTAGCAAGTACCCAACCTTTGCGATAAACATAGCAGCTAACCACTATGGCGATAATATTGGTTTTAGCCCCCTCCACATGAACTTTTTAGTTAGGCAAAGCATCGATTTTGGAGTTTTTCGCCAGTTTAGGTATGCCATTCGAACGGGTACTTTTTTGGGTAATGGGCAATTGCACTTTTCCGATTTTAGGCATTTCAACGCTCAGCCCATTTGGGTTGTTCTCAACGAGAGGGAAGGAACATTCATGCATTTGCCATTCTATGCATTCAGTACTAATAAAAGTTGGGTGCAGGCCAATTTAGGCTACTCTGCCCCATTTATTGCGTTGAAATACCTGCCCATTTTTAGCAATATGATTTGGAATGAGGGACTATTTGCAGGGTTCCTTTCAACCAGAGACCTCCCCTGGCATGCCGAGCTGGGTTATGGTATAACCGAAATACTGGGAAGTTTTAAAGTGGCTGGTTATGTGGGTTTTGGTTCAAACCACAAGCCTCTATACGGTTTCAGATTGGGCTACAACATTGGTCAGCAGGGAATCAGTTTCCCCTAATCTTCATAACAAGTATGGTAATTGCTGGGATTAATGTTATAAAATTTGCGAGAATCAATGGTAGGTCGCGTAATAGAATCCCATAAACCAACCAGAGAATTAAACCTGCCGTTACAACAAAATACATTACTACAGAAATACTTTTAGTGTCGCGCGTACGAATTACCTTAATGGCTTGAGGAAAGAATGCAAAGGTGGTTAATGCTGCTGCTACAAAGCCAACTATTTTAATATAATCCATTGCTTGTTAGGTTATTTAATATTTGTGCACCCTATGTTGAGCAAAGAGGTTGCGAACAAATCGGTGGAAATTGTGAATCCCTTTTACTGGTTCGGCCCACATAAAAAAGCATTCTCCCATAACTATCGAAAGGCCATACTTCTTTTCAACCTCCTGTGCATACTGGGAGTTACATTTTACATGTATCCATATTTTTTTTATACCCTTTGCTGCTGCCTCCTGGGCAATTTTCATCGATAGGTCCTTATTATTAATAATGTATACCGCATCAACCTCACTGGGAAGAGCATCGATGCTAGGGTAAACCTTAATTCCATCAATTTCCTCTTGGCAAGGGTTAATAGGGTAAACGTTAAAGCCCTTCTCGACAAAAGAATTATAAATGGCCCTGCTATGCGAATAGAGCTTCCTCGAAAAACCTGTAATGGCAATGCTTTTCGATTGAAAAAAAGAGTCAATTTTTTCTTTCATAGAGGGAATGATTTATTCCTCAAATATAAACTATATAACTTGTTAGCCCTTTTTATTTTTTTGAAACCCTTACCGCCGAAAGTTTAAATGGTGCAATGCGGCTGTACGGATCGAGTTCGTCGCGGGTAAGCCTGTTAACCTGTGCCTCGGTAAAGTGCCAGGGCATAAAGAGTTCGCCTTCGAGCACCTCATCGCTAACGCGAACAATGGTTTCGAGTTCGCCCCTGCGCGATTCTATCTTTACCCGATTGCCATTTTCGAATCCAAATTTTAGCGCATCGTTGGGGTGCATAAGCACAAAGGCTTCGTTCACGTATTCGCGAAGAACTTTTGTTTTGCGGGTCATAGTGGCTGTATGGTAGTGGTAAAGCAAGCGGCCACTATTGAGCATAAAGGGATATTCGGTGCTTACCCTCTCGTTTTGGGGTGCATAGTCGACTGGAAATAGCTTACCCTTACCCGTTGGTGTATTGAAACTATCGAGGTATAGTGTAACTGTGCCAGGGTGGTCGGCAGTTGTACAGGGCCACTGTATGCTTCCTTTCTCAAGCCTTTCGAACGAAATGCCTGCCATTATTGGGGTTACCTTTGCCAACTCGTCGAATATTTCGGCTTCATTCTTATAGCTGGGCATAGGTTTCCCCATACGCTTGGCTATTTCGTGAATTATAAGCCAATCCTCGCGAGCCTCTCCAGGGCATTCCACCGCTTTCCTAACCCTAAGCACCCTTCGGTCGCTATTTACAAAGGTTCCCTCTTTTTCGGCCCAAGTTGAGGCAGGCAGAATTACATCGGCAAAGGCAGTGGTTTCGGTATGAAAAATATCCTGAACCACAACAAACTCCATATGTTTTAAAGCCTCCTCGGTATGGTTCAGGTTGGGGTCGCTAATCATTGGGTTTTCACCCATAATGTAAATGCCTTTAATTTTACCTTCATGGGCGGCCTGCATAATTTCAACCGTGGTAAGCCCAGGCTTGGCCGACAATTCCTCGAAGGGCACTCCCCATACCTGAGCAACTTTTCGGCGGTTGGCCTCATCGGTAACCAGAATGTAGCCCGGATAGTTTTTGGGCGAGCAGCCCACGTCGGTTGCTCCCTGCACGTTGTTTTGTCCGCGTGGCGGATTAATTCCACACTGCTCGCGCCCAACCTGCCCAGAAATTAGCATCATATTTATTAGGCTGAAAACGTTGTATGTTCCGGTAACCTGCTGGCTCATTCCCATTCCGGTGGCAATCATCGATGTTTCCGATGTGGCATATAGCTTTGCTGCCAATTCGAGTTTATCGGCGGGCACGCTCGTTATCTCTTCAACATACTTTGGGGTGTATTTTTCGGCCAGTTTTTCCAATTCGGCATAGGCCTCCATTCCACCCTCAACCCTTTGGTTAATAAACTCTTTGCTCACCCAGCCGTTTTTAATAATTATATGAATGAGCCCATTGAGAAGCGCCACATCGGTTCCCAATTTGGGTTGAAGCCAAACGGTAGCGTACCTAACAAGCGGGGTCCACTTGGGATCGACCACAATAATTTTTTGACCCTTCGCTGCAGCTCGCTTTACGTAGGTAGCGGTAATGGGGTGGGTTTCAATTATGTTGTTTCCGGTAACAAAAAGGCAATCCACCTTTTCAAAGTCCTCAATGGGATTGCTTCCCGCGCCGTCGCCAATGGCCATTATCATTGCAGTAACGGTTGAAGCATGGCAAAGCCTTGTGCAGTAGTCAATGTTATTGGTTCCAAAAACAGTTCGAATGAACTTTTGGAAAAGATAGTTATCCTCGTTGGTACATTTTGCCGAGGCGTAACCAGCCAACGAGTCGTTTCCGTACTTACTTTTTATTTCGTTGAATTTGGTGGCAATCAAATCGAGCGCCTCATCCCACGATGCCTCCTCGAACTTCCCGTTCCGCTTTATAAGCGGCTTGGTTAACCTTTCGGGGCTGTGCACAAACTCGTATCCAAAGCGACCCTTTACGCACAGCCTGCCATCGTTGGGCGAAACCCCTTCGACACCGTTGCTGCGAACAATTTTTCCGTTCTGAACCAGCAGTTCAATCTGGCAACCCACGCCGCAGTATGGGCAGGTCGACTGCACGGACTTTTCAATCTTATCAAGTTTTATTTCATTCCTATGGGGTTTTTCAACAATGGCACCCGTGGGGCAAAGCTGAATGCACTCGCCGCACCCATCGCACTCGCTCTGGCCCCAAATGCCAGCACCTGCAATGATGTAGGAGTGTATGCCCCTGTCGTTGAACGACAGAACGTTCTTTCCCTGTACCTCGTCGCAGGCCTTTATGCAGCGGAAGCACTTAATGCATTTGTTCGGGTCGTAGGCTAGCACAGGCGACGAATCGTCGGTTACAAACCCCATTTTTTGCCAAACCGGCTTAAAGTATCGGTTCTCCGATTTATCGAGTTTGTATCTGAACATCAACTCGCGCAGCTCGTCGGGGTAGGTGCCATCGTAATGGTCGTTATGCTCGCTCAGCAGGTAGTCGAGCAAAAAGCGACGGGTTTCTTCCAATTCCTCATCGAAGGCTGTAATAACCATTCCCTCGCTAGCCGATAGCGTACAAGAAGCAACAAGGCCCCGCATTCCTTCAACCTTCACCAGGCATAGCCTGCAAGCACCCGTTGGCGAAAGTTTATGATGATAGCAAAGCCCAGGAATGTTAAACCCATTATTTCGGGCTGCTTTGAGCAAATTTTCACCCTTTGGTACTTCAATGGCTTTTCCATCTATTGTTATGTTGACCGTACTTTTCACAGTAGTTCTTTTTAACGTTGAATTTATTCGCTAACCAAGTCGTTCGTAAAGTGCCTGCACAGGCTCTCAATGGGCAATATGGGCGACTGCCCAAGAGGACACAATGAACTTTTTGCCATTAGCTTTGCCTGTTTGAGCATTTCGTCGAGAATTTCTTTGCGCTCTGCGGCGCTTGCTCCTTCAAGTTTTTTCGATTGGTCGTACAGGTAGCTTGTTCCCAAGCGGCAGGGTACGCACTTACCACAGCTTTCGTGCTTGAAAAACTTAAGAATATTCTGAAGGAGAGGAATTAACTTTTTGTCGCTGCCAACTACAATTATTGCACCCGACCCAAGGGTTGCGCCCCTTTCCTTAAGTTTATCGTAGCAAATTTCGGCATCGGAGAACGAGGGGGGAACGAATGTCCCAGCGGCTCCTCCCAGCAGAACGGCTTTCCAAGGCTTACCGTCCTTTGTGCCGGTGGCCATTTGGTCGATAATTTCAACGAGTTTTTCACCCATAGCCAGCTCGTAGTAGCCAGGTTTTTTAACATCGCCGCTTATGGTAAAAATTTTTGTTCCGGGCGATTTTTCGGTACCCATAGCCCTATACCACTCAGCACCATTGGTTAGTATTGCAGGGAAAGCAGCAAGCGTTTCAACGTTGTTGATGAGTGTGGGCTTTCCCCACAGCCCCTTTTCGGCAGGGAAGGGGGGCTTAATTCGTGGGTAGCCCCGTTTGCCCTCGAGCGACTCGAGCAGGGTAAGCTCCTCGCCACACAGATACGAGCCAGCACCCAACTTAATTTCAAGGTCGAATGAGAAATTCGAATTGAGAATATTTTTACCAAGTAACCCTTTGCCATATGCTGAATCGATTGCCTTCTGTACCCTTTCGATGGAAAGGTAGTACTCGCCCCTGATGTAAATGTATCCTTGGCTTGCGCCAATTCCGTATGCTGCAATGGCCATACCTTCAACCAGCTGGTGCGGGTCGGTTTCCATGATAATCCTATCCTTAAAGGTTCCGGGTTCACCCTCGTCGGCGTTGCAAACCACATACTTTTGGCAATCGGTGCACGATTGCGATGTGTATCGGTTTTTAGTTCCCGTAGGGAACCCTGCGCCTCCACGCCCGCGTAAACCCGATTTGTCAATTATATTGGGAATTGCAGAGGGTTCAAGTGTCAATGCCTTTTCAAGTGCTTTATATCCCCCGGCAGCAATGTACGCGTCGATGCTTTCGGGATTAATTACCCCTGAATTCTTTAGAATTACTCGTTTTTCTGTAATCATAGGGAATCTATTTTGCTTTGCGGAGTTCATTAATGATTTGCTCCATCTTTTCCTTGGTAAGTTCGCCGTAAAAGTCGCGGTTAATCATCATTGATGGTGCTTTGCCGCAGCGTCCAAGGCATTCGCTCTCCTCAAGGGTAAAGAGACCATCGGGGGTGGTTTCGTTCAAGTTTACTTTGAGCAGACTTTTAGTCCATTCAATGGCATTTTCGGAACCACTTATATGGCAAACCGGCGAGTTACAAAGGCGTATGATGAATTTCCCTCGGGGCTTGGTGCTGAACATGGTGTAATACCCCACAACACCATAAATCCACGATAGGTTTACGTTCATAAACCTTGCTACCTGGCGCAATGCATCTTCGGTAAGGTAATTCTGCGGATGGTTATCCTGCAGTTCGTGTAGTAAAGGTATAATATTGTCGGGCTTTGGCTCGAACCTTTTTATAATTTGCTCATTATCCATAAACTGAGGTGTATAATACAGCCTCAAGTTAGTTTTTTTTGAATATAATAATAATGACTAGCCCGAAAAATATGAAAACAAGATGAAGTAAGGGAGAAAAAAGTGATTTAATTATCTGAATAGTAGGCCCGAACGACGATAATTGTATTGGTAATTGTTATGTATTCTAATTCTAACTAATGCCAAAAAAAACTTTCCCATTGAGTTAACAAAAGGAAAGCAAAACCAAAAAAATTTTAAAAAACTATCTCTTGTTTACTGTGGCTGCATTGCTATAGGCCGGACAGGTTTTCTTTGAGCAAGAACTTAATGCAGTTGCAGAAAGAAAAAGGGCTGTAGCCAACAAAAGAAAAAGTCGCTTATTCGTTTTCATTGTGTGAAATATTAGGTTATTATAAATTCAAGTTGGTGTTTACTTTTCGGTACACCGGACAGGGTACATTGTTATGGCACGATGTGAACAAAATTGCAGTTAATACAATTACTACCACGGCAGTAAAAAATTTTCTCTTCATGTGAATTAAGTCTCGCATCATTTATTCTTTAAACTGCAAATTACGTGAAAATTGGGGTTAAAGTATATTTATTTTTGACCAATGAATGTTTTTCTTCAACCAATACAAATATAAAACAACTTGTAAACGTAAATGTTAAAAATTGATAGAAAAGTATTGTGCTGTTCGCTGATTTTCATCAACTAATTGATATGCATTTAATTACTTTATGCTATGCATTTCTGAAAACATAGAATGAGCATGCCTGCGAAGTGGGTGTGATTTCCAAATCGTTAATATTTACGTGTGCGGGTCGGGTAATTACATAAAGAATTGCATCCGCAACATCATCGCCCGATAGGGGCTTTAGGCCAATATATGGTTTTTTTGCTGCCTCTTCGTTTCCCTTGAAACGAACCCTTGAAAACTCCGTTTCGGCAAGACCGGGTCGTATTTCGCTAACCTTTATCGAATGCTTTAGCAAATCTATTCGCATCGACTGCGAAAGGGCATGCACAGCATGCTTGCTGGCACAGTATACATTTCCGTTTTCGTAAACCTGAGTTCCGGCAATGGAGCCAATGTTAACAATGTGGCCACTGCCTCTGCTAATCATAAAGGGAATTATGCGTTGGGTAATATACAGCAATCCTTTTATATTGGTATCAATCATTTGCTCCCAGTCGCTCAAACTTCCATCCTGTATGGGATTAAGCCCCGCTGCCAACCCTGCGTTGTTTACTAGCACATCGATTGGTTGCCAAGGGCTAGGCAGGCTGTCGATTGCATTATCAACTTCCTTCTTGCTCCTTATGTCGAAATGTAAGGGCAGAACTTTCTGATTGAACTTTCCTTCAATTTCAATTTTTATTTGGTTTAACAGCTCTTCTCTTCGGCCCGTTAAAATAAGGCTAAATCCATTTTTGGCCAGCAATAAAGCGGTTGCTTTACCAATTCCCGAGGTTGCTCCGGTTATTAGGGCTATTTTGTTCATAGTGCCTATAAAAAAATGAGGCACAAAGTTAAACAAAACTTCGAATGAAGAATAAGTGTTTTAATTTTAATTAAGCACATGAATATCAGAATATAAAATTAGCACTGTGTTAAAATTAAAATAAAAAAAATATAATTATGAACTTCAAAAAAGATAAATTGATTAATAAAATAAAAAGAAATACAAAACGAGTTTTTTTTTATGTTTGTGAAATATTTCACAAAAAAATTGATTTAACATATGAAGAAATTGATTCTCAAGGTTTTTTTCTTTTTCTGGGGGCTTATTATGGCATTGTTGGGATATACACAGAAGAGCAACGACATAAGCATAAAGTTAACACCTCACTGGGGCATCGACCTTAGCGATTCTTATGCAGGAACCACAAACAGCGGAGCTCGAGACTATACCAACCATTATATAATTAAATTAGATGCAAGTAAAAATTGGTATGGAGCATCAGCATTTTATAGTATTTTTAAAAATTCATATCTGGTTCTAGGGTACTATGAGGGTGACTTATTGCCAACCATGGTGTCGGGCGAAATTGGCGGTTTGGGTGTTTTTGCAAGGCCCATAAAGCTTAAACGATTCGAGTTGCAATTAAACATTGGCCTGCTATACGGGGGAATGAGCCAATTGCATTGGCACACTTACTCAATGTTACCCAATGGGCAAGTTACCAACATTGTGTATAAAAAAATTACATCGAAGGGGAGAGGTTACTATTGGGGCACTAGTTTAAATTTCCCCATTAGTAAACAGATTGGCATTAATATGGATATTAGACTTGATGATTTTGATGATAGGTTAACGGGTCTTTCTACGCATGTTATAGCTAGTGTTGGTTGCACTGTAACTTTAAATCCATAAAACTATTGCTAAAATTACATCTGTGGAGTTTGTTATATCGGATTAATCCCCCGCATTTTTAAAAACCTTACAACACAATAACAATGAAAAAACTTCTTGCTACAATTATTTTAATGTACATAACATCTTCATCCTTGGTTTCAAGCGATTCATTATCCATAACAAATAATCCCAAGAGGGACCGGTTGAACTATTTTTCGGGAGGTATGGGATACTTTGCCAACATTGGCGGTATGGGTTTATTTGAGTATATGTCAGACGTTTTTCATGGCAATACCATTTGGTTTGAAATGGGCAAAACCATGAGCAATAATTTTTCTATTGGTTTCAGAGCCGCTTATGCTACCACAACCGATGTGCTAGACAGTGATTGGCGACATTTTGAAGGGAATTTGAGGCCTAGTGTTTATATGCATTTTACTTTTGTTTTATCTCGGCCCTTTTCAATAGGGCAAAATCATAAAATTAACATTGGTTCCGGTATTGTTTTAATTAGAAACCACTTAATATCTCCCCGTGTATGGGTAACAAATAACATTGTATACGCCACGCTTAGCAGTCAACAGTTTTGGGAAATGGCATTGGATGTAACGCTTGATTACAGGTATGAGTTTAAAAGTGGATTTTTTTTGGGTCTTCGCGCTTCAAATTATATCGTATGGGGCATGGGGCCTGAAGGATTTACAATAACACCGACCATAGGTGTAAGTTTTTAGATATTCTAATAATGATAATGTGTTAATAGTTTTTGTTTTTAGTTCTTTATGGAACAAAAATTAAATAAAACAATTTTTCTGAGTTTTGCGTTTATCTCAGAAAAAATATGAACAGCTTCGATTATTACAATCCGGTAAAAATTCTGTTTGGAGAAGGTCGCATTGAGGCAATTTCGACCGAGATTCCTGCAAACGCAACCATTATGCTAACCTATGGCGGTGGGAGTATTAAGAAGAATGGCGTTTACAATGCTGCTATAAAAGCCCTGAGTGGCTATAGAGTTGTTGAGTTTGGAGGCATTGAGCCCAATCCTAAATTCGAAACGCTTATGAAGGCGGTTGGTTTGGCACGAAAAGAGAAGGTCGATTTTATTTTAGCCGTTGGAGGAGGATCGGTAATCGACGGTACCAAGTTTATTGCAGCAGCCATCCCCTTTAAGGGCGACGAGTGGAAAATTGTTAGGGGAGGACGCGAAGGGGCAATAGTTTCGGCCATTCCTTTCGGAACTGTATTAACGCTGCCAGCAACCGGATCGGAAATGAACTCGGGGGCAGTAATAAGCCGCAGCGAAACTTCCGAAAAATATGCCTTTGGCAGTCCGCTGGTTTACCCAAAGTTTTCGGTACTCGACCCAACTTACACCTACTCGTTACCACGCCATCAGGTGGCCAACGGAATAGTCGACGCTTTTGTTCATGTAACCGAGCAGTACTTAACCTACCCAGCCAATGCACCGGTACAGGATCGTTGGGCCGAAGGGATTCTGCAAACACTAATCGAAATTGGGCCAAAGGCAATTGAACAGCCAAACGACTACGAAACCCGTGCAGCATTTATGTGGACTTGCACCATGGCTTTGAATGGAATAATATCGGTTGGAGTGCCTACCGATTGGGCAACGCATATGATAGGTCACGAACTTACCGCTTTCTTTGGGCTCGATCATGCTGTTACATTAGCCATTGTGTTGCCATCGCTGCTGCTCGAAACATCGGATGAGAAAAAGGAGAAGTTGCTGCAGTACACCGAAAGGGTTTGGGGAATCCTCTCGGGCAGCGATGAGGAAAGGGTAAGCATGGCCATTTCGAAAACCAACGATTTTTTCCGCGCATTGGGAGTAAAGACCAGCTTAACCAGCTACGGAGTAACACCCGACCAAGTAAAACCTATAGTAGATAGGTTTGCTCAGCGTGGCTGGAAACTGGGCGAAAACCGCAGCATTGATGCCGAGCGAGTTGAGCGAATTTTAATGAGTTGTTTTTAGGTTTTTTCCCTACATTAGTCACTTTAGGTATAGTTAAAGGCATTGCGGTTTGGCGATCCCGCTTGCTAGCCGTTAGGTTTGCGTGCGGCTGATGACTGCCTACTGTGGACTGAGAACTGAAACTTCGAGAGTCTCGGGGCAAGCAACTGACCCTTCGACCCTTCGACAAACTCAGGGCAACGGAGCCTCAGGGCAAGCAACAGTGAACTGACAACCCCTGCCTGACTGCCTGCCCGACAAAGCCGTTCAGGCGGGCGTCACGCAGGCAGGGACAACCGAAAACATACATCCTAGTACCAACCCGCATCCATTTCATCGATAAAAAATGCTATTTTTGCATACTTAAACTTGTTGCGCTATGTATGCTATTTTTGTAAAGGAACTTAATAACTTTTTTGCATCGCTTACGGGTATTATTGCAGCAATAGTTTTTCTGGTTATTAACGGACTCTTCATCTGGGTTTTCCCAGGCGAACTCAACGTGCTCGATAGTGGGTATGCTACACTTGAAACCATGTTTATTATTGCACCGTGGGTTTTTCTTTTCCTTATTCCGGCCATAACCATGCGAACCATTGCCGATGAGAAACGGACCGGAACCATTGAGTTGCTCCATACCCGACCCATTACTGATATGCATATTTTACTGGGCAAGTATCTTGCCTCCATTTTACTGGTTGTTATAATTCTACTGCCTACTCTCGTCTTTTTCGTTTCAATCAGTTGGCTCGGCAATCCTACCGGGAATATCGATACGGGAGCTACCTGGGGTGCACTTATTGGTCTGTTCTTTCTGGCCTCAAGCTATGTGTCAATCGGTATTTTTTCGTCTGCAATAACCGATAATCAGATTGTGGCCTTCATTGCTGCGGTGGTTGTATCGTTCTTTTTTTACCTAGGAATCGAATCGATTGCCGAAGTTCAAATTTTCAAAAAGGTAGAATTTATATTCATTAACCTTGGAATTAACGAGCACTACAGGTCGTTGAGCCGAGGCGTAATCGATTCGCGCGATGTGGTGTATTTTGTTTGCCTTTCGGCATTTTTCCTCCTTTTAGCTCGTTTGGTACTAAAAACAAGAAAGTGGTAATTGCTTAAACTATGGCTAATTCGATTAAAAGAAGAGATATTCAGGAGTTTGTTATAGCAACGGCAACTCTATTGCTCATTGGGTACATTTCTACCTTTGTTTTTTTCCGAATCGACCTGACCTCGGAGAGAAGGTATACGCTGAGCCCTGTTACCAAGCAAACCCTTACCCAGCTGCCCGATTTGGTTCATGTAACCGTTTACCTCGATGGCGACCTTCCAATTGGTTTCAAGCGCATGCGGCGATCGTTGAAGGAAATTCTTGAAGAGTACCATGTGTTTGGCAAGAAAAAATTCCAATTTCAGTTTATTAATCCCTCGGAGTCGGTAAGTTTGAGGCAGCGCGATGCGGTTTATAAGGGATTGGTTGACAAGGGGCTGTCGCCCACAAATGTTCAGGAGCGTGATACCAAGGGCGGTTCATCGCAACGAATTGTTTTCCCCGGAGCCATTATAAACTATCAAGGTAAGGAACTTGCCGTTAATTTACTAAAGAACAACCCGACTCTTTCGGGCGACGAGAACATAAACCTCTCGGTTCAGGCCTTCGAATTTGCTTTAACCAGCGCTATTCAAACCCTTTTGCAGGATGAGAAGCCCAAGTTGGCCTTTATTCATGGACATGGTCAGCTCGACGAGTTTGAAACGGGCGATATTGCTCGGGAATTGTCCGAAAAGTTCGAAGTTCACAGAGCGATTCTTGGTGGCGAGGTTGGAGGGCTAACGCCCTACCCGGTTGCCATTATGGCTGGTCCAACAGAAAGCGTATCCGAAGCCGATAAGTTGGTGATTGACCAATACATAATGAATGGCGGGAGGGTGCTGTGGCTGGTCGATGGTGTTTCGGTTAGTATCGATAGCCTTTCAAAAGGGGCTACCACATTGGCTTTCCCCAATGAGCACAACCTCGAAGATTTGCTTTTCCGCTATGGGGTTCGAATTAATCCTTCAGTGGTTCAGGATATGCAATGCGCCGTTATCCCCATAAATGTTTCGTTGCCCGGGCAGGATGCCCGTTTTGCTCCGGCACCTTGGGTTTACTATCCTCTGCTCTCGGGCCCCATAAACCACCCTATATCCCGTGGCCTCAACATGGTTTACAGCCGTTTTGCTAGCCCTATCGATACGGTTGGAGGCGATACTCAGGTTAAAAAAACGGTACTTCTCCGAACCTCTGCTAATAGTAGGGTGCTCAACACCCCATTATTTGTAAACCTTCGACAAATTGAACAGAGCCCTCTGGAGCGTGAATTCAATAGGCGAAATCTTCCCGTTGCTGTGCTGCTCGAAGGGCAATTTGGCTCACCTTTCCGAAACAGGTTGTTGAAATCGTTCAATAATGGGCTACCTTTCAATTTCAGGGAAACAAGCGGGTTTACCCGAATGATTATAGTATCCGATGCCGACATAATAAAGAACGAGGTGAACCGTAGGACCGATGGTGCCTATGTATCCCCACTGGGGCTCGATCGTTTCACAAACCAAACCTACGGAAATAAGGAGCTTATTTTGAATATGGTAAATTACCTATCCGACGACTTGGGCTTAATGAATCTCCGTGCCAGAGACTTCAAACTGCGGCTTCTCGACAGGAAAAAAGTGCTGGCAGAGAGGGCAAAATGGCAAACCATTAACTTGTTACTACCTTCAGCAATTATGCTGATTTTGGCGTTAGTTTGGATTTATGTTCGGAAAAAACGTTACGCACGATAAATGCCATGAAACCTGGATTTATTTCACAAATTAGAAAGTATTGGTGGTTGCTTCTTCTTGTGCTGTTTGCAAGTTACTATGCTTTCTATGTTCCCAAGGACTCTTCCTACAAGCGGCACGATACTAACTTTGGCATTTCCGATACCAGCAATATTACTCGTGTTGAAATACATGGCAACCATAGTAGCATAATCCTCGAAAAATCTGATACTGGTTGGGTATGCAACAGAAGCAAACTCGCAAAAAAAGAGTCGATTCAGCTGATGCTTTTTGCCCTTAGAAACATTAAAATAAAGGCTCCGGTGCCCTTGCTGGTAGCCGATAGTATTAAAAGCAGAATGGAACTGGAACTTAACCGTGTTGAAGTATATAGCGGAAAAAAGAAAATACAGAGTTTTTGTATACACTATACCGAAACAATGGATTTACAAACCATTGGTAAACTTAAAAAATCGACAAGTCTTTTTCAGCTTGAGGTCCCCTCGTATAGCAGCGAATTAACCCAAATTTTCAATTCCGACCCGATGTATTGGGAAGAAATTCAAAGAAGGTTCGCCTTTAGAGGCGAATTATTTGCCATTGAAGTTGAAGTTCCTTCGAACCCCGAAAAATCGTTTCGAATCGATTTGCAGAATCCTTCAAGCCCCAAACTTTATGCACTATACCTTGGAAAGAGAATCGATAACCTTAACCACGACAGGTTGAAACGATACCTCGATGCTCTTTTCGATATTAACGTAGAAATGCGAGTTGCCAACCTCTCCGCTAATCAAGTTGCTGAGGTGAACTATACTGAACCCGATTTCATTGTAACTCTTTATAACAGGAGCAACAAGCATGCAACCTACCGCTTTATTCCCATTGCAATAGAAGAATACATTGATGAATTTGGCAGGCCTGTTCAGTTCGATTTAAATAGAATGTATTTAACATTGAGTAACGACAAAAATATTTTCGAAATACGTTTTATTGCTTTTGCCTCGTTAATGAAGGATATTACCTATTTCGAGCCCAAAATGAAGGATTGAACTCGAAAACTTCAAAAGGGTTTAAATGTCAATTTTAAGGGTTTAAAATAAAACCAACCCAGCATTGGCAGAGCCAATAAAAATTTAGTACATTTGTAGTCCGGCACGCAGAAACCGACGTGCAATTATTTGAATTCTTGAATAGTAAATATAACCTTTAAAAAACCAGAGGAATGAAATTCGTTGTTTCGAGCACCGAACTCCTAAGCCACCTTACTGTGGTAAGCCGCGTAATTAGCAGCAAGAACACCTTGCCTATTCTCGACAATTTCCTTTTTAAACTCGAAGGGAACAACCTGGAGATAACCGCATCGGATTTAGAAACTACCCTAACAACCCAACTGAAATTGGAGAATGTTGCAAGGGTGGGAGCCGTTGCAGTACCGTATCGTATTCTTATCGATACACTAAGAGAATCGCCAGAACAACCCTTAACCTTCGATATTAATGCCGATAGTTTGGCAATAACAGTTAGCACCGAAACGGGGCAATTTAATATAGTTGGGCAACCTGCCGATGATTTTCCTGTTCGTGCAGTTGTTGATGAATCGAGCAAAGTTTCGGTTCCAATGCCCATTGATTCGCTTTTAGCAGGAATTACCAAAACCCTCTTTGCTGCTGCCGACGACGAAATGCGGCCCGTAATGAACGGCATTTTCTTCCAGCTTTCGCCCGAGTGCGCTACCTTTGTAGCTTCAGATGCACACAAGCTGGTTCGTTACAAACGCCTCGATGTTCGTTACAATGAGGAAAGATCGTTCATTCTCCCTAAGAAACCTGCTAACCTTCTCAAGGCCATACTCCCCAAAGAATCTGGGAGTGTACTAATTGAGTTCGATAAAAAGAATGCCCATTTTACCCTACCCAACTACACCATGGTATGCCGTTTGGTAGAGGGAGTTTACCCCAACTACAATTCGGTTATTCCTACAAGCAACCCCAACGAACTAACCATAGACAGGCTCGAGCTGTACAATGCGCTCCGCCGTGTGGCTCCATTTGCAAACCAAGCAAGCAATTTGGTGAAACTTACCCTTTCGGGTAACCAACTGATGGTTTCGGCTCAGGATCTAGATTTTTCTATCTCAGCATACGAGCGTGCCAAGTGCCAGTACGATGGCGACCCCATGGATATTGGTTTTAAATCTTCGTTCCTAATCGAAATTCTTTCCAACATATCGTCGAGTGAGGTTAAGGTTTCGCTTTCCGACCCATCGAGGGCAGGGCTAATATTCCCCGCATCGCGCGAGAACGACGATGAGGACGTACTTATGCTCATCATGCCCATGATGGTTGGCGCTTAACTACCAAAGTGAAATTATTCAAAAGAAGCTGTTTCCGTTGCCAATGGTTGCAGCTTCTTTTTTAATTGGAACAACTTTTTATTCTTCTATTTATGCAATTGAACCTGAAAAACCCCCTCGTTTTTATCGACCTCGAAACTACCGGTATCGATATTGTGAACGATAGAATTATAGAAATTGCCGTGTTGAAGGTTTTTCCCGATGGGCGTGAGGAGTTGAAGGTTCGCAGAATAAACCCAACCATACCTATTCCCCCCGAGGCTACTGCCATACACGGCATTACCAATGCCGATGTACAGAATGAGCCCACCTTTAAAGAGGTAGCCAAGTCGTTAGCCAATTTCATTGAGGGCTCCGACTTTGCCGGGTTCAACTCAAATAAATTCGATTTTCCCCTGCTGGCAGAGGAGTTCCTGAGAGCCGAGGTGAATTTCGACATGCGCAAGCGCAAGTTTATCGATGTGCAAACCATTTTTCATAAAATGGAAAAACGTACACTCGAGGCCGCATACAAGTTTTACTGCGACAAAAACCTCGAGGCTGCTCATACGGCCGAGGCCGATACAATGGCAACCTACGAGGTGCTAAAAGCCCAAATTGAAAGGTACCCCGATCTTTCGAATAATGTGGATGCGCTGTCGGAATTCAGTTCGCACAATCAGAATGTCGATTTTGCTGGCCGTATTGTCTATAACGATAAGGGTATTGAAACGTTTAATTTTGGCAAGTACAAAGGAGTTCCTGTAAAGGATGTATTTGCAAAGGACCCCAGTTACTATTCGTGGATGATGCAAGGCGATTTCCCATTGTACACCAAAAATATTTTAACGGCTTTGTATATACAACACATGCAGAAATAGTTGTAAAACCCTAAAACCAGATAGTATGGCACTTGTTGAGCAGTTTCGCCGTCAGGGCGATTTTCTATTCAGATACCGAAGCTTCTTCCCAATTCCTCTTTTTATAGTTGGCTTGGTTTATTTCTGTTTCACCCATTATTATTTTACTTACAATGCCACTCCACAGTACCTGTTTTATGTAGGCTTGGGCGTTGGGCTGTTTGGCCAGTTCATAAGGGCAATTATAATTGGCTACGTACCCAAGGGTACATCGGGCCGTAATACCGAGAAACAAGTTGCTGATGTGCTAAATACCAAAGGCATGTATTCTATTGTTCGCCATCCTCTGTATTTGGGTAACTTTTTTATGTGGTTAGGTATTGCATTGGTTACCGGAAGTGTTTGGTTTGTTATAACATTTTGCTTGGTTTACTGGATTTATTACGAGCGCATTATGTTTGCCGAAGAAGCCTTTTTGCGCGAGAAATTTGGTGAAACTTACCTCGAATGGGCCAATGGAGTACCTTCATTTATTCCAAAAATTAGTCAGTGGAAAAGCGCGGGCACCTATTTTTCGTTTCGTAATGTGCTAAAAAGGGAATACATAGGCCTTTTCAATCTTTTGGTCATTCTCTTTCTGTTTTACATTCTATCAGAGCTGTTTACAAACCGCTGGTACATATCATTCAACGAAACCTTCGATTTTGTTTGGTTCGGTATTTTTGTCTTTGCCATTTTTCAATTTATTGTTGTTCGCTTCCTGCATAAGAAAACCAAAATTCTTCAAGTTGAAGGAAGGTAACTTTTTGCGCAATGAAGATTATTTGTATTGGCCGAAATTATAGTGATCATGCCAAAGAAATGGGAGCCGATGTGCCCGAAGTTCCCGTTTTTTTCATGAAGCCCGATACGTGCTTGCTTCGAAATAACCAGCCGTTTTTCTATCCAGAATTTACCAGTAACTTGCATTACGAACTCGAAGTAGTTATTAAAATTAATCGCTTAGGGCGGAATATAAGCCCCAAATTTGCTCATAGGTATTACAGCGAGTTAGCATTAGGGATCGACTTTACTGCCCGCGATTTACAAGAGGAGTGTAAGCGAAAGGGGCTTCCCTGGGAAATTTCGAAAGCTTTCGATGGGTCGGCACCTATAAGCCCGTTTGTTAGTTTGCTTGAGATTCCCGACATAAGCAACCTCGAGTTCCGACTCGAAAAGAATGGGGAAGTGGTGCAACGGGGCAATACGGCTCACATGATTTTCTCCTTCGACCAGATTATTTCCTATGTATCGAAATTTGTGAAATTGCACATTGGCGATTTAATATATACCGGAACCCCATCTGGGGTTGGGCCTGTAAACATTGGCGATAGGCTAACAGCCTATATGGGTGAACGTGAAATGCTCGATTTTTTTATACGTTAGCCTTGGTTAGCATTCTGATGAACAGGAATGTCTTTTGGTTGCACTTCTACGCTAGCCTCGGGTAACGTAAAGCAGAATTTGCTACCCTTTCCAACCGAACTTTCAACCCAAATTTGTCCACCATTTATTTCAACAAAATCTTTGCAAAGAACCAAACCCAGACCTGTGCCCTTTTCGTTGTTCGTGCCACGGGTTGAATTTGCCTGAAGTCCAAACATTTTCTTTTGAGCTTCCTCGCTAATTCCAACGCCCGTATCGATTACACATACCTGAACCATTCCATCGCGCTGAACTGCTGTTACGGTTATTTTATCGTGGGGGTTGCAAAACTTAATGGCATTGGAAATTAAATTGCGAATCACAAGTTCGGTCATATCGATATCGGCATAAAGGGAGTAATCCCTTTTTATATCAGTACTTAAGTTAATTGCCTTCGATTGGGCCTGCTCATGAAGCATAGCAAATCGAGTACTTAACATTTCGTTTAGAGAGAAAGAAGTAGGCGTGACCACCAGCCCTTTCAATTGGCTTTGGGCCCACTTCAGCAAATTATCGAGTAGAGTAGCTGTGTAGCCGACGTTTTTGGAAAGTTCGGGCATTATTTTTTTGAAACCATCCTCGTTTAAATAGCCCTGTTCAGAAAGGGTTATCATGGTGATTAATGAACCGATGGGGCTGCGTAGATCGTGCGAAATGATTGAGAAAATCTTATCCTTCACATGATTAAGTTCGCTCAGTTCCCGGGCTTGTGCCGATATTTCTACGTTCTTACGACTTATTTCTGAATTTTTAGCTTTGAGCAGCATGTTCGATTTTTTCTTTTGAACATACAGGCTGTAAATAAGAACTGTTAGAATTAGGGTAACCGCAATAATGCTTATGTAAACCCAGGTTAGTAACCTTTGTCTTTGTATTTCAGCTTTCTGAAAATCGCGTTCGGCATTGAGTTTGGCAATTTCAAATTCTCTCTTTTCTGCTTCGCTTTGGGCCAAGTTCAGTTCCAACTGTTTGTTTCGGAGTTCCTGATCAGCCGCTTCTAGTTTCTTTTCAACAAACTTTTTTCCGCTCTCGGCAACTATAATTCGGCCTTCAGCATCGGTCACCTTTCGGTTGGCATCCTCTTCGCGCTTTCTAATCTCTTCGTCCTGAATTTTTTTGGAAATAGCAGAAAACAGCCCGAAGTACTTGGCTGATTCGTCGCGATTGCCCATCTTATCATACGCCTTGGTGTAAACCGAATAAACGTTGCGAAGCAATTTGGGGTCGTTAAGTTCCTGAGCTATGGTGTGGGCTTGATTTAACACATCGATTACTTGGGAGTGCCGATTCAATTCGAATAGAGCATTAGCCTGATTAACTAGCGATGATGCTCTGTCGACTTTTCGATTGAGTGATTGAGCAATGCGAGTTGCTATTTCGAAATGCTTAAGAGCGCTCTCAAATGCATTGCCATCGGTATAAATCGTGCCAATATTGGTGTTTAAAACGTATTGGGCATTAAGGTTGCCAAGCCGATTGCTCATTTCAAGCGCTTTGCTGTAAAGCGAAATGGCCCTGTCGTTTATTCCATGGGCCCAGTAATAGTTGGCAGCTTTGCTGTAATGAGCTGATGCCTGATTGAAATCGTTAGAGCTTTCAAACTCTGCCCCCTTCTTTTCATCGGTTTCGGCTTCTGCCCTGAGCTTCGCTGCTTGCGAAAAATTGTCCTGCGCCAATATGCTTGCCGTAACGAACCATAAAAACAGTATGAGGACAATTCGCTTCATTAATAATAAATTTCTAATTCTTTAAACTTATAATAGTTACAGGTATTTCAATGAGGCGTGCAAACTCTTCGCCCTCTTCTTGCATCTCTTCGTCGAGTTCCCTATAGTACCAATTAATTTCAACGTGCAACCCATTTCTGTGCAGCTGCTCAAGGGGCATAAGTATTTCGAGTATTCGTCGGGTAGAAGCCGAGTTCAAATAGTCGAAACGCATATTAATAATGGTTTTCTGTTGGGGTTTCTCAATATACTTTTTTATGGCATCCTCAACGGGCTGGTAAAACGATTTGATATCCTCAGGCAAACTTTTACCAGAAAATTCAAGAAACCCCAATAAGGGATTAAAATGAATATCGGGCGATTCGTCGGTGGCGTAAATATGCAACGTTTTCATGTATGTTGAGTTCTATTGTTTTTACAAAATATTGGATTGCTAAGATACATTAATTTGAAGAAATGCAACATCCTGTTGATGAACGTTGGTTATTGCTTAACTAAAAAATATTGTACTATACCTTATATTTGCAGTTAGGGGATAAGTTCCCAGAATTGCAATGAAAAAAGAGAAACTGAACTCAAAGGACCTGAGATTTATTCGTACACTCTCACATGAGGTTATTGGGTTGCTTTGCCACGAAGCCAACCGATTGCTTAAGCGACGAACTGTTGGAAAAAGTGCGTTGATAAACGCTATTAAACAAATGCTTGATAACCCAACCAGCGAGCTATGGGAGGGGCATGTGTTGCAACCTGTTTGGAACGTTATTCGAATTCAATCTGGAGAAGAGAAGATAAATACAGAAAAAAAAACGTCAACAAAATTACGACCCGAGCCAATCCCATATACAGTATTTGGGCAGAGTAGTATTGAATCGAAAGCAATCGATCAGATGAATAATGCCATGAGTTTACCCATTTCGATTGCAGGTGCACTAATGCCCGATGCCCACGAGGGTTATGGGTTACCCATTGGAGGAGTTTTGGCTACCGAGGAGAATGTAATTATTCCGTATGCCGTTGGGGTCGACATTGCATGCCGAATGTGCATGTCGGTGTTCCCCATTTCACCTGATTGGTTCGAATTGAAGCGTGAAAGATTTCGCAGTGCTTTGGGAATGCATACCATATTTGGGGTGGGTGCCAAGAATAGCAGTCATCTCGATTCATCCTTATTCGATCGTAAAGAATGGAATTCTACAAAAATAATTAGGCAGCATCGAAATCTGGCTTTCAGCCAGTTGGGAACATCGGGAGCCGGAAACCATTTTGTTGAATGGGGCATTCTTAAGGTTATTAGTCAGCTTGAATTAAATAGTCTAGCTCCCGGTGAATACGTGGCATTGCTCTCGCATTCGGGTTCGAGGGGCTTTGGAAATGAAATTGCCACTTTTTATTCCAGGGTGGCCATGAACAAAAACCCTCTTCCACATGGTGCAAAGCATTTGGCTTGGCTCGATTTAACCAGCGAGGAGGGTGAGGAATACTGGATTGCCATGAATTTGGCTGGTCATTACGCTTCGGCCAACCATCGAGAAATCCATGAAAAGATATCAATCGAAATAGGGGTAAATCCGTTGATTCGCATTGAGAACCATCACAATTTTGCATGGAAGGAAAAACTCCCCAATGGCCAATGGGCCATTATTCACCGGAAAGGGGCAACACCAGCGGGTAAAAACACCATAGGCATAATTCCTGGCTCCATGACCCATCCTGGGTATGTTGTGAAGGGTTTAGGAAATCCCCATTCGCTCAATTCGGCCTCGCATGGTGCCGGAAGGGCCATGTCGCGATCGCAGGCGCTCAAAACTTTCAGCTGGAATGAGATCGATTTTGTTTTAAAAAAGCAAAATGTGGAACTTATTGGTGGCGATATTGATGAAGCACCTATGGCTTATAAGGATATCGTTCGGGTTATGGCATTTCAGAACGAGCTGGTAGAAATTTTGGCAGAATTTCAACCCAGAATTGTTCGTATGGCCGATGCAGAAAGAAGAAGGTATTAAGCTTTCTGTATTGTTTATACTAAGTTTACCTCCATTTCTAGTTCAATTCCGAACTCAGTTTTAACCGATTGCTGAATTTTTTGAGCCAACTCCATTATTTCGCTTCCTTTGGAACCACCGAAATTCACCAATACCAGTGCCTGTTTGGCATGTACTCCAACGTTTCCAACACGCTTACCTTTCCAACCACAAGTTTCAATTAGCCAGCCAGCAGGTAGTTTAACACTTGCATTATCAGCAGGGTACGATGGAACCTGCGGAAAGTGGTTCTTAATTTCATTAAAGATTTCTGAAGACACTACGGGATTCTTAAAGAAACTGCCGGCATTACCAATTTCCTTGGGGTTGGGAAGCTTGGCTTCGCGAATAGAAATCACTGCCCGTCGAACAGCGGAAATGCTTTGCTGGCCAATTTTTTCGAGTTCCTCGGCAATGCTCCCGTAATTTGTAATGAGTTTATGAACTTTACTGAGCTTAAATACAACATGCGTAATTAATACTTTTCCTTTCAAATCTCTTTTGAAAATGCTATCGCGGTAGCCAAAATGGCATTGGGCGTTGCTTAATGTAAAATCCTGAAGCGAATCGATGTAGAAACCTTTTACTTCTTCAATGGAGTCTTTTGCTTCAACACCATACGCTCCAATATTCTGAATGGGACTGGCCCCAACATTCCCTGGAATTAACGATAGATTTTCCAATCCACCCCAACCTTTACCAACAGCCATATTCACCAGTTCATCCCATTCAACTCCCGCTGCTACACAAATAGTTGCCCATAGGTCGTCTTCGTGCAGTATTTCAATGGTTTTAAGTGCGGGCGACACTACCAAACCCTCGAAATTTTTTGTGAAAAGGGTGTTCGAGCCTCCTCCAAGTATAAGAAGCGGAATGTGCCGGAAACGGGTTATGGCTTCCTTTAGTTCGTCAATGCTATCCGACTCGAAGAAAAGTTGGCACTTTGCATCAATACCAAAGGTATTTCTAGATTTAAGAGAAAAGTTGGCTTTTGGGTGAATCATTTTTTTCAGCAAATATAGGGTATAAATGGGGTGGCTCATAAAAAAAGGGAACAAAAAAAGGGGCATGGCCCCTTTTTCGAAACTTGAAACTAGTGGCATTACTGAACAGCCGCTAAGGCATTAATCGACCCCCATCCGAAATTGGCATTACGGTTGGGATAGAAATATGCCGACTGCTGCATCTTTGCAAGAACCTGAGCCCGAGTCCATGTGGGGTTTTTGCTCCAAATAAGTGCAGCAATACCCGCTGTTGTTGCGGTTGCTACCGAAGAGCCCCCAACGTAGTTCCTTGTGTTTTCGTAAAAACCTAGGCAAACCGAGGTTCTGTCGCTATTACTTGCCCGTTGCATTACAACGGTAAAATCTATTTTGCTCCCTTTGTGGCAAACGGCGCACTCGGTGTAGCCCGAGCCATCGGTAATTCCCGTTGCTGCCACAGTTTCATCCATATTGGCTGGGAAAATAACACCCACAAAGTTGGTAAAGGTGGTCGAAGTTCCACCGGCGGCTACAATCAGTTTTCCTTTCGAGTAGGCATATTTTACAGCATCACTAATGCTCCCAACCGAGAAAATATGGCCAATTGACATGGAAATAATTTTTACCTCGTTTCGGTTAGCCAGTTCGGTAAGCGCACGGCTAACACCTCTTTGTTCGTGGTAACCATCGAGCACCACATCGCCCGTTGCCCTATAGGCAATAAGGTTGGAGTTGTAGGCTACCCCAACGGGCATGTTCTGGTCGTTTCGGGGCGATGCAATGGTGGCTCCCATTAGCGTTCCATGGCCGCATTTGTCGTTGGGTCCATCGGTGGTTGTGCTCCATGGCCAGAATGAATCGACAAAAACACCATATTTCAGTATTGTGCGACCGGATGAGTAGCCTTGATTAAAGTTTGAGCCCAGTAGCGATTGCGACGATGAAATGCCAGTATCAATTAATCCTATGGTAACTCCGCTTCCGGTACTGTAGTTCCATGCGGTTTGTATGTTGTGCTTAGCATAGGTCCACGACACCTGGCAATTTGGTGCTGCTGTTGTATAATCGGCAGTATTAATAGTTTCAGGGTCGGTTGAGCATCCCGAGCTGCTTTTCAATTCTGGTTCTTGCTGAAAATATTCATATCCCGACGGTTCCATGTAGCGGATTTTAGTGTTCTCTTTCAACCTTTTAACTGTTTCAAAATCGGTTACATAAACATCGATAAAGTTTAGTTCTTTCCCTTCAGCAATCAGGATGCTTTCCCCTTTGCGAAGATTTTCAGATTTAGCTCCTTCCAAGCGCTCAATGGTAGCAATTATTTCACCTTTAACGGCCTCTTCATTCTCAGTTTTTGTAGTTGAGAAAGGTGAGTCGGAATAGCCTACCGTAAGGATATTATTACCATTGGTAAGGGCGCTCCAAAGCACGAAAGCGTCTACTTTATTCCAATTAAAGTCGCCTTCCTTTTCGAGTTGAGAGCGAATTATTGCATTTATTTCTTTGCCACTTAGGGCTTTTAATTCATTGTTATTGGCCTGATTACTTCTGGTTTCATCGACTTTGTTACAAGCGAAAAGAATAAAAAGGGCTGCAAGGACCCCAAAAAGGTTTAGTTTTTTCATTGTAAGAGGTTTGTTGGTTAAAGGTTAAATTAGGGTAATATTATATGCTTTCAAATATATAAAAAAAGGTGATATATGCAATTAATAATAGGATTAAAAATAAGTATATTTTCTATTAAAAGTTGTTTGTGTTTGACCAAGAAAGTTCCCCATTCTTAAACCTTACTATTTTTCCATTATCGAGGAGCCATCGAATAACAGCTAAAGTTTTATCGGGCGAACTCTTTATGCTGTCTACCAGCATTTCAGTACTAATGGGTTTTTCTTGTAATCTGTTTTTAATTTGATCCAGGATCAAATCGAATTGATATTTACTTATATCCAATTCATTGCGTGAAGTACAGGTGTCGCAGCGACCGCAACGTGGAGCCTCCTTTTCGCCAAAATATTCGAGAAGCGATTGGCTTCGGCATTTAGTGGTACCAGAGGCATAGTTAATCATTGAGTTAATTCGCGAAAGGTACCTTTCCTTTCGTTGATGGTAGTCGGAGGGAGAGATGTGAAGGTTTTTTGGGTCTAAGCGTTCTTCGGTATAAATTAGTAAGGGTGATTTTTTACGGGGGATGTAATTGAGCACATGGGCTCGGCCCAGTTTAATAAGGTTTTCGGTAACCGATTTAAGGGGCAATCCTGCAACTTTAGCGAGATATTGTTCATCAATTTTCACATAGTCAGAAAACACTCCGGCGTAGTTCCGAAGTATAACCTTAATGAATGCATCCATGTCGGCGTTGGCAACCTGATATTTGTAAAGTTCGTTTTTTACCAATAAAAACATGAGCCGGCTGGGGTTGTCTATCTCGTCGGTTAGTTCGATATAGCCAGCCCTTTCGAGAATTTTAAGCGAGCTGAACGCATGGGTTGCGCTTAGCCTGTAGGTTGTACAAAACTCCATTAGGTTGAAATCGTAAACTTCGTTTTTACCGGCACCAATGGCCACGCCAAGGTAGGAGCCCAGCGCTTCGTAGCAACGTTTGATATCGTCGAGAGGAGGAAAGGCCGAAGCAATTCGCTGATCAATTTTCGATTTATCGGTATTGTTGTAAAGTAAAATGGCATAAGCCAATTTGCCATCTCGACCACCGCGTCCGGCTTCCTGAAAATAGGCCTCGGGAGAGTCGGGCAGGTCGAGATGCGCAACGAAACGCACGTCGGGCTTATCGATTCCCATGCCAAAGGCATTGGTAGATACAATGATTCGGGTTTTACCCTTTTGCCATTCCTCCTGCTTCTTATTTCGATTATCGGTCGATAGGCCCGCATGGTAGTAATCGGCCAATATGCCTTCTTTCTGAAGCATTGTAGCAACTTCCTGCGTTTTTTGGCGGTTTCGAACGTATATTACACCTGTACCGGGAATGTTGTTCACAATCTTCATCAACTGCTTGTTTTTGTCTTCAACTTGCCTAACAAGGTAAACGAGGTTCTTGCGTTCAAAGCTCATTTTGAAAACCCTCTTTTCACGAAAAAGGAGTTTCTCCTGTATGTCGTCAACTACCTCGGGTGTAGCAGTTGCAGTAACTGCTAAAACGGGTACATTGGGAACTAGGCTACGCAGTTCGGCAATTCGAAGGTACGAGGGCCTAAAGTCGTATCCCCATTGCGATATGCAATGCGACTCGTCGATTGCCAGCAGATTTACATTCAACTTTGCCAATCGAACTTTAAATAGTTCGGTTTCAATTCTTTCGGGCGAAAGATATAAGAATTTATAATCGCCATAGGCGCAGTTGTCGAGGGTAATATCTATTTCGTGGCGGGTAAGCCCCGAATGAAGGGCTGCTGCTTTAATACCCCTGTTTTTCAGGTTTTCAACCTGATCCTTCATGAGGGCAATAAGGGGTGTTATTACAAGGCAAATACCATCTTTGGCCAAGGCCGGTACCTGAAAAGTAATGGACTTGCCACCGCCTGTTGGCATTAATGCCAGAGTGTCGTTTCCATCGTAAACAGATTTGATAATATCTTCCTGAATAGAGCGGAACGATGTGTAACCCCAATATTTAAAAAGTATTTGTTGGAACAGATTCATGTTTAACCTTAGAACTCATTTTAGGGATTTGGATAGTTTATAGTTTAAGATGTTAGTTGCTTGCCCTGAGGTTCGCGAGGGGTCAGTTGTCGGTTCTCAGTTGTGGGTTATCTGTTCTCAGATCCCTGACTTCCGACTTCCAACTTCCAACTTCGTTCTTCGTTCTTCGGACTTCGTTCTTCGGACTTCGTTCTTCGTTCTTCGGACTTCGTTCTTCGTTCTTCGGACTTCATTACCCAATAACCCAATCAACTCCCAAAAAATCAAAACAGCTCTTTTACCTCCTTCTTAATATAATCAATGGCTATGGCGGTTGGGTGATGATCGAGTTCTACAATTTTTTCGAGTATGCCTTGGCTTAAGCTGATTGATGGGTCCTTGGGGTTGATTTTTTCGGCGCTAGTACCAATTAGTTTCACCATGTTATCCTTTGCATTTTTTACAAGTTCCCATGTTGCACTGCTCACATAAAGTTGTTGCGAGAGGTTATGCTCCCATTCAGCCCTTATGCTTGCCAAAAGTGCAGAGTGGAGTTTATGAACAGTCATTCCGGGTTCGTTAACTCTTACAAGCAACGATTCGGGAGAAATTCGTTCGAGAAAGAGAATAATTCGTTCGTAGGCCTGCAGGCGAATTGGTAGCGAAATTTTTTGGTTATTTAGGGTGAGTTCCGCTTTACGGCGTTGGGTTTCTTCGCGAAGCATTCGTTGGATTGCAAGATAGCCGGCAAGGAATACGAGTAAGGCTGGGAGTACTATTTTTAGGAGTTCAACTAGCATTTGTTTTAATTTTTAAGGGTAGTTTTACAAATATGCGTATTTAAAATATAACTTTGAAGTTTTAATTTCGGAAAATGTATTAATTGAATTAACTGGTTACAAAAATAATGGATATGGAAAGACTATCGGATAGGCTCATGCAGCTTTCGGTTTCGCAAACCTTAGCAATGTCGCAGCGATGCAGAGATTTACAGAAACAAGGTGCGAATGTAATTGATTTAAGTGTTGGCGAGCCCGACTTTAATACACCCGATTTTGTAAAGGATGAAGCAAAAAGGGCCATTGACCAGAATATTACCTTTTATTCGCCCGTGCCTGGCTTCCCCGATCTGCTTGAGGCAATTTCTTCCAAACTCAAGCGAGAGAATGGCCTTAATTACCAACCTGCACAAATTATTGTGTCCAATGGAGCCAAGCAATCGCTTGCCAACGTAATCCTTTCATTAGTTGACAAAGGGGACGAGGTAATTGTTCCTGCGCCCTATTGGGTTAGCTATGTAGAGTTAGTAAAGTTGGCTGAAGGTAAGAGTGTTGTGATTCAAACTTCGTTGGAATCGGATTTTAAAATAACCCCTAAACAGCTGGAGCAGGCCATTACTCCCAAAACCCGAATGCTAATTCTTTGCTCGCCTTCGAACCCTACCGGAAGTGTATATACCCGCACCGAATTGGAAGCACTAGCCAAGGTTTTGGAAAAACACCCAAATGTTTTTATAATTTCCGATGAAATTTATGAGTACATTAATTTTGTTGGAAAGCACGAGAGTATAGGGCAGTTCGAGTCTATTTTCGATAGGGTAGTAATTGTGAATGGTGTTTCGAAGGGATATGCAATGACTGGTTGGCGAATTGGCTACTGTGCCGCGCCCCTTTGGGTTGCAAAAGCCTGCAATAAACTTCAGGGACAGACTACCACCGGCCCCAATTCAATAGCTCAAAAAGCTGCCACGGTGGCAATTAATTCCGATGGAGCATTTCCGGCTACCATGTGTAAGGCTTTTGAGAAACGTAGAAACTTAGTGTACGAAAGGCTAAAAGCCATGCCCGGAGTAAATGCCAATATGCCTCAGGGTGCATTCTATTTTTTCCCTGAAGTAAAGGACCTGTTTGGCAAAGCCAATGGCGACGAAGTTATATCAAATTCATCGGATCTGGCCATGTACCTCTTAAACTCAGCAAACGTTGCCCTAGTTCCTGGTAGCGCATTTGGAGCCCCCGATTATATTAGATTGTCGTATGCTGCTTCAGAAGCCAGCTTGGTAGAGGCAATGAATAGAATAGAATCAGCCATTAAGCAATTAAAGTAGGCTTTTGTTGTATTTTTGATAGTGAACCCACAGAATAAGCTGTGGGTTCATTATTTTTGTGTTTAAATTTTGAATATGCCAGTAAATTTTTCTAAAAAAGTAAAGCGAACCATTGGCCTTTCTTTGGTTCTGGCAGTTTTAATAGGTTTAACAATTGGTTTAGTAGAAGGATATAGTGTTTATAGCCTAATGTTCAAACCAAATGTTACAACCCATGGTAAAGAATTTGTTTTTTTGCGAATTCCAACAGGCAGCAATTTTAATGAAGCGTACGGAATATTTCGGCAGTCTGGATATCTTATCGATTCCATTTCGTTTAAAAAGGCGGCCGCAAGCATGGGATACAACAGAAATGTAAAGCCTGGCCGCTACAAATTTACTCAAGGCATGAGCAATAGGGAAGTACTTGGGATTCTTAGGGCAGGTTTGCAAACACCCGTCAGGGTAACTTTTGGCGGGTTCCGAATGCCGCAACAGTTAGCCGGACGAATAGCATCCCAGCTCGAAATTGATTCTGTGGCACTCCTCATGTCCCTTAAA
This sequence comes from Bacteroidales bacterium, assembly GCA_037442025.1. Taxonomy (GTDB): domain Bacteria; phylum Bacteroidota; class Bacteroidia; order Bacteroidales; family Tenuifilaceae; genus UBA2287. Next base: position 31,567 of record JBBIRB010000012.1, on the reverse strand, counting down.
TCCGATGCTATTGCAAAAAAGTATGGGTTCAATGGCGAAACCTTCATTGCCATGTTTATTCCCAATACCTACGAATTTTATTGGAATACCACAATCGATGGATTTTTGGACCGCATGAAGCGCGAATACGATGCGTTTTGGAATGACGATAGAACCTATAAAGCGGCCGATATTGGTTTGACTAAACTTAAAGTTTCAATTTTAGCATCCATTGTAGAGGAGGAAACCATATTTTCGTCGGAAAGACCCCGTGTTGCAGGTGTTTATATGAACCGACTTGAGCGAGGAATACCTTTGCAAGCCGACCCTACAGTTAAGTTTGCAGTGGGCGATTTTGGTTTGCGCCGCATTTTAACCCGCCACCTGAAAATAGACTCTCCCTATAATACCTACCTAGTTAAGGGGCTTCCTCCTGGCCCTATTAATGCACCCAGCATTTCATCAATAGAATCTGTGCTTAATTACGAGCAGCATCAGTACTTGTTCTTTTGTGCAAAATCCGATTTTTCGGGCTATCACGTTTTTGCCAAAACCCTTACCGAGCACAATAGGAACGCTCGCGAATATCAGGCTGCACTCAACAAACAGCGCATATTCCGGTAGCGTTTTTAAATTGAAATCAGGCTGTGTTAATAATTTGATGATAACTTATTGCCAAGTAAGCAATGCGTTAACACGTCAATTCGCTTAAATCAATACATTTGGTTCAAGTAAACCCTAAACCCAAGTGTATGAAAAAGTTCAATCGTCTTTCGTACTATGCTCTGGTACTATTCCTAGGCATTTCTATCGGTTTCCTATCTTGTCAGAAAGAGGAAATTGCTTACAGAATTCATGAACAAGAAATTGCAATACCTAAAGCAACTTCGCTAACCGAGAATTTCGAAATTGGAACAAAAACAGCTTATGCTGGGGCATCGGTTGCACTTTCAACTGGTTCGTGGTACATGAACGATGCCCTATTGGGTACCCTCACAACCGATAGAAAGAATGGAACCAAATCGGTTCGGATGGTGAATGCCGGAACTTTAACCATGCAATTCGATAGATCAACAGGAGCAGGCACTGTTGAGGTGTACCATGCTGTGTTTGGAAGCGATGGTAGCAGCACCTGGGAGCTGTACGTTTCAGCTAATGGAGGGGTTTCTTGGTCAAAAGTTGGGTCGACAGTAACTACATCTTCAACAACCCTAAATAAAGTTACTTTTACTGTTAACCAGTCGGGCAATGTACGATTCGAAATTCGAAAAGTGAGTGGGGGGGCTAACCGAATTAATATCGACGATTTTACATTTACCGATTATTTTGCCTCCACTGCTACCCGCGATAATAACATGGCAATGGGTAATCCTTCGGGTGCGGTAAGTAGCACTTCGTACCCCAATAACTACCTAATGACCAAAACCCAATACTCCCTATCGTATAGCGATAGCAAGAAAACCAGCAACTGGGTGTCGTGGCATTTGAGCAGCGCATGGTTGGGCAGTACACCTCGTCAGGACGATTTTAGAGCCGATGAAACCCTGCCTACAGGTTGGGTTAGGGTTAGTGGAACCGATTACAGCGGGTCGGGGTTCGATCGCGGGCATATGTGTCCGAGTGCCGACAGGAATGGTTCGGTAACCGATAATTCATCCACTTTTTTAATGACCAATATGGTACCCCAGGCACCCAACAACAATCAGGTTACCTGGGCCAACCTCGAAAACTACTGCCGAACCCTAGTAAGTCAAGGCAATGAGCTCTACATAATTTCAGGTCCCTGGGGTCAGGGAGGAACAGGATCTGCGGGTTATAAAACTACTATCTCAACCAAAAACATTGTAGTACCCTCGCATGTTTGGAAAGTAATTGTAGTATTGCCAGTTGGCAACAACGATGTTTCCAGAGTATCCTCTAGTACGCGCGTTATTGCGGTTTGGATGCCCAACACGCAAACGGTGAATAGCCAGCCCTGGGGTTATTACCGTACAACGGTAGATTATATTGAAAGCCAAACCAGTTACGATTTCCTTTCGATCGTACCTACTGCCATTCAGAGCGATATTGAAGCAAAAGTAGATAACGGGCCTACCAATTAATTAAAATTTTATAGTGCGTGTGTTTTTTTCTTAAGCCACTTTGCCTCTTTTGCCGTTAATTTACTGGCTAGTTTCTCGTATACCATCGAATGGTATTCGTTTATCCATTTTCGTTCCTCGGGAGTGAGCATTTCCAGAACTATGGCTTTAGTATCAATGGGGCAAAGTGTAAGGGTTTCGAATTGGTAGAACTTTCCGTATTCGTTTTCAAACGAGCCAATGCAGGCAATAAGGTTTTCAATTCGAATTCCGTACTGGCCCGTGCGGTAAATAGCCGGTTCATTCGATTGTACCATGCCCGGTTCAAGGGTAATGGGGTTTTCGTTAGGTCGAATGGATTGGGGCCCTTCGTGAACGTTTAGGAACGCTCCCACGCCATGCCCGGTTCCATGCCCATAATTAATGCCTTCGCGCCACATGGCAATGCGAGCAAGCGCATCGAGTTGGGTTCCCCGAGTACCAGAGGGGAATTTTGCCATGGAGAGTTGAATCATTCCCTTAAGCACCAGTGTGTAGTCGGAAGCTTCCTGTGGGGTTGGCTCCGAAAGGTGAATTGTTCTAGTAATATCGGTTGTACCATCAATATATTGTCCACCCGAATCGATTAGCAGAAATCCTTTTTGCTCGATTTTATATGCCGATTGGGGTGTGGCTGAGTAATGCACAATGGCACCATGGTCGGCATAGCCAACAATAGGTCCGAAACTTTCGCTCACAAAGAGTTCCTGTTTGCTTCGGAACTCCCTAATTTTCTCACCTACATTAAATTCATCAATTTTTTCGCGCACCAAAGCCTCTTCGAGCCAAATGAGGAACCGGGTAAGTGCAACCCCATCTTTAATCATTGCCTGTCGGATGTTTTCCAACTCAACCGCATTCTTCTTTGCTTTTAATAGGGTTGGTATGCTTGTAGTTTCGAAAATGCGATTACGCTTAAGAATAGAACTGAAAATTTGGTAATTAGTGCGCATGGGATCCAGCGCTACTACCTCGTCTTTAGCTAATTTGCTATAGAATTGTTCTGCGCGGCTGTAGGGAAGAATATCTACTCCTTCGCACAAAAGGGACTCGGCAAGCGAGGCATCAACTTTTGAAGAATCGATAAATAGAATGGCATCGTCAATGGATACGTAACCGTATGCCAGGGTTACGGGGTTGAATTCTATGTCGTTGCCGCGGATGTTAAAGGTCCAGGCAACATCGTCGAGGGTTGTAAGTACACAGCTGGTGGCATTTGCTTTCTGCAATTCAATGCGTATGGCCCCAAGTTTGTCCGATACTGTTGCTCCAGTGTATCGTAATTCAAGGCCAAAGGCCTTTTGGTTTGGCAGGGTTGGACGGTTGCTCCATATTTGGGATATTAAGTCTAACTTAGAGTTAACACTCAATTTATGCTGTTTCAGTTTTGCAATGGTAGCTTGAGCATTGGAAAAAGGGAACAAACGTCCATCGAACCCTAAGGTCGACCTTTTATTGAGCTTCGAAACCAGCCAACTTTCTATTGAAAGGGTTCCGGGAGTGCCCATTTTGCATAGTTCAATACCCGTTCCACTCAACTCTTCTTCCGCCTGAAGAAAGTAACGCGAATCGGTCCATAGTGCTGCATAGCTTTGGGTAACCACAAGGGTGCCTGCCGAACCGTTGAAACCTGATAGCCATTGCCGCGATTTAAAATGTTCAGGTAAGTATTCGCTCAAGTGGGGATCGCTGGTTGGAACCAGATATGCATCAACACGGTTGTGATTCATTACATCTCTCAGGGTGGCAATTCGGCTAATGGCGCTCATGGCTGTAATTTAAGTTATTGCTTTCTAGATTTCATTTCTTTCCCAAATCGGTAAGCAAGAATTTTGTACACAAGTTTGGCTGCTACAAAATCCGACGATTTTTCGGTGGGGTTGGGACAAAGTTCAACCACATCGAATCCTACTAAATTCTTCTTCTCAACCAGTTTCTTCAGAAACTTTAGTGTTTGGTACCAATGCATTCCTCCGGGTTCAGGCGTTCCGGTAGATGGAACAACCGATGGGTCGAATCCATCGAGGTCTATTGTAAGGTACACATTTTCAGTAAGTAAATCGATGGCTTCATTCATCCAACTATCGTTAAATGAAATCTGATGTCCCCAGAAAACACGGTTTTCATTCATGTTCTTCATTTCGCCTAAATCCATGCTTCGAATGCCAACCTGAACTATGGGGCAGAGCTCTTTAGCACGAGCCATAACACAAGCGTGATTATTTGGAGTACCCTCGTACTCGTCGCGAAGGTCGGCATGGGCGTCGATTTGTATTACTGAAAGTTTTTTGAACCTTTCTGCATGAGCCTGAATAATTCCAATACTTACCGAGTGCTCGCCGCCTATGGTTACTAAAAACTTTTCCTTATCAATTAAATCCAAAGCCTTCTTTTTGGCTTCGGCCACCATGGCCTCAGGACTAGTATTCGCGGTAATGGGTTCAGCAGTAAAAATACCCATGCGGTAGGGTTCGCTACGGGTTTCAATATCGTACAGTTCCATATTGGCTGATGCATCGAGAAGGGCATCGGGTCCCTTATCGGAACCCTTTACCCAGGTGCTGGTTCCGTCGTAGGGAATTGGTAAAATTGCAATTTTAGAATTCGAAAGCGAGGAGAATTCCTCGGGCAAACCGCCGTAATTGACCATTGTATTTGTGTTAAATTGATTTATAGTGTGTTGATTTTCTGCAAAAATATAAATAGTTACCAAATTAAACGGTAGTTCGTAACAAACAAAAAAAGGATGGCCAAATTAATGGAATTTGGCCATCCTTTTTAAACCTTTTTTGTTAATGGCTACTGCCTGTTGCGTTTCAAACCTTTGCCGCCCCTTGGGCCCATTTTCCCTTGGCGCGCATTGAAATATACCCGTTGCTCATCGGTAAGAATCTGTGAAACTTCGTTGCGGTGAGCTGCTTGCTTTTTCATTAGGTTGGTTTTCAGGCTTCCCATTTCATCAATTAGCTTATTAATAGCAGCCATGTCGGGTTTTTCGGACGATTGAAGCGTATTTAAGCGTGCTCTTTTTTCCTGTAGCTCATTTCTGAGGGGTGTTACCTCCTTCAGGTGTTTTGTTCTCAGGTCGTTGAGTTTGGTTTCCTGATCGGTAGTAAGATTGGGAATTCTGTGCTGCATGCCCTTTTCAAATTGGGGTTGGTTGTCCTCGAAGGGTCTGTTTCCCCTCATGCCCCTTTGGGCATTTACATTTAATGAAGCAATTGCTATTGCTATGGTGGCAATTACTGCGAAAGTTCTTGTTCTCATTGTTTTGAAATTTGAAGGTTATTATTCAGATTTACCGCGGTTTCGTTGTTTATTCGCTCTTTCCATCCTACGTTCGTGTAAAGCAGGGTTCATCATTCGTCGTAGCATCTTTTTAAGGTGAACACGTTGATCGGGAGAGCATACCTCTCTGAGTTTCATGAAATGTTCAATTGTTCCCTGTTGCTGTAGTATATGTAGCTGGCCTATTCGCTGGGTTAAACTGTCCAATTTCATTTCATTAGGTTCCTCCTCGCCCAGTTCTTCGGCAATAGCTTTGTGAGTGCTCTGAATTTCGTGTCGAACTTGCCGTGTGTTCTCGAAGTGTTCTTTTCGCAATTGACCAAATTGCTCCTGCTGTTCGGGGGTCAGATTTAGTTGTTTGGTTACCATTTCGTGCGCTTTTCTGGGCGAAGGTTCTTCGGCAGGTCCTTTTTCCCTTGGTTTAATCGATCGTATGCCAATGGTTCCGAGCAGTGCCAAATTGAGTGCTATAAGCAGTAAGGCAATGCCAATTATAATCTTATTTCGGGTAAGAAAGTTCATCGCTATTTGTCTTATTGATTGTTAGAAATATTATCGTAAGGAGAAAGGTTTTCCGAAGGGAAATAGTCTTCGGCCAGTTGCTCCCATGTTTGATCAGAACCTTGAATGGAGTTGGAATTAAAGTTATTGGTTAGCGAACCTATGATTAACCCAATAGCCAAACCTGCTGCTGCAATGGTTACAATGGTTTTTGCACGCAGCGGAATTATGGGTGCGACCATGGGCTCTGCCATTGACCAAATTTTTTGAGCCAAGAATGGGTTCGCATTCAGCTCGTTTTTTTCAATTTCAACTTCTTCTAAAACGCGCTTTAGATCTAGAAGTTTATATTTGCATTGGCTGCACGAATTGAGGTGAATTGCTATCTCCTGCTGAGCTTCGAATGGCAAGTTCCCGTCGATAAACGAACTCAAATTGGTATTTACTGTTCTGCAATTCATTGATTTGCTTGTTTGAAGTTTTGACATTGCTATTTGGAAAAACTTGTGTTAGGAACCCGATTTTTTTCTAAAATACTTTTCTGAAGGTTACTTTTTGCTCTGAAAAGAAGAGATTCAACTGCCGACAGGGAAAGTCCCATTACCTCAGCAATTTCTTTGTAACTAAGGTCCTGGTATTTGGCCAGAACAAAGGCAATTCGTTGGTTTTCGGGCAAGCCATTCAAAGCCCTTTTCAGTAATGCCCGCGTTTCGTTAATGCCAAGAGCTTTATCGGCTGCAAATTGTCCTTCATCGGAAAGGTTATACACAATCTCGCTGCCCTTATGAAAAAACCCCTCAATGCTCTGAAAAATGCGCTCGCGTTTCTTTTTGTTTATGAAGTTTATCGACTTGTTTACAGCAATTCGATAGATCCAGGTCGAGAATTGCGATTCGCCCCGGAAAGAACCAATGGAGCGAAGCACCTCAATGAAAACATCCTGAGTTATATCTTCCGCATCGGCCATTTGGCTTACAAAGCCCTTGCAAATGCGCAATACTTTCAGTTGGTACCTCTCAACCAGTTGGCTAAAGGCTGTTGAGCTGTGTTCAACCTGTATTTGTTTAACTAGTTCTTGGTCGGTTAACGACATTGTAAGGCTATTAATACCCTTTTGACAATTGGAAGTTCCCTTTCTTGCGAAACGAAAAAAATAAGTTCATTAGGCTACCCTGTTTCGTTCATACTTGTAAATTTGCATAAAATATTTACACCATGAGCATTCGAACCAAAATTCTACTAGGCTTCCTTATCCTTGTGCTAATGCTATTCATTTCGGGGGCCCTTTCGCTTTTCGAGTTGAATAAATTGGGAAGAGCGGTTAAGGGGCTAATTACCGATAATTATAGGAGCATTTACTTTTCACGTCAAATGCTCGATGCTATTGAACAACAAGAGAAGGCTTTGCTTGCTTTTACTAGCAGCGGCGATACAGTTCATTTAAAATCATTTAAAATATCGGCCAAGGTTATTGAATTAAATATTGATAGTGCGCGAACTACTCTTGTGATAGAATCGGAAAAAAAGTATTTAGACTCTATAATAACAGCCTATAAAGCTTTTTATTTAACTTCTGTTCGCTATTTCGAACTTAAAAATTGTGAACTAAGTATTTTTCTCGAAGAGGTTCACCCTTCGTATATAAAAGTTGCTTATCATATGAAGCAGCTCATGACCTTGAATCAAAGCGCACTTTACAAAACGGCAGCCTTTCTAGAAACCAGTTCGCAGCGCGTTGGTATCCCTGGCCTAATTGTTATTGTTACAAGCATTATTTTTACTTTAGTGTTTATATACCTGGTAAACTATTTTTTTGTATCGCCAATAATTAGGCTAACCAGGGCCATTAACGATTATGTGAAATTCAAGAAACCCTTCGATGTGCCCATCGAAACCAAGGATGAGATTTATACCCTGAGGGAGTCGATTGCAAGCCTCATTAACTATTATCGGGCTGGTTCACAAAAAAAGGGTGAATAGAATATGCGGTTACACGTTGTAATTCGATACATTGGCATTATTCTGCTTCTTGTGGCGGCATTCATGTTCATTTCCTTTTTTATTTCGGTTTATAATGCCGATGGTGCGCAGGTACCCTTACTGCTAAGTGCAATTCTGGTGACCATTACAGGTATTTTTCCTATTATTTTTATTCCTGCACCTAAACAGCTGAGCAATAAGGAGGGATATTTAATTGTGGTTTTAGGATGGCTGTTCGTTTGCCTTTATAGTATGCTCCCGTATTTGTTATATGGAGGGGAGTTTACCATAATGAATGCCTGGTTCGAATCGGTTTCGGGTTACACTACTACTGGCTCAACCATTCTAACCGATATAGAGGTATTGCCGCACGGCATTCTGTTTTGGCGCTCGTCTACCCATTGGATGGGTGGTATTGGAATTGTACTTTTTGTTTTGGTCGTGCTGCCTGCCATGGGCAATGCGCGCATTACCCTTTCAAAGATTGAGATGTCGCCACTGGCCAAAACCGATTTTCGTTATCGTACTCAAAAAACACTACGTATAATCCTTTCGGTATATTTAGGTCTTACGATTGCCGAAACCATTCTGCTTATGCTTTTTGGCATGTCGGCCTTCGATGCAGTAACGCATACTTTTGGTACCGTTGCAACGGGGGGGTTTTCAACAAAAAATGCAAGCATTGGGCATTTCAACAACTTAGGGGTTGAAGTGGTTGTCATTGTTTTCATGTTCCTGTCGGGAATCCATTTCGGAATCCTATTCTCTTTCTTCACATTTAGGGGAGTTAAATGGTACAAATCATCGGTAGTTAAGTTTTATGCATTTGCTATGCTGTTGGGGGTAATTTTAGTAACACTCAATACTAAAGGTGCCAATTATAGTACATGGGGAGAAGCTTTGCGCTATTCGGCGTTTCAGGTGGTTTCAATTTCAACTACTACTGGCTACGCAACCTGCGATACAACGCTTTGGCCCCCATTTTCTATTCTGATTTTAATTTACTTTTCGTTTCAATGCGCCTGCGCAGGATCAACGGCTGGAGGTATAAAGGTTGACAGGATGGTTGTTTTTTTTCAAAGTTTGAAACGGCAGGTACTGAAACTGCAACATCCGCAAGCGGTTATTCCTGTTAAGGTCGATGGCCAGATTGTTGATGATGAAACCGTTGATGCAGTGCTGCTCTTTATAGTTCTTTATATTCTAATACTTTTCTTTAACGGGCTGGCACTTTCAGCCATGGGTGTCGACATTACAACTGCTTTCTCGGCATCGGCAGCTACAATAAGTACCGTTGGCCCTGGTTTTGGAGAGGTTGGATCGGCTGCAACCTATGCAACAATTCCCACTCTGGGTAAACTTTTGCTTTCGTTCAATATGCTGCTGGGCCGATTAGAAATTTACGGTTTTCTTATGTTCTTTCTAATTAAATCATGGAAGTAGTTTCTTCGTGTTTTTGGGCAATTCGAATGGGGCTGCTAAATAACATCTTTTATTTTTAAGCCAAAAATTTTCCTTTCCGTATAAGGGCATGTTTTTTGCTTCCGCCCCAAAACTCAAATAATAAACACAACATGTATATACGGTTACTTCTAGCAGCCCTGCTCTTTTTGGTTCAGTCTGTTACCTTTTCTCAGGGTAAAGTATCGCTAAAAATTATTCAAACATCCGACATTCATGGAGCCTTTTTCCCATTCGACTATATTAACAACCGTGCGGTTGATTATGGCCTTTCGCAAGTTTCATCCTATGTAAATGCAGAGAGAAGCAAAAATCCCCAAGGAGTTGTGCTTCTCGACAATGGCGACTTGCTTCAGGGGCAACCCACCGTTTACTACGCCAATTTTATCGATACTTCTACTACCCATATTGCTGCTCAAATATTGAATTACATGGGGTACGACGCAGCCACACCCGGAAATCACGACATAGAAGCCGGACCAAATGTGTACAATAAACTGGTAGAACAGTTCAATTTTCCGTGGCTATCGGCAAATACAATTCATACCAAAACGGGTAAACCTTACTTTAAACCTTACCATATTATTAAGCGAAAGGGAGTTCGCATTGCAGTTTTGGGGCTCACCACTCCAGGTATTCCTAATTGGCTCTCGCCTTCGTTATGGCCCAACATGGAGTTTGCCGATATGATAGAAACAGCCCAAATGTGGATGGATACAATAAGATTAAAGGAGAATCCCCATTTGATTATAGGCCTGTTTCATGCGGGTCATAACGCTGGTTATGAAGGTCAGAACCCAAATCAGAGTAAAAATGAAAATGCTTCGATGCTTGTGGCACAAAGGGTTCCGGGTTTCGATGCCATTCTTATTGGTCACGACCACGACAGAGTATGCTTTAAGGTAGCCAATGTAACAGGCGACTCGGTTCTAATTATTGACCCAGGATCCCAGGGGCGATTGGTTTCCGATATTCAAATTGAAATTGAACTTTCGGCAAGTGGAAAAGTTCTGAGCAAAGCGTTAAAGGGTTCTTTGGTGGATGTTACAAGCATGATTCCCGATCCGCAATATGTGGCCAAATTTATCGATTTTTCGGCCAATGTTGCTGCGTTTGTCGATAGGCGAATTGGATCATTTTCCGAATCGGTTTCAACGCGCGATGCCTACTTTGGTCCTTCGGCTTTTATGAATCTGATTCATACTGTTCAGCTTAATCTCAGCGATGCCCATATTTCCTTCGCGGCTCCTCTTATGTTCGATGCAACTATTGAAAAGGGACCCGTTTTTGTGCGCGATGTTTTTAAACTCTACAGTTACGAAAACCTGCTTTATGTAGTGAACCTGTATGGGCATGAAATTAAAAGTTATTTGGAATTTTCAGCAAACCTATGGTTCGAATCCCCAGCCCAAATTGCATTTAATGCATTAAAACTGAGAAAAAGCCCCGATGGTAAGTTGAGTTATAACAGCAATGGTAGAGCAATTTTGGCCTCCAGCTACTACAACTTCGATTCAGCTGCGGGAATTAATTATATTATCGATCTTGCCAAACCCATTGGAGAAAGGGTGACCATTCTGAACATGGAGAATGGCGAACCATTCCATATGGATAAAATGTATCGGGTTGCCCTTAACTCGTACCGTGGTAATGGCGGGGGAGGGCATTTGGTCGATGGTGTAGGCCTTTCAAGAAACGATGTTCGCAACAGGCTCATAAGCGCTTCGCCCATGGACATGAGGTACTATTTGATAAAATGGATTGAAAGAAATGGCAGAATAATCCCTACTGTACCAAATAATTGGATGATAGAACCCAGCGAACAACTGCAAGTTATACTCCAGAACGACTGGCTCCTTTTATTTGGCAACCAATAGGTTTGAATATGCACGTAGATAATGAGATATTAGAAAATGGAAGGTTGTTGCCAATTGTAGAGGAATTTTACTCCCTTCAGGGCGAAGGCTACCACACAGGGAAAGCAGCGTACTTCATACGCATTGGTGGTTGCGATGTTGGCTGCCACTGGTGCGATGCCAAGTTTACTTGGAATGCCAAGTTGTTTAAACCCATTAATGTTGACTATTTTGTAAAACGCGTTATTGAGAGTGGGGCCACTGCTGTTGTGGTAACTGGGGGGGAACCAAGTGCATACCCTTTGGACTATTTAACCTCGAAACTAAAAAATTTATCCATAGAAACCTTCGTAGAAACATCGGGTGCTTATCCGCTTACGGGGCATTGGGATTGGATTTGCCTTTCACCAAAACCACAACAACCACCTGTTGACGGAATTCATCTTAAAGCCGATGAATTGAAGGTTATTATTCAGAACGAAAACGATGTATTATGGGCCGAAGAGAATGCCAAGAAGGTTAAAAGCACCTGTAGGCTCTATCTTCAACCCGAGTGGAGCCAATACAATAAGTTAATATCGTGGCTTGTTGAGTACGTAAAATCCAACCCCAAATGGCAGGTTTCGTTGCAGGCCCACAAATTCATGCGGATACCATAAATTTAATTAACTAATTTTTAGTTCTGAAATTTTTGCCAGAGGGCAATTTATGCTATATTGCTTCTCCAACAAAAGGTTTAGCATGGCAATTAAAACCATTGGTATTTTAGCATTTACCCTAATTGGGTTGCTGGCAAGCGCACAGTTACCCCGATTGTCTTCAAAAAACAAGAAGGCACTCAACAGTTACGCATTAGCTCTCGATGCGTACGATAGGTACGATGTGGTAAATGCTGAAAAGCACTTGCTTAGAGCCATTCAGGCCGATAAGCGATTTGTTGAGGCATACCTTACCCTTTCGCAGCTTTACCAAGAAACTAATCGCAATGCTGAGGCAATAGCAAGTGCCCAAAAAGCTATTGCTATTAACCCTAACTTTTTTCCCAATATTTATTACAACTTGGGTAATATTTATTTCAAATCGGGGAGTTACCAGTTAGCACTCGATAATTACCAGAAGTTTCTTACATATAACCGAACTAGGGCTGAATCGGCATATATGGCCAAATTCAGAATAAGCAGCTGCGAGTTTGCTCTCGATGCCATTGCGAACCCCGTACCTTTTAATCCCATAACCCTCGGTAGCAGTATTAATACTCCCCTCGATGAGTACTGGCCTAGCTTATCGGCCGATGAGAATACGCTTGTAATTACAAGGAATATTGTTACCGATAGTATTACCATTACAGGCCGTACGCATAATCAGGAGGATTTTTACTTCAGCCAACGAAGCGAAAATGGGCAATGGGGGCCAATTCGAGCCATGGGTGCACCGCTAAATACACCCCGATTTAACGAAGGCGCCCAATCCCTAACGGCCGATGGCCAAAGGATGTATTTCACCATATGCTATGGTGTTTGTAATTTATACTATTCCGATTGGCAAACCGATGGTAATTGGGGAAAACCAGTACGATTGCCCGAACCCATTAACCAGACCAAAACCAGCGAGAAACAGCCAAGCATTTCGCCCGATGGGCGAACCCTATATTTTGTGAGCAACCGGCCCGGTGGTAAAGGCCAATTCGATATTTGGTACTCAACACGAATTGGTAACGACGATTGGGAAGCACCCCAGAATATTGGGAGTCCAATTAATACTCCATTTAACGAGCAATCGCCGTTCATACATTTCGACAACCAAACTCTATACTTTGCTTCCGATGGCCATGTGGGTATGGGTGGGCTCGATTTGTTTCAGAGCACCCGATTAGCCGATACTGCCTGGAGCCATCCACTTAACTTAGGTTACCCTATAAATACTCATGCCGATGAGGATGGGCTTATTGTAAATGCAAAGGGAACAAATGCTTACTTCTCAACAGTTCGTGAGGCTTCAATGGGGCGCGATATATATATGTTTGAACTGCACGAAAAAGCCAGACCTACCCCCGTTTCGTACATGAGCGGGACGATTCTCGATGGAAAGAATCATTGGCCCATAAGGGCAAACTTTAGTTTAATCGACTTGCAAACTAATGAGCAAATCATGAAGTCGTCGTCTTCCCCTAACGGTAACTACTTTGTTTGCCTACCTAGCAACCGATCATACGCCTTTGTTGCTTCGGCACCTAGCTACCTTTTCTTTTCGCAACATTTCAATTTAACTGAAACCCATACCGCTTCAAAGCCTTTACAAATGAACATTTACCTTAATCCCATTTCGCTGGGTCAGGTTATGGTGATGCGGAATGTGTTTTTCGAAACGGCATCGTGGGAATTGAAAGTGGAGTCGGTTGTGGAACTTGATTACCTTGTTGATTTGCTGATGAAAAATCCCTCAATAAGTATCGAAGTTGGTGGGCATACCGACAGCGTAGGTTCCGATGAGGACAACCGTGTACTGTCGGAAAAAAGAGCCGAATCGGTAGTTAATTATTTATTGTCGAAAGGTTTGGAAGCCAGTCGCTTGAAATGGAAAGGGTATGGCGAAACCATGCCAATTGCAGGCAACGATTCCGATGAGGGCAGGGCCCTTAACAGGAGAACAGAAATAAAAGTTATTGGACTCACACAGTAAAATATTGAATTTAGTATGAAGAGCAGACTTATTACATCAGCACAGGAAATTGACGAAGTTATCAATGCATCCGTTGTTTGCCATGTTGGTATGGTTCAGGAGGATTCAGTTCCCTACGTTTTACCTTTCAATTTTGGTTACCACGGCAATCGGCTATTTTTACACTCAGGCCCTCAGGGGAAAAAAATCGATATTTGGAAACAGAACAGCAGGGTTTGTGTAGCCTTTAGTACCGATTACCAAATGCGTATTCAGAATGAAAGCGTTGCCTGTTCCTATTCCATGCGGTACCGAAGCGTTTTAGTACATGGTAATATTAAGCAAATCTTCGAAATGAATGAAAAGGAGCGCATTCTGAATGTTATAATGAAGAAATATGCGGGGCGCGATAATTTTTCGTACAGTCGGCCGGCTCTCGAAAATGTAAGTGTATTCGAGGTGGTACCCATAACCATTGAGGGCAGAGCATACGGATATTAAAAAATTGAGTAGTATTAAATTTTACTAATTGGCAAGTTGCTATTGACAAGAGTTTAAAAATTGATTTATATTTAACAATCAAATTGGACTAATCGATAAAAATTAAAGGCATGGCAAATGTTCGAGACCTTAAAAAGGATGTGAAAGTAATGGTTGAGCAGTTTATTCAGGAGTGCTATGTCCAAATATCCTATTCACCCCCTTTGAATGTTGAAAATATTCTCGACATCATTGCCGATGCCACGCAATTGCAAAACAGTATAATTAAAAGACTTTCGGGAACCCCCGATAGATATGTGCGGTATAAACATCGAAAATCGGGAGTTTTGAGCCGTACCGCAACCGAGGCAAAAAAACGCTGCAAGGATGCTGAATGCCGTAAACAGTATTTTAATAGCATTGCTTCCGACTTTTACGATGGAATTGTTGAATTAACCGAAAGGCTCAACTCGCTTTCCTACTAACTTTTCAATTATGAACCCATTTCACCAAGTTGCTCTCAAGCGTTTTTCCTGCCGCGCTTATAAGCCCGATTTGGTATCGAAGGCCGATATTGAACAGGTTCTTGAAGCAGCACGAATTGCCCCTTCGGCTACCAATGCTCAACCCTGGCGGTTTTTAGTTATAACAAAATCGCCCATGCGCGAACAAGTGGCAACTTGCTACGGACGCGACTGGTTGGGGTCTGCCCCTGTAATTATTGTTGCATGCGGCGATCATTCAGTTTCGTGGCGACGTGCCGATGGGAAAGACCATTGCGACATCGACCTTGCCATAGCTATCGATCATATTACCCTTGCCGCAGCAAGCATGGGACTTGCAACTTGTTGGATTTGTAAATTCGATGCCATGCAGTGCTCTGAAGTGTTGAAGCTGCCAATGAATTTGAGTCCTGTTGCATTAATTCCTTTAGGCTATCCAAACGAGGAGCCCAAGGAGGGTTCCAATCATTTTCGTCGCAAGCAGCTCAACGAAATAGTATTCTGGGAAGGATTATACTAGTTGATGAATTTCTGCCCTATATTTTTTTAATTCCTTTGCAAGTACCTTGGCGTTGCCGCCAATTAGCATGTCGAGGTAACTCCAAAATTCCTTTCTATGATTTTTCACCTTAATGTGGGCTAGTTCGTGAACAATAATATAGTCAATTAGGTGATTGGGTAGTTTCATTAAGTAAATACTTAAATTAATGTTGCCAGCCGCTGAGCAGCTACCCCATCGGGATGTTGTTCGTTTTATAGAGACTTTGCTGTAAACAATTCCCAATCTTTTTGCAAGTTCAGAAACCTTTTCGGGGAGGTATTCATGGGCTTCCTTTCGATAGGCTAAGTCGACACCCCTTCGGGCCGCTTGCTGCACAACGCTGTCGGTTTCATTTAAATTGTTGGGATGCTTTACACAAATAATTCCATTCGATACCCTAACAAGAATGTTTAATCTATCTTCAGCAAAAAAAACTAATTTATGGTTTCGCGTACAAAAGGGATTAAGGTTGGTAAGGGGAATGGAATCGGGCTGGAGATTTAGCTTCGCTTTAATCCATTCGGCCTTGCTTTCCACAAAACTTACTGCCGAATTGTAAGAAACAAACCCCGGGTATGTTACAAAAACCCTCTTTTGGGGCTTAATAGTTATAGTAAGCCTCCGGGCTTTAGTATTTCTTCGAAAATGAACCTCACCAACCCGAGGTACATGCACAAGGACCAACGACAAGTTCTTATTATTGTTTAAGAATCCAAGCTCCGGGGTGCTGGCTTCGTAATTGTTCAAGTGCCTTGTTTGCCTCCTCGCGTGTTTGGTACGAACCTAAAGTAACTGAATGCATGCTGTTTTCACGCACAATAACCCGCGAATTGAATCCAGACTTCACCATATCTGCGCTGAATTTACTGGCGTATTCAGCATTCCTGAAACTACCAACAACAACATGAAAAGATCCGTTGGTTGTTAGTTGAACGCTTACGGGTTGTTGAACCGGTTTTTTATCGCTAGGTGCATCAGCTGGTTTAGAACTTGCAGGTTTTTTAATTTCGGGCTTAAGCGCTTCCTGTTTGGGTTTTTCAGATGGGGCTGCCTTTTCAAACTCCTTTTCTAATTCAGATTTGGGTTCATTGCTACTTGTGGCTTCATTTTCTATGGGATCAGGAGTATTAACTGGAAGTATCTCTTGCTGGTCGGCTGTGTTCGAATTTGAATCAATATATCCCTTTGAATACATGTAGTAACCTGCAACAGTAATAGCAATAAAGGCAATTCCAATGAGAACACCCATTAAAATAGCTTTGCCCGCACCTGCTTCAGTTTTTTTTGCCGGAGCTTGAACTTTGGGTTTTTCGGGTATTGGTTCTTGCTTTTTTTCGGGAGTTTTTATATCATTCTTTTTTTCGGGCTTTTTTATGGTTTTAGGCTCAGGCTTTTGTGTAGGCTTTTCAGTGAGTTTTTCATTTTCGGTAAGTTTTGTCTCTTTTTCAATGGGTTTTGCTTCATCTTTTATAGCTTCAGGAACTGAAGTTTCCTTAGTTTGTAGATCATCGTCGCTAATTGTTAGTAAGCTTGCTGAACCCACCAATTTTTCCTGTGGTTGTGCAGCCTCTTCTGTTTTTTGTTTTAAAGCTTCAGCTTTTTCCTTTGTAGCAAAGTGAATGTTTCCCCTTTTGTCGCGGTACAAATGCCCATAATCACCTAATGGGAAAGTGCCATCGTTAAGAAGTGAGGTTTTAATTTGCTCAACAAATTCATTAATTTGTTTGGAAACCTGGTCTTTGCTAATTTTCTTGCTTTTTATGAGAGCATCTTCCAATACTCCGTCGTTGAATCGTAAGAAAGGGCTAAAGGTTATATTGTCGGGCTTGAAAACACCCGATCCGTCGTCTTTTACCAAAAATGCACCAAAATCGGGGAGTATAACCCGTGTGTTGTTCTCAATGAGTTCGAGGAGGAATTGAGTAGTCATTTTTGTAATGTTTTGGAGTTTCAGTTTAATACTTAAATCACTTCAAAATTACTTATTTTTTTAAATAAAAAATAGGATTTAGCAGTTGGTTGCTAATCGGGGCTTAATTTAAGGGTAAATTTGAACACTTAGTTTGCGACTTTGTTTTTTTTCAGCAGTTCAATCCGAGTATTTTTTTGATACACTGAAGGGTTACCCTAAGGTTTTTATCAAAAAAAACGATTCAGTTCATCATTTTATTCTTCTGAAACGTTTATATTTAAACTTTTCGAAACTGAATATGAGTAGGTTTATTAAAGGATATGGGATCATACTAATAGTACCCCTTATTTTTCTAACAGTACTGCCCGCACTTGGCATTATTTCAAAGGCCGATAGTTTGAAGAGTGAATTCAATAGTGCCGATGTTACAATAAAAGCTAAAATTCTTAACGAACTAGCACGCCACTACTGGTATAGTTCATTCGATTCGAGCATTAAGTACGGCACAGCTGCTCTCGACTTGGCAACAAGCAGGCAACTGGTTGTTGAAATGGTAAATGCATACAACAATCTGGGTGTTGCCTACGATATGAGAGGCGAATACAGCAAAGCGATGAGCTTCTATTTCCAAATTGTAAAAACAATTCAGGGACTTGGGCTTTATACATCGGAGCAGCCCTTAGAGCTTTTCTTTAGTACAAAAACCGATTTGGCTTCTGAAAAAAAAATTTGGAGTACCATACCGAGCAACAACATTATGGGAATGTCTTTATCTCAGGAAGAAGAGAAGATGCTTCTGACTCTTTTAGGAAAGGGGCTGTCGAATTTAGGAATACTCTACGGAAGGCTTTCACACTATAATAAGAGCTTAATATGCTTCAGGGAATCAATAGCTGTAAGAAAACAGGTTAACGACAAGGAGGGCATAGCTGTTGTGCTAACAAATTTGGGCACCATGTACATTAAAATGAACAATACTCAGAGTGCCGCACAAAGTTTACGCGAAGCAATAAGCATTTTAAAAGCCACAAATGGCAATCCTTCAAGGTTGGCTGGCGCTCAGCAATCGATGGGTGAGTTACAAATAATAACCGGTAAACTCGATTCGGCTCTATTGAACCTATCGGCTGCCAGCGAAACCTATATCAGAATTAAAAACAATATGGGCTTATCGTATGTAAAAATTCAGTTTGGTAAACTTTACTTGCACCAGAAAAATTACTCTAAAGCAATTGATGCATTTCACAATGCACTCGAAATACTTGTTTCGCTAAAGGATCGCGAAAATGAGGGCTTGGTATACAAACTGCTGGGCGATGCAAATACAAAGTTGGGAAAATTCGAAAACGCAGTTAGGCAATACCAATTAGCCCTGAATGTTGGCCGGCTCTATGGTTACAAAGCTATTGAAGCCGATGCGCTACTGGGGCTCTCACATTTGTATGAAAGCAAAGGCTTACCCAGTGCAGCCCTAGCTTATTACAAGGAATACATGCAGGTAAATAGCTGGTTACTCAATCAGAAATTTAACGCAAACTTATCGCAACAACAGGTACTGTTCGAGTTTGAACAAATTGAAAAGGAGAATATTCTTTTAAAAAGCGAAAATGAGCTTAAAAAAGTGAGCCTTAAAAGGCAACGCGATTTAAAACTACTATTCCTTGCCATTCTTTTCATTTTTTTACTTTTTGGGCTTATACTTTATTTTCTTTACAGAAAATTGTTGCGTGCCAACGAGAAGTTAAGAAGTTTGAACCTTGGGCTGGAGGAGAAAGTAAACGTAAGAACCAATGAGTTAAGAGAAACCCTGAAGATTGCCGAAGAAGGTAACCGAATTAAGAATGCGTTTCTTACCAACCTAAGTCACGAAATTCGAACTCCACTCAACGGTATTATAGGGTTCACGTCGTTACTCGAAAGATCATTTTCCGAAACCGATTACGAATCGAAATATATTAAGGAAATAAAGGTTAGCAGCGATAGGCTTATGGGCTTCCTTAACGATTTGATTGACCTAAGCCAAGCCGAATCGAACAAGCTTAAGGTTAAGTATGTGCACTGCAACTTACAGGCTCTTGCTAGCAAAGTGGTCGACCGTTTTAAAAAGGAAATTGATGAAAAGGGGCTCAGTTTGCATACCAGTTTTGACCCATTTCACGAAGTAATAACCGATTCTGAAAACATTCAGCGAATCCTTACAGTGGTTCTTAGCAATGCAGTAAAGTATACCGACAAGGGTTCAATATCGTTCAGTATTGCCTTTAAAGAATTCGACTCCTCAGTCGAGTTTGCTATTACCGATACCGGTATTGGCATCGACTCCGACTATCTACCCCATATTTTTGAACCCTTTCAGCAGGAAAGTACAGGACTCTCGAGGTTATATCAGGGTGCAGGCTTGGGGCTTGCTTTGGCAAAACGCTTAGTAAATTTAATGAACGGATCTATTGAGGTAAATTCGCGTAAAGGGGCAGGCACCATAGTCTTCATTAAAATTCCTGTTTCATTTGTTGCTGAAACTCATACGAAGGGCCGAGCCAAGTTAACAACAAGAAATATTGGCCGAAACTTGGGGCCACGCCCCAAAAAAGCCAAAGTGCTAATTATTGAAGAGAATACTTATACCCGTTTCTTTTTGCAATCGATGCTTAAAAAGCATTTCAATGTTTTTGTGGCTCGCGATGGCAATGAAGCTCTTAGCATTATTGATGACACCAATAATGTTGTTTCCCTGTTCGATATTGTTATTGCCAACATTGGCATGAAGGAGCCCTGGAACCTTCAGAACTTCGTTAGCGAAGTGTATAAAAGGAAACCCGAATACAGCAAACGTGTTATTGCAGTTCAGGGTGAAAAAGAAACAGAAGGGGCATTACTAGAAGGGCTAGAAGGCCTTTTTTGGATTCAAAAGCCCATAGAAAAGGTTAAAATTCTCGACGCACTCTTTGAAAGCCAAAAACTTAAGCGAAGCAGGTTGTAAATACTTTAGGAGACCTTACCTGCACATACTTCCTGAATTATTGAAAGAACCTTGCTAACAGAGTAAGGTTTTGTCATTAGTTGGTTAAAACCTACATCCTTATAATCGTCGAAAAACGACATGGGGTTATGAGCAGTAAGTGCAATTACGGGTACGTTCCGTTTTGAAAGTGGAGCCTTTTCGCGAATAAACTTGGTGGTTTCGAGGCCATTCATCACGGGCATTTCAATATCCATAAGAACCAAGTCAATAGCCTCGTTTATAAGAATATCGATGGCAATCTTGCCATTTTCAGCTTCGAAGCAAACCGCATCCATTTTTTTAACAATTTCCTTAATGAGAAGGCGGTTTACAAATATATCGTCGACAATTAGAATTCGAAATGGACTTGGCATTGGACAATTTTTTATACCCCTAAAATAAAAAATTAACCTAAACGGCTTAATGTTTTAATAATATTTTGGCTCGAAATTGTTAATACGTTTTTATCGAGGTCAATAATTTTATCGTTTTTAAATTCCGAAAGGGTTCTTATAAGGCTCTCTTTGGTAGTACCTGCCAGTTCGGCAAGTTCTTGCCGTGTAAGTGGAAAACTGAAGGTGTTACTATTGTATATTTCTTCAGAAAAGTAAAGAATAATATCGGCCACACGGCCAGGCAGCTGCTTATAAAGAAGGCTTGTTAACCGGCCTACATTAAAAATGTTACGCCTGCTAAGGCGCTGAATAATTTCGAATGCAAATGCACTATTTTGCTCAACTATACTCCTAAAAACCTGGGAATCGATAAAAAGTACGGCGGTTGATTCAAGCGCAATGGCCGAGAAATCGAAGGTTTCATTACTAAAAACCGATGAAAGTCCTACGAATGTAGAGGGCTTTTCGATTCGAAGTATTATGGTTTTATCCTTTCGCATTTCACGTGAAATTTTCACTAAGCCTTTTAAGATAAAAGGAATATGTGATGAGCGCGTGTTTTGCTTTACAATAAAGTCCCTCCGGTTGTACTCAACACGATTGCTCGATGATTCAAGCCGGCTAACCTCTTCGGCGCTCAGCAGCTGAGCAAAAGAATCGAAGTAGTTCAACTGTTGTATGAGTGAAAACTGTTCCATTTATCGTTCCTGTACTTAGTTTGCTACGTTTCAAAATACTGATTATGTTAGTATTGTTGCGTCTTTGGGACAAAAAAATTCCTTTTTCGCTCTCATAAATATAGGAATTTTTTTGTATCGATGATTTAAATCATCGATTTTTGGTAACCAACCTCATGTATTTAGTATTGTGCTATAGCGCAATAAAGGCTATTTTTGAATATTACAAACATAAACAAAACTAATGATACTCATTGTTGACGATTCAGCCACCAATCAGGTTTTATTGGAGGCCATTCTGCAGGAAGAAGGATTTGAGACGGTTACGGCTTTTGGTGCGCGCGAAGCAAACAAAATTATTGAAAAGCAAAAGCCCGAACTCATTCTACTCGATTTACTTATGCCCGAAGTAAGCGGATTCGATTTTTTAAAAGAGCTTAGAAATAGCAACGATAAATCCGATATTCCTGTTATTGTAATTTCGGCCGTAAATTCAAAAGATAATATTGATGAGTGCCAGAGTTTGGGAGCCAACCATTTTTTTGCCAAACCCATCGATATTCTTTCATTCATAAGCAGGGTTAGGGAGCTTACCAATTCGATTAACGTTTAAATAAATTGTGAATGGGCGCTACAGGGGGCATTAAAAAATTTGGAGTGACCGATTTTATCGATATTTTTACCAAAATCGACGGCCAAATAATTGAACTGCACAAGTGCTCTTCCGACGACTTTTTAGGCCTTAATAACGATTTTAAGGAGTACTACCGACAATCGAAAGTTATCTCTAAAAACGCCAGCGAAATTTTCGAATCGCTAACGGCTCCTAATTCGCGCGAACTAATTATTAGCCTCGAAACATTATACCGTAATCTTAAACAGGCTCAACTCCGATTTTCATCCCTACTCGATGCCAGCTTGCTACACCTAGGCACTCTCAACCAGCACATCGATGAATTGTTTTTACCGCTTAAAAATTTGAATCAGGACCTCATGTCCATCAAGCTGTTGTCCACCAACATAAAAATTTCGAGTTCGGCTTTGGGCAATGTTGACGACTCGAGTGTTGAGGAGAACCTGTTGAATCTCAATGCCATTATAAACGAATTTAAAAATAGGGGATTAAAGTGTGAAAAGAACCTGGCTGATTTTAAAGAACAGGTAAAAAGCATCGATAAGCATTTTAATACCCTTCGAAACAGAAACGTTCACGATTTAGACTCTATTCTCAATCACATTCATTACGGAATTATACTATTTGCCGAGAAGCACGAGGAAGCTTCGAGGCAAATACCCCTACTTAAAGAACAGTCCGATAAAACTGCCAACAGCATTGCCGACATTATTACCAATCTTCAGTATCACGACATTATTCGGCAAAAAATGGAGCACATTCACGATACCCAAAAAAAATTGGTAGGTGAATTGGAGCAATTGGGCAACGAGAATGATGAAGTTCAGATACAAAAGAACAAATTGCCCCTTAGGGTTCGCGATATTGCCGGATTGCAATCGGCCCAACTCATAAGAGCCAACAAGGAATACCAGCAAGCCATTGAAAAAATTACCCAGCGATTCATTGCGCTTAGCGAAGATATGCTGCTTATAGCAGCCATGTGCCAGGAGTTTAGCGTTGCTAACGACAATGCTGAGGAGTACCAGCTGCAACGCTTGCTCTCAAAACTCGAATGTTCTGCCGACATACTTAATAATTTTCTTCTGGCTGGCGGCGACTTTACCCAAAGTTTAGAATCGTTAACGGGTTCAATTCAGGGCTTTTCAAAAAGCATGGGCGACATGGAAAGCTCGCTGCACTTGCTGAAAAAGTCAACCAGCCATGCCTTTGGTTCAGCAATGCCCCGCCCATCTGCCGACGATAGTATTCAACAGTCGTTTCAGCAGCTTCAAACGCTTTCGAGCGATATTGAAAATTTCGAGAAAACCATTCAGCAGGTTTTCCTTCAAATAGAAAGTATTGGCCATGCTCTATCCCAAATTATTGGGCAATTTAAGGAATCGATAGTGGAGTCGGGTTCATTTACTCAAGCCTCAGAAAGCATGAACCATCTTATTCTCAGTTTAAATCGGAAGAACGGAAGGAGCCTTATACTGCTCGAAGAGAATTTGAAAATGAGCCAAGCCATTGTGGCAAGCGTTCGCGAATCGCTCCGCAAGGTTCGCTACTACGATTTCTTCGATAAGGTAATTGTGAATATTATAAGTGAACTAAACCAAATTCACACCAAGCTAAGTTCCGAATCCCAAGTTTGCTCCAACGATAAAAAGGAGAATCTGGAAGGCATACGAAAAAGTTACACAATGGCCAGCGAGCACGAAATTCACGATAAAATTGTGAAGAACAATGGCATAGAGGCTCCGATTGGAGACAAAAAGGCAGAAGGAAATGCCGAAGATGAGGATAACGTTGAATTTTTCTAAACCCATACCCATGGCACCTAAAACGAAAATTATTCTGAAAGCAATCCCCGCCAAGCCCGGTGGGAAAGGCGATACGCCAACAGTCCTGTCGCTTCAGGGCGAACTGACCATCGATTACGCAGAACAGCTCAAAGAGTTTTTGCTAGATAACTTTGGAAAATATAGCGCATTCACATTAAAACTCAATAATGTTGAAAGTATCGATGTAACTGCTGTGCAGCTGATTCAGCGGTTTTACTGGGATGCAAACGAACAAAAGAAAAAAGTAGATTTCGATATAAAACTGCCCGAGGAGCAACGTGCGTTGCTTGAGAAATCGGGGTTTGTTCAGTTTTTAAACCTTAATGCAAAACAATAATTCCTGCACATTATGGCAAAGACAATACTTATAGTCGACGATTCGGAAAGCATTCGCGAAGTAGTCAGTTTTACACTCGAGAACGAAGGATACCACGTTCTTATTGCTGTCGATGGTACCGATGCCCTGAAATTTCTAAACGGGCAAACCATCGATTTAATCATTACCGACCTGCATATGCCCGAAATGGATGGCATAACCCTTATCAAGGAGGTTCGTAAAATGCCCCATTACCAGCGCATCCCCATTCTTTTTCTTACCACCGAATCGCAAGCGGCCAAAAAGATGGAAGCCAAGGATGCGGGTGCTACCGGATGGATAATTAAACCCTTTGTTCCCGCTAAACTAATAGCAGCATTAAGTAAAGTACTACGATAATGGACAGCTTTAAGAAGAAATTCATTGAGGAAGCCACCGACCTCATTGAAGGCCTCGAAAGGGCCCTTTTAGCGCTTGAAGATAACCCCAACGATCCGGCTCTGGTTCAGCAGGTTTTCAGGGTTATGCATACCCTTAAGGGAAATAGCGCCATGTTTGGGTTCGAGCTCATCGATGCTTTTACCCACGAAATGGAAACCGTGTACGATCTGATTCGGAATGGAAAATTGCAGGTAACACGCGAAGTTTTGGATGTAACACTTGCTTCGGTAGACCATTTAAAGGTACTGCTCAACGAAGACAATTATGCAAACCCCGAGGTGCAAGCAAACCATGCCGAATTGCTTTCTAAGGTTGCAAATTTTACTAAACCCGAACCAGGCAAAGTTGCACCTAGAGAGGTGAAAAATACTCAAGGAAAAACCGATGATGGGGTTTCGACCTACTACGTTTACTTTGAACCCGTAAAAGAAATTTTCAACAATGGAACCAACCCCCTGTATCTGCTCGATGAGCTTCATACATGCGGTAAAACATTGGTTTTTGGCCATTTAAATCGGCTTCCAAAACTTAAAGACCTTAATCCCGAACATTGCTATACCTATTGGGAAGCAATTGTTGCCACTACGCAGGAGGTGAGCAGCATTAGCGATGTATTTATTTTTGTTGAGGACGAGTCGACCATTGAAATTCAGAAGGTTGCCGATGTTAACTTGCTTAAAGATGATCGGTTTGTTTACGAACTCGAAGAGCTTGCCCGAATACATAAGGATGTTGGTCTTAATGCAGTACAGAAATTAGCCGATGAGGCAATGCGCAGGCAAACACAGGAAAAGTCTAATGTTATTAAAAAGGAGAAATTAACATCTAAGGATACAACCATTAGTAGCATTAGGGTTTCGTCGGAAAAACTGGATCTGCTCATGAATCTGGTTTCTGAACTTGTTACAACTCAAGCCAGACTGAGCCTGTTTGCAGAGCAGAATGGAGTTCCGGGGCTAATGCCCATTGCCGAAAATATTCAGAAACTTTCGAGGCAACTGCGCGACACTGCCTTCAGCATTGTGCTTATTCCCATTGAGAATATGCTCACCCGCTTTCAGCGATTGGTAAGAGACCTTTCCAATGAGTTGGGCAAAGAGGTAATTTTTATAACCGAGGGAGCAGAAACCGAACTCGACAAAACCATTATAGAGAGCCTCGCCGATCCGCTCATGCACATTCTTCGAAATAGCCTCGACCATGGCATTGAGGATGGCGACCTAAGGGTGAAAAAGGGCAAGCCTCGGCAAGGCAAAATTACGCTTAAGGCTTTCTACTCTGGAGCCAACGTAATGATACAGATTGCCGACGATGGTGCTGGCATTGATTCGAGTCTCATAACCGAAAAAGCCATAGCCAAGGGTATTATTACTCCCGACCGCAAACTTACACGCAAAGAAGTGCTCGATTTGGTATTTCTACCGGGTTTCAGTACCGCGCGTCAGGTTACCGACCTCTCGGGTCGCGGGGTTGGCATGGATGTGGTAAAACGTAAAATAGCCGACATACGCGGCGAAGTTGAAATAGAATCGGAGGTAGATGAAGGAACCATTATTACCATCAAGCTGCCGCTAACCCTTTCCATTATCGATGGGCTACTGGTTAAGGTCGATGAAACCCACTTCATAATTCCGCTTTCCCTGGTCGATAAAATTTACGCAGTTGAGCATACAAAAATTGTTAACACATTCAACAATGTTGTAGTGCTCGATGGAAAGCAAATACCCTTCTTCTATATCCGTCGCGAGTTCGATTTACCCGATAATAATGCCTACTGGGAGCAAGCAATTGTTGTAAACTTCGAAGAGAAGAGGGTAGGGTTAATAGTCGATTTTGTTGTGGGCGAGTACCAAGCCGTGCTGAAGCCCATTGGCAAGCATTATAAGAATCAGGATATGATTTCGGGTGCAACCATATTGGGCGACGGAACTGTTGCGCTTGTTATGGATACCAATAAGATTATAAAAACTTTTGCCCATCACGAGGTGTTTGCCATGAAAGGCAAGAAAAAAGAAAAATTAATTAGTTAAGCATAAATAGGAGGATGAACAATGAACCAGGACAATCTATCGAAAATAAACTCGTACCTTTCTTTTAAACTGGGAGAAGAGGAATTTGCTGCACACGTTGGAAAAGTGCTCAATATTTTGGAAATGACCAAAATAACCGAAGTGCCACGCGCCCCCGAATACATGAAAGGCGTTATTAACCTACGTGGAACCGTATTGCCCGTAATCGATACCCGCATCAAGTTCGGAATGCCCCCCACTGAGTATACTACCAATACCTGTATTATTGTGCTCGACATAGAAATGGACGGCGAATCCATCCATGTGGGCGCACTCGTTGATGCGGTGCAGGCAGTACTCGAAATTGATAAGGGGGCCATTATGCCACCACCCAGCATTGGCAGCAAGTACAAGTCCGATTTCATTGAAGGGGTTGCCAATATCGACGAGAAATTCATAATGATCCTCAATATGGATGCTGTTTTCTCAGCCGATGAGATTACCAGCATGAAGGATAAAACCGATGAAACCGAGCGTACCGAGCAAATTGATGAAATTGGCTAGAGAGACCAGTTTTTTAATATTTTAATACTCTAAAAATAATGAAACGGACTCTAACCATTCTTTCGTTGTTGCTTTTCATTGGAATCAATTTGGCCCTTGGGCAAGATACTATCGAGTTGAAAAAACCAAAGGTTGAATTCAGCGGATTCCTCCGGCTCGACTACTGGGCCGATACCCGTTTGAATAACGAAGCGCTCGACGGTCTTTTTATTTTTTATCCGCTTCCCGAAAAACTCGATGCCAATGGGAAAGATATAAACGCAGTAGGGGGGGTGAACTTTTTGGCAATGGCCACCCGGCTTCGAACCAATATTACCATGCCCAAGGTTTTTAACGCCATACCTTCGGTACTTATTGAAGCTGATTTTACAGGGCTCTCAAATAATGTTCACATGCGATTTAGGCATGCCCTAGCAAAGTTTTCATGGCAATCGGGCTCCGAACTGAACCTGGGATTAACCTGGCACCCCATGTTTGTTCCCGAAGTTTTTCCCCATGTTGCCAGCCTCAATACGGGTGCTCCCTTTCAGAGTTTCTACCGAAGCCCCCAAATCACTTTTAAGCAGAAATTAGCTCCGGGGTTGAAAATTATCCTTTCGGCCATTACCCAAAGCGACAATAGGAATGTTGGGCCCGATGCACCCTCTGGTTCGTCGAGGCTACTCCGCCACTCCATGGTTCCAAACCTGCATGCGCAGCTGCAGTATGCCAAAGGGCCCATTACCCTTGGTTTGGCAGCCGATTACAAGAACCTACGGCCCCTGCTTTCGGTTAAATCGCTCACGCAAGTGCCAGTAAAGGAATATGTAACCAACGAGCGGATTGTGGGGCTCAGCTACATGGGATATGTAAAGTACCAAAGCGGATTGTTTACTGCAAAGCTTAAGGGTATGTATGGTCAGAATCTGGGCGAGCACCTGCTGTTGGGAGGCTATGCCGTTACTTCAATCGATAGCCTGACAGGTATTCAGAAATATGCTCCTGTCAATCATGTTTTTGGGCACATCAACGTAACCTACGGAAAATCATTCATGCCGGGAGTATTTCTGGGGTACGCCAAGAATTTGGGGTCAAACCAAGATGTGATTCCCGATCCGACCCGAATTTATGGCAGAGGAATGGATATTGAGTATTTGTACCGTGTTGCCCCAAACATTACCTACAGGAATAAGAACCTAAGCATTATGGGTGAGATTGAGCATACGGTTGCAGCTACCGGCCAAATTGATGCGAATAACCAAGCCAAAGTTGTAAATGCGAAGGAAACCGCCAATACTCGTTTTCTGGTAATGATTCAGTACGATTTCTAGTTTTTTAAATTGTATGGACCCTAGAATAAACGATATATTTAGGGCACAGCTCACCAACGAGGAGTTCGACAAGTTAAGCCGTTTCATTTATAAGGAAAGCGGCATTAAAATGCCTCCCGTAAAAAGGGTTATGCTTCAGAGCCGCTTGCAGAAACGGCTTAGAGAACTTAACATGTCGAACTTTAAGGAGTACTGCGAGTATGTTTTCAGCCGCGAGGGACTCAATAACGAAATTATTCACATGCTCGACGTGGTGAGCACCAATAAAACCGATTTTTTCCGAGAACCTGTTCATTTCGAATTTTTGCAGGGTGTGGTTTTGCCCGAATTTATTGGGCAGCGCTCCACGAACAGAACAATAAAAATTTGGAGCGCCGGATGCTCAAGTGGCGAAGAACCCTATACCATAGCTATTGTGCTGGCCGAATTTGCAGAGCAGAATCTGGGTTTCGACTTTTCCATACTTGGTACCGATATTTCAACCCAAATTCTTCAAAAGGCTATCGATGCAGTTTATAAAGAGGACAGGGTTGCCATAATTCCCTTGGAACTGAAACGTAAACACCTTCTTCGAAGCAAGGACCGAGCCAACCCTACGGTAAAAATTGGCCCCCATTTGCGCAAGAAGGTTCGCTTTGCGCGCCTAAACTTTATGGATTCGCAGTACGACATTGCCGAAACTTTCGAAGTGGTATTCTGTAGGAATGTTCTCATATATTTCGACCGAGAAACACAGGAGCGAGTAATCGCTAAACTGTGCGAAAAACTTAGAGTAGGTGGCTATTTCTTTTTGGGGCATTCCGAGTCGATTATGAACATGACCCTTCCGCTGAAGCAAATAAAACCTACCATTTTCCAACGCATATAGCCTTTCGAAATTAACCCTAGACCTAGATAAACCATGGGACACTCATTAGCCGACGACGAACTGTTAAGCGAACTCAAACGCCGATTCGAACAGAATAAAATTTCCCTCAAGGAACTGAAAACCCTGAACGAAGAACTCAAACTGGTGAATAAGAAGCTGGAGGAATCGGAGTCGCTCAAGAGCCACTTCATTTCCAATATTACCAACGAAATTATTAACCCCTTCACATCCATTTTGGGTCTTTCCAAGGCTATTCTTTCGGTCGACAAGGAGAACTGGAAGAAGGTGATAACCATGGTTGCTCTCATCCATTCCGAAGCCTTTAACCTCGATTTTCAGTTCCGCAACATATTTGTTGCAGCCAAAATTGAAGCCGGCGAAATTTTCCCCGAAACGCTTAATGTGGATGTGGAGAACCTGATTGAGAGCGTTATAGAGTCGTTCAAATTCGAAGCAAAAAAGAAGAAGTTGGTAATCATCCATCGGTTTAAGGTCGAAACTCGCGATGGCAACTCGTTCGTATTCAAAACTGACCCAGAAAAACTGAAGCTTGTATTGGCCAACCTGCTAAGTAACGCAATAAACTTCAGCTTCGAGGGTGGCGAAATTGAACTGACCACTTGGGTTGAGGATAGCAGCTTAAAAATTTTGGTACGCGACCATGGCATTGGTATAAGCAAAGAGAATCAAAAAATTATTTTCGATCGCTTCAAGCGTCTCGATTCGGGAATCAACTCGCTTAACAGGGGGCATGGTTTGGGGCTATCGGTAAACAAGGCTATTCTCGACATGCTAAACGGAAAAATAAATATTGAAAGCGAACTGGGAAAAGGAGCCAGTATCACCATCACAATTCCCGAAGCACAAGGGCAAACTACCGATTTTGCCTCCGATGCCAACGAAACATTCTTTGATGCCGACGAGGAAGTTTTTTAACCCTTAGTTATGGACGAACTGGGAACTCATTTCCTATATCCCGCTGCGCTTTACGCCAGCAAGGCGCCTACAAAAGTTTCAACCATTTTAGGCTCCTGTGTTGCTGTGTGCCTGTACGATCCCTTTCTGAAAATTGGCGGAATTAACCATTTCATGCTCCCGTACTGGAATGGGCAGGGTTTGGCGAGCCCCAAGTATGGCAACATTGCCATTGAAAAACTCATTGAAAAAATGCTTTCCCTCGGTTCCCTTAAATCGAATCTTAAAGCCAAAGTTTTTGGGGGAGGAGAAGTAATTGAAACCAATATAACCCAATTTCATATTGGGGAGCGAAACATTAAGGTGGCCATTGAAATGCTTCAGGAATTTAACATTCCGGTAGTTGCCAAGAGTTTGGGGGGCAAGCTGGGTCGAAAAATCGAGTTTACAACCGATTCGGGGGAAGTACGCCAGAAATACATTGAAAAAACGCAAATTCAAATTTCATCATGAATGCAGATTTGCTAGTATTATAAAAACACATTGGAACCATGGAGAGGAAAATTCGGGTGCTCATTGTTGACGATTCAGCAGTTGTGAGGCAAACGCTCAACCAGATTATTGAATCCGACTCCCAGCTCGAGGTAATGGGCACAGCCTCCGATCCGTTTTTTGCTGCCAAAAAAATTGCCGAAGAGGTACCCGACGTCATTACCCTCGACGTGGAAATGCCCCGAATGGATGGGCTTACTTTCCTCAAAAAAATCATGTCGCAGCACCCTATTCCCGTAGTAATTATTTCGAGTTTAACAGCCCAGGGCACCGAAACGGGTCTCAAAGCCCTTGAACTGGGGGCAGTTGAAATAATTACTAAACCCCAAATGAATACTAAAACATTCATTGAGGAGTCGCGCATTCGTATTTGCGATGCCATAAAAAGTGCCGCTCAAGCCAAGTTGAAACGACGGAGAATAGAAGCCGAACCCATTTATGTTCCCCCCAAATTATCGGCCGATGCAGTGATTGCCCCTGTAACGAGCAATTTAAGCATGATAAAAACAACCGAAATTGTAATTGCTGTTGGTGCTTCTACCGGAGGTACCGAAGCATTAACTACTTTTTTGCAGGCCATGCCGCTCGACACACCCGGCATTGTTATAGTGCAGCACATGCCCGAAAAGTTTACAACCTCATTTGCCAATAGGCTCAACGAAATCTGCAAAATTACAGTTAAAGAGGCCGAAAATGGCGATAGTGTAATAAGGGGTCGCGCACTCATTGCCCCCGGCAACTTCCATATGCTGCTCAAGCGTAGCGGTGCTCGCTACTACG
>JBBIRB010000011.1:32087-65473 GCA_037442025.1 Bacteroidales bacterium | reverse complement strand
TTGTATTCATTCTTTATACAACTATTGTAAATTTTTTCCCTAGCATGGCAATTATTCATGTAGTCTGCTATACTTTACTACTCATATCCTTTATAACTTTAGTAATTATAAGAAAAAGGTTGATGAAGGCTATAAACGAGTTGAAAAAAGAAATTTCAATTCAGAACACAGAGTTAGTTAAGTTAAATCAAACTATTGATAATAAAAATGAAGAAATAGAAAACTTAAATAATCTCAATAATAGGCAACTTAATACAATCGAGTTTTTAAAAGAAGAGAATAAAAGAACAACAAGAATTGCAGAAGAGGCAGATTTATTAAAATCCAATTTCTTGGCCAACATGAGTCACGAAATTAGAACTCCGATGAACGGAATTTTAGGATTTGCCCAGCTAATGCAAAGCTTAGATGAGAATGACAATGATAAACAGGCTCGCTATCTCGATATTATTACTCATAATGGAGTAATGCTTGTAAATTTAATTGACGATATTATTGACCTTGCTAAAATTGAGGCAGGCCAACTGGCGTTAAACAAGACACAGGTTAATATAGACGATATTATTTTTGACTTGTACACTTTTTTTAATGAGATTAAGTACAAGCAAGAAAAAGAACATATTAGCATTCGTATTCTCAACCTTAACGATGATGAGAATAACATTTTCTTCACCGACGGAATGAGGATTAGGCAAATTATGTCGAATTTAATTAGTAATGCCCTTAAGTTTACCGAAGAGGGATTGGTTGAATTTGGATACCTTAACCTGAAAGATGACCGGAAGTTGCGATTCTATGTTAAAGACACAGGTATTGGTATTCCACAGGATAAATTAGGTATTATTTTCGATCGTTTCAGACAGGTGGAAGAAGG
The DNA here is from genome assembly GCA_037442025.1 of Bacteroidales bacterium. GTDB lineage: Bacteria > Bacteroidota > Bacteroidia > Bacteroidales > Tenuifilaceae > UBA2287. Next base: position 64,599 of record JBBIRB010000011.1, on the reverse strand, counting down.
TTCAACTCGCAAATATGGCGGTACAGGAATTGGCCTATTTATTAGCAAACATTTGGTTAAAATGCTTGGTGGCGAAATTTGGGTTGAAACTGAATCAAATAAAGGATCAACTTTTTATTTCGACCTTCCTTATGCAGCAGTTGTGCAAACTAACGATAATACGACTGTATATAAACCAATTACACAGGAATACAATTGGGAAAATAAATGTGTTCTTATTGCTGAGGATGTTGAAACCAACTTTCAGTTACTACGAAGCATTCTGAATAATACCAAAGTTGAAATTGTTTGGGCTCGCGATGGGGAGGAGGCAGTAAAACTTTGCCAAGTAAACGGGAGGGTAGATTTGGTTCTCATGGACATTCAAATGCCTAAAATGAATGGCTATGAGGCTACCGCTAAAATAAAGGAATTGTTTCCAAATGTTCCAGTGATTGCTCAGACTGCCTATGCAATGCCTAACGATAATATAAAATGTATTGAGGCAGGTTGCGACGATTACATTTCAAAACCAATAAATACCCAACTATTACTGTCGAAAATGAACGAGAACATGTTTAAGTACCAGAAATCTCGTTAATAGTTTTTCTTAGCATAGTTAGCCTGCCGAGCAAACCTTCGAGCAAATCGAGTTGAAGCATGTTCGCACCATCCGATAGGGCTTTGGCAGGTACTGGGTGTGTTTCAATAAAAAGTCCATCGGCCCCAACGGCAATAGCTGCACGGGCAAGGGTTTCAATAAGTTCGGGGCGACCTCCGGTAACTCCGCTACTTTGATTGGGTTGTTGAAGTGAATGAGTTACATCGAGTATTACAGGATAGCCAAACTTTTTCATAGTTGGAAAACCCCTGAAATCGACCAGCAAATCCTGATATCCAAATGTAGTGCCCCTTTCAGTGAGCATTACATTTTGGTTGCCTGTTTCGCCAACTTTTTGTGCCGCAAATTGCATGGCGTCGGGCGAAAGAAATTGCCCCTTTTTTATGTTAACAACTTTCCCTGTTTCGCCCGATGCCAATAGGATATCGGTTTGGCGACACAGGAATGCGGGTATTTGGAGCACATCGACGAATGGGGCAGCCATTTTAGCCTCTTCGGCCGAATGGATATCGCTTACTACGGGCACTCGAAAATCGGTTCTAATATTCGATAGAATATTTAACGCTTTTTCGTCGCCAATTCCTGTAAACGAATCGAGCCGCGAACGATTAGCCTTTCGATACGATGCCTTAAATATGTAAGGAATTTGAAGTCTGTCTGTAATTTTTACAATTCGTTCGGCAATTTCGCGTGTAATTTTTTCGCTTTCAACAACACAAGGCCCAGCCAAAAGAAAAAAGTTGTTCGAGTTAACGTGCTTAATGTTTGGTATTTGCGATAATACGTTCATAATCTTCTATTTTTTCAATTTGTACTTATTTCCCCAAAGTTTATCCATACGCTGCGCAATTTCAGCTTCCTTTGGGTTGTTTTGAGGCATGTATATGGTTGTCCCCGAAATTTCATCGGGAAGAAATTCCTGTTCTACAAAGTTCCCTTGGTAGCTATGTGCGTACTTATAGTTTTTGCCATAGCCAATATCCTTCATGAGCGATGTGGGTGCATTGCGGATATGAAGTGGAACGGGCAAACTACCCTGTTGACGAACAATTTGTTGCGCAACATCGATAGCATGATAGGCAGAGTTGCTCTTGGGGCTTGTTGCAAGGTATATGGCCGTTTCGGAGAGGATTATACGCGATTCGGGCCAACCAACCATCGATACAGCCTGAAAACAGCTGGTGGCAAGCAATAGCGCATTGGGGTTGGCAAGTCCAATATCCTCCGAGGCTAATATTAAAAGTCTGCGGGCTATGAATTTAGGATCCTCGCCGCCTTCAACCATTCGGGCCAGCCAGTAAACCGCAGCATTGGGGTCGCTACCTCGAATCGATTTTATAAATGCCGAAATAATATCGTAGTGCTGTTCGCCATTTTTATCGTAAATGGCTAGGTTTTCCTGTAGTTTATCGGTAACCGTTTTGTTGTTTATTTCTATTTCGGCCTCTCTATCGGAAGCGTTTACTACCAGTTCGATGATGTTAAGCAACTTACGAGCATCGCCACCCGAAAAGCGGAAAAGGGCATCGGTTTCTTCAACTTTAAATTTAAGCGTTTTTAACTCGGTATCGGTTGTTATGGCTCGGTTTAAGAGTACTTCGAGTTCACTTTTTTCGAGCGATTTAAGTATGTATACCTGGCATCGCGAAAGGAGCGGGGTAATAACCTCGAACGATGGATTTTCGGTGGTGGCACCAATTAGCGTAACTGTTCCCTGCTCAACAGCTGCAAGTAGTGAATCCTGTTGCGATTTACTGAAACGGTGGATTTCATCGATAAATAGGATGGGCGAGGGGCTGTTGAAAAAGTGCTGCGACTTGGCCTTTTCAATTACTTCGCGCACATCTTTTACACCAGAGTTTACAGCACTAAGTATATGAAAAGGCCTGTTGAGGGTATTCGAAATAATTTTTGCCAAAGTTGTTTTGCCAACGCCTGGTGGGCCCCAAAGTATAAAAGAACTTATATTCCCAGTTTCAATCATATTTCGAAGAACACTTCCGCTGCCTACTAAATGGAATTGCCCAATAAAATCGTCGAGTTTACTGGGTCTTAATCGTTCGGCCAAAGGAATTTGGGGCATCTCTTTTTTTAGCAAAAATAGCTTGAAAATATGAGTTAGCAATTAGTATATAAAAAATGGATGATCTTACTTGATTATGGATATAAGTTGCATCTAAATTTCAGCATTGTACTGAATAATATCATATATTTGGTGTTGTAAACAAATTACAACACTTGATGTTTAACCTTAAAATCCAAACTATATTGTTATGAAAAGACTAAAATTTACCCTAAAGGTTTTAAACCTGATAGTTATAACTAGCCTTGCTTTACAGTTGCAAGCTCAGCAGGATGTAGCCCAGTTTCTTCAAGGTAATTTGAACGATGCCAAAAAATTGGGAGAAGCCTACCTTGCACCATTTGGTAAAATGTTTGGCAGTTCAATGAATGGAGGGTGGTATCAGGCCGCTCGCCCACATAAACTATTTGGTTTTAATGTTTCTTTTGTAACTACTGTAGTTACTGTCCCTTCCGATGCAAAAACATTCGATGTAAACAAGTTGAATTTGCAAAACCTGCGGCTCGAAACTGGTGCAAATCCAATGTCGCCCACAGTTTCTGGAGCAACTACTAATGGTCCTCGATTAGTATACAACAGCTCGCCTTCAGTTGGTTTTAATCTTCCTAAGGGGGCCAATTTACCTTTTACACCCATGCCAATATTTCAAGCGGGTTTGGGCTTACCGTTCCATTCCGAAATTACTTTCCGCTACTTACCCGCCGTAAAAGTACCTAAAGTGGGTGAACTAAGTTCTTGGGGTGTAGGAGTGAAAAACGAATTTAAGGAGTTTATTCCTGGTCTAAAATTGGTTCCTATAGACCTTTCGTTATTTGTTGGCTATAGCCAATTTAACAGCCAATTCGATGTGAGTTTTAAACCCGGTTATTATGATCCAGGTCAGCCTAACCAAGCTTCAGCATTTAATAATCAGAAGCTTGAATTAACAGCAAAAGGCTATACAGCCAGGATATTGGTAGGAAAAACCATTCCATTCTTCTCGGCCTATGTTGGTTTGGGCTACAACCATGCCGTTTCTGAATTTGGTTTAAAGGGTTTGTATCCTATCGGAATTCATCCAACACATGGAACAACAACAAATATTTCCCCTGTTAATAATCCATTTACTCTTTCTTATACCCATTCAGGATTTGCTGGGAATATTGGTTTCAGGTTACGTTTTGGTGTGTTTGCTATTAATGCCGATTATACCTTGGGTAAATATCCTCTTTACACGGCAGGTTTAGGCATTAGCTTCCGCTAACAGGCATTAATCCGAATTGTTATAAAAGGCTAGCACTATTTGCTAGCCTTTTTTGTATTGTTTCTATAACTAATTGCAATATTTGCAAAAAATTTCAGAATCGATATGCAAAACAGAATAATGGACCCCATTGTGGGCAAACTAATGGGATTACGATACAAATCGCACCCATGGCACGGAATAGATTTAGGTGAGAACGCTCCCGAAGTAGTGACCTGTTTTATCGAAATGGTTCCTACCGATACCGTTAAGTACGAGGTTGATAAAATTTCGGGCTATTTAAAGATCGATAGACCCCAAAAATACTCCAATGTAGTACCAGCCCTCTACGGTTTTTTGCCTCAAACCTTTTCTGGTGAAAGAGTTGCTGATCTTGCCCGTGAAAAAACAGGAAACTGCGATGTTATTGGCGATGGCGACCCCCTTGATATTTGCATTCTGACTGAAAAAGAGATTACACATGGAGATATTATTGTTCAGGCAAAACCCATTGGTGGATTTAGAATGATTGATAACAATGAGGCAGACGATAAAATCATTGCAGTGTTGAACAACGATGCGGTTTATGGAACCTACAAGGATATAAAGGATTGCCCACCGTTAGTAATCGATAGGCTAAAACACTATTTTCTAACCTATAAAGATTTACCTGGTGAAAAACGAAATTGTGAAATAACACATATATATGGTATTGAGGAGGCCCAAGAAATTATTCGCAGGGGCATGGACGATTACACCAAACGTTTTTTCAATTTGGAGGAAATGCTAAAAATTTAAGTATCAGTTTTTCTTTCTAACACCTTTTGCTGCCTTTTCTTCCGCTTGTTCACCCAGAAAATCGGTGATGTTGTGAGCAATTTTTAAGATTTTTACAACCCTCTGGTTCTCATTGTAAATGGGTGAGTAGGTTTCAATAAAGGTGTAAACCTTATTGTTAATGCTCACTTTCGATGTTTCTTTACGAATTTTACCGCTTCGCAAATCGTCCCAAAACATGCTATACTCCCTCAGCTGCTCTTCATCCATTAGCATATTATCGGAATGGTGGTTGCCAACAATTGCGTCTGCTCGCTGATTTGTTAAGGTTAAATAGGCATCGTTAACATAAATAACCTTTCCTGAGGTATCGTATTCAATTACATAGCTCGAAGTATTAAGAGCGTTTATTAGGCTTTCCATTTCAGCCGATTTTCGAGCAGCTTCCTCTTGGGTTGCCTGCAATTCTTCCATATTCTGACGCATTTCTTCTTCTTGCGAAGCAAGTTCTTCAGATTTAATACGTGATTCCTCGAGCAAGCGAACGGTTTTAACATTAATCTTTATGGTCGAAATGGTTGCGGCAATACTTTCTCCAATATCCTCAACAAATCGAACAATATGAATATCGATAACGTTAAATGCGGCCACTTCAATAACACCATAAACTATTTCATTTACCCTAAGGGGTACTAGGAGCAGGCAAGTGGGAATCTCCTCGCCTAAACCCGACGAAATTTGTATGTAATCCTTTGGCAATTCGGTTAAAAAAATTGTTTCACGTTCCTGAGCGCAACGTCCCACTAAACCTTCACCAATCTCAATTCGTTTGTTAACGAATTTTCGTCTGTTATATGCGTACGATGCTGCCAAACTGAAATGAGGGTCGTTGGGATCTTCGTCGTTATATAGAAATAGTGCCCCAATGTTAGCATCGATATATTTTACTATGTTTGTAACAATATTTGCGGAGAATTCCTCCATATTATCGTTGTTCTGCCTAAGCAGTTCGGCAAATTTTGCCATTCCCTGGGTAGCCCAATTAATTTTATCGTCCTCAACTTTCCTAATCTTTTCTTGCTCTTGTGCTGCTAAAAGACTTTTACGCATTGCAATGAGCGACTCGCCCAGAACATCGTCGGAACTTAACCGCTCGTAATGGGCCTGAAGGTTGCCACGACCAATTTCCTCAGCAAAACTTGCCGTTTTGGAAAGGCCATCAATAAGAATATTAATTGAATCGGCAATTTCTTCAACTTCGTCGCCAGTTGAAACTTCAATCCTTCGAGATTTATCAAACTTTCCTTTAGCCATTTCACTTAATGCACTTTTAGTTTTAGCAAGGGGTAGTGTTATGCTATAGGCAATTAGCCAAACAACTATTATCAGCACCAACAAACCTATAGCAGCTATTCTAATTGCATTTTTTGCCGTTGTATTTGCCTCTTGTTTCAAAATATCAATCGGAACTAAAAGTCCTAAAGACCATGGGTTATTGCTTTTTCCTAGTGGGATTGCAGCAAACGAAGCATAATACTGCCTGCCAGAGGTGCTATCGGTAAAAGTAAAATTGAAGTTTTCTCCATTTCTTACTTTCTCCACAACATTGTATATTTTATCCTCAGAATTATACTTTAAGGTAAATGCTTTCCCTAAAAGGTCCTCATCGGGGTGCGCAACAAACGAACCATTGTTGGATATCATTACTGAAAAGCTACCATCAAAAGGTTTAATATCAGATGCTATTGATTGGTAACGGGTTAACTCAATATCGAGCCCAAAAAGCCCCATGAATTTTCCATTTTCTATTAATGGAATAGCTGTGCTCGCTTCTAAAATTGGTTTACTGCTCTCTGTGTACGAAAACCAATAGGGATCAATCATGGTTTCCTGTTTCGAAATCTTCACTTTGTAGTAGCCACCTGCCGTATTATCTCCTTCAGTATCGAGGGTTTCCTCTTTATACTTAAGTTCGCCCTCTTCCCAGTAGTATGTAAATCTATGCCTTCCAAATGGTTTTTTATATGTACTATCGAGTGCATTAATTTCCCAACTACCCCAAACGGATATAAATTCGGGATTCTGAACAGCAATGCCATGTATTACTTTTTTGAACCAGTCGGCCCTCTGTTTTTGAGGAATTTTTCTAAAATCGTTAAATATATGAACCATGGTTCTGGAAACGTCCATGTCGTAATTTAAATATGTACGAACTGTACCTGCATTCTCCTTCGCATGCAAATCGGCCTTTTCATATGCATCGCGCAGCGAAATTGTACGAAGTCTATTAACCAAATAGCCTAAAGAAACAACATAAACGGCTGCAGTTACCAAAATAACCGATAGAAGTAGCTTAACTCGTATTTTAAGTTTTATTTTCATAGCCAACAAATGTTTGCTTTATACTGCTTTTTACAATGTGTGAAAATAAGTTATTCATTTAACTTCTGCAATACAGGCCGAATGTTAATTCTAGTGTGCATTAATAATACTGAATAATAACTATTAAACCAGCAGGACAGAGAGTTGTCGAACAAAATAAAATAATTCCTATGAAAAGGTTTCTAATTGGGCTTTTCCTAATTGCAACGCCAATATTTGGGTTTTCGCAAGTTGAAGTATATTCCGATATTCAAAAAATTCGAACTCAAGGGTTCGATAGTTCAAGGTTAAGGGAGTATGCCATATACCTTACTGATTTGTTTGGTCCCCGTCTAAGCGGTACCGAAGCGTGCCATAAAGCAACGGAATGGACTGCTAACACCTTAAAATCAATAGGATTGGCTAATGTTGAAATGAAGCCTTGGGGCGAATTTGGAAAAGGTTGGCAAATGGAAAAATTTTATATTGCTCAAACCACTCCTTACTATCAACCTTTAGTTGCTGTTCCCAGGGCATGGACGGGTAGTACAAACGGCTTGGTTAAGGCCTCAGTTGAAATAGTTAGAGCCTCTACAATGAAAGAATTGCAATTGTATAAAGGAAAACTAAATGGAAAAATAATAATTCAACCAGTTGAAGAAGAGCTAGAGGTTACTTTCGAGTCCTACGCCAAAAGATTTACCGAAGAGGAACTAGTTAAAATGATGGGGTTACAGGAAGTAAAACCCGATCCAGACCCATTTTATCCTAAGAAATCGCTCAGCTCACGAACAGACGAACTGCCATTTAGCGTTTTAAAAGATTTTTTCGAGAAAGAGGGAGCTATAGCTGTTTTATCAAATTCGGGGTCGTGGGGTGTAGTCAGAAGTTATGGCGATAGAAAGGGCAGGTTGGCCGATTCTCTTGGCATACCAATAATCGACATGACATATGAACATTACGCGCGAATGGCACGATTAATCGATCGAGGCTTTCAGGTTGAAATGGAACTGGATGTAAGAAATAGATTAATTAGCGACTTCTCAACTGGTTACAATGTTTTTGCCGAGATACCTGGTTCAGATAAAAAATTGAAAGATGAAATAGTAATGCTGGGTGCACATATCGATTCGTGGCATGCAGGAACGGGCGCAAACGATAATGCTTCGGGTGTAATACTTTGTATGGAAGTTATGCGAATACTCAAAGCATCGGGTTTAAAGCCCAAAAGAACAATTCGTATTGCCATATGGGGTTCCGAAGAGCAGGGTCTGTTGGGTTCTCGAAGTTGGGTTTCCGAAAACGTATTCGATCGCGAAACAGCTAAGCCCAAAAAGGAATTCAATAAAATATCGGCCTACTACAATTTCGATTATGGTACTGGCAGAATACGAGGCATATATTTAAACAATAATTTGGCTCTCAAGCCCATTTTTCAACAGTTTTTTGAATCCTTAACCGACCTGGGTGTGCAATACACATCCATGCGCTCTCCGGGGGGTTCCGACCATTTATCGTTTAACAGTGTAGGCATACCAGGATTTGCTTTTATACAAGATAGAATTGAGTACGGACGGGGCTACCATACCAATATGGATACTTTTGAACGAATTCATCTTGGCGATTTGAAGCAGGCAGCCGTAGTTGTTGCTGCATTGGTATACCAAACTGCTAATTACCCAACACTGCTTCCAAGAAAATAGGTGAACTGAAAAATTGTAAATGTTTTTATACCTTTGCTTTGAATTTAACCTAATTAAACTATGAAGCTACTCGAAGGAAAAACTGGTATTATAACAGGTGCTGCCCGTGGTATTGGACGCGAAATTGCACTTGCTTTTGCCCGTAATGGAGCCAATGTGGCATTTACCGACATGAATGCCGACGACAATTTTATTGGCCTCGAAAACGAACTCAAATCATTAGGTGTAAAAGCAAAAGGTTACGTTTCCGATGCAAGTAAATATGAAGCCTCGCAGGCTATGGTTGATGAAATAGCGAAGGAATTTGGCCAAATCGATATCTTGGTTAACAATGCTGGCATTACTCGCGATACTCTTTTAATGCGAATGACAGAGGAACAGTGGGATTTGGTAATGAATGTGAATCTTAAATCGGTATTTAACCTTACCAAAGCTGTTCAGAAATACATGCTGAAACAAAAGAATGGTTCAATTATTAATATGAGCTCTGTTGTTGGTGTTTCGGGTAATGCTGGTCAGGCAAATTACTCTGCATCTAAAGCCGGAATTATTGGCTTTACTAAATCGATTGCTCGCGAACTAGGTTCTCGAAATATTCGCTGCAACGCCATTGCACCCGGATTTATTATAACCGAAATGACCCATAAATTACCCGAAGAGGTTAGAGACGAATGGGTTAAAAAAATTCCACTTCAGCGCGGAGGTTCACCTGCCGATGTTGCTAATGCAACCGTATTCCTAGCTTCAGACCTATCAGGCTATGTAAGCGGCCAGGTGCTCAACGTTTGTGGTGCAATGAACACTTAATGCGATTACAATTTTAGGCCCTTTCAACCGTTATGCGTTGAAAGGGCCTTTTTTATTCTTAAACTTATTTTTTAATGGTACGTATCTGCATTTATTGTTCAATAGTAATCGGTTTTTTCTCTTGTGCCGAATACAAGCATGTAAGTATTCAAACTCTTAATCCATCTCCGGTTATAGTTCCGCGCAGTTTCAATAAACCTAAATTGGTTTTAAGCTATTACGAAGGCATTAAAGGCGATTTGGAAAGTATGGCTCGTGCTTCATTCGATAGCCTTGCAGGTAGCGAAGCAATTGAAACTCTTTTTTATGAACTAAAAGATTCCCCTTGGTTTAGCGATGTCCCTATCGCAACTTCATTTTACGTAAAAAATGATGTTTCTCCCTTTATTAACCCTTTTGCTTGGGATACTGTTAAGAAAATTTGTAATCCCGATACAAGCGATCTGCTAATATCGCTCGAATACATTAATGTAAGGCCTGTTTTTGATACTTATAGTTACAACGACAATTATAACAAGTATTATATCGGTAGTATTACCAATTATATATATGCTTACTGGCGCATATACGACCTGAACTCACAAAAAATTTATGGCGATCATCTCTTTCGTGATACAATAATTTGGGAGAAAGCAGATTTTATGCCTGTTACATTGGGAAGACAGTTGCCCGGTTTGTTTCAAACAGCCTCGTATAGCGGTTATCTTATAGGGAAAAACTATTCGAGCCAAATTGCACCTTATTGGTCTGTCGAAAAAAGAATACTTTTCATTGGTAATAATGAATTAAAGAAAGCAGCAAAATTTGTAAAGGTAGATGATTGGCTAAAGGCTGCTGGTATTTGGCAAGATTTATACTCGAAAAGAGGAATTAAGCCCGAAATAGCAGCAAAAGCCGCATTCAACTTGGCTTTAGCCAACGAAATGTACGGAAATTTCGATGTGTCGCTCCAGTGGCTCGACAAGTCGAAAGAGTTATGGTTTTTGCCATATGAAGCCATTTACCGGGATGTAATTACGGATCGCCTTAAGAAAACTTTGCTTTTAAAAAGCAATTAGTAGGTTTATATGTTTGATAAATTCCTAAGAATATAGTGCTCTGGAATTATTGATTGAATTATTTTGAATAATTTTACGCACCAATTGCCTCTTTAGCTCAGCTGGTAGAGCAGCGGTATCGTAAACCGCAGGTCGTGGGTTCGAGTCCCATGAGAGGCTCAATGGGGTAGCAGGTGCTACCCCATAATTTTAATTTCAAATGAATGCCGCAATTGTTACAATAGGCCAAGAAATTCTAATTGGCCAAATTGTCGATACAAATTCAGCCTGGATGGCAAGCGAATTGAATTCGATTGGTATTGATGTGAAAAAAATTATTTCAATATCCGATTCAATTCATGAAATTGAAAGTACTGTAAATGAATTGACTAAAACTTTTGAAATTATCCTGTTAACGGGTGGTCTTGGTCCAACAAACGACGATGTAACAAAGCAGGCTCTTTGTAAATTATTTGATTCAAAACTAATACTCCATACCGATACCCTAAATCATATTGAGCAACTTTTTAAAAAACGTAATTTACCATTAACCGAATTAAATAGGCTTCAAGCCTTTGTGCCCGATAAGTGTGAAATATTATTCAATTCAATTGGTACAGCACCAGGAATGTGGTTTAAAGCAAGCAGTGGTATTGTTGTTTCGCTCCCAGGAGTTCCTTTCGAAATGAAATCGATTATGGAGCATCGGGTGCTACCTAAACTAAAAGAACTTTCAGGTAATCAAGTAATTGTTCATAAAACCATTCAAACCTTCGGACTACCCGAATCGTTTTTAGCCGAAAAACTAATGGAATGGGAAAACCAATTGCCTGCAAATGTTAGTTTGGCTTATCTTCCTTCACCAACATCTATTCGTTTACGTCTATCCTCAAAGGGCAATGATAGGATTATAATCGATAGGTTTTTAACCCAACAGGTTGATAAGTTGCAGTTAGTAATTCCAGAGTACATTTTTGGGTTCGAAACCGATTCGTTATCTTCTGTTGTTGGGAAAATACTTATATCAAAAAACAGAAGTTTATCGGTTGCTGAAAGCTGCACCGGAGGGTACTTAGCCCATTTAATAACTCAAATTTCTGGCTCATCTTGCTATTTTAAAGGGGGAATAATTGCTTATTCAAATCAGGTGAAAAGTTCCGTACTTGGTGTTAGCACTCAATCAATTGAACAATTCGGTGCTGTTAGTAGAGAGGTTGTTGAAGAAATGGCGATTGGCGCTCGAAAATTATTGAATACCGATTATGCTATAGCCACTTCGGGCATTGCTGGGCCCACAGGAGCAACCCCAAGCAAACCAGTAGGTCTTGTTTGCATTTCAATTGCTACCCCAAAAAGAACCATTAGCGAATCATTTACTTTCACTAACGATAGGGAACGGAATATTATTCGAAGTTCTGCAACGGCGCTAAATATGCTAAGATTAGAGTTGATGTCAGAATAGTTTTTTCTTTATTTGGGTATTTTTTCTTTAAAAAACTTTTTTATTTCAATAAAAATTGCGTCCTTTGCGCACTGTTTTTGAAAAAGTATAAAACCGAAATAAGAATTTAAAGATGGCACGCGTTTGTGAGATTACCGGTAAAAAGAGAATAGTAGGGAACAATGTATCCCACTCGAACCGCAAAACCAAAAGGAAATTCTATCCAAACCTCCAGAAAAAGAGGTTTTTCCTTGAGGAAGAGAATCGTTGGATTACTCTAAAAGTAAGTGCTGCTGGCATAAGAACCATAAATAAGAAGGGGTTAATGGCCACACTTAAAAATGCCGAAAGCAAAGGACTTATTAACATCTATTAATGCATTACTAAAATGGCAAAGAAAGGTAACAGGGTACAAGTAATCCTTGAGTGCACAGAGCACAAGGAAACGGGAATGCCCGGAACTTCAAGGTATATTACTACCAAAAATAAAAAGAACGACCCCGAGCGATTGGAACGTAAAAAGTTCAACCCAATCCTTAGGAAGGTAACTGTGCATCGTGAAATTAAATAATTTGTAAACCATGGCAAAGAAAGTTGTTGCATCAATGCAAAAAGGTGCTGGTAGGGTTAATACCAAGTGCATCAAGATGGTGAAATCGCCAAAAACCGGCTCGTACATGTTCCGCGAGGAAATGGTACCCAATGCTGAAGTGAAGAATTTCTTCGAAGGTAAATAGTTTTACATTTAAAAATATTGCTCTAAAGCTTCCATTTTATTGGGAAGCTTTTTTGCTTTTTAGTACTTTTCGCAAAATTTTCAGAAATGGGTCTATTCAATTTTATCTCTAGAGAAAGCAAAGAGTCGCTCGATAAGGGTCTTGAGAAAACCAAGGAATCGCTTTTCTCTAAAATAACCCGCGCAGTTGCCGGAAAGTCGAAGGTTGACAATGAAGTTCTCGATAATCTTGAGGAGGTGCTTATTTCGTCGGATGTTGGGGTCGAAACTACTTTAAAAATTATAAATCGAATCCAAAATCGGGTTTCGCGCGAAAAGTACCTTAGCACTTCCGAACTAAACCAAATTTTAAAGTCCGAAATTGCCGAAATGCTTGCCGAAAGCGGCAACAAAATGGAGGACGACCCATTTAAAACTTCAACCAACGATCCATATGTAATTATGGTTGTGGGTGTTAACGGTGTTGGTAAGACTACCACCATTGGCAAACTCGCCAACATGCTCAAAAATAATGGAAAGAGCGTATACATTGGTGCTGCCGACACTTTTAGAGCCGCTGCCGTTGACCAGCTTACCATTTGGGCCGAACGTGTTGGAGTACCCATTGTAAAGCAATCGATGGGTGCCGACCCTGCTGCTGTTGCGTTCGACGCACTTTCGTCGGCAAAGGCAAATGGTGCCGACGTAGTAATTATCGACACAGCAGGCCGCTTGCACAATAAGGTTAACCTTATGAACGAGCTTTCGAAAATTAAGCGGGTAATGCAAAAGGTTATACCCAATGCACCCCACGAGGTTCTTTTAGTGCTCGATGGCAGCACTGGCCAAAATGCCTTCGAACAGGCCAAGCAATTTACCATAGCTACCGAGGTTTCGGCTCTTGCAATCACAAAACTCGACGGAACAGCAAAGGGTGGAGTAGTTTTGGGCATTTCCGATCAGTTTAAAATACCAGTAAAGTACATTGGTGTTGGCGAAAAGATTACCGATTTGCAAATATTCGATCGATCTCTTTTTGTCGATTCGCTTTTCTCGTAGTAAACCCTTCAATTTTAACATTTTGGAAAATAAAAAGATAAATGTAGTAACCCTAGGTTGCTCTAAAAACGTTGTGGACTCTGAGTACCTAATGAAACAGCTCGATGCTGGTGGCTGGGAGGTTATACACGACTCCGACGACCCTTCGGCAAAAGTTGTGGTAATTAATACCTGCGGTTTTATTGCCGATGCCAAAGAGGAATCGGTTGAAACCATACTCAATTTTATAGAGGCAAAAAAAAGTGGCCTAGTAGATAAAGTATTCGTTATGGGATGCTTGTCGCAGCGTTACAAAGACGATTTGCAAAAGGAAATTCCCGAAGTGGATGGCTTTTTTGGTGTGAGCCAACTTCCCGAAATACTTGCGAGTTTAAACACAAAGGAATCTGTCGAAAATACTAATCGACGACTAATAACAACTCCTAAGCATTTTGCATTTCTTAAAATATCGGAGGGTTGCTCGTGGGGCTGCTCATTCTGTGCAATTCCTTTAATAAGAGGGAAGCATGTTTCGGTTCCCATTCCCCAACTGGTCGATCAGGCTCGTTCGCTTGCACAAAATGGGGTAAAGGAGCTCATTTTAATTGCACAAGACTCAACATACTATGGCAAAGACATTTACGGAGAACGCAAGTTAACTGAGCTTATTCGTGAATTAAGCACTATTAACGAAATTGAATGGATTAGAATTCACTATGCCTACCCTGCAGGTTTTCCGTACGATTTGCTTACAGAAATGGCAAGAAATCCTAAGGTGTGCAAATACATCGATATTCCCTTTCAGCATATTAGCGACAGGGTTCTTAAATCGATGCGCAGGGGCATTGGAAAGCAAGAAACCATCGTGTTGCTTAATCGAATCCGTTCCGAAGTGCCCAGCATTGCCATTCGTACAACTTTGCTCGTAGGGCATCCAAACGAATCGATTGAGGATTTTAATGAACTCGTTGATTTTGTAAGAGATAGTAAATTTGAAAGGCTTGGCGTATTTGCCTACTCGCCCGAAGAGGGTACTCATTCGTTCGAAATGGAAGATAGCATTCCGCAAGCGGAAAAGGAGAGACGGGTTGGTATTTTAATGGAACTTCAGCGCGAAATATCGGCCGAAATTAATCATAAACGAATTGGCCAAACCGAAAGGGTAATAATCGATAGGGAAGAGGGCGATTATTTTATAGCCCGTACACAGTTCGATTCGCCCGAGGTGGACACCGAAGTGCTAATTAAAAAAGAGAAATTGACTCAACTTTCTATTGGTAACTACGTTACCTGTAAAATTATTGAAGCCGACGATTACGATTTGTATGGCGAAATTATTTAAGCAAATGGGGCGCAATTAACGCCCCTTAGTTTTTTCTATTCACTTCTACACTAACTTTTCTAATGCTGCTATGGCTGCGTCGTAATTGGGTTCATGTCCAATTTCTGGAACAATTTCAACGTACTGCACAACATCGTTCTTATCGATTACCACAACTCCTCTAGCCAATAAGCGTAACTCGTTTATTAAGAAACCATAATTCTGTCCAAAATCTGTTTTTTTATGATCGGATAGGGGTGTAAGGTTGTTAATACCTTCGGCACCACAAAAACGTTTTAGAGCAAAGGGAAGGTCAACCGACATGGCAATAAATGCAACCTTATCGCCATAAGCACCAGCCTTATCGTTAAATTTTTTGGTTTGTAATGAGCATACACCCGTGTCGATAGAAGGAAAAATAGAAATTAACTTCACTTTTCCTTTAAAATTGTCGAGAGTAACTTCTTTCAAAGAACCATCGATTGTTGAGAAGTTTGGGGCTTTAGTGCCAATTTTAAGTTCGCTACCAGCAAGGGTAACAGCGTTTCCGCCAAATTTTACTGTTTTTGTACTCATGGGTAAATTATTTAGATTGCTATTTTTTGTTGAATGTATTTAAAAAACAAGGTTTGCAACGTTTTGTTTAACTTTAAATTTAAAATTATTGAATAAAAAAGGAGCGAAAAACGCTCCTTAAACTTATTACTTACCTTTTCCTTCGCCAATTTCCTTGTTTTCGGTGGCCTTTCGGATAGAGATAGCTATTTCGTCTTTTTCCTTGTCGTGATTCACAACAATTGTATCGCCCACTACAATTTCGCTCTTAAGTATTACTTCGGCCATTTCGTCCTCTAAATACTTTTGTATTGCTCGTTTAAGCGGACGGGCACCATACTGAACATCATATCCTTTTTCAGTTATGAAATCCTTTGCTTCGGGGCTAATTTCTATAACGTAGCCAAGGTTATGGATACGGTCGAACAACCCTTTGAGCTCAATATCGATAATTTTATGAATATGCTCGCGGGTAAGCGAGTTGAACATAATAATATCGTCGATACGATTAAGAAATTCGGGTGCAAATGCCTTTTTTAGCGCTTTCTGAATAATTCCCTTCGAGTAGTCGTTATTGGCTTCGTTACCTGGCGATTTAAAGCCTACACCACGTCCAAAATCTTTAAGTTCGCGAGTACCAATGTTCGATGTCATTATAACAATGGTATTTTTAAAATCTACACGGCGTCCAAGGCTGTCGGTAAGTTGACCCTCGTCGAGAACCTGCAAAAGAATGTGGAACACATCGGGGTGAGCCTTTTCAATTTCATCAAGCAGAACTACAGAATAAGGTTTACGACGTACCTTTTCGGTAAGCTGGCCACCCTCTTCATAACCAATGTAGCCTGGGGGTGCTCCAACAAGGCGAGATACTGAGAATTTCTCCATGTACTCGCTCATATCGATCCGTATAAGATTATCGGTAGAATCGAAAAGATATTTGGCTAAAACTTTTGCAAGTTGAGTTTTTCCAACGCCAGTAGGTCCAAGAAAAACAAATGTTCCAATGGGTTTATTAGGATCTTTTAGTCCTGCACGGTTTCGCTGAATGGATTTCACAATTTTGGCAATGGCTTCATCTTGTCCAATTACCGAACCTGCAAGCTCCTCGGCCATTTTAAGCAATCGCGCACCCTCGGCCTGGGCAATACGCTGAACAGGAACTCCAGTCATCATGGCAACAACCTCGGCAACCTTCTCTTCGTCAACAATTTCGCGATGCTTTACCATTTCGCGTTCCCAACGCTGTTGTTCCTTCTCGAGGGCTTCGATAAACTGCTTTTCGCGGTCGCGAAAACTTGCTGCCGATTCAAAGTCCTGATTTTTAACTGCTTTCAATTTCTCCTTTTTTGCCTCTTCAATTTGTTTTTCGAGAAGTACTATTTTTTCGGGAACCTTAATATTCGAAATGTGCACTCGCGAACCCGATTCGTCGAGAGCATCGATAGCTTTATCGGGGAGATGGCGGTCGGAAATGTACCTCATGGTAAGTTTAACGCATGCATCGATGGCTTCGGGAGTGTAAAGCACATTATGATGGTCCTCGTAGCGTTCCTTTATTTTATTAAGAATTTCAATCGTTTCATCGGGTGTAGTGGGCTCAACCATAACCTTTTGGAAACGCCTTTCGAGAGCGCCATCTTTTTCAATGTGCTCGCGGTACTCATCGAGAGTGGTTGCCCCAATGCACTGCAATTCTCCACGGGCTAAAGCAGGTTTAAGCATATTTGCTGCATCGAGCGAACCTGTTGCGCCACCTGCACCAACAATAGTGTGAATTTCGTCGATGAAAAGGATTATGTTGGTTGTTTTGGTGAGCTCGTTGAGAATAGCCTTCATGCGCTCTTCAAATTGACCGCGATACTTAGTTCCGGCTACAATTGAAGCCAAATCGAGGGTAACAACCCTTTTATTGAAAAGTACCCTCGACACCTGGCGTTTAACAATGCGTAAGGCCAATCCTTCGGCAATTGCCGATTTTCCAACACCAGGTTCACCAATTAATATAGGGTTATTCTTTTTACGGCGGCTTAATATTTGAGCAATGCGTTCAATTTCGCGTTCGCGACCAACAATTGGGTCGAGACGACTCTCTTCGGCAGCCTTTGTAAGGTCTATACCAAAATTATCGAGAACCGGAGTATCGCTGGCAGGTTTGCCAGGGGTTTGCTGTTGCCCTTTAGGTGCGCCAAATGCTCCGCCTCGCTCTTCATCCTCGTCGGAATACTCTGCATGAGGGCTTTGTATTTCTGGATTATATTCGGTTTGCACCCTCAAATAATCGATATTTCGTTTCTCTAAAATCTTAGTAACCAAATTATTTTCTTCTTTTAATATAGCAAGCAGCAGGTGTATCGTTGTAATTGATGCACTTTTCATCTCACGGGCAACTAAAGAAACTAACTTTAATACCCTTTCAGTAGTTTTAAGAAGAGGGAGCGATTCAGATTCAATAAATTGATCGGAAGGACCATTTACCCTGAATTTTTTTTCAATTTCTTGTTTCAACTCCGATAAATCAACCCCAAGGTTAATGAGCACATTAATGGCAGTACCCTCTCCATCGCGTAAAATACCGAGGAATAAATGCTCTATTTCGATAGATGTATTGCCAAGACGCACAGCTTCTTCTCGACTGTATGCCAACACATCTTTTATTTTATTTGAGTATTCCGACTTCATCTTTATCTATTGGTAGAAAAACGTGACTAAAATAATAACAATAACAGAAATATTTACCTATTGTTTGCCTTTTTTTATCTTGTTTAACGCTTTAATACTTCTTAACCAATAATCAATAAATAGTTAATAAGTAGTGCTAAAAATATGCTTAATTTATAAGGAAAATTGGTACATTAGCAGCCTTAAAAAAAAGTAAGACAGAAGTTTATAAATCTGATTAATAAGTTATTGTGACACAATTATGGCTGAAGGCGAAAGAATTTTAAAGGTAAATATTGAGGAAGAGATGAAATCGGCCTACATTGATTATTCAATGTCGGTTATAGTTTCGAGGGCACTGCCCGATGTTAGAGACGGTTTAAAACCAGTTCACCGAAGGGTTTTATACGGAATGCTCGATTTGGGTGTACTTCCCGGAAAGCCATATAAAAAATCGGCTCGTATTGTGGGGGAGGTGCTTGGTAAATACCATCCACACGGCGATAGTTCGGTTTACGATGCAATGGTCCGAATGGCTCAAGATTGGTCGCTTAGATATCCTTTGGTCGACGGGCAAGGTAACTTCGGTTCAATTGATGGCGATAGCCCAGCCGCTATGCGTTATACAGAGGCCCGTTTAATGAAAATTACTGAAGAAGTATTAGCTGATATAGATAAAAATACCGTTAACTTTCAACTTAATTTCGACGATAGTTTAGAGGAACCAACGGTATTACCTACAAAAATTCCGCTTCTTTTAGTTAATGGTTCATCGGGTATCGCTGTTGGAATGGCTACTAATATTCCTCCCCACAACTTAACCGAAGTTATTGATGCCATTTGTGCCTATATTGATAATAATGAAATCGATCTCGAGGGGCTTATGCAACTTATTAAAGGCCCCGATTTTCCAACTGGTGCAATTATTTACGGAACCCAAGGTATTAAAGAAGCCTACCAAACAGGCAAAGGCAGGGTTGTTATTCGCTCCAAAACAGAAATCGAGCAAACCGAGTCGGGCCGTTCGAAAATTATTGTAACAGAAACACCCTACATGGTTAACAAGGCAGAAATGATTCAAAAAATCGCCGGCCTTATTAACGAGAAAAAACTTGAGGGCATTAGCTATATTAACGACGAATCGGATAGGCAAGGAACAAGGGTTGTTATAATTCTTAAAAAGGATGCTGTTGCAAATGTTGTGTTAAATAATTTGTATAAGCATTCTCAGCTACAGTCTTCTTTTCCAATTAATAATGTTACATTAGTCGACGGCCGTCCCCGCTTGTTAAACCTACACGATCTTATTAAAAAGTTTGTAAAGCACCGGCATGAGGTAGTTGTTCGAAGAACACAATTCGAACTGGAGCAGGCAGAAAAGAGGGCTCATATACTCGAGGGCCTGCTTATTGCTATTGATCATATCGATGAAGTAATACAAATCATCCGAGCTGCTGAGTCACCTAATCAAGCTAAAGAAAAATTAATTGAACGCTTTGGATTAACAGAAATCCAGGCTACTGCAATTATCGACATGCGCTTGCGTAGCCTTACTGGCCTGGAACGTGATAAGTTAAAGGCTGAATACGATGAGCTTATGAAGCTTATCGAATACTTAAAAAGCGTTTTACAGGATGAGTCACTCCAAATGAAAATCATACGCGATGAACTAATTGAGGTTAAAAACAAATTCGGAGATGCTAGAAGAACTGAAATAGTTCCTGATGCCGAGGAGTTTAATCCTGAAGATTTCTATGCAGATGATGAAGTAGTTATTACTATTTCGCATATGGGTTATATAAAACGAACACCCCTAACAGAATTCAAAACACAGGCTAGGGGAGGTGTAGGATCAAAAGGAAGTACAACCCGCGATGAAGACTTTGTAGAGCACCTTTACGTAGCTTCAATGCATAATACAATGCTTTTCTTTACTGAAAAGGGAAAGTGCTTTTGGCTTAAAGTATACGAAATACCCGAGGGTACAAGAACTTCGAAAGGAAGAGCCATTCAGAACCTTATTAATATAGAGCCCGACGATAAGGTAAAGGCCTATATTAATGTTAAAAAGTTAAACGACCCAGAATATGTGCGTAATAATTTCATCATTCTGTGTACAAAAAAGGGCATAATTAAGAAGACTTCATTAGAAGCCTATAGCCGACCACGCCAAAACGGAGTTATGGCAATAACCGTTAGAGAGGATGATCAACTTCTGGAAGCCTGCTTAACAAATGGCAACTGCCATATTATGCTAGCAGCAAAAGAAGGAAAGGCAATTCGTTTCGAGGAAAGTAAAGTTAGAGCCATTGGTCGAACTGGAAGCGGTGTCAGGGGTATAACCCTTGGAAAATCGGACGAGTTAATTGGCATGGTATGTGTAACAACCAATGAAAACCCCAATATTTTAGTGGTTTCAGAGAAGGGTTTTGGTAAGCGTTCTGATCTTGATGACTACCGGGTTACAAATAGAGGCGGTAAAGGAGTTAAAACTATAAATATTACTCCTAAAACAGGAAAATTAATTGCAATTAAGCAGGTTACCGACTCTGAAGACCTAATGATAATTAATAGAAGTGGCTTAACCATTCGATTGCCAATATCTGAAGTTCGTTTAGCAGGTCGTGCAACTCAAGGAGTAAAACTCATTAACCTCAAAGGCTCAGATAGCATAGCTGCAGTTACAAAGGTTACTGCAGAAGAACTAGATGGAACGAAGGAAATTGATGAATTTGATAAATCCTTTACTGATTCAGAATAGATCATTAAATTTTTAAATTAGGATAATTTTTAAACCAAAAACAATGAAAAGATTAATTTTAACATTTGGAGCAATTTTAATTGTCTCATTTGCATTTGCTCAACAAATAGCAAAGCAAACCGATTTCTCAAAAATTGAGAAAAAAATTGAGAAGAGCACAGCTGAGATTAGTAACCCAAAAAAGGCAGCTGTTGCCAAAACTTGGATGAACAGAGCTAATATTATGCGCGAAGCATACGAAGCCATGTTGCTGAGTACACGTCCCGAAATGCCTGAAAATGAATTTACTCTGATAATTGGCAAGCCTAAGGAAAAAAAGCAAGAGATAATTGATGATCAAGTTGTTGAAATTCTAGTAATGGACAGAATCAACTTCTTTTTTGTAGATGGAAAGTTAAGCTCTTGGGAATACACTAAGCCTGTATATATTGAACCCCTTAAAGAAGCTTTAACAAGTTTCAAAAAGGCTTTGGAACTCGATCAGAAAGGTCGTTCCCAAAAAGAGCTTAAAGAAAATTTTACAAAACTGAAGTACAACTTCATTTCTGAGGGTTTAAATTATTATAATAGAAAGAATTACGCCTTTTCGCACGACTATTTTACCAAAGGAATTGAAATTGGTGAAATGCCCATTGTGGCTCATGTTGATACAGCTTTGATATATTATGCTGGACTTTCTGCTCAACTTGCTGGCAAAACTGATGAAGCAATAGAGTTGTATAAAAAAGCTATCGACTTTAAGTTCGCTGCCGAAGGTAATGTTTACTTCAATATTTATGATGCATACAATTCGATAGAAAAATCGGAAGAGGGTCTCAAATACCTAGAAGTAGGTTTTACAAGATTCCCAAAAAATCTTCAATTGCTTTACGGTTTGATAAACTATTATATAACAAAAGGAGAGGACCCAAATAAAGTTCTTGGCTTTATACAAACTGCAAAAGAACAAGAGCCTGATAATGCTTCTTTATTTTTTGCTGAAGGTACCCTTTACGATAAGTTAGAGAATTTCGATATGGCAATTCTATCGTATACTAAGGCCATTGAATTGAACTCTCAATTTTTCGATGCAATATACAACCTGGGTGCACTTCATTATAATAAGGGCGTAAAATATATAGAGGAAGCAAACAAACTACCAGTTCGTGAGTTTGCTAAAATTGACGCCCTAGAAGCAAAAGCGAAGGCGGAGTTTAAAACTTGTATTCCAATAATGGAAAAGGCACATGAGGTAAACCCAACCGATAAAGCCACTCTTGAATCTCTTAAAAATCTATACTTCCGTTTCAGGAATGAAGGAAAAGAGTACATGGATAAGTATAATGAGGTTGTAGCTAAAATAGAACAACTTTAGTTAAATATATAAAGCAGGAGCAATCCTGCTTTATTTTACATATTTATATTTAACATAATATACATTATATGACATAAATAGTGTTTTTATGTATAATTAAAAAACTCCGTTATAATTGAGAAAATTAATTTTAATGGATGGTTTTGTTTTTTAATTTTTGATTATTATTGCAAAAAATTTTGAAACTGTTTTATGGAAAAACGTCGACTTGTTATAGATTACAAAAACCTTAGCCCTGAATTAATTGCGATTCTCAAACTGCGGTATCCTCATGGTTATAACAATCATGTTATGAAAGTCTCGAAGCCCAACGGAGATTTTTTTCATGCCATAACCCTCGATACAACCGATGCCAGTTACCTGGTTAAGGTGCCAGTTAAAATTGATACGAAAATCAAAGACGATGAAGATGATAAAACTTTATTTACTCATACCGATGAAATAGGTACTTCCGAAGATACTTTTCCGGAGGATGCAGAAGAACAAGCTGATGATTACGGTGATTCCGATGCTGGGGAATCTGGTGAAGATGATGAAGAAGACGATAATTAGAAACCAATAATTTCTAATTTTGGTTTCCCCTTTCTAAAACCTATAACCCGGCATAAAACTCGGGTTTTTTCTTTTATTATATTAAACTGCTTATAATCTAATGGAATTCCAATGTTTTTATGCAAATTATCGTATACAATCAATAAAGGTTTTTGATCCGATTCGCTTTTTTCATAAGTTTCTATACTAAATTCATAACTCTGTCCTATCTTATAAAATGGATTATCGGGCTCAACTTTCAGAGTACCGTCATCGTTAATACTCAAAATGGTTGCAATTATTGACGAGCCAATTGAAAAGCCAAAATGATTGTAATGGTGGGTTTTCAACTCAGCTCTGGGTAAACTGCCACTTCTTAGTAAGTATACTTCATCGTCGTAATTATTTTTTGATACACTTTCAATGTTAAATTCAAATTTATGACCAATTAGCGGAACAAAACGTCTATAATAATCTTGGCCAAGCGATACAATTGGTTTTCCTTTTTTAATCCTAACTACCTTTAATTCAATGGTATTGTTGATTATATGCAATTCGTTTTCATAGTTAAATGTTTCAAGAGTTATTTGATTATTAAAGCAATCAACAATTGTTAATTCTTTGTTTATCAATTTATTATTAATAGTTATTTGAAACAAATAACTATTACCCTCTATATATATGGGATGCTTTGGCTCCAGGAATACATTTCCAGTACAATTGACTCTGTCAATTCTACATTCAATTGTATTTCCAACTTCAATTGAATAGTTCTTATAGGTATTCTGAGGTAAAAGTAATCTTCGTCCCGAGTTGTGCCTCAATACATAATAGGTGCCTTCATCGGGCAAATCGACCAGTTTTACAACCTTAAAAGTATGAGTATCTCCCTCTTTGAACTTCATCAAGAAAAGTAATGGTTTTAATAATTTTAGATTCTGTTAATTAATGCTTTACAAATTTTCTTAACAATTGATGGCCCTTCATAAATAAAACCAGTAAAAACCTGAACAAGAGTTGCACCAGCATCAATTTTTTCTAAAGCATCATTTCTACTCATAACCCCACCTGAAGCAATTATTGGTAAATTTCCTTTTGTTTTATCTGAAATATAACGTATGATTTCCGTTGAACGATTAGACAAAGGTTTACCACTTAACCCTCCATTGCCAATTTTAGAAACTATTTCTTTATCCGTCTGTAAATTATTTCTACTAGTGGATGTATTGGTAGCAACAATTCCATCAATACCAACTGAAACGACAATTTCAAGGGTTTCATCGATTTGTTGAAAGTTTAAATCGGGAGATATTTTTAAAAGTATAGGTTTATATAAATTTTGCTCTGCTCTATACCCTACTAATGCTTCAAGTATCTGTCTAAGGGCTTCGCGATCCTGCAAATCTTTTAAATTGGCAATATTAGGACAACTAATATTAACAACAAAATAATCAACATAATCATATAGTTCCCTAAGGCAAAGAGTGTAATCATCAATGGCTAAATTGTTTGGTGTTGCAGTATTCTTTCCAATATTACCTCCAATAATTAATTTGCTTCTTTTACGATTTTTAAGTTTCTGTTTAGCAGAAAATAAACCATAATTATTGAAGCCCATTCGATTAATTAGGGCTTTATCTGAAATTAACCTAAATGAACGGGGTTTAGGATTGCCTGGCTGGGGCTTTGGAGTAATAGTTCCAACCTCAATAAATCCAAAGCCAAAGGCTTCGAATTCATTGAAAAAACTGGCGTTTTTATCGAACCCAGCAGCCAATCCAACAGGACTCTTGAATTTAAGGCCAAAAACCTCCCGCTGAAGTTTAATACTATTAACGGTATAAAGCTTACTTATTAGCCATTTTACCCCAGGTATTCGAAACGAAGACTTAACAAATACTATAACTAATGTATGTACTGTTTCAGGAGGGAAAAGAAATAGAATGGGACGCAATAATGATTTATACATACCAGATTAGTTTTTGCAAAAATAGTTTTTTGCAAACATACATACAAAAAGCTAGTCTGGGCGATATTCTGTAAAGGTCTTATCGCTGTAAAATATGACCACACGGTCGACTTTCTTATCATTTAGCGGTTTCTCGGGGGATAAAGTTTGAAAACTTTCTGTAATAGTTTGGTCGCTTTTATTTTCGAGAACATGATTTTTAGTTTTACTTATGCTTTTATTCTCATTTTCTGCATATTTATTAAATTCAGTTGAGGGTTTTCCAGAAAATATATTAGCTTGATCGAATAAATTGGTTTGAATTGGTTTTTTATACATATCGCCAGTCCCCATTATTAACCATTCTGGACTGATATTAGAAAACTTTCTAAGAATTAGCTGAATAACATCGAACGATGGTTTATTTCTACCCGAAAGCATATGAGAAATGGAGCTTCGTTGAACTCCTATCAGTTCTGCAAATTTTGAAGGATTTAACTTCTCCGATATAAGAAGTTTATTTAATCTGTCCTGCATACAAACTAATCTTTTTAAGATACAAATGTAAACAATAAAATTTGAAACACAAAAATCAAATGATTACACATGGAAACATAGGCATGTATACATATGTAATCACGCATATGGCACCGAGTTTTATTAATTGGGCTATAATTCAATATGAATAGTTCTTTATGATCATGAAGTTTTATTATTCGTCTAACTTAATGCTTGCCAATTTGCTGGTTCTTTTCGTTTAATCATTTAAATATTACGGAATCATTAGATTTAAAGTAGTTCGGCTTACTAATTTCGGCATATAAGTTAATAAGTTGCATTTACGTATTTCTTGAATATGAATTATAGAGATTTAGAATTTATTATGTAATTAAAGTGTGTATCTTCCAGATATACAATTTTTAATAACATGAATTATATATAGTATTTAAGAAATTATTGGCTATACTACAAATTTAGTTAACCTAAAAATACAATTAATATCTATATATACCTGATAATCAGTTTTATATAAAATATGAAATTAAATACATGTTCCATCATGTAATGACCACTGGTCGTGTTTACATATGTATATTTATAGTTATTGTGAACAGTTTCGCGTAATGGTCAGTAGTGTTTACGTATGTAACTAATAGCATCTCCCACCCCATACATAATAGAAATGTAGAAGATATTTACATTTAACATAATTAAATGAAGATGGAGAGAAAAAAAAGCAAATCTATAAGCCGGGTTTTGTATAGCAAAGTAAATTGCTATTTCTACCATTAATCTCGACCTGATGTCGCCATCAGGCTCTAGCGACCTACCCTTCGCAACTTTAATTACTTAAATCCGAACGGGCAATTCGGTAGATTAAATGTCAATTGCGATTTACATGGTCTTTCACCCCATGAGTCGTACGGCTTTTACAGTTGCCTGCAAAACCGGTGGGCTCTTACCCCGCCTTTTCACCCTTACCTCGTTAATAAATAACGAGACGGTTATTTTCTGTTACGTGGCTATGCCCTCGCGGACATCTTCCTGTTAGGAAGCATGGTGCCCTTTGGTGCCCGGACTTTCCTCCCTGCATGCAGAGCGGTAGAACGATTTGCTTTTCGCTACAAAGGTATTTTAAAAATAGTGTAAAAGCAATTTACTTTAAAAACACCATTGTGGCACCATATCCATACTCCCGGAAAGATGCGTCCTGATACCGTAATTTTGGATACGATTTTTCTAATTCTTTTCTAAGTTCGTGCTTCAATTTACCATTGCCAACGCCATGTATGAAAACTATTTTGGAGGATTTGGTTTTTATTGCGGTTTCAAGTGATATTTTAAAACGAGCCATTTGAATGTCAAGCATCTCAGTTGGTGTAAGATTTGAAGTATTATCAACCAATTCATGAATATGCAAATCAATTTCAACTATTTCATTGGTAATAGATGCTTTGGTAGATTTTATTTTAGGTGTATCCTTACTTTCAATCGATTTATTTATTGCATTACTTGTCAAACTTTTAATTAGTTCTTCCTTCTTTGTATCTGCAATTGTTATAAGCATCGCTTCTTCATCAAAAAAATCGTTTTCAATATAACTACCCCTCTTATAAAACTTTGATGCATGTATAGAAATATTGAAAAAATCTGGTTGCTGCGGCTTGAAAGCGGTATTTTTAAAGAAAACGGTTTGAATATTAAGTGCCAAATGGGTACTCAGTTTTTCTTTAGTTAAAAAGGTTATTTCTTCTTTTGTGTCGGGTGTAATTATGCCAGCATTTAATGGTTTAAGGCTTTTTAAGGAATCCCATTCAGATATTGCATAGAAAACCCTATATGAGCTATCATTAATTAAATATAGATATTGATTTGAATCTGTTGGGTTTAAATTGTTATCAGGTACAAATGCAATATATAGTCCAAGCAATTCGCCAACTTGGTCAGCTCCTTCTGACTGATCCAGAAAGTTGGTTTGGGGAACTTTTATTATATTATCATTGTAGTAGTCGACTTTCTTAGCCTCACTGTCAAGCTTCATTGGAGCAGGTTTCAAATTACTATCCTCCTCTGCAGGAAGCGAAGAAATCAGATTTGAATCTCCTTTAACATCGACTAGAAGCAAATTGCTTTCGAGCACTGGAACTTCAAATCCATCCTCATTTTCAACGGTTACAGTTCTTTTGTCAATAATCCGTGTTACAATTCCACCTCCCACATCGTTTAAAAACCTAACCCTATCGCCAATTTTCAGTATCATAATGTGTAATATGGTAAATCAATAATTAAAGGTTCATTTTATTAACGCCTAAAATTAACTATTTTTGTGCACTTAAGCCAAAACTCAAAATTGTATTGTGATGAACTTATCCAAAATTTCGATATCCGATTTCAATTATGAACTGCCCGAAGAAAGGATAGCAAAATACCCTTTAGATCAAAGAGAGCTATCAAAGTTGCTCTATTATTGTAATTCGAACATTACCGAGTATACCTTTAAACAAATACCCTCACTGATTACAGCAGGAAACCTTCTGGTTTTCAATAATACCAAAGTTATTCAAGCCCGAATTCTATTTAAAAGACCAACGGGAGCCTCAATTGAAATATTTCTTTTAGAACCCTCTAATCCATCCGATTATGCTATTTCATTTGCAGCCGAAGAGTCTTGCCGTTGGATATGCTTAGTTGGTAATTTGAAACGATGGAAGGAGAAAGAGTTAACGATTGAAGTTCCTGAGACCCCATTTAGTTTGACTGCAAAAAAACTACAAACCCAAGGGGAGAGTGTGGAGGTAGAATTTACATGGAATGGAAGCCTTTCATTTGCAAGAATTGTTGAATTATGTGGAAGAATCCCCATTCCACCCTATTTAAATAGAAATGATGAACAAGTTGATAAGATCCGCTACCAAACAGTTTACGCCAAATCCGAGGGCTCTGTTGCAGCACCTACTGCCGGACTTCATTTTACCCCTGAATTGATTAATAACATAATAAAAAATGGGGTTGAAACAGATTACATTACTCTTCATGTTGGAGCGGGAACCTTTAAACCCGTTAAGAATGAATTTGTTAACGAGCACGAAATGCATTCGGAGTATTTTTATGCAAGTCGGGGTTTAATTGAGAAAATTTTGAACAAAAGGGGCAACATTTGTTCGGTGGGAACAACTACTATTCGAACACTTGAAAGCCTACATTGGATAGGAGTTAAAATTAAATTGGGGCAGATTAATAACACAATGCCCCAAATTGGTCAATGGGAACCCTATTCATTGCCTAACCGGCTTAGTCTTAGAGAATCAATGAACAGTATTTTAACCTGGATGAGTCACAATAAATTAGAAATTATTGAAGCGAACACTCAAATTTGCATTGTTCCGGGATATAAGTTTAAGGTTGTAGATAGTTTAATAACTAATTTTCATCAACCCCAAAGTACCCTTCTACTCCTTATATCAGCTTTTATTGGAACTAAATGGAAAGATGTGTACCAGTATGCCCTTGAGAATAATTTTCGCTTTTTAAGCTATGGTGACTCTTCATTGTTAGTTAGAGAAACGAGTAGCAACTGTTTTGAAGAAGAAGAATAAAACTTCGTGTTTTCTTCCAACTTCCAAAAAGGAAATGGATGCTTTGGGCTGGCACTCGCCCGACATAATTATTTTTACTGGCGATGCCTATGTAGACCACCCTGCCTTTGGGGCTGCCATTATTGGTAGAATACTTGAGAGAGAAGGATTTAAGGTAGCATTAGTTCCACAACCCAATTGGCGCGACGATTTACGCGACTTTAAGAAATTGGGGGAGCCCCGATTGTTCTTTGCTGTTACCTCGGGCAACATGGACTCGATGGTTAACCATTACACAGCCAATAAGCGCCTGAGAAGCGATGATGCTTATACTGCTGGAGGGCAATCGGGCAATAGACCTGACTACACTACAAAAGTGTACACTAAAGTTGTGAAACAACTATTCCCGAATACTCCAATTATTTTGGGTGGAATAGAGGCCTCGTTACGTCGGTTGACCCATTACGATTACTGGTCGGACAGCCTGATGCCCGGTATTTTAGCACAAACTGATGCCGATATTCTTGTTTATGGAATGGGTGAAAGACCAATAGTTGAAATTGCCAAAAGGCTTTCAAATGGTGAAAGTATTAAAAGTATTAGAAATATACCTCAAACAGCATACTTAACATTGAATTTTGATAGTAAAACAAATGATCAACAAGCCATTGTATTGAATTCATTTGAGGATTGTTTAAAAAACAAAAAACTATTTGGTGAAAATTTCAAACAAATTGAAACAGTATCGAATAGTTTAAAACCAAAAACTTTAGTTGAAAAAGCTTTTGATAAATACACGGTTATAAATACACCCTTCCCGCCTGCAACAGAATCTGAAATAGACAGTTATTACAATCTGCCTTACACTAGATTACCCCACCCTCGTTATGGTGAAAAAAAAATTCCTGCATGGGAAATGATAAAGTTCTCCGTGAACATTCATAGAGGTTGCTTCGGGGGTTGTAGTTTCTGTACAATATCGGCACATCAGGGAAAATTTGTTTCATCCCGCTCTGAAAAATCGATACTCGATGAGATTGAGGCTATTAAAAATTTGCCCGACTTTAAGGGTTATATTTCAGATATGGGAGGTCCTTCTGCTAATATGTATGGTATGAAGGGAATTGAGGATAAAATTTGTAAAAAATGCAAAAGGCCATCATGTATATTTCCAAGCATTTGCAATAATTTGAACACCGATCATACCCGCTTGTTGAACTTATACCGAAAGGTTAGGTCCCTCAAGGGAATTAAAAAGGTTTTTATAGGAAGTGGTATTCGATACGACTTGCTTATTCAGCATGAAACACATTCAGCAAAGCAGTATTTAAACGAACTTATTAAACATCATGTATCGGGTCGATTGAAAGTAGCACCTGAGCATACTGACGAAGAAGTATTAAAACAAATGCGAAAACCCAGTTTTAAACTTTTCAAACTTCTCAAAAATCGTTTCGACGAAACAAACAAACAACATTCATTAAATCAACAACTTGTCCCCTATTTTATTTCTAGTCACCCCGGATGTACCATGGAACACATGCAAAGATTGGCTGATGAGATAAGGAAAACGAGACTAGAGGTTGAACCGGTTCAGGACTTTACACCAACACCCATGACACTAGCATCAACTATCTATTATACAGGCATCGATCCCTATTCGGGAGAAAAAGTATATGTAGCCAGAAATAATGTGGAAAAAAACAAACAGAAAGATTTGTTCTTTTCTAATCAAAACTCAAGTGTTACAAAAGTTTTGAGAAGGAAAAGCCAAAATAAAAATACCCACTCTCTATACCCTAAAAAACGAAACAAGTTCACTTAAATGCTTCGATTTTGCTGAAAGCTCCTCTGCATTAGAAGCGAGCTCCTCAGCAGCTGCAGCATTCTGCTGTGTAATACTATTAAGTTGCTGAACCGATTCGTTGACTTGTAGGGAACCCGTTTTTTGCTCTAAACTGGCAGCGCTAATTTCCTGAATGAGTTGGGAGGTCTTTTTTATTTCAGGGAGGTTTTTATTCATCAGTGAACGTGCTTTTTCAGATATTTGAGCACCCTTTTGCGAGTAGGAAATAATTTCATTGGCTGCTAAGCTACTTCTCTCGGCTAATCGCCTCACTTCGGCAGCTACCACAGCAAAACCCTTGCCTTGGTCACCAGCACGTGCAGCCTCAACGGCTGCATTCAAGGCTAAAATATTGGTTTGAAAAGCAATGTCATTAATAATAGAAATTTTTTCAGCAATTTCCTTCATGGCGTCCAAGGCAATATTTGTTGAAATACTACCCTCCTCCAAACTCTCATTGGTATTAACAGCTATGGTCTCGGTTTGCCTTGCATTCTCAGCATTCTGTTGCACACTCGCAACAATTTCGTCCATTGTTGCAGAAATTTCTTCAAGCGACGACGCTTGCTCGTTAACGGCCTGCGAAAGTTGCAGTGAACTAGTTGTCAGATGTTCGCTAGCACTCTCAATATCGGTTGAAGTTGCAGAAATTGATTCCACAATTTCCTTGAGTTTAAACGATACGTCGTTTATTGAGCTGGTTAGGTAGCCCAATTCATCGTTCCGATGTAAGAAATGTTGGTCAGATTCGATTAATAAATTCCCCTCACTCATTTTCTTCAGTTTAATAATACTTTCATTAAGCGGTTTAACTAAACTTCTAGCTATAAAGCGCATACAGAGAATAACAATAACTATTACTACCGGAACGGTTATGAAGGGTTTAAAAGTATTTGGGTAAAGCGCTCCGAGTTTTGTTACCAAGTACAATAAAACAAGAGTAGCTAACCAAAAAGTGGCTAGGGTTTGAAATATTGAACCTTTATAATAGTACCGAATTGTTGCTGTACCAGCAAATAATCCAATAAAAATTACGGTTAGCATAGTTAACAGTTCTTTATTCATGGCTTCGGGATTTTATTTGGTTATAAATGTACTATAAAATCTAATGTAAATCAATCGTTTAACCCTATTTTATTAAAAAACCCCTACTTTTAATGCAGGGGCTTTTAATGTAGAAGTACAATATAAATTCTATCCCAACGAAGTACCGATTAAGAAAACAGCAGCAAGTGCAATAATTGCATAAAGTTCAGGGAATACAGCAAGAATCATTGTATTTCCGAACACCTTATGGCCCGAGCCAATGGCAGAAATACCGTTTGCACTAACTTGCCCCTGACGAAGAGCTGAGAATAAACCAACAAAGCCCATAGCAATACCTGCTCCAAAAACTGCACCAGCAGTTGCCCAAGTCATTTCGGGCTTCAGGTGTTCAGCAAGCATAAAGTAACCTGCGAAGCCATATAGTCCCTGTGTTCCGGGTAGAGCACTTAAAATCATGTAGTTACCAAAGGCAGTTGGATCTTTTTTCATAGCACCAATGGAAGCATTTCCTCCAATAGTAACTCCATAAGCACTACCTACTCCTGAAAGGATAATCATGATTCCGATTCCCAAATAAGCAAAAATGATTGGTTCCATAGTTTACAATTTAGTTGTGATTTAAGTTGT
>JBBIRB010000011.1:0-31987 GCA_037442025.1 Bacteroidales bacterium | reverse complement strand
AGTTGTGATTTAAGTTGTTAGTTAAATGTTATTTATTAATTACTTGTTTTTGAAATGGTTGATATGCTTTTCCGCCTCCAGTAAAACCAGCGTTTTTGTAAAATTCAACAAAGGTTAAACGCATTGGGTGAACTAGCGATCCAAGGGCAGACATAAAGAGATTGATGGAATGTCCAGCAACCAGAATTATCATAGTTACAATAGCACCAAGTACCGGAATATCGGGCGACATACCAAAAGCAAGGCTATTGAAAACATTACCCAATATAGCACTAGATAATCCAAGAGCAAAAAGTCGGATGTAAGATAGGATATCGCCAAACAGCCCAGTAACCATATTATAAGTATCCCATAAACCTAAACCAAAATTCATAAAAGGATTCTTTCCTGGACTATTGAAGAAAAAGATTCCTACAGCAGCAATTGAAAGAACAATAATGTGTTCGGTTCCCATTAATTTAACTGCAGATCCTTCCACTTTAGATAACCCAAAAATTGCAACGCTACCCAAAATTAGTAAAAGCCAACCAAATGTTGAAATGGCATGCTGCCAACCCCATAATTTCATTAAATTGGCAGCCTTTACAAACATTCCAAACACAATTTGTATTCCACCAACTATTAAAGCAAGAGCAAAAAGCTGTTTGTTATCTAAAAACATTTCTTTAAACCTGTAAAGGAAAGGAATATCAACCTTGGCAAGTGTAATTCCAAAGAGCGTCCCGGTTAATATGCCAAAAATTACTGTTGATAGGGAGAGCCATTGAACCAAGGAAAGAATTGGTTTAAACTCCTTTTTCGCCTTGAATTTGTACAAAGAAGCACCAATTAGCATAACTAATCCATATCCAGCATCGCCAAGGCAGAAGCCAAAAAACATCATGAAGAATGGCGCAAAAAAGGGAGTTAAGTCAAGTTCACCGTAAGTTGGACTTGTAAATAGGCTGCCAATAGGTTCAAAAAGTTTAGCAAATCTATTATTTTTTAATAGAATTGGAGCATCATCGGACTTTTGAGCACGCTCCGAAATGTAAATGATTCCTTCCTGCTCTAAAAATTCAATGAATTTTTGGTTTTTTGGCTCGGGAACCCAGCCCTGTAAAACCATTAGTTTGTCATCAGCTTGTTTTTCGGCACTTTGATGGGCAGCGTTAAACTCGAGCCTATTTACTAAATGGCTTTTAGTTTCCTCAAGTTGGGTTATAAGCGTTGCTAATTGGTTGAATCGTTTATCAATGGATTCAATTCTATCTCTGAGCAACATTAGTTCATTCTCCTTTTCGGAAAATGAAAAGTTAGGTGCTTTTAACTCAACAGCGTCAATAACTGGCAACGTTTCATTAGATTCCTGAATCCAAACAAAGTAAACCTGCCCCGCTTCTCTAGTAATTACTTCAATAGGATATTCTTCGACCCATTCAGTTAAAAAAGACTTTTCGTTAGTAACAAAGAAACGAATGTGTAAGCCTTTTTCAGTGATTGATTTTATGAGGCTGGTGTCGAAAACACCCCAAGGACGTACATCATTTAAGTCCTTGGAGGTCTTACGTATTGAATTCTCGACCTGCTCTTTTTCTTTAACAAGGGTTTCAAATTCTTGAACAACAGCATCCGATTCAATATTTAAAGTTGGATTATCTTCGGATATTTTGCGGGGTCTCAAATCTCTGATGGCATTACTATACCTATTGATTTGACCAATAAGCAGCCGTTCCTCGTCTGAGGTAGCTTTGGTTTGCCTAACTATATCTACCAATCCCAATTCCTGAAGTTTATGCAAAAAAACTTCGAATTCTCGGTGGTACACCAAAAAGGCATATTTATGCATTGGCACTATCATGACGCAACCTCCATATTCTCGTAACGTTTTTTCACAATTTTCATTGATGATTTGGACAAGTTCTCCTCGTCTTCGAGAAAACGTTTAATTTTCCTGATAGCAGTTTCGTAGCCGGGAATCTGTACTTTTTCGTAAAGGTTAACCTTTTGAGTTGTTTTCTTGCGGGCATGGTCGAGCAATCGCATTTTTTCGCTATAAAACTCTCCCTCTATGCCAATTCTTGCCAGTTCCTTAAGAATTTCCACCCCTTTTGCATACCAAAAAGGACGGGCAAAGTAACTGAATTCTTTAACCGAGAAAATAACATCCTGAAGTACAGGAATTTTAACTCCGGCAATTTTTATCACTCCTAAGTTTACATCGTCAACGCGAATTAAGTCGTTCTCAAATTCTCCCCACAGAGTAATCATGTATTCATACTCTGCGATACGGGTTTTAAGAAGTTCATTTAATTCGTTTACCTTATCTTTAGCTCTCTTAACCTCGACGCGAAGTGCCGATTCCTTGTTCTTTAACGTAGGAAGTGCCCTTACACGAATTTTAAGTTGCTTATTAAGGTCGTGTAATGAAGTTTTATTGAATTGAAATTTAATTGCCATAACAATGTTAATTGCTAATTATTTGGCCAATACTTTTGAACCAGTTCGTTTCGAATTCCCACTTCAGATTTAGTAAAGTATTTAGCAAGTAGTTCCCACGCGGCATTGAGCATTGTTTCAATATCAACGTTTACGTCGATTGCTAAAAGTTTAATCGAATAATCATGGGCAAATTTAAGTGCACGCTCATCGTAGTCAGATAGGTCGAAACCATTTTCGAGCTTTGTTTTGGCATTAGCAGCATCGGCAAATAAACGTATTGATGCGTTCATGACCTGAGGGTGGTCTTCGCGAGTTTTTTTGCCAATAACCAGTTGTTTCAAACGCGATAATGATCGGAATGGGTCAACAATAACTTTGTTCGTGTCGGAGTCGGTACGAAGAAATAGCTGCCCTTCGGTAATATATCCGGTATTATCGGGAATAGCATGCGTAATATCGCCTCCCGAAAGGGTTGTTACAGCAATAATTGTAATAGATCCACCATCGGGGAACTGAACGGCCTTCTCGTAAATTTTTGCTAAATCTGAGTAAAGTGATCCTGGCATTGAGTCTTTCGAAGGAATCTGATCCATACGGTTCGATACAATACTCAATGCATCGGCGTAAAGGGTCATATCGGTAAGTAGTACAAGTACTTTTTCTTGCTTTTCAACTGCAAAGTACTCAGCTGCGGTAAGCGCCATATCGGGAACCAAAAGACGCTCAACTGGAGGTTGCTCGGTTGTGTTAACAAAGCAAATGATGCGGTCGAGAGCTCCTGCGTTTTCGAAAACATTTTTAAAGAACAAGAAATCGTCGTTGGTAAGTCCCATTCCGCCAAGAATAATTTTATCGGCTTGGGCGCGCAACGCAACCATTGCCATTACCTGATTAAAAGGCTGATCGGGGTCGGCAAAGAAAGGAATTTTCTGACCGGTTACCAGAGTATTGTTCAGGTCGATACCAGCAATACCAGTTGCTATAAGTTCAGAAGGTTGCTTGCGTTTGAGAGGGTTAACCGAAGGGCCTCCAATTTCGCGGGGTGTACCTTCAACTTCGGTTCCGCCAAATAGCGGTTGACCGTAGGCATTAAAGAAACGGCCTGCTAAATCGTCGCTAACCTTTAATTTAGGAGGTTCTCCGAAGAAGACAACCTCTGCATTGGTTGGGATTCCTTCGGTACCACCAAATACCTGCAGGGTAACCATATCGCCATAAATTTTTACAACCTGTGCCAGTTTTCCGGCTACCATTGCCAACTCTTCGTTAGCAACTCCCTGCGCTTTGAGTGTGCAGGTTGCTTTAGTAACTCCTAAGAGTTGGGTATATACTTTCTGAAAAGCTTTCGTTTCCATTATACAACTTTCCTTTCGTTAATAATCTCATTAACTTCTTTCTCGTTCTTGTAAAACTCTTCGCTTTCGAATATCGAGTAGTTCATTTGCTTTAGTGCATTTATTACTTTCTTATAAAATGAAGAGCAATCGTCGAAAGTATCGAACTCGAATTTGGTTGCACAAATGGACATTACAAGTTCGAGCATATATTTTTGACGGGCAAGCGGACAACTGGAGTCTATTTTATCGAAAGCATCCTGCTGAAGGATTATGAAGTCGATTAGTTCTGCCTTCCAAAAACGATCGTGGTACTCAAGGGGTACTCCGTCATCGCCAAGAATGTTAATTTGCTCATAAGCCTCTTTACCTCGCTGCACGTAGTTTTTTGCACGCATAACCTGATCGACCCAGTTGGGCGCAATGGTTTTGTTTAAGTATTCCTTAATTTCTGGGTACTCAAGGTATTTCGAGTACGAATCCATTGGGTCGATAGCGGGGTAACGCTTACTATCGGCCCGTTGTTGCGACAGGGCATAGAAGCAGCGAGCTGCTTTTTTGGTCGATTCGGTAACAGGCTCTTTAAGGTTACCTCCTGCAGGCGAAACCGTTCCAATAAAAGTAACTGACCCAGTTTGACCGTTATTTAAGTAAACTAAACCTGCACGCGAGTAGAAGTTTGCAATAATAGCAGGCAAGTCCATTGGAAATGCGTCGGGGCCTGGTAGCTCTTCGAGGCGGTTACTCATTTCGCGAAGCGCCTGAGCCCACCGTGAGGTTGAGTCGGCAAGTAGAAGTACCTTCGCTCCCATTGCCCGGTAATACTCTGCAATGGTCATAGCAGTGTAAACCGATGCTTCGCGAGCAGCAACGGGCATATTCGATGTGTTTGCAATAATGGTAGTTCGCTCCATAAGTTTACGACCAGTGCGTGGGTCGTCGAGGTGAGGAAACTCAGTAAAAATTTCAACTACCTCGTTTGCGCGTTCACCACAGGCAGCAATAACAATTAGGTCGGCTTCGGCCTGTTTCGAAATGGCATGCTGCAACACGGTTTTTCCGCAACCAAATGGACCAGGAATAAAACCTGTACCGCCTTCGGCAATTGGGTTGAAAGTATCGATTGAACGAACCCCTGTTTCCATAATTTTATATGGACGAGGTTTCTCTTTATAGCATGTAATAGCCTTTTTAACAGGCCATTTCTGTATCATGGTTACATTTACGCTGTTCCCATTTTGGTCGGTTAAAACTGCTATTGTGTCGCTAATTTTATATTTACCTGCTGAAGCAATCGATTTAACTTTATAGGTGCCAGTAAACTTAAATGGCACCATAATTTTATGAGTTAGCCAGTTTTCGGGAACTTCGCCTAACCAATCGCCAGCATTTACCGTTTGTCCTACCTCGGCCAACGGCGTAAAATCCCATTCAACATCAAAGTCGAGCGCTTCAGTATAATCGCCAGGTTTTAGGAATATGCCATCCATTTTGGCTAAATCGTGCTGCAAACCGTCGTAGTTTTTCGAAAGTAAACCGGGCCCTAAATCGACCTCGAGCATATGCCCTTCGAACTCAACGGGGCTATTAACTTTAAGTCCGCGAGTGCTTTCGAAAACCTGAACATAAGCGTACTTTCCAACAATTTTAATAACTTCGGCCATTAAGCGTACACCTGTTCTATTTATGTAGCATATCTCATTCTGGGCAACCGGACCATCAACCTCGACAACAACAAGGTTTGCGATAATTCCAATTACTTTTCCGTTAGTTTTCATTTGTAGTATGTTATTTACTATTTATTACTGATTTCTTTGGGCATTTCGTATGTACTTCGTAAATCGCTCAAAAGCATTTTAAACATTTCTGCTCCCACTTTAGCATCGAGTTTAGTCCAACGGTATACCATTTGGGCTTTGACCATGAATGCCAGAATGAACTCGGTGCTGAAGTACTCCCAAACCACTAATTCGTTAACCATCTCCCACTTGAGCAAATCAATTCTGCGTTCTCTATCTAAAACATCAGAAATTTCAGATATTGCTAGCAAACGATCGATGTATTCAATATCGCGTTTCAATCCAAAATCGGGAGCTTGGCTACGTGCAAGTGCATCCTGAACAGAGCCCGCACCAACCAAATGAGGGATTATTTCGGTATTACTATTTCTACAACTAATTGCTGCAAGAATGTT
Organism: Bacteroidales bacterium; assembly: GCA_037442025.1. Classification (GTDB taxonomy): domain Bacteria; phylum Bacteroidota; class Bacteroidia; order Bacteroidales; family Tenuifilaceae; genus UBA2287. The sequence goes on along the minus strand of JBBIRB010000011.1, from coordinate 26,038 downwards.
TTGCAGGTTCTGTAAAAACGTAAACCAATCCTTTATAAAAACATTTGAGTGATTCGTTATGTACTGGTAAAAAAACTCGTTAAAGATTACTTCCGGAGTTTTTTCAATCTTTTCACCATCGAATGATTCATCGGAAACTTCGTCTTCGTCGGTTTGTTTGCCTGTAAATTTAGTATAGAACTGTTGAAAATACTTAGGAAAAAGAGCTATACTTTCGTTAAGGTCTTCGAAATGCTCTTTACCAAAACGCCCAAGCACTGAATACTCCCTTTTTCTTTTGAGAATTGCATTCAAAAAATTCTCATTATCGAACGGGAGGTTCATTACCTCAATCAGTTCGAAGTCGGAAGGGTGTAAATGCTCTCGAAAATCATCGATAATTCGTTCGAAATTGAAGTCCTTGGATTCCTGATCGAGAAACAGATCGGGGAGCCCAGCTACCAGGTAGTAGTAGTTCCGGCTCATTTTACTTTCCTCCGAAAAGCATGTTTACAATTCGAGGACGAACGTACTCGCTGAAAAGCGCTTCAAAATCCTTGTCGGTAAAATTAATAATGTAACTATTGTCTTGAGGTCCAATTTTAAAACCATAATTAATATTGCTATCGGCAGAAATGCTGATGGTTGCATTCATCTTAGCCAGAACCTTAGCGCTAAAATGCTCTTCAATTGATTTATGCATATCCTTAGGAACCAATACCTTTAGCGAAACTGCCTCCGAATCGGTTTTATTCCAATTGGCAATTGCAGACTCAATGATTTTTTTCACGAAATCGGCATCTTTAAGCGAATCAGCAATGGGTGCTTTAAGCACCTCGGCTTCGATAAGTTTAGCCACATCGAGTTTTAAGCCACTAAATACTTGTCGAACCGATATTCCAACTTCGGTTTCAACATTCTTTTTGTAGTCATCGGCTTCCTTACGTGCCTTACCAACAATGGCATCGGCTTCTTTTTTTGCATCGGCCATAATTCGGGCAGCATCTTCTTTCGCTTTCGCAAGAATTTGATTTGCCTCTTCGGTTCCTTTTGAGAGCCCTTCCCTGTAAATTTTTTCAGTTAGTTCTTGAAGTTTGTTCTGCATAGAGCATTCCTCCTTATTTTTGAGGTTTCGTTGATATTTAGTAGTTGATTTTTCAAATTCAATAGTCAAACAAAGGCATAAAGTTAGATAAATTTCATGATGTAACTCATACAATAAATTCAATTATGTATGAATTAAGAGCATTGAAATTTTTACATTGCTCATTCTGAAAATCTTATATTTAAGAATGGTAAAAGCAATTGGAAGGCCTGAATGAGAATGATATAAATCACCCATGCATATATTTTCAATGCTACAATGTTACAAAAAAGATTCCCATTAATTGCGTAATTTTAGGGTTCAATAAAATACGAAACGAATGGATATGCGTAAGAATAAAATACTGGTTTGCGTTGATTTTGAAGAACAATCGCTCATTGCATTGCATCAGTGCTTCGATTTGGCTCGCTTCATTAAAGCCGAAATAGTGCTTTTGTACGTAATTGAGAACAACGACTTCTTTTTCAAACTTTTTGCTCAAAACCTCGATAAAGTAAAAGAAGAAGTTGACAACAAGTTGAAGCAGCTTGTTTTCGAGGTGTCTGAAGAATCGAATCTGCCTTTTAGCTATTCAATAGAAGTGGGTAAGACCTACGAAAGAATAGTTAACAAGGCCCAAGAAATTAAAGCTCGATTCATTGTGATGGGCAAAAATGGTTCGAACAAGGGTTTTAAAAAATATTTGGGTTCAAATACAATTCATGTGATAAGTGAGTCGACTTGTCCTGTTATATCAATTAAGGGTAATCATACTATAGGTTACAAGAATATCATTTTGCCACTCGATTTAACTCTGCAAACTAAAGAAAAAGTTGCCAGCGCCATAGCCTTTAGCAAGCATTTTGGCTCGCATGTTCATGTGGTTTCGGTGTTGCAGGGGGGTATACTTATGCAACGAAGCAGGATTTATCGTAAAATGAAGCGAGTTCAAAACGAACTTGAATCGAATGGGGTTGGCTGCACCTTGAAGCTTTTCACAAAATCGAAGAAGGAGGACTGGTTGCAAATACTCATATACTCCTACGAAGCCGATGCAGATCTAATAATGCTGATGACCCACCGAGAAGGAAAATCCAAAGAGTATTATATAGGTGCTTTTGCTCATCATATTATTAACGAATCTGATATTCCAGTATTAACAATCATACCTTCCCGATCGGAAGATGAGGAAGAAGGATATGTAGATACCTTTGTTGACCCATTTAACATTTTTTAGTTAACTTATTTTTATTAATAAATGAATGAATCGCTTCTACGTTCGCTATTAAGACTATTTTTTGTTGTAGTAGAACCTGAGCAAAAGGGTCTGTCGAAAGAGGCGATTGCGGTAATTGCAAAATTTCTCGAAAAGGATTTCAGCAGGGACGAGATTAGCGAATATCTTTCTGAAATTGAAGCAGCAGTAAAAATCGATTTATCAGGAGATTACGATGATTCCGAGGAATTAGTTCATGCATCAATTAGCCAAATATGTAACCAAATAAACAGCGAATTTGAGCAACATCAGAAAGTTTGGCTTGCACTTCAATTAATCGAATTCATTGGCGACACAGGCTATACAACTCCCAAATCGATTGAACTAATACAGCTTATTTCTAGCGAGTTCAACATTTCCCTTGAAGAGTTCAATAATGGAAAGGATTTTATCCTTAGCCAAAACCCTGAATCGTTACCTTCAACTTCTAACATTCTGTCGATTTGCGATTGCAGATCAGAATCAGATAATAACCATAAGTATTTATACCACAGAACAAAAGGATCAGTTATCTACATTTTACGCATAGCAAGCACAAATACGTTGCTTGTTAAGTTTTTTGGCAACAATGAATTCTTTTTGAATAGTCGACTCATTAAACCCGGAAGGGCCTATATTTTCGGTGCAGGATCGGTATTGCGAAGCCAAAATACAGAACCACTGTATTATAGCAATGTTATTAGCGTTTTTTTTCATAGTTCAAAGCGTTTAAAGGTTAGGCTTTCTGCAATAGATATAAGTTACCGGTACAAAGGCAGTACTGATGGTTTGCATCCATTCTCGTTCGAAGCAGAGTCGGGGCAATTTATTGGTATAATTGGTGGTAGTGGTGTAGGCAAGTCCACGTTACTCAATTTGCTTAATGGAAACTTAAAACCTGCAAGTGGTAAAATTTTAGTTAACGGATTCGATATATTACACGATAAACATAAACTTAAAGGAACCATTGGGTATGTCCCTCAGGACGACTTGCTTATTGAAAACCTTTCGGTTTACCAGAACCTCTTTTATAGTGCAAAATTTTGCTTTGGAAATTACGACAACACTAAAATTGTAGCTGTTGTAAATGAGACCATTAAGGATTTTGACCTATTTGAGGCACGAAACCTAAAGGTTGGAAGTCCCTTGAAGAAATATATTAGTGGGGGGCAACGCAAGCGCCTGAATATTGCAATGGAGCTAATGCGTGAGCCCGCAATACTTTTTGCCGATGAACCAACTTCGGGACTTTCCTCGTTCGATTCAGAACGAATTTTGCATCTCTTAAAGAAACAGACATTCAAGGGAAAACTGGTTATAGCCAACATTCACCAACCCTCATCAGACATTCTGAAATTATTCGATAGAATAATTGTAATGGACCAAGGAGGAAGGGTTATTTTTCAGGGAAACCCAATGGATGCCGTGGTATATTTTAAACACGAAGGTAATTACCTTAAACCCGATGAAAGCGAGTGCCAGTGCTGTGGCAATGTAAATGCCGAGCAAATATTAAGGGTGGTTGAAGCAAGGGTGGTGAATGAGTACGGTAAGCTTACCCGAAAACGAAAAAGACCTGCTAAGGAATGGTATGAACTATATAAAAACCGAATAGAAAGCAAACTTCACTTTTCAGAGCGCATTTCGTCAACCCCTCTCCCCGAAAATAACTTTAAGATTCCCAGCAAGTTAAAGCAAACCTGGTTGTTCTTCACCCGGAACCTTTATAGTAAACTGGCCAATAGTCAATTTAATACAATAAGTATACTCGAGGCTCCGATACTTGCTTTAATTCTCAGTTTCTTTTCAAAACACATTGCTGGAACACTTAATAACCCGAATTCTTACATTTTTAGCGATAACGATAATATTCCAGCATACTTTTTCATGAGTGTTATTGCGGCACTATTTCTAGGTTTAACCATGAGTGCCGAAGAGATTATACGAGATCGAAAAGTTCGAAAACGCGAAAAGTTTCTCAATCTTAGCTACTTCAGCTATATAAACTCAAAGGTTCTTCTACTGCTTCTATACTCAGGTATACAGTCGTTGCAATTCGTTCTGGTTGGAAACCTTGTTCTAGAAATTCATGACTCCCTTTTCACTACCTGGCTTATTCTATTTTCAACTTCTGTTTGCGCAAACTTTATAGGTTTAAACATATCGGCAGCGCTCAATTCGGTTGTTGCCATATATGTTACAATTCCTCTAATAATGATACCTATGCTTTTAATGAGCGGTGTTGTTGTTGGGTATAATAAACTACATCGCGCAATTAAACATCCGGAATTTGTACCTTTTACTGCAGATATTATGCCCACCCGTTGGTCGTACGAAGCGCTTTGTGTTGAGCATTTTAAAAAGAATAAGTACAATAGAGAGTTTTTTAAGTACGACCAAGCCATTTCAAATAACACCTATATTGTTTCATTTTTATTGCCACAATTAGAGATAAAACTCGACGAAACCGTCAAAAGTATTGTTACCGCAAAAGTTACTAACGTTACCATTTCAGATCTTAAGCTCATTCAGAATGAAATAAGTTTACTTCAAAGAGATTATTCACCATTTAGCATAACTTTCCCCGACACTGCTTTGCTTAACCCGACAAGTTTAACCATTGCTGAAATTGATACCATTAAACGTTTCTTTTCGGTATTAAGTGAAAAAATTCAAAATAAAAACGCATCTATTAATTTTTTAAAGGACAATCATTTCGATTCATTAATTCAAGTTGCAGGAAATAAGGATTATGTATATAATTTAAAGCGAAAGTTCCATAATCGGTCAATTGAGGATTTAGTTTTAAATAAACGGGAGTTAATAAAAATTTCGAGAGAGAAAAGCAGATTGATACGTAAATACAATACAGGGCATGCTGTACCAACTTCAATAACCGGTAGGGCTCATTTATTTGCACCCGTTAAACGGCTGGGGAAAATTACAATAGACACGCTATGGTTTAACCTGGGAGTGCTTTGGTTCATGTCATTTTTATTGTATTCAGCATTGCTAACCAATTTCTTTGTTCTTGTCCATTCCTATGCTGAGCAATTCCGATTCAGACGCTTGGCAAAACGCATTGCCAGATATATACCCAACTAGCCCGAACATTTGGCCAATAAATGTGTTTGTTTTACATTTTAAAAAATATTATAATATATTTGTTTAAAAATGCGCTGCTATGAAGCTTGGATTAATGACCAAGGATGAGTGTATAGACTTTTTCGAGTTTAACATTACTGGTGATAACGATAACTTTAACAAATGCGATCCCGAATCGTTATTTATAAATAGCAGTGTTTTCAATATTTTTGCTTCCTGTTTTGAGCAAAGCAATTACTTGTTCGAGTTTGTTGGTCAAACAAAATACAATAGCCGTAAATTAGTTCCGCTTCGAAACGAATTAACTGAAAACTTGCTTTTACTCCAATCCATTGAAACCAGAGAAGACTTTAAAAAGTACGTTATCAATATTTTCCTCGGTCGCGATTTACTACAGGACCTAGCTAAGGCCGACCCAAACTGGGAACTATGCTGGAAATACTACCTACGGAGGCTTATAGTTATTAATAGAAACTTAATTGATTTAGTAGACAAGTGTATTAACGAGGAACGCATTCTCTGGGTTATTGGTTATTAGTACCTAAACTTTAAACCCAAGGTTATTTATAACATTAACCAGGTCTGATCTGCAACCAGATAAAAAATACCCACTATTCTCTCTTCTATAAGCGTAGTTGTTCCTTATTTTTTCGAAATTTTGAGGTTCATTCTTTAAGCATTTAGTTTCCGATGCAATATTATATACACGATTCATTAGAGAATGTAAGTTCAAATTAGAATTATTTGTAATAAACTGCGAACAATTTAATTCAATTGTTTCTTCAATCGGATTTTTACTTGGTTTAAAACTGTTTAATTTAAAGTTAAAATGGTTTGCTATTGCCATTACAGCCATAAGGGTTGCATTAATCTTACCTTCAATGCTATAGCCTGCCACATGCGGGGTTGCTATTAGGCATTCGTTCAGTAGTATATCTAGTATTAAGGGTTCTCCAAACCAAACATCGATGGCCATACCCCGAATTCTTTTCTTTTGGTACGATTGTACCATTAAATTCTCGTTCACAACCCCACCCCTTGAGCTGTTCAAAATAAATGAATTGACTTTAATTCTTGAAAAAAAATCATCGGCTGCCATGTTAAATGTTGGGTAATTACCCATATAAGTCAGCGGAACATGAAACGAAATAAAGTCGGCATTCTCGGCCACATTATCAAGGCTGGTGTAAGAACAGTTACCCTCAATTTCGGCTAAAACAGGATCGCATATAAGCGTATCCATTCCGATAGCTTTAGCTGCCTTTGATACCAATGAGCCAATATTACCATTCCCAACAATCCCCATTATTTTACCTTGTAATGGCTCCTGAAAGTAATTTGCAGCGCTACTCAACGCTGCCAAAACCCATTGTAAAACGGCGCCCTTATTACAACCCTGTGCTGAAAGCACTTTAATTCCTCTTTTTTGGCAAAAATTCAGGTCTATATGATCGGTACCAACAGTTGCAGTTGCAATTATTTCAACCTTGGTTCCCTGTAGCAATTCTTCGTTGCAAAGTGTTCTGGTTCGAATAACAAGGGCACTGGCATTAACCAATAATTGGTTACTAATTTCTAATGCAGAAGAATATACAACCTCGTTAAAATACTCTTCGAAAATGCCATGTATGAATGGGATATCCTTGTCAATAACAATTTTCATACTTAAAATCATTTCGCTATTTCGATTTATAACCCTCGAAAAACAACAAGGTTTCAACAGCAAACTCAACAATAGTAGATTCATGAGTTCCTCCGCCTACGGCAACTAACGAAACATTGGTGGCTCCATTTTGAATCATTGAATTGTAGGCTGTTTGGGAATTGAAAAAAGGCACTAAATCGTCGGCTGTTCCGTGAATAAGTTTTAAAGGAGAAAGGGGCCTCCAATTGAAGCAATTGTTATCAGCTAGTGCTGAAAGAAAGTTTGCATCGGTTCCGTTTGTAATTCCCCCAATAAAGCTGGACTTGAATAGAATTGAAGGATTGCTTTCAACGGTAATTAATGGACCATTCTGGGCAATGGCTTCGGCCCAAGGTGAATTGAAGTAGCTACTTAAAGGGCGGTTTAACGCTGGATAAACTCTATTGTAGGTGTGTAATACCCACAAAAAATAGTTTATGTAGGTTAATGGGGCGTTTTGTTGAAGAATCCAATTGGCAAATTCGGTTTTATTGTAAGCTCCTGCGCCTGCGCTAACAGCCGTAACAGGCAATTCTTGGTGTAATTCGTCTTGTAAATGCTTAAATAATGCCATGGTTGCGTACCCCCCTTCGGAGTAACCAGCCAAGAAAAGTTGGTTTGAAAGTTTAGTTTTTCCAATAATTTCTAAGCATTCCTTCGAAGCCCTAATCATATCTCTGCAACTTGTTGCCAATGAATTCCGATGCTCGTATGGGTGAGGTATGTTTTTAGAGGCTCCATAGCCAATAAAGTCGGGAACTGCAATAACGTATCCAATAGAAGCGAATACAGTGAGCATGTTGGTAAGTTCAGAATTGTTGTAAGAGGGTGCCTGACTTTCGATAAAAATTGTGCCATGCTGAAATGAGAGTAAAGGCACTTCCGCTTGTGTTTGAGGTATTAATAGCAGCCCCGATGCCAGAATAGTACCACCTAACAAATCTTCGGTATAGTATTCAATTCTATAGGCCTTAACACCATAGCGCACCAGAACAACCGTTCCCGAAGGGAGAATAGACGACTGGGATGCCAGTTGAATAATCTGAACTCCTGAAAGGTTGGCTATTTCGCTATGGTTCTTGAGGTACTCGGGGCTATATGAATTGTCCTTTTCGCATGAAAGGGAAAAAGATATAATTAGGATGATAAGCACAATGTGCTTAAAAACCTTGATGTGAGTTGTCGATTTCATATACATACACTTTATTGAACACTCCAATCGATTGGCGTTAAACCTCGCGAAATTAGAAAATGGTTGGCTTGCGAAAAATGCTTGCAGCCCAAAAAGCCCCTGTGAGCTGAAAGTGGCGAAGGGTGCGGTGCTGTTAAAACGCAATGTTTTCTTTGGTCGACCATGGAAGTTTTAGCTTGTGCGTAAGCACCCCACAAAAGAAAAACAACATCTTTTCTCAAATCCGATACTCTTTGAATTACATAATCGGTAAATACTTCCCAACCCTTTTTCTGATGCGATCCGGCTATATTTGCTCGAACTGTTAATGTGGCATTTAAAAGGAGTACTCCTTGCTTTGCCCAGTTCAACAAATTACCATGGTTAGGTGCTGGAATACCGATATCGCTTTGTACTTCCTTAAAAATATTCACCAAGGAAGGTGGTGGTGTAATGCCTTTAGGCACTGAGAAGCAAAGACCGTGTGCCTGACCAGGGCCATGATACGGGTCTTGTCCTAGAATAACAACCTTAACATTTTCGAAAGGCGTTGAATTGAATGCATTAAATATTTCGGTACCCTTTGGATAAACAGTATACTTCCTTTTTTCCTCTATCAAAAAATTCTTAAGTTCTAAAAAGTATTGCTTTTGGAACTCATCCAGAAGAACCTCTCGCCACGAGGAATCGATACTTGGGTTAATAACCTGCGACATAACAACAATTGGTTTTACTGAACCAAAAATACGCTTTTTTTCCCCTTATAAGGCACGTTAATTGCGTCTAACTTGACCTCTCTTTAAAAAAGTAATATATTGCATTGTAAAATTCACAGAACTGTGCAAACAAAAACATTTCTTACCTTTTTGTTATTGCTATTTGTTCTTCATTGTCACGGACAATTAGATTCTCTAGGCAGGTTCGGACGAATTGAAGCCCTGTTCCATGGAGCCAATCAAATTGTTTCCCCAAAGGATAGTGGTGAACTTCGAGTAATAACTGCAAGTAGAAGCGAGAAGTATGTTTCAGATCTTCCACTGTCAATCTATATAATTACTCACGAAGAGATTATAAATAATGGATATATTACCTTGACCGATGCCATTAAAAGTTTACCTGGCATTCGCGTTTCGCAACCTGGCACTGGGGAATTAGGAGAAGGTTTTCAACTGCGAGGGCTTTCGGGGAATCTTTATACAAAAATTCTTATCAATAACCTTCCAGTAAAACCATCGGTTGCTGCGGGACTTCCTATAGGCTCCCAGCTACCCATTAGGCAGGCTGAACGCATTGAGGTAATTTATGGGCCAGCAGCTGCCATTTACGGTGCCGATGCAGTTACTGGCGTAATTAACATTGTTCTGAAAGAGGCCGATCAGGGAACATTCGCCCGGGGCGACATTTTAATTGGAAGTGGCAACTTTGCATATACTAACTTCACAATTGGCGGAAAAACCGGAAAAAACAGAGATATTCTGCAATACTCTTTTTATGGCAGCAAGTCTGAATTTCCGAAACTGAATATAATAAACGGGCACGAGAAAACTTTTAACACATTAGCCCTACTTCACCAAAATATAAGTACCGTAAATATTAATGGGAATTTATATGCTCCTTTAGAAATTAATGAAGCCCTTCTGAGCATTAACGGAATGACAACCGAACAATTCACCAATACCTTTTATGGTCCCAATTACAAGGGAAGCCTAACAACACCAAATTTTGAAAAACTTTCTGCATCGAGCTATAATATTGGGCTAAATTTGAAATACAGAGGCGTTGGTATTATGTATAGCAATATGTATAGGCAAAGTCACAGTTCTTTGGGGTTAAGCCCCCTACTATTTCGGTACGATAATCCTCAGAACTACTGGGCTGAAAAAATTCAGCAAATCAATATGGCCTATTCTCACGAATTCTCAAAATTTTCGTCAACCACCAATTTAATGTTTCTTTCGTACGAAATGGATAATACATCGAGCATGGGGCTTACACGCTACAATTCAGAAAGAGCCTACCTCTACTCCACTTCGCTCGACATTCTTGCTGAACAACTTGTAAATTTTTATCCAACGAAAGCCAGCGAAATTGTATTGGGTACTAGTTATCAAATTTCGAGCAGCCTTCCATTAACATCATTCCTTGATAAGCCATTTCCAACTGGCTCCTACTCCTTCTTTTCGAATAAAGTTAACGAGAATCATCCTTTAATGGGCAAATTCGGATACAATCCAACTAATTTTCATAATGGGGCTATTTTTGGACAAATATATTTTACCTTACATAAGTTTCGTTTTCTTGGTGGAATACGATACGACGCTAATTCGATGTATAGCAATAGTTTTAGCCCGCGTATTGCCATTCTTTACAAATTAAACAAAAACATTTCTGGCAACATTGCGGCTGGAACAGCATTTAAAACTCCACCAGCTTCAATTTCATACCGATCTTTATCGTACGTTCCAATTGGAGAACCCGACAGGGTTAAGTACTTGGTAATTCCCAGCGAAAAAATTAATCCCGAGCAGTATCGATCAATTGAAGCAGGTACTCAAATAAACCTCAGAAATGGAAATATAATTATTTCATTATCTACTTTTTATAACGAAATAAGCAACCCAATTATAAGCACTTCTATTCCTATTAATACAATTACGTACCCATTGGCAACCGAAGCTGGCGATAGCCTTTGGGCGTTTACTTATATGAACTCACACGATGCCAAGTCGCGACTATGGGGCGGACAGGCCAACATTAAGTTTTTGAATATTACTAAAGCCTACAAACTAAATGCTGAACTGAATTTAAGCATTGCACAACAAACCGAAAAGTCGCCTGGGCTTGAGGACCTCCTTGCCAATTTTCAGCTTATGCCAAAGCACATGGGTCAATTCAAAATTTCGCTACAACCATTAAACTTCCTAAAACTTAATGCAGAAATGGTGTGGATGACTAAATGGTTGCGAGTTATCATTCCATTCGAAGAAATTTACTCCAAACTATTCTCCAATGTCGATGGGTTTTACACTATCGATCTTTCTGCTCAGTTAAAGTTGGGACAAAGTTTAAATCTTTCATTAAAAGCAACCAACTTATTAAACGAAAAATATGGGGGAATTGGAGTTACAGGCTTTGGCTACAGCCTTCCGTATAACCCACAGTTTGGCAGGAATTTTCAATTAGGTTTAACATGCACCCTCAACTAATCGGATGTTTAACACATTTAATAATACACATTGAGATTACAGATTCGCATATTGCTATTAATTTCTGCATTGGTTATGGCGATGCAAATGGCTCAGTCGCAACCGAAAGATCTATGCGACAGCATTCTTTTACTACACTCAAAAACCGACAAAAATATTGAGCAGAAACTGTTCGATTTAGCACTGAAATCGGCTCAAAGAGCAATGATATTAAACAATAAATCGAACTGCCATAATTTATTGGCTGAATCGAACTTGCGAATCGCTCGAGCTCAAATAGGTAATGGCGATCTTGAAAATGGAATACGTAGCTACCTAAATGCTATTTCCTGGGCCGAACGGCACCAGCAAAATAAACTTCCATTGGTTTTTATTGAAGTTGGGAATGTTTATGCAAATATTTCGGCTTATGAGAAAGCACAGGAGTATTATAAAAAAGCCCTAAATTCAATTGATCTGGAACCACTCAGCAACATGCAGGTTTTTGCCATAGAGGGATTGGCCTATTCGCAATACCAGATGGGAGAGCTTGATAAAGCTATTGTAAGTTACAGCCAACTCGATACATTATCAGTTTTTGTAAACCAAATTCAAACCAGGATCAGAGCACTTCATTATCTTTCGGTTATATATAATATGAAGAATGATTTCGAACATGTAAATAGAACTTACATTAAATTATATGAATTAAGCGAAAGCAGGGCAGATACACTTGGGATGATTCTGGCATTAAACAACATGGCTTTTGCACAAATAAGAAACAGAAAAAATAACGACGCAACTCAATCACTAGAAAAGGCATTGGAACTCGCTACTGGTTTCGAAATATCGAACCATTTGCTGGCTGGTCTTTATTTAAATTTAGGTATAAATTACCAAAACCTACAAAACATACCAAAAGCCATTCAATATCTAAACACATCGCTCGATATACACAAAAGGAGTAAAGACGATTTGAATTGCGCCAAAATTTGCAACATTCTGGCAAACATATTTTTAGTTAAAGGCGACCATCACAATGCCAGTCAGCACGCTTTAAAAGCAATTGATTATGCCAAATCATACGGAAACATGCAATTGTTAAGCACTTGTTACGAAACCTACAGTAAAATTTTAAAGCAAGGCAACGATCATACAAAAGCACTATCGTACTATGAAAAATACTTGGCACTAAGAGATTCGCTATTACTAATAGAGCGCTTAGAAACCCAAAAGCGTGGTGATGTATTTAATAAGCTTGTAAAAGCTGAAAAGGAGCAGCAACTTTTCATTGCAGATGAGGAGGTGAAAGATTTAATGCTGAAGCAACTTCGACTTGAAATGGAGACCAAACGGCAAGAAGTGGAGCTTTTAAAGCGGCAAAGCGAACTAGAAAGTCTTGAAAAGGAAAAACAATTTCACAGCTTACTTATTTCAAAAAAAGAAAACGAAACCCGACTCCAAAAAGCACTTATACAAAACCTTGAGCAGGAAAACTCATTAAATGCGCTGAAAATCATTCAAAAAGAAACTGAAGAAAAAGAAAGGCTCCGCGAAATTGAATTACTTCAGAGCGAGACCAAAAGAAAAGAACTGGAGCTGGAAAGAGAAACGGAAAAACGAAAAAGAATTATTTGGATGCTTGCTCTAAGTTTTTTGGCTTTATTGTCAATGATTATTGGAATGATTGCCATTTTTAAAAGGAATAGAATGTTGGCTGAGCAGAAAAAAGTTATCGAAAGCAAAAACCAAAGCCTTGAAAAAGCAAATATTGAAATTACCGATAAAAATGTGCAGTTAAGCGAAATGGCCGAAGAGGTTCGGGCACAGAATGATGAAATAACATTTCAAAAGGAGCTTATTGAGGATAAAAACAAAAGTATTACCGATAGCATACAATATGCTAGCATAATTCAAAACGCAGTAATTTCCGATGAGAAAATACTCTTTTCGCTATTTAAGGACCATTTTGTGCTTTTAAAGCCTCGCGATATTGTAAGTGGCGATTTTTGGTGGTGTACTCAGAAAAAACACCGCATCATCCTTGCAGTTGCCGACTGCACAGGACATGGTGTACCCGGCGCTATTCTAAGTATATTAGGCATTAGTCTGTTAAACGAAATTGTTACCCACAACCCATTAATAAAAGCGAATGATCTGCTTCAAAGTTTAAGAAAAATGGTTATTGAGTCCCTCTCTAACACGGCAGGTAATGATACTCCTCGCGATGGAATGGATATATCGGTTTGTATATTCGACACAGAGAAGCAGGTTGTTGAAATTGCTTTGGCGAACCATAAAATATGTATCGTTCACAACGAACAATTTGAAGTTGTAAAGGGAGACAATGCACCTATTGGGGTTGGTGTTGGCTTCAATAAACCATTTACTATTCAAATAAAACCCATTGTTGCAGAAACAAAGTATTATCTTTTCTCCGATGGCTTTGCCGACCAGTTTGGGGGAGAAAAAGGAAAGAAAATGAACCATAAGATGTTTAGGGACCTATTGTATTCCTCTAGTAAAAACAGTATGCAACAGCAGCAACAAATTCTCGAGCAGGAATTTATGAATTGGAAAGGCAATTACGATCAAATAGACGATGTAACCATTGTGGGAGTTAAGATATAGGTGAGAATGGAATTTGGGGCGAATGGGATAATAAGTTATTGAGTTATTAGGTTATTAGGTTATAAGTTATTGAAGTTTGAAGTCGGGAGTCCGAAGAGAACAAACTGAACAATTGAGCAACGAACAAGAGAACTGATAACTGACAACTGACAACTGATAACCGACCCTTCGGGAGCCTCAGGGTATCGCAGCTCAGTGTAAAATTGAGTTAATGAGTTATTAGGTTATTGATGTTTGAAATCGGAAGAGATGTGCATTCAACTATCAACAATCAACAATCAACAATCAACAATCAACGAACAACAATCAACGAACAACAATCAACGAACAACAATCAACAATCAACAATCAACAATCAACAATCAACAATCAACAATCAACGAACAAGTGAGCAATTGAACCGAAAACAAGCCTATACTTTCAAGCCCAATATTGTAATATCATCGAGTTGGTCGTTACCATCGATCCAACGGAAAAATGCATCTTCTATAAAACTTTTCTGAGCATCCATTGGCATAGTCGATACTTGAATTATAAGTTCCTTAAACCTTTCTCTACCATACTTTAAATTGAAATTTTCTCCTCCTAACTGATCGCGAAATCCATCGCTAAACAGGTAGATCTGATCGCCCGGTTCAACCTCAATTCGTTGGGTTTTGAAAGGTTCCATCCGGGGAAAATATGAAATAGGCATACTATCAGCCTTGTGAACCCATATTTGCTTGTCCTCTGTTTCATTCTTTTTAGTTATCCATAAAGGATGGTTCGCTCCAGCATACTCCACGTATCCACTTCCCTTTTTGTATCGAATTAGGGCTATGTCCATACCATCGCGTTGTTCCCCCATTTTTCCGGTTTGTTTAAACGAATCGATTACAAACAATCTCAGATTGTTTAGAGTTTCGGAGGGCTCGGTGATTTTCCTACCCATAAGTTCAGTAAGCGCTGAAATTCCCATCATACTCATAAAACCACCTGGAACTCCATGCCCTGTGCAATCGAGCAGCGCTATTAGAATAGTATCGTCGTCGAACGGATAAGCCCAATACGAGTCCCCACTTACCACGTCCTTTGGAAAAAAAACTATAAAGTGGTCGGAAAAATATTTTTGAAAAACATCGGTAGAAGGTAGCAATGCGCTTTGAATACTCGATGCATAATCGATACTGTCGGTAAGCAACCAGTTGAAACGTTCCAGCTGCTCGCTCTTTTCCTTTAGCAAAAACTTTTGAGACTCCAATTCGTTCCGTTGAGCCTCAATTTCCTCTTTTTGAGTTAGTATTTCTTCGTTTTTGTTCTGAACCTCAACTATTTTTTGCGAAAGTTGGTTCACGGCTTCACGTTTTATGCGGAACTGCCTGTAAAGGATGAAAAGGACAATAAGTAGAAATCCCAAAACCACAAGTGAAAGTATGGAATGAAATCGCTGGTAACTAATGAGTTCATGTGCTTTCGATAGTTCCACTTCCTTAAGCGATTTTTCTTTTTCTAGAGCCGATATTGTACTTTGCTTTTGAGATAAATTGTATAATGCCTCTAACTGGGCAATTTTGTGAACACGTTCAATTGAAAAAAGGCTATCGGTTGCTTCGGAATACTGCTTATGGTACCTCAGTGCCAAATCGGATAATCCTTCAAGTTCGTAAATTTCACTAAGCACTTTACAAGCATCGCGCTTGGTCTTTAAATATCCCTGTTTATCAGCTTCGTACAAAACTTGCTTTGCATTAAGTTTGGCCTTATCCAACTGCTTATTATCAAGAAATATTCTTGAAAGGCTAAGTTTAATTGATAAGGAATTACTCTTGCGGCCCATCTCGTTATTCAATGCAAGCGATTCATTTAACAATTTAATGGCCTCATCGGTTTTTCCAATGGAATAATAGGTTTCACCTAAGTTTTCGGAAACATTTGCCAAACCAATTTTCAAACCTTGCGAAGTGTATATTTGTTGAGCTTTTCTTAAAAAGAATTGAGCCGAATCGGTTCTGTTTTGCTTACTGTAGGTTATACCCAGATTTGTATAACTATCGGCAATCCCCTTATTATCATTAATACCTCTAAAAAGGATGTATGCCTTTTTAAAGTGAATCATAGCATTATTAAAAACCAACAAAGCTAGATACACTTCTCCAATATTGAGCTCTGTAGCAGCTAACGAGGAATAAGTATTTCTCTCTGAGAATATAGCTAGCGCTTCAAAGTAGTTTCTTAATGCAATATCGTACGCACCCAAATCCTTGCTTACATTACCCATATTAACTCTTACATTAGCTGTGTTAAGGCTATCGTTTTGCGCTTCGAAGAAGGATAATGCACTTTGATAATACTTAACAGCCTGGATATAATTGGCCTGATGGGCATGAAGTAAGCCTAAATTGTTCTGAAGCATTGCAACACCATGCCCTCTATTAAGCTGAATTTGAACTTCGAGCGATTTGGTGTAATGGTATATTGCCAACTGAATTTCACCCTGCATATAGCTTAATCGTCCAAGAAGTCCGTACGATACCGAAAGGCCATGTAAGGCCTTAAACCTAATCCAACGGTTTTTATTTCTTATAACTTGGCTAAATACTTCAATGCTAGTATCGGCATGTGCTTTTGCTCTAACCAAGTCGATACTCGTGCGTGATAGCGTCATACCTAGTGAAGCATGAGCAACACCTTTATAATAGAACAGTGTAGAATCGGAACCGATTTTAGAATTTGCTTTATTGGCAAAAAACAGCCCTTTTTTTATCCATGCAATACTTGAATCGGGGCTACTTGAAGCAAGGTTCTGAGCTATTTGAAGCGCAATTTTAACTCTAAGCGTATCGGCTTTTGAATTATTAAAAACTTGAATTAGAGAATCCAACCCATTTGAGTTGCTATAACCCTCTACGTAAAAAACAAGTAGAACAATAACTTTTACTATTCGCCTAAATAGCATCGTATATTTTTATAATCGTAAATAAAATTACGATAAAATTCTATTCAAACAAATGTTAAAAATCGCTAAAATTCCGATTTGAAATGAAATTGAATATCGGGGAACTTTTCGATAGCCATTTGCAGAGCATAGGGCGAATCGGCTAAAAACACATCGCGGCCATGCTTATCGAATGCTAAGTTGTTATACTTTCGTTTCTTAAAATCGTCGAGTTGCTCTTTACTGCTGCTTTCGAACCAACAAGCTTTGTGGAGGGTAATAGGCTCGTACCTGCAAATAGCTCCGTACTCATGCTCAAGGCGATACTGAATAACGTCGAACTGCAAGGCACCCACAGTGCCAATAATTTTTCGACCATTCGACTTTTGAGTGAATAGTTGAGCTACGCCTTCGTCCATAAGCTGATCGATTCCTTTGGCTAGCTGCTTGTACTTTTGCGGGTCGCCATTCTCAATATAACGGAATAGTTCGGGCGAAAAACTGGGGATCCCTCTAAAGCGCAACTCCTCCCCTTCGGTAATAGTATCGCCAATGCGAAAGTTACCGGTATCGTGTAAACCAATAATATCGCCAGGGAAAGCAAAGTCGATAATCGACTTTTTGTCGGCCATAAAGGCCGTAGGACTCGAAAATTTTAACCTTTTACCGCTACGAACATGAAAAAACGGCTTATTTCGTTCGAAAACACCCGAACTAATTTTTAAGAAGGCAATTCGGTCGCGATGATTTGGATCCATGTTAGCATGGATTTTAAAAATAAATCCCGACAGGCTCTCTTCGAGGGGCTGTACTTCGCGCGTTTCGGTTATGGTTGGCCGTGGAGTTGGTGCAATGGCAATAAAGCAATCGAGTAGTTCACGTACACCAAAGTTATTGAGTGCGCTTCCAAAGAAAACGGGTGCCACCTCACCTTTTAAATATGTATTTATATCGAAATTGGGGTAAACACCGTTAACAAGTTCCAAATCCTCTCGCAGCTGATTGGCCGATTGGCCGCTAATGTTCTGATCGAGAACCTCGGAGTTTAAATCGGTAATTTCAATTACATCGTCGGCTACGCGCTGCTTATCGTCGGCAAAAAACAGGTTGAGCTTACTCTCGTACATATTGTAAACCCCCTGGAACTTGGGGCCCATTCCAATGGGCCAGCTGAGAGGGCGAACCTTTATATTTAGTTCCTTCTCAATTTCATCGAGTAGTTCGAAGGCATCCTTTCCGGTACGATCCATTTTATTTACAAAAACAATAACCGGAGTATTTCGCATACGGCAAACGCTCATCAGCTTGCGGGTTTGCGTTTCGACCCCTTTTGCACAGTCGATAACAATAATAACGCTGTCGACAGCCGTTAGGGTTCTGTACGTATCTTCGGCAAAATCCTCGTGACCGGGCGTATCGAGAATATTCACCTTAATTCCTTTATAATCGAACCCCATTACCGATGTGGCAACCGAAATACCACGCTGGCGTTCAATTTCCATAAAGTCCGAAGTAGCAGTCTTTTTTATCTTATTGCTCTTCACGGCACCTGCAACGTGAATGGCACCCCCAAATAGAAGCAACTTTTCGGTCAGGGTTGTTTTTCCAGCATCGGGGTGACTAATAATGGCAAAGGTTCGTCTACGGTGAACTTCGGTACTTAGTAACGACATTTCTTAATAAATTTAGCCGACAAAGGTAATTAATTGGAAGAAGAACAAATTATTTTTCATCAATACCGTCTAACTTTATATAGAAACCAAGATAATAAGGGGCCTTTAAAATAAATTTTGTAATTTAAAAAGATTAATCACAAACCAAGCTGGCTGTATTACAGTCTTTATAAATAATTTTGGCAATACAAATAACAACAGAGTAACTGATATCGCATACTTTGCTTGGTAAACCTATGTGAAAAACTTGGTTCACCTGCCTAACGGCAGTCAGGCTTTGTGGTTAGATGTTTTTGTATTGGCATGGCTATTCCATTTGCTTCATTTTTTTGTACGTTTGCTAGCACTATGGAAAAGCAAGCATTATACAACCGCAATTTTATTCTTCTTTACTGTGCCAACCTTTTAATGGCCATTGCATTTTACTTTATGCTGCCTATACTGCCTGTGTACCTTACAACAGCATTTGGAGCAACCAAGGGTGAGGTTGGATTGGTTCTGGCATTTTACACAATAGCTGCGCTAGTTATACGCCCATTTACGGGGTGGGCAGTCGATACATACGGTAGCAAGGGCATTTACCTAGCTGCATTTTTGCTTTTTGTATCGCTGTTTATAGGCTACCCAATTGTACCAAGTACACTGTTAATGATTGCTTTACGGTTTGCCCACGGACTAACGTGGGGAGTGCTAACCACTTCGAGTACAACCATTGCAGTCGAAATTATCCCGCCAGCCCGACGTGGCGAGGGTATTGGCGTTTTTGGCCTTTCAATGACCCTTGCAATGGCCATTGGGCCATTAATTGCCATAACCATTGCGGGAAACGATAGGTTCCTAACCCTTTTCATTTCTGCTATTGCAATCAGTTTGGTTGGATTTGTATTTACTCAATTCGTAAAATTTCCCCATTTCAGCGTTGATAGTCAAAAACGAGAACTGAATTTAAAGGGGCTAGTTGAAAAATCGGCCATTCCAATTTCGATTAATATGCTACTGGTTATGTTCTCGTATGGCAGCGTGCTTTCGTTTATTGCCCTGTACGGACAAGAAGTTGGTGTTACCAACAGCGGGCCATTTTTTCTACTTATTGCTGTTGGAATAGGCATTTCGAGGTTTTTTGGTGGTAAAGCATTCGACAAGCATGGCCCTCAACGAGTGTCGATTTTGGGGCTTATAATACTTATACTTTCGTTTCCAATACTTGCTCTGGTTCATAATCCAGTTGGATATCACGCTTCGGCAACCCTAATGGGTTTTGGCTTTGGAATTATTATGCCCGTTTTTCAGAGTATGGTAAATAATCTGGTTAAACCCGAGCGCCGTGGCGCAGCAAATTCGACGCTTTTTACCTGCTTCGATCTTGGAATTGGTATTGGAATGATGGCCACAGGCT
This sequence comes from Bacteroidales bacterium, assembly GCA_037442025.1. Lineage (GTDB taxonomy): Bacteria > Bacteroidota > Bacteroidia > Bacteroidales > Tenuifilaceae > UBA2287. The sequence goes on along the minus strand of JBBIRB010000011.1, from coordinate 5,961 downwards.
TTCTTTCGGACTTTATTGGCCTTAGCGGAGCATTTTTGGTGTGCGCAGTAGTTAACGTGCTAGCTTTAATTCTTTTTGTTGCTTTTTCGGAAAGGCACTATAGGGAGAGAATGAGGGGGGAATAGGTTGTTGGTTATCAGTTATCAGTTATCAGTTATCAGTTGTCAGTTTTGAACCCTGAGCTTGTCGAAGGGTCGGTTATCGGTTTAACGCTAAGGCGTAAACCTAATTAATAAAACCTAATGTGTTCTAATGTGTCTAATGTGGTGAAAGATACTCATTAAACATTTCTCTCCACTTCCACCCTATTATCGTGAAAAGCAGTGCCGTGGCCCATATCGGTTTCGAGTCCCTTCGAAAGATTATTAACCGAGCACCCTTCGGTTGCCCACCATCCGTTATGAATTACAACGCAGCCCATTCGAACGGCGTACGTTAATTGTGCCCTTACCTTCACTTCTCCCCGTGCATTGAAAACCCGAACCATTGTGCCATCCTTTATTCTGCGCCTTTTAGCGTCTGAAGGATTCATTTCAACAAAAGGTTCGGGATTGAGCATTTTTATAACCTTTAGGTTATTGAACTGCGAGTGAATGCGGTTCTTGGTATTGGGCGACATTAAAAAAAGGGGGTACTTATCATCACTTGTATTACTACCCTCAGCTAAAGGCTCGTAAGTTGGAAGCTGATTGGCTCCCCACAAATCGGTTGCTTGCTGCGAATAGAGCTCAATTTTTCCACTTGGCGTTCTGAAAATCATATCGGAAAAAGCAATTTCCTGAAGATTTGGTGCAAGCACTGGCCCCTCCATCAGTTTCTCCAACGAAAGTTCGGGAAAGCGGGAAAGCGTATCGTGCAGAAAACTTTCAACATGTTCATCGCCGGGTGGAATAAGATGTTTTTCAACTTCTTCTTTACTAATACCAAGCTTTAGAGCCAAATGGTAGTATATTTCATTCTCGGGCATTACTTCGCCAGCGGGTTCAACAACCTTTTGCTTTAGTTGAACATAGGGATTCCAGTACGAACCAATGATATCGCTCTGCTCAAACATATTTTTGGCAGGTAAAACTATGTCGGCCTCGAGAGCCGTGTCGGTAAAAAACTGGTCGACCACTACTCGGAAATATAGCTTCCGAATGGCCTTTAGCACAGTGTTAGTATCGGGATTTTGAGCTACTGGGTTTCCGCGCTCTACCCACATCATTTTTAAAGTTGGGTTACTCATTTCGAGCATTGCTTCTCCTAGTCTAGCCGTGGGAATTGCACGGCGAATAATGCCATCGGGAACTTTTGGTGGATAGTAGCATAGAGGCTCCAGCACATCGTCGAAAACGTAGCTTTGTAAATTGGCGTAATGCCAACAAGCCCCAGGCTTACCAATATTTCCAGTAATTACCGAAAGTGCAAGTAAGCAGCGAACGGTTTGTCCTCCATTAGTGAAGCGTTGCATGCCATAGCCGGGCAGTAAGGTCATGGGTTTAACGTGCGCAATGCTCCATGCCAACTTGTAAATAAGTTCTTCGGAAACACCTGTAATTTCTGATGCCCATTGCGAAGTGAACTTCTCAACATGGTTTTTAAAAGCTTCGAAGCCCGTAACATAATTGGAAATAAAATGGGTGTCGTACCAATTATTCAGAATAATAATATTGGCTACGGCCAATGCGAGCGCAGCATCGGTTCCCGGAATTGGCTGCAGCAATAGCATAGCTCGCTGCGACGAGTCGGTTCGCCGTGGGTCAATTACAATCAGCTCCGCACCCCTATCGATAGCTTTACCAATGGGAATCATCTCCTGAATGTTGCTCTCGGCAGGATTTTTTCCCCACAAAACAATTAGTTTAGCATTCTCCAGGTCCCACGGAACATTATGCTTATTCTCGCCAAGGGTTATGCGTGTGGCTTCGAGTCCGGCAGGCCAGCATAAGTTGCCATAAACGGTGGTTGCGCCACCGTAAAGGTTTCGCCAAAACTTAAGGCTAAAGTCGTTCATTAACCCCGACATTCCGCTGGCAGCGTAAAAAAATACGCTTTGCTGACCGTAATGTTCTTTATAGTGATTTAAACGTGCCGAAATTGCATCGAACGCTTCGCCCCACGAAATGCGCACAAACGTTCCATTGGCGTATTTACGGTGAGGGTAAAGAATTCGGTCGGGCGAATTGGCCCTTTCCACATAGCTCAACCCTTTAAGACAAATACCTTCGGGCGTTGCCCGGTTTGCAGGATGGTGCTCAATGTTAACAACCTTTCCGTTATCGACAAAAACCTTAAAAGTGCAGGTGCTATAGCAATTACGCGGACAAGCGGTGGTGAAGTGCTGCATAAAAGAGAACTAAAAAATTACGCACTACTTTAGTAAGAAGCCAAAGTTTATTGAATTAACAAACTTATGATTAAATAATTAATTATTTAACTCATACTTGTACTGCCAGGCTGAAATGGTTTCACCATTACGGAAATAGTAGGTTGCTCCATTATCGTGCTCTACCTTTGAGTAAAAAGTTATTTCGCCATCGCGATTAATAACGGTTCGCCTAATAATTATAAGATTGAGGAATATTTGCTCATCGGTTCGATCTTTAGAATAACGTTTGGCTAAATTCTCAACCGGAATGGTTTCGCCGGTTAGTTCATTCATTTTTGCTGCCAGCATTTGGCGAGTACGCTCTTCAGCTTGCTTGCGTATTTCTTCCTGCTGACGGCGAACATCCTCTTCAACCTGTTTGCGCATACGCTCCTCTTCTTGCCTAATACGTTCAGTTTCATTTCGAACTCTTTCATCCTCTGCTTTTCTACGCTCCTCTTTGGCCCGAGCTTCTTCAAGCGCCAACTTTCTTGCATCCTCTTCTGCTTTTGCTTTATCCTCTGCAATTTTTCTGAGGGCCCCTTCTCTAGCCTGAGCATCAGCTAGTGCCTTCGCCTCTGCTTCTTTACGAATTCTTTCCTGTTCTGCTAACCGTGCTTGCTCTTCAGCTTTTTTTCGTGCTTCCTCTGCCAAACGGGCTTCTTCTGCTTCCTTTCTAATTCGTTCCTGTTCAATCCTTCGAAGTTCTTCGCGACGAGCAGTTTCTTCCTCTGCCCGTTTTTTGGCATCTTCTTCAGCTTTTGCTTTTTCTTCAGCAAGTTTCTTCAATGCTTCCTCACGTGCTTGAACATCGGCAAGGGCTTTTGCTTCTGCTTCTTTACGAATACGTTCTTGCTCTGCCAGGCGTGCTTCCTCTTCTGCTTTTTTTCTGGCTTCTTCGGCTAATTTAATTCGTTCAGTTTCTTGGCGCAGTCGTTCCTGCTCAAGACGTCGCTGCTCTTCTCGTTTTGCTGCTTCCTCAGCTGCCAGTCGTTTGGCTTCTTCTTCAACTTTGCGCTTTTCCTCCTCAGCCTTTAGCCTGGCCTCCTCACGAACTTTTGCTTCAGCAATTGCCTTTGCTTCTGCCTCCTTACGAATGCGCTCCTGTTCGGCCAATCGGGCCTCCTCTTCGGCCTTTTTTCGAGCCTCCTCGGCTAATCGTTGCTTTTCTGCTTCCTGACGAAGTCGCTCCTGCTCGAGCCGTCGTTGCTCTTCGCGTTTTGCAGACTCTTCGGCAGCTATGCGTTTAGCCTCCTCTTCGGCTTTACGTTTCTCCTCTTCGGCTTTCAAACGGGCTTCCTCTTTGGCCTTTGCTTCAGCTAATGCTCTTGCTTCGGCTTCTTTGCGTTGTTTCTCCAATTCTGCTAATCGGGCTTCCTCTTCAGCTTTTTTGCGTGCCTCTTCGGCTAATCGTTGCTTTTCAGCCTCCTTTCGAAGCCGTTCCTGCTCTAGCCGTCGTTGCTCTTCGCGTTTTGCAGCCTCCACGGCAGCCAACCGTTTGGCCGCCTCATCGGCTTTGCGCTTCTCTTCTTCGGCTTTTATTCGTGCCTCTTCCTTAGCTTTAGCTTCGGCTAAAAGTTTTGCTTCTGCTTCCTTTTTCTGACGGTCCATTTCCGCTTTACGTGCCTCCTCCTCTGCCTTTTTACGAGCTAAATCCTCCTGCCGCCTTTTCTCAGCCTCAGCTGCTAATTGAGCCTTTTGTTCTTCTGCAGCTTTTTTAGCTGCCTCCTCAGCCTGCTTTTTCTGTTCCTGAACAATTTGTTTCTCTTCTTCAATAACTTTTCTTTGGAAACTTGCTGAATAATCCAAATCGTAATCGAAACTATTGGTTTTACCATCTAACCTAATTTTAGCTACTGGGTTATCGTAAACTTTAATGGCAGTTTGGTCTTCCTGAGGATTTAGTTCTACTTCAAAATCGATAATTTCTTCACGATCTTTTGGAAATGTTGGAGGAACAGTGGTATTAATATTTATTCGCTTAGTTACATAATTACCCTTTTCGAAAGAGAGTATATAGTCGGAATCGTAATCGAGCCCAATTTCAAACTTACCACCTCGATTTATCGTATTTTCGCTTACAAGCGTTCCATTTTTGTAAACAATTATTTTAGCACCCTCTACATTCCCCTTCTTAACTCTCAGCCTCATGAATGTTTTCAGTTGATTTTGAGCTACCAGATTGGGTGCAATAAAAAGTAAGCACATAAGAGATATGCTTACTATTACTGATCGAAATTTTATATAAGAAGAAAAATTTATCATTGAGGCAAAATAAAATACCGTTTGGAATAACGTAAAATTGAAATGAAAAGTTTTACATTTTACATTATAGCAAATCTACTAAGTTGCACTATTATAAACAACTTTTGCCTAATAAAACTGCTATATTAAAGGAGAAGTAGTAATATCAATGATAACAATTTCAGGTCGATTTCCTACTCGTAGCGGAGGCCCCCATGTTCCAAATCCGTTTGAAACGTAAAAATGAGTTCCATTAATCTGCTGATAACCATAGCTTATTTGAAAGATAGCACTGGTAATGTAATTGAATGGCCATAGCTGGCCATGATGGGTATGGCCAGAAATTTGTAGGTCGATACCATTCTCATAGGCTTCATGAAGGTTGTAGGGCTGATGATCGAGCAAAATATTAAATTTCTCGGAATCGATATTTGAAACTAGTTCTGGAATGCTTTTTCGAAAATGGTTAGCCATGTACTTGGCTTGCCGGTCTTCGCGGCCAACGATATAGAAACTATTATTTACCAATTCCGAAGTATCGCGTAGTACTTGAACACCATGCTTTGTTAGGTAATCGACAGCAGAGTTAACTCCGCCAATGTACTCGTGGTTACCTGTAACTGCAAAAACGCCAAGCGGCGCATCGAGCTTCGAAATCAATTCTCCCATGTTCCGCTTTATAACTAACCCAATATCTTCATCAAAAATATCACCTGCAAGCAGAATCGCATCGGGTTTTTGGCTGTTTATTATTGAAACCATTCGACTTAATCGTCCATTCGAGATTACTGTGCCTAGGTGAATATCTGATGCTATGGCTAGTTTTATTCTTCCATTTGGGTTCAAATGCTTTGATGTTTGAATTTCAATTCTTTTTATTGTAGGTTGCAAAGCATTAAAAAAGCCGTATAATACAATAGAAGCAACGGAAATAGATACTACTAAAAGACTTTTGCTACTTAATAATAAAGGCGATATGCTGGGAGTTTTGAATATTAAGCCTGCAATAAATGCAAAAAAACGTATTATATCTATAGCAAAAAAAGTCAGAGTAAAGTATAGCATGGCACCAAGCCAAATCGATCCGAGCTTAACAATAAATTCGGTTAGGGAGTTAAGGTAAAATCGTTCGAAAATTCGACCAATAGGATATGCTAAAACAACAATAAAAAAAGTTATATGAATAGCCCAATATATCCAATTAGAATTTGGCTTCCATTGTTTTAAATGCCAGTATATATAATAATTTACCAGAGCATAAACTGTAAATACAATAGAAAAAAATAATATAAACATGTACTTCGAGGTCATTTTGTTAAGGTATTAGTAATATATATTAAACAAATATAGTTGGTCAATGTTTAATT
>JBBIRB010000010.1:0-68672 GCA_037442025.1 Bacteroidales bacterium | reverse complement strand
AGATAGAAATTCCAAAACCATTTCTCCAAACCTTTTCCAAACTTTTTTTGAAGAAAAAGTAATTTTCTTTTTATGTTATTGTGAATCAGCTTCTATTTTTATTAAAAAAATAAAATCTTCAGATTTAACAAAAATTCAAATTTGCTATATACCTTATTTTAATAGATGCATCAAAATAATATCTCTGTTCATTCAAAAAATTGAGACGAAGAAGTATCTTCGCAAAAAAAACGATATGAGCTTCGGCACCAACCTAGTTATAATTCCAACCTACAACGAAAAAGATAATATTGAGCGAATGATTCATAAAGTTATGTCGCTCGAAAACAGCTTTAACCTTTTAGTTATTGATGATGGCTCGCCCGATGGAACAGCCTCGATTGTAAAAAATCTGATAGACACCTACCCTGATAGGCTTTTTATACTTGAACGCAAAGGAAAACTTGGACTAGGGACCGCCTATATAGCAGGATTTAAGTGGGCATTAGAGGGAAAGTACGATTTCATTTTCGAAATGGATGCCGACTTTTCGCATAATCCGTGCGACCTTAACGAGCTGTACAGGGCCTGCCTCGATGGAGCCGATGTTGCAATTGGATCTCGTTATATAAGTGGGGTAAACGTGGTTAATTGGCCCATGGGGCGCGTACTCATGTCGTACTTTGCATCGGCTTATGTTCGGTTTATTACCCGAATGAAAATAATGGATACTACTGCGGGTTTTAAATGCTACAAACGCATTGTTCTTGAAAGCATGAACCTCGATTCGATACGAATGAAGGGTTATGGTTTTCAGATTGAAATGAAGTTTACTGCGTGGAAGATGGGCTTCAACATTAAAGAGGTTCCCATTGTTTTTACTGAACGTAGGGTTGGGATATCGAAAATGAGTGGTGGTATTTTTAACGAAGCTTTCTGGGGTGTAATTGGTCTGAAGTTCAAAAGTTTCTTTATAAACTACAAAAGACATCTGGCATAAACTATTAAAATAAATCCCGTGAGCAGTCTACTTATTACCAACGCACAAATAATAAACGAAGGAAGGCGCTTTGAAGGTAGCGTGCATGTTAAAAATGGCATAATAGAAGATATTTGGGAGGTTTCTCAACCAATAAACACCCCTAAAGCCGATAGAATAATCGATGCTCGAGGTCGCCTGTTAATACCTGGCGTTATTGACGATCACGTTCACTTTCGAGAACCAGGGCTTACACACAAAGGGAGTATATACAGCGAAGCTAAGGCAGCAGTTGCTGGGGGCGTAACTTCGTACATGGAAATGCCCAACACCAACCCGCAAACCACAACAATTGAAGAACTCGATAAAAAGTTTGAGATAGCAAGCAGAACCTCGCTTGCAAACTTTTCGTTTTACTTTGGTGCAACCAACTACAACATTGAAGAAATTAGGAGAGTTGACCCCAAAAGGGTTTGCGGTGTAAAAGTATTCATGGGCTCGTCAACGGGAAATATGCTGATTGACCAAATTGAATTGTTGAACCAAATTTTTAGGCATTCGCCCGTTTTGGTTGCCACTCATTGCGAAGACGAAGCAACCATTCAATCAAATCTTAACCTTGCAAAACAAAAGTTCAACGAAAACATTCCACTACACCTTCACTCAGTAATACGAAGCGAGGAGGCGTGCTATTTAAGCAGTAAATTGGCAGTAAAACTGGCAACAGAAAATGGTGCTCGCCTGCATATTCTTCATATTTCAACTCAAAAGGAATTGGAACTACTCGACCATACCCTGCCCCTCGAAATGAAGAAAATTACAGGTGAAGTTTGCATTCATCACCTTTGGTTTTCCGACAAGGATTATGAAAAGTTGGGCTGGCGAATAAAATGGAACCCTTCTATAAAAACCGAAACCGATAGGCTTGGGCTTATTGCAGGACTTAAAAGTGGCAAACTAGACGTGGTTGCAACAGATCATGCGCCCCATACTCTTGAAGAGAAAGGTAAACCCTACTTAACATGTCCCTCGGGCGGTCCATCGGTTCAGCATTCGCTAATTTCCATAATTGAAATGGCCAAACGTGGAATTTTCCCAATAGAGATGGTGGTTGATAAGATGTGCCATGCCCCCGCCAAACTTTTCAGGATTGAAAAGCGCGGGTTTATTCGAAGGGGATACCATGCCGATTTGGTACTTATTAATCCAAACTCCCGTTGGGAGGTAGATAAAAACAACATTCTTTACCACTGTGGCTGGTCGCCCTTTGAGGGTGCCGCATTTACCACTCGTGTTACCCATACCATTGTAAATGGCAGGATTGTGTATGAAAATGGAACATTCAATGAAACTATTATGGGGGTTCTTTTAGAATTCAATCCATCAGAATAATTCGGTAATAGAGCCCAAATCATTTTTGATTTTTTAAACGCATGTAAACTTTGCTTTTTAGGCTTTGTTATGTATTAAATATACTTGAGGAAAAATGAGACTCAATCGGAAATGCCTTAGGGGGTTCGCAATGCTGGTATTAGTCTTTTACATTGCTCAGGGCTGTGTAAATACTTCGTCGACAAACAGGCATGTTTCAATAAATTTCACTGACACCATTCGGGTTGAGGATATTCGTCCGTTAACAAAACAGAACCCAAACACGTTGCGTATTGCCATCTCGTCGATGACATCGCCAAGAAAAACATTTACACAATACAACACCCTTTTAAACCATATTGAAAGCAAAACGGGAAGACAAATCGTTCTGGTTCAAAGAAAAACTTATAAAGAAATTAATAACCTGCTTAAAAAAAACGAAGTAGATTTGGCTTTCATTTGCACAGGTGCTTTTTTGCATGGGTATAGCGACACAGCCTTTACTCCTCTTGTTGCCCCGATTCGAAATGGCAAAAAGAAATACCGAGCCTACCTAATTGTTCATAAAGACTCCGAAATTAAAAGGTTCTCAGATTTACGCGGGAAAAAATTCTCATTTACCGATTCGCTCTCGAAAACCGGAATGATTTACCCTCAAAAAAAATTAACCGAATTAGGAGTAACAGCCGAAGATTTTTTTTCGAATGTATATTTTTCAAATGCACACGACAATTCCATTGAGCTGGTACGTACAAAAACTGTAGACGCTGCAACCGTAAACAGCTTTATATACGATTACCAATTAAAGCACAGTCCTGAAACTCTTAAGGCACTAAGGATTATCGAAAAATCGGAATGGTACGCCATGCCCCCTATTGTAGTATCGATGGGAATTGATAACGAACTGAAGAATGAACTTTTAACTTTACTACTAAATTTGAACCAAAACAACGAAGGGATGGCCATTTTAAAAGGGTTAATTATAGACAAATACGTAGCGGTTAAAGGATCGGATTACGAAAACGTTCGAGCAGTTCAGCAAGCTTGTCAACTGTAAATAAATGAAACTTGTAATGTTGCGTTTTTTCAAGTCGAGACAACTTCCACTTTTCTGGAAATTTACCATTGCCATTACCTCCATGGTTTTGTTTTTTGGTTCACTAAACCTGTTGTTTATTCGGAATAGAGTTTACAAAACCTTCGAGAATCAAATAGAGAAACAGGGTATTAGCATAGCTATTGGGATTGCCGAGACAGCCATTGACCCGTTGCTTTTCAACGATATTGCAGCCCTTAACAAGTTGCTAATCCAAACCAAATCGACAAACCCCGATGTTGAGTACATTTTTTTACTTTCGAACACGAACGAAATTATAGCACATACCTTTTCGAACTATTTACCGCGCGAAATAATTAATGCCAACAATTTACCCGATAGCGTACTTAAAAGCACTGTACTAATTCACGATATCTTCCAAAGGAAGAGAACCATACGCGACATTGCAACCCCAATATTCGACAAAAGATTAGGTACAGTTAGAGTTGGGCTTAATGAGGATGCATTTTCCGAAGAAATATCGAAAACAACTCGCCTTTTCCTGTTTATGGTATTTGCATTACTTGCCCTGGGGGTTGCTTTGGCATTAATTATTTCGTTCATAATTTCTAGTCCGGTAAAGGCTATTAGCGACCGGGCTTCGCGAGTAAATTTCGACCTGCTTAGCAATGAGGATGGCATAACCAACCCAATCACCAATTCGTACGCCAATAGGATTAAAAACTTATTCAATTTAACCGATGAGATTGATGTGCTAAACTCTACCTTTAGCCAAATGCTAAATCGCCTTCGATTGGCCTACGCCGAACTAAAAAAAACTCAGGAGTCGCTTTCACAAACCGAAAAATTGGCATCGGTAGGAACCCTTGCCGCAGGATTGGCGCACGAAATTAACAATCCCATTGCCGGAGTTAGAAGTTGCCTTCGAAGAATTGCCGAAAAACCCGAAAACATAAAGCAGAACCAAGAGTACATTGAAATGATGAAGGAGGCTATTGGCAAAATTGAGGTTGTTGTTGAGGGGCTGCTTAACTTCTCGCGAAAACAGGAGCTCACTTTCGTTGAAATGGATGTAATAAAACACATCGAAAACTCGTTGGCCCTTGCAAACTTTCAGCTAGAGAGTTCGAAAATTACTATTGAAAAGTCTTTCGAACAAACGAAAATTCTTATTTCAGGAAGTCCAAACCATTTGGAGCAGGTTTTTGTTAATATTATACTGAACAGTATCGATGCCATTAACGAAAAAAGGTTGAGTACCCCTAATCACTGGGGTTTAATTCGAATTAACGTAAAGCAAAACAGCACCGAAGTTTGCATTTCGTTTACCGACAACGGCATTGGCATGCCCGACGACAAAGTTGCCTCGCTATTCGACCCGTTTTTTACTCTAAAAAAAATTCGACAGGGAACCGGTTTGGGCATGGCAGTTAGTTTCAATATAATTCAGAACCATTTGGGCCAAATTGCTGGAAAAAATGCTCCAAAGGGAGGATTTATCACAATAATCTCCCTACCAAAACTACACTAAAGCACCATGCTAAAAATACTAATTGTTGACGATGAGCGCATTGTGCGCGTAACCACTGCCGACGACCTGCGCGATGCGGGCTACAATGTTCGCGAGTTCTCATCGGCACAGGCGGCTCTTCAGCACCTGAGCGAAACCGATTCGAGTGTCGACATTGTAATAACCGACCTAAAGATGCCCAATATGGATGGGCTCGAGTTTCTGGCGCGCATAAAGAAAATTAATCCCGATATTTTTGTTTTGCTAATGACAGCCCACGCTACAGTGCAAACGGCAGTATCGGCCATGAAGCTAGGGGCTTACGACTACATTTCGAAACCTTTCGAAATTGACGAACTGCTCCTTACCATTGCCCGAATTAAAGAGATAAAGGAAGTTAAAGACGAAAACCGCCAACTACGTTTTCAGGTTCGCAAACAGTTCGACCTAACCTCGTTTATTGGCCTAAGTGAAGCCACCAATAAGGTTTTCGATTTAGTAAAAATTATTGCCGACAAATCGACAACAGTACTTATTGTTGGTGAAACCGGAACCGGTAAAGAGTTGCTCACCAACATTATCCATTTTAATAGCAATCGAAGCCACAAGCCCCTTATTAAAGTTAGCTGCGCCATTCTGTCGCGCGAATTATTCGAAAGCGAACTTTTTGGCCACGAAAAGGGGGCATTTACCGGAGCCGAAAAGGCCAAAATTGGTCGATTCGAAATGGCCCATTCGGGCACACTTTACCTCGACGACATTGACGACATTCCTTACGACCTTCAGGTTAAGCTCCTTAGGGCATTAGAAGAAGGCGAAATAGAAAGGGTTGGTGGCTCCGAAACCATTAAGTTAGATGTGAGGGTAATTGCGTCGACCAAAAAGAACCTGAAGGATATGGTTGCCGAAGGCAAATTTCGCGAGGACCTTTTTTACAGGCTAAATGTTTTCCCAATCAACCTTCCCCCTTTGCGCGAACGGCCCGGCGACATTGCAGTGCTTGCAAAGCACTTTGCCAGCGAGTTTGCCGGCGGCACTCCCATAACCATCGATTCAGAAGTGATTGAAATTTTAAAACAGTACCCATTTCATGGAAACGTAAGGGAGATAAAAAATTTAATGGAGCGCCTGGTACTACTCTCGAAAAATGGAGCAATAGACAAAACAACCATCCCTATTGATGTGCGCTTCCCCGGGAAACCACACACCTGCTTCTATTTCGAAAATAAACCCCTCGACGAAATTTTAAAAGAAGTTGAAGTTAACGCGATTCGCGATGCCCTTATGCGGTCGGGGGGAAATAAAGCTAAGGCAGCCCAAATTCTGAGTATACCAGCATCGACCCTGAAATCGCGAATTGAGAAGTTAGGGTTAAATTTCGACTAAGCACCGACGAATTCTCGTCGAAATCGACGAACTTCCGTCGATTTTTTCTGGTATAAAACCATCGCGCTAACTTTTTATACCATTGAATTACTGTTACTTACTACAAAAGCGAACCTTTGTTCTGAACAAATGGTTCGCTTGTTGCTTTATATAGAACCGTTTTGAACAATTTTCATTTCAGGATTTAAACAAAAACAAAACACAAACAATATGAAACTCACCTTTTTCAAATGGGTGCTATTGGTATCAGTTGCATTTCTCCCCATTAGCATCAGGGCTCAAGCACTTTTCGAAATTTCGTCTCATAGCATGTCGGTAGCAGGTACATCGAATCTTCACGATTGGACTGCTGAAGTCGAAAAAATAAACGGAACCTTTAAAGTAACAGTTGAGGGAGGGAAACTTGTCAACATACAAGACCTTCAGGTAACAGTTGATGCTCAATCGTTTAAAAGTTCGAAGGGGAGCATAATGAACTCGAAAATTAACGATGCGCTTAATTCGAAGAAACACCCACGAATTACCTATAAACTTTCTAAAGTAGACAAAATATCGGAAAGTGCTTCCGGGTACAAAGTGAATACGACTGGCATATTGACCATTGCCGGAGTAAACCAAACTGTTAGCCTCGAAGCAACCGGCAAAGTAATGTCGAATGGCTACATCGAGTTTTCGGGCACAAAAAAAATAAAAATGACCGATTATAAAGTTGAGCCACCAACAGCCATGTTTGGAGCGCTCACAACTGGCGATGAGGTAACCCTCAATTTCAAAGTGGTTCTAAAAGCAAAGTAAGTTCCCAACAAATAATAAAAATTAACTAACTAAAACTACTACAATGAAAATTAAATTTCTTTCGGCAATTATTGCAATTGCTACGCTTTCGCTTCCAGTTTTTGCTCAAAAGCAGAAAATTCAGTTTGCACGTCCCGCCGACCAAAAAGGGATAAATGTTATTGAAACAGATAAGTCCGATACGGTTGATTTTACAGGTTTAAAAGTGAAGGTAGGCGGAAATTTCACCCAGCAGTTTCAATCGCTAAAGCATAGTAACACTTCAACGCCAGCGGTTAACCTTTATCCTTTGGCAGCTGGTTTTAATTTAGCAACAGCTAACCTCAACTTCGACATTCAGCTGGCTGATGGAATTCGCGTATCGTTGGAGAATTACATGTCGTCGCGCCACCATCCTGAATTTTGGGTAAAGGGAGGTTACATTCAGGTAGATAAACTGCCCATGTTTGGCAACCCCGACTGGTTTTCCAAGTACCTAACAGTAAAAATTGGTCATTTCATGCCCAATTACGGCGACCAGCATTTCCGCCGCAGCGACAATGGCAATACTATTATGAATGCATTTGTGGGCAACTACATTATGGACGCATTTACCACCGAAATTGGTGGTGAAGTTTACGTTCGCCCTATTAATAATGTGTTTGTAATGCTTGGAATTAACGGAGGGCTTATAAATGGTGATGTTAGAGAAGCCTACTACCCAAATGGCAACCCAAATGCTGGCGATGTACTTAAAAAAAGCCCATCGATTTATGCAAAAGCTGGTTACGATTCGCAAATTAACGAAGATTTACGCCTACGCCTTACCGCAAGCATTTACACAAATGCCGGTACCACCCGTAACACACTGTATGCTGGCGACAGAACTGGTTCGCGTTACTACATGGTTATTGAAGGAGAAACTGCCACTCCCGCAAACAACTTTACATCGGGACAAATTAACCCTGCATTCCAACATAAAGTAACTGCCATTTCAATTAACCCATTTGTAAAGTTTAAAGGGTTAGAGATTTTTGGAACTTACGAGATTGCCAGCGGTGTTAGACAGCTAACTACTGCAGCTCCAAATCCCCCTTCGCGCAGTTTTAATCAACTTGCAGGCGAGGTTGTTTACCGCTTTATGCCAAGAGAACAAGTATTTGTTGGTGCAAGATATAACATGGTTAGCGGAACATTAGATGCCACAACACCCTACGACATTTCTATCGACCGTATGCAATTTGCTGCAGGTTGGTTTCCCACTAAAAACATGCTATTAAAACTTGAGTATGTAACGCAAAGTTATAAGGACTTTGCTGCAACTGATATTCGAAACGGTGCTAAGTTCAGCGGATTTATGATTGAAGCAGCTATTGGATTTTAACCTCCTTTAAAAGAATGAGCACTCTCTCGGAATTGTGAGAATGCTCATTCTTTTTTTAATTATTAAAACGATGCTTAATAGCCTTTTAATACTTCTGTTAGTTAGCAATACAGCAACAAAAACCAGCAGTATGCTAAAGTACTCCATTAGAGATAACAGTTCAATTGTATTATCGGGCTCAAGCAATCTTAATGATTTTCAATGTGTAGTAAACAGCAACTCAACAAGTGGTTTATTATCAATTAGCCATGACGACAAAACGAGTAATATAAATTTTAAAAATGCTTTGTTAAGGATTAAAGTTGCATCGTTCGACTGTAAGAATCCCTTGATGAGCAGAGATTTACAAAAGGCGTTGAAGTCGGATAAATTTCCCAATATTGAAGCCGAACTGATAAGTGCCAAACCTTTAGGCGATTCGAAGGCCTCTTATAAAGGATCATTAAAAACCACCGTTGCGATAACAATAAGTGGAAAATGCAAAATTGTTGAAATTGAAGTTGATTGGAACAAGGTAAAAGAAAACGAGTATCGTTTTACGGGTTCAAGGCAATTCCTGATGTCCGATTTTGAAATAAACGCTCCCGTTGCTGCATTAGGGTTCATTAGGGTAAATAATGAAATAATTATTCACTTCGACTTCACAATTAGAACAACACCCTCAATAAATGATTTTCCTAGTGTTACAGAACAACAGGGTATACTATAGCCGACTCATTACCAGAGCATTCGCCACCCAATACACACCAATTGCAGAAACCCCAGTGGCTGTTACAAGCCAGAACTCAATAATACCATAATCTCTTTCCCAAAATAAAAACCCGAAGACAAGCCCACCAATCAGAGTAATTAGTAAAATGAATTGAAAAAGATTTATACCAATTACCTTTTTTTCTACACGAAACCTATTCCACAAAGGAATTGCAATAAAAAATTGAACAAGTATTCCCAATACTGCAACAATTGGAATAATTACGAAAAAGAATTGTTGGTTTTCGCATTTTGAAATATTCAAAAATGCATTTGGGTCAATTATATAATTGGCAATTGCAAGCAGGATAACCACTTCCATTATAGCCAATATTACAGGAATAGTTGATTTTAGCATTCTTTTTTTCATATTTTCTGTCGATTTTATTTTTACCATATATATTCTTTCCCTCAACATTTAACTTGTAAAAAGTTGAACCTTGAAAGATATGCTAGCGCCCAAATCATTAAGGAATGCGTATAAAAATGCTCATATCTACTTAGGTATACCAACTTCCATTTAAGCAAATTCAGTTCTTACCAATTTTGATTTAAAACGATTTCGTCATAAATTTATTGGCAACAAACAGTAAAACTATGAATCGAATTCCATTGTTCTTTTTAATTATCGTTCTTACCTTTCTACACTCATGCTGTAGTAACAATAGCCCAACGGCTGATAAAAAACCCACCTTGCTTCAGTCGCAAATTACCCTTGCCGACACCATTACATACGACGTAATGCTTCGTGCCCTCGATGAGGGGAATATTTGGGAAGTTGAGCAGCTAAAACACCTTAACCGCGAAGCGTTTGTTTCGTTTATTTTCGATGGTATTTATTCCAATCGGTTTAGGGCATTCGACTATTACAACGGGAAGCCGCTGTCAACCGATGAAGTTAAAAAAATTGAAGCCACCGAGGGTTTTGCTCGCGAAAAGGTTAGCAAAGTTCAGTTTAAAGAACTTTGGTATGTGGATTCGCTTGGCACCCTTCAAAAGCATGTTCATAGTTACACCTTAGGCATAGAGGCGTACAGTAACCAAAACACTTTTATTGGTCATAAAGCGCTTTTCACTGTAAAACCCAACTAATAATTATTCAGCGAAAAAAAACAATAATGGATAATCATGCCAATGCCCTTTCATACTATCGACGAATACATTAGCACTTTCCCTCCCGAGGTTCAGGTTCGGTTACACGAGCTTCGGGCAGCTATAAGCAACGAAGCCCCAAATGCAAGCGAGAAGATAAGTTACGGAATGCCAACGTTCTACCTTAATGGCAATCTGGTTCACTTTGCTGCCTATAAAAATCATATCGGATTTTACCCCACGCCATCGGGCGTTGAAGCATTTCGCACCGAACTATTGGAGTACAAATGGGCCAAAGGGTCGGTTCAATTTCCACATAATAAACCGTTGCCCTTAAAACTCATATCGAAAATTGTAAGCTTTAGGGTAAAGGAAAACAATAGCTAATTGCCACTACCTCTCGTCGAGCACAAAACGCGCAGTGCTACGGGTAAGCTGCTGTAGGTATATGGTTTTACCTTGAGTTAGTTCGCTTATAACCTCGCGGGTGTAATGCCTTATGGTAAGCAATTCGAGCTTTTCGTTGTAACGTACCGTAAAATCGATGGCCAACTCGGCCATTGCTCCCGGTAAAAAGTGTTTCTCGTTATCAACACATACTGTGAAACTAATGGCCGAACTCTGCACAATGTTCACCTTAACCCTTTGTTTGTAGAAAATGGCAAAAATTCGGCTAAGGCAATCCTCAATAACAAATGAGTAGTCGCGGGGAGTAAGCGAAATTAGTACCTGATTGGTTTTTAATACCAGTATAGGAGGAAGTTGTTCCACCTCAACATCGGGTACGATGCGAGACCCACTGGCGGAGGGATTTAAAAAAGATTTTACGTATAACGGAATTCCTTTATTTTGAAGAGGCTTAATGGTTTTTGGGTGAATAATTTGTGCTCCGCAGTAAGCCAACTCAACCGCCTCCTTAAACGACACTTCGTTAAGTTTCACTGTATTAGGGAAAATACGAGGGTCGGCATTCAGCACCCCTTCCACGTCCTTCCAAATTGTTACATCGCTTGCATCGAGAAGGTTGGCTAGTAGTGCTGCGGTATAGTCCGATCCTTCGCGCCCAAGGGTTGTGGTGTGCCCACTTGCCGTTCCGGCAATAAATCCCTGGGTAATATAAACACTAGCTCCTTCGAAAGTGAAAGTACTTTTGCAAAAAGCCTGCGACTGTTCCATGTCGATAATCCCTTCTCGAAAATTTGGGTTGGAACGCAGTACCTTTCGGGCATCAATCCATTGAATATTAAAACCTTTGTTTTTAAGATATTCAAAGACAATTTGAGTCGATAAAATCTCTCCATACGAAACTACCTGGTCGTAATAGAAGTTATAATCGCCCTGCGGTTTTGTTTTTAGCATTAATTCCAACTCACGAAATGAGTTACCTATTCTATCTAGAACTGATTTGGTAGTATCTGCAGGAAAGAGATCCTCTACAATTTGCAAGTGGTACTGTTTCAATGCATCAAAACTATCCCAAAGGCCTTCTGTTGAAGTTAAATAATGGTCTAACAACCTTTCGAGAGCATTCGTAGTTTTGCCCATTGCAGAAACTACCACTATCAGGTTATTTGAAGTTAACTTTAAAATTTGGGCAAGGTTCTTAACGCCTTCGCCCGATTTTACAGAAGCTCCTCCAAACTTATAAACTCGAAGATTTTTATTTGTTGACATGTTTACGAAAAATAAAGATGAAACAAACTTATTATACAGTTTCGACATTGGCAATTTTAAGCAAATATTTACGCAACTCTTTTTCATTTTTATACAATGAGCTATGTTTGCAAACGTTTTAATTCTGAAAAATTAGCGAGCAAAGCAATAATTTTTGTATAATTGTTATTTCGACAAGTTCACTTTTTAAGCACAAACATCAACTTGCCAAACCCTAATTATATGTCGCAAGATCACGAAATCGTTTCGCGCCTTCAGGGCTACACCATTAAAACGCTCACGCAGTTCATTATTGAAAGCCAGGCCAATGTTCCTTACGCAACGGGAGAATTTACCCGTTTGCTTTACCATATTGGAGTAGCCGCTAAGGTTGTAAATAAAAAGGTGAACAAGGCCGGACTTATTGATATTATTGGGCGAGCAGGCGATGTTAACATACAGGGAGAAGAGCAGCAAAAACTCGATGTGTTTGCTAACTGGCGGTTTAAGCAATCGCTCATAGTATCGGGCGAATGCTGCGGAATAGGTTCAGAAGAGGACGAGGGATATATTGTGCTTACTGACAAGCCTTCGGTTGATGGGAACTACATTGTTTGTATGGACCCCCTCGACGGGTCGTCGAATATTGATGTTAACGTATCGATAGGTACCATTTTCAGCATTTTTCGGAGAGTTTCACCAAGGGGCACTCCAGCCACTGAGGCCGACTTTTTACAGGAAGGATCGAAGCAGGTTGCAGCGGGTTATATCCTTTACGGCTCGTCGACCGTATTGGTTTACACTACGGGTCGAGGAGTTTTCGGCTTTACGCTCGACACATCGATTGGCGAATTTTGCCTCTCGCACTTCAATATTAAAACACCTGAAAACGGAACTATTTATTCGGTAAACGAAGGAAACCTAAGTAAAATGCCCGTGGGCATTCAAAAGTATGTGAAATACTGCCAGGAGGACGACACACCCACGAACCGACCCTACTCGGGGCGTTACATTGGCTCGTTGGTATCTGACTTTCATAGGAACCTGCTTAAGGGCGGAATATTCCTGTACCCTGAAACCAAATCGGCACCCAACGGGAAACTCCGTCTCATATACGAATGCAATCCCATTGCATACCTTGCCGAGCAAGCCGGAGGAAAGGCTTCAACTGGAACCCAACGCATTCTCGACATTAAGCCAATCGGCCTTCATCAAAGAGTGCCCTTCGTTGTAGGTTCGAAAGCAATGGTTGAAAAGGCCGAGGAATTTATTGCGGCAGAAAACCAGATGTAATTTTATTCTATAGAAAAAATAATTGAGCTGCTCGTAGTACGTGCTTTTTACAGCAACCGAATTTAGTATTCGAAAAATCACTAAGTTCGCACAAAAATTTACTTACAATGATTTTTGGCACGTTAATAAATGCGGGAGCCATAGTGGTGGGAGGGGCAATAGGATTGCTACTGGGCTCGAGAATTCCCACAAAGGTTTCGAATACTTTCTTCAACGTTATTGGGCTGTTTACTATGTTTCTGGGGGTTGCCATGAGTATAAAAACCCAGAATCCGCTACTTGTTGTATTCAGTTTAATTCTGGGTGGGCTCTTAGGCACTGTTCTGAACCTTCAGGAAAGGATGGAAAAAAGCGGTTCGTTCTTGCAGATTAAATTGAAAATGCAAAGCGGAAAATTTAACGAGGGATTAATGACCGCTTTTCTTATTTACTGTGTTGGATCGATGGCTATACTTGGTGCGATTCAGGAAGGAATGGGTAATCACCCCCAGCTTCTACTAATAAAAAGTTTAATGGATGGATTTACAGCAGTTGCCCTTGCTGCCTCTCTGGGCATAGGGGTTCTGTTTTCGGCCATTCCTCTCATTTTATATCAGGGAAGCATAAGTTTGCTAAGTTTCTGGATTGGTGCATCCATAAGCGAACCTTTTATTAACGAAATTGAAGCTACCGGTGGAATCATGCTTATTGGTTTATCTCTTAGCATTCTAAATATTAAGAAAATTGAGGTCATGAACCTTATTCCAGCCTTGCTGTTCATTATTCCATTATACTACTTTTTCGGATAAACCATGGCTATACAATTGCAAGCAACCGATGAGTTAAGCAAACTATTCCGAAAGGTAACGGGCTTAAATCCGTTGGCTATTTCTCCCCTTGCCGAGTCGGGCTCAAACAGAAAATATTACAGACTTACCAATGGCGATACAACATTAATTGGGGTTTACAACCCTATTACCGAAGAAAATGAGGCATTCATTTATCTCTCCAGCCATTTCGCGAACGCTGGGTTAAAAGTTCCGCAAATATTGGCAGTTTCGTCCAATAGGTTATACTACCTTCAAAACGACTTAGGCAATCAATCGCTTTTCGATTTGGTATCGCACGTGGTTAATTGGAATGAACCCTCGGCTTTGCCGACCAAAAAGTTACTTTTATTTACCGTTGATGAATTGGTAAAGTTTCAAACCGAAGGTTTCGAAGGCATCGACTCTACTAGGCTATACTCGCATAGGCCATTCGATAATCGAAGCATATTCTGGGATCTGAACTACTTCAAGTACTCCTTTCTGAAACCCACAGGCACGCTATTTAACGACGATGCTTTGGAAAATGATTTTGAAACCCTTTCCAAAAAACTGTTGCAGGCTCCTGCCGATTACTTCATGTATCGCGATTTCCAGTCGCGTAATGTGATTATTTTAAGTGGATTACCCCATTTTATCGACTACCAGGGGGGGCGAATTGGGCCAGCACTATACGACATAGCATCGTTTATTTACCAGGCCAGAGCCAATTTTCCAAAGGAAATCCGAAACGAATTATTTCAGCGCTACCTCGAACAATTGGCCGGCAAGAGAGAGGTTGATATTTACAAATACGTGTCGCTCATGCCATACTTTGCCCTTTTCAGAACCCTGCAGGTTCTGGGGGCTTACGGCTACAGAGGTTTCTTCGAGAGAAAGAGCCATTTTCTACTTAGCATTCCCAATGCTGTAATGAACCTAAACGAACTGCTCGAAAACCTAGCAAACGAGTTGCCCCATTTGGCTAACATTGGCAGAATACTTCAGAATAATTACACCTTAAATGAAGCGGAGCAATCAAATTTTAAAGGATTAACAATTCACATATCGAGTTTCTCATTCAAAAAGGGCTATCCCAGTGAGCACCCTGTGCATGGAGGCGGATTTGTATTCGATTGCCGCGGATTACCAAACCCCGGTAGGCTAGCCGAATTTGCCACACTCACGGGTCTCGACAAGAAAACAGCCAATTTTTTGGCAAAGCACAGGGAAGTAGAAAAATTCTTCGATACAACCCTAAGTTTAATTCGCGCCACAATTGATGTGTACAAATCGCGAGGATTTGAGCATTTAGAAATTGCATTTGGTTGCACTGGCGGGCAGCACCGTTCGGTTTATATGGCAAGCCGGCTGGCTGAACTTTTTAACAATCAGGAAGGAGTAAGGGTTCTAGTTAAGCACCGAGAACTGGAGGGTTAAAAATGGCAAAAAAACTTTGCGAAAAGGGGGAACTGAAAAAAAACGATTCGAAAAAAAACGACTACGTTTGTAAAAAGTGCGGTTTACTGTCCGACAAATCGAAGAAACTTTGCAAACCCGAAAAGAATAAATAGACATATTCCCATGAAGGCAATGATTTTGGCAGCAGGTTTGGGTACCCGACTTCAGCCTTATACCATCGATAGGCCTAAGGCGCTTGTTGAGGTTGCAGGCAAACCGCTCATTGCTCATGTGATCGAAAAATTATCGACATCGGGGATTACCGATATTATCATTAATGTTCACCATTTTGCCGACATGGTGGAGGAGTATTTGAACCGCAATACTTTCAACTGCCGTATTACAATATCGGACGAACGCAACCGGCTGCTCGACACTGGCGGAGGCCTTTTAAAAGCAAAGTCGTTTCTCGATGGTGAGGAACCATTCCTGGTTCATAATGTCGACATTCTGTCGGATATCGATTTGCGCGAACTGATTAATGCCCATTCGCAAAAAATGGCACTAGCCACATTGGCCGTTGGCCAAAGAGACTCTTCGAGGCACTTTCTGTTCGATGGGCGCATGATGCTCTCTGGATGGCGAAACAACCTTACGGGCAAGGAAATAATTCCCACAAAGGACCGAGGCGAACTAAAAGCGTTTGCCTTTGCTGGTATCCATGTAATTTCGCCCCAAATTTTTGAATACATACACGCTAGCGGCCCCTTTTCAATAGTAGACGCCTACCTTAGCCTTTGCAGCAAAAACCTAATTTACGGGTACGATACTACCAACAACTTTGTGATTGACGTTGGTAAACCAAAAAATTTCGAGAAGGCAATAGAATTTGCCAACAGCCAAAGGGTTTAAACAGTTTACTACTTCTGCTCTAATTCCTTCTTTTCGCTCTTTAAACTAATTCGGCACTTATGGTCGGTGTGCTTAATAAGGAAGTATGTAATTGCTAAAACCAGCATCATGCCCGATAGGGCAAAAGTTTCCATGGCCGAAAGTTCCTTGAATTCCCACACAATTACCTTGCGTGCAATTGCAATAATGGCAACCAAAACTACAATTTCAACAGGAACTATTTCCTCCTCGAGAAACGCCTTAACCGCCTGAAGCAATTCAACTCCAATAAGAATAACTAGAAATATTCCGAACAGTTCACCAAGGGCATCCACTGAAAACAGCATGAAATCCTGCTGAAACATGTTCTTAATGATATATAGCGCCAAATCGAACGTTGCAACAAGCAGAATTAACGACATAACAAGCAGAAGCAGAACGATAATAAACTTCTGAAGGATTCGCTGGTATTTATAAAGAAGATTTTTTAACTGCAGGATTTCTTTCTATGGCTTTTCAAACTTTTAATATTAATCACTATTGTCCGATAAAAAATCATTGCTGGTTTTAGCGCTCAAGCCGCACGGGCTCTTACTTTTTTTCTACAGCAAAAAAAAGTAAGAAAAAATGCCGCCGCGGCAGATAATTTCCTAAAAATCAGATTAATTGACTAAAATCCGGGAACTCGCTTCGCTCAAACAGCCCGGATTTCTTAACGTCCATTAATCTGATTTTCTTAACGGAAATTTTTGATATCATTATAATTTCTTATGGAATCAAAGAACTAACGTTTCTCTGAGGCGGAAAGCGACCCCCCAATAAGCAGAAAACTACCGATTTCCTTATATACAAACGTATTCATGTAAATTCAAAAAATTTAATCGGACACTAATGAATATTAATTACAAATACTCGAAAAAATATACTTGTTTTCAGCAGATAATGAATAACATTAAACCCTACAAAATTACACCCGACCCAATCAGTTCGTCGTTGGCATACCATGCGGCAAACTGGCCGGGAGTGATTCCCCTCTGAGGTTCAGCAAAAAGAATATAAAGCCCTTCGGTTTTCATAATCAATGTTGCCGCTTGCAAGGGCTGACGGTAACGAATTCGAACAAGCAGTTCGATGGTTTGGCCATTTTCGAGCTGTAAATCGGGGCGAACCCAATGAATTTGATCAGTTGGTACTAACAACCCCTTACGAAACAAACCAGGATGTTCCTGTCCTTGGCCTACGTAAACAACATTACTCTCCACATCGGTATCGATTACAAACAGGGGTTCGGGCGTGCCACCCACATTTAAACCCTTTCGCTGTCCAATGGTAAAGAAATGGGCTCCGTTATGAGTGCCAACAATCTTACCATCGGTGGGTTTGTATTTAACAGGAGCTGAAAGGGCTTTAAAGTCTCCCTCGGCAGGCGCGTTCAACGTACTATAGCGTGAAGTTGGAATTTCAATTATGCTCCCCTTTTTCGCAGCCAATTTTTGTTGAAGAAACACAGGTAAATCAACTTTACCGACAAAGCAAATTCCTTGTGAATCCTTCCGCTCGGCGGTAGCCAAGCCAAGTAAAGAGGCAATTTCGCGCACCTCGGGTTTTAAGAGGCCTCCAACAGGAAAAAGGGCTTTTGCAAGCTGTTGCTGGCTTAACTGGCATAAAAAGTAGCTTTGATCCTTATTAGGGTCGACACCGGCAAGCAACCTATACGTTTCATCGCCATTTACATTAATAACTTCTTTTCGGCAATAGTGGCCAGTTGCAACAAAGTCGGCACCTAAAGCCAGGGCGGCTTTTAAAAATTCGTCGAATTTTATTTCGCGATTGCATAGCACATCGGGATTTGGAGTTCGACCCTGCTGATACTCACTAAACATATAATCGACTACACGCTTGCGATACTGCTCGCTCAAATCGACGATATGAAATGGCATTTCCAGTTTTCGGGCAACCATTTTCGCAAAGTCTACATCCTCATCAAACGGGCATTCGGCCTTTAGCAGACCTGTTTTATCGTGCCAGTTCTTCATAAACAAAGCAACCACTTCGAAACCTTGCTGCTTTAGCAAATAAGCCGCAACGCTCGAATCAACTCCACCGGAAAGTCCAACAACTACTCTTTGCATTTCATTTTTATTACAACCGCAAAGATAATGAAACTGGAAGTTAAATATACCCTACTCCAATTCATCGGTGCTTTTTCCCAAAAACTGTGGCACCCAATACAAACCCCGCACTCACAATTACAATGTTTTTAATAATATATTGTCCCTCAAGTGTTGGAGCAAAAGGGATGGCAGTAAAAACTTCGTTTGGGAAAAGAAACACGGGAGTGAAGGTACCTATCATTTGTAAAAACAGAAGTAAAAGGGTTGCCTTTTGGAATTTTCCCAAAATAAAACCTATTCCTATAAGGCATTCCCAAAGAGCCAGTATAGTTACTGCAACGGATGGAGTAAGCAACCCAAAGGTTAATTGGGTAATGGTTCGGGCAGCCAAATCCTGCGCAGGGCTTACACCGGGAAAAAACTTGAGCATGCCAAACCAAAAAAAGACAACCCCTATACTTATGCGCAGCAAGTTAACCCCATTGCGCTGCATCCACTGTTGAGCGCTCCGCTCAACCGATTGTTGAATATTATTGATGTTATCCATAACCTTCTCTTGTGTTACATAAATAACACACCCTTGAAAGATTTGTTTAGAATTGTTCTAAATATTTTTTAGTGACTACGACTCTAATTTTGAAAGGGAATTAATGAGAAACCATTGAAAACATTGATTATAAAAAGTCCACCCTATTGACTTTGTGTTACAAATAGATTATATTTGTTTTCTAACGAGAATTATTCTCTTTTGATAATTATTTTATGAGCGTTGAAGATATAAGTCGAAAAATTGAAGAGAAGGGACTAAAAGTTACACCCCAGCGGATAGCCATTTTTGAAGCAATACTTAAGCTTAATAATCATCCGAGCGCTGATAACATTATTGATTTCATCAGAAAGAGCCATCCAAACATTTCTACTGCTACCGTTTACAAAGTTTTAGATGCCTTAACCGAAAGCGGTTTGATAAAAAGGGTAAAAACCGAAAAGGATATTATGCGGTACGATGCAATTCTCGAAAACCATCATCACCTATATTGCTCAAAATCGGATCGCATTGAGAATTATAACGATGAAGAGCTGAACCATTTGCTCTCAGAGTTTTTTAAAAACAAGGGTATTCCTAATTTTCATATTGAAGACATTAGGCTACAGGTAATTGGAAAATTTACTGACACAAACTAACACTAATAAAATAAAAAAATGACAAACTCCGAAAAAATTAGCAAGTGCCCCGTTACTGGAGCAACCAGCAGGCACGGCATGGGAGGTGGCGGAACCAAAAACCGCGACTGGTGGCCCAATCAGCTTAAACTTAATATTCTTCGCCAGCACTCCCCTGCATCAAACCCTATGGGTAAAAAATTTAAATACACCGAAGAGTTTAAAAAGCTGGATTTAAAAGCCATTAAGGAAGATTTGCGCAAACTAATGACCGACTCCCAGGAATGGTGGCCTGCCGACTTTGGTCATTATGGTCCTTTCTTTATTCGAATGGCATGGCATAGTGCGGCACATATCGTACTGGCGACGGGAGAGGCGGTGCGCGAGGGGGACAGCAACGCTTCGCACCGCTCAATAGTTGGCCCGACAATGTTAACCTCGACAAAGCACGGAGGTTGCTTTGGCCCATAAAACAGAAATATGGTCAAAAAATTTCTTGGGCTGACCTGATGATACTCACAGGCAATGTGGCTCTTGAATCGATGGGCTTTAAAACCTTTGGTTTTGCCGGCGGTCGTGAAGATGTTTGGGAACCCGAGGAGGACGTATACTGGGGATCGGAAACCGAATGGTTGGGCGATAAGCGATACACAGGGGAGAGAGATCTCGACAATCCTTTAGCAGCCGTGCAAATGGGGTTGATATACGTTAACCCCGAAGGGCCCAATGGCAACCCCGACCCATTGGCAGCAGCAAAAGACATTCGAGAGACATTTGCACGAATGGCCATGAACGATGAGGAAACCGTTGCCCTTATTGCCGGGGGCCATACCTTTGGGAAATGCCATGGCGCAGGCGATGCTGCAAACGTGGGCCCCGAGCCCGAGGCAGCTCCTATTACAGAGCAAGGACTAGGTTGGAGCAGCAAATTTGGAAAAGGCAAGGGCAGCGACACCATTTCGAGCGGGCTCGAAGGAGCCTGGACCTCATCGCCCACGAAATGGAGCAACAATTTCTTTTGGAACCTTTTTGGTTACGAATGGGAACTCACCAAGAGTCCCGCAGGAGCCCACCAGTGGAAGCCTAAACACAACGGCGGAGCCGACACAGTGCCCGATGCTCACGACCCATCGAAAAAGCATGCACCCATGATGCTTACTACAGACCTTGCTTTACGGTTTGATCCAGAATACGAAAAAATTTCGCGCCGGTTCCTTGAAAATCCCGATCAATTTGCCGATGCCTTTGCACGCGCATGGTTCAAACTCACGCATCGCGATATGGGGCCAATTGCTTGCTACCTAGGCCCCGAAGTGCCTAAGGAAACCCTCATTTGGCAAGACCCAATCCCAAAGGTTAATCACGAACTTATTGACGAGAAAGACATTGCTAGTTTGAAAGCAGCCATTTTAAAGTCGGGGCTAACGGTATCGCAGCTGGTATTAACTGCTTGGGCTTCTGCTTCAACCTTCAGGGACTCCGACAGAAGAGGTGGGGCCAATGGGGCTCGAGTTCGATTGGAACCACAAAAGAATTGGAAAGTTAATAACCCTGCATTGCTCGATAAAGTGATGAAAACCTTAGAGCGCATCCAAACAGATTTTAATAAGGAGCAGAAGGGCAACAGGAAGGTTTCGTTAGCCGATTTGATTGTGCTTGGAGGTTGCGCAGCAGTTGAAAAAGCCGCCAAAGATGCAGGGCATAACATAAATGTACCCTTCACTCCCGGGCGAATGGATGCCACACAGGAGCAAACCGATGCCATTTCATTTGCCGTAATGGAGCCAATTGCCGATGGATTCAGGAATTACTTGAAGAACAAGTTTTCGGTGGCAACTGAGGAACTTCTGGTTGATAAGGCCCAACTGCTAACCCTTTCGGCTCCCGAAATGACCGTGCTTATTGGGGGCATGCGAGTGCTTGGCGCTAACTGGGATGGTTCGAAGCATGGAGTTTTCACTTCCAAAACCGAGGTTCTTACTAACGATTTCTTTGTGAATTTGCTCGACATGAGCACCGTTTGGAAACCCACTTCGGAAGAAAATGAACTCTTTGAGGGTTACGATAGGAAAACAGGTAAACTTAAATGGACAGCAACCCGTGTCGATCTTATTTTTGGTTCGAACTCTGAACTCAGGGCGTTGGCCGAAGTTTACGGTAGTTCCGATGCGCAGCATAAATTTGTTGAAGACTTTGTTGCAGCATGGTCCAAAGTAATGAACCTTGATCGTTTCGACTTGGTTTAATATTCAACGGCATCGAACTAGTAGCATATTATAAAAAGAAACCGTCCCGAGAAATTGGGACGGTTTCTTTTAAAATATATATCAATACTATTTCAGTCCTCTTTGCTTTAGCAAAGCATCGATAGAAGGCTCTTGACCACGGAACTTTAGGTATTGCTCCATTCCTTCGCCCATTGAGTTTTCGGCCATGATGTGCTTACGGAATTTGGCAGCCAAATCCTGGTTAAACAAATCGCCGCTCTCAACAAACGCCTGGTATGCATCGGCATCGAGAACGCCAGCCCACATGTAAACGTAGTAACCCGAGGCGTAACCGCTACCGAATATATGACCGAAGTTTGAAGTGCGGTAACGGGGAATAATTTCGTTTATTAAGCCAATGCGGTCCAACGAGGCTTTTTCAAAAGCGTTCACGTCAATATCGTTGGTTACACTTTTATTGGTATGCCAATCCATATCCAATATAGCTGCAGCAGTGTACTCAACAGTGGCAAAGCCCTGATTGAAATGCGAAGCATTTTGAAGTTTGGCAATCAGCTCGTCGGGCATCGGCTCACCGGTTTCGTAATGCTTGGCATACACTTTTAGCACTTCGGGTTCGCCAGCCCAACTTTCGCAAACCTGCGAGGGAAGCTCTACAAAATCGCGGGGAACGCTGCGAGCGGTACGATTATACCTGCCGTTGGCAAAGAAGTTATGAAGCGCATGGCCAAACTCGTGGAAATAGGTTTCCGTTTCGTCCCAGGTAAGCATTGCGGGCTTATCGCCAGCAGGACGGGTAAAGTTCATAACAATAGTAACAACAGGACTTACGCGTTTTCCTTTTTCCCACGAACCCGAACGATACGTACCGCACCATGCTCCACCTCCTTTAGCTCCGGGGCGTGGATGTGGGTCGATATAGAGTATTGAAAGATGCTTTCCGTCATTATCGATTACCTCGTAAGCTTCCACTTCGGGGTGGTAAACGGGTATTTCGGGGCGTTTCTTAAATGTGAGGCCGTACAATTTGTTAGCCAAATAGAAGCAACCGTTCTTTACGTTATCGAGCGTTAAGTAGGGTTTTATTTGCTCCTCGTCGAGGTCGTATTTCTCTTTACGAACCTTTTCGGCATAGTACCACCAGTCCCACGATTCGAGTTTGAACTTACCCCCTTCGCGGTCGATAATGGCTTGCATATCGGCACGTTCCGTTTTTGCACGTTCAAGAGCGGGAGTCCATACTTTTGTTAAAAAGTCGTACACGTTTTCAGGCGTTTTGGCCATTTGGTCGTCGGTGAAGTAGTGCGCATAGGTTTCGTAACCGAGCATTTTAGCCATTTGCTGACGCAGAGTAAGCAGCTCGGCAAAAAGTTTTTTGTTATCGAACTCGTTATTATTGTCGCCACGCATAAAGTAGCCCCTGTAAAGTTTTTCGCGCAGGTCGCGACGGGGAGACGACTGAAGGAAAGGAATCCAGCTGGGTTTCGACAAATCGAAAACCCACTTACCTTCCATTCCCGCCTTTTTGGCCAGTTCGGCTGCGGTACTAACTAAGTTCTCGGGAAGCCCAACAAGGTCCTCCTTTTTATCAACAACCAGTTTGAATCCGTTATTTTCTTTAAGAAGGTTTTGGTTGAGCGTAAGCGAAATCATGGCCATGCGCTCATTGAGGGCCTTCAACTCAATGCGTTTATCCTCGGGAAGTGCAGCACCATTGCGTTCAAAGTCTCTGTACATTTTTTCAACCAAACGCATTTGCTCCACGTCGAGTTTTAGATTGGCGCGGTTGTCGTAAACCTTCTTTATGCGTCCAAATAGGTCCTGGTTAAGAGTTATTTCGTTGTAGTGAGCAGTAATTTTTGGTGTAACCTCCTTAGCTATTGCCTGCATTTCGTCGTTGGTATTGGCTCCACGAAGCCCACCAAAAACTGCGCTCACTTTTTTCAGCATTTCACCCGAAGCATCGTAAGCAATAATTGTATTTTTAAAGGTAGGCTCGTCGGTGTTGGCAATAATTGCTTCAATTTCGGCCTTGTGCTGCACCACAGCCTCCTCGTATGCAGGGAGGTAGTGTGCATTCAGAATTTTATCGAAGGGCGGAACCCCAAAGGGTGTTTTCCATTCATTAAAAAATGGATTTTCATGTTCGGGTTTCTGGCTACAACCAATGGTTAGCATGGCCAAAGGAATAAATACAACTAATAGTTTTTTCATACACAAAACAGATTATGTTAGTTTGCATTTTTTGATTGAAACGAGCGTTAAAGGTTTAGTTTGGCTTAACAAAAATGAATGAATTTAGAGATGAGCAATTACCAGCATTTCAAAATCGCTTGTCGTTAATTTGTCGTTACGGCTAAAAGCGCCCAGTGTAGCCCCATAAATATCGATGGTTTGGAAGCCCAAACTCTTGAGTAACCAAGTAATTTCTGAAGGGATGTAATATCGCTCGTTGCATTCCACTTGGCTCTCAATTCCATTATCGTCGGTAAAAGTGGTTATGTTATGGTCGCGAAAGGTCATTAGGTCGAACGATGTGCTATGGTATGCAGCATTTCCCTCCTGATGGGTTTGCGAGTGGAACTCGTTTATAGAGTTGAAAATGGGGAAAAGCCCGTTGAGGGTGGTAAATATTAATTTCCCTTGCGGTCGCAACGAGCCTGCAACGCTTCTGAGAATTTGAAAATTCATTTCGTCGGTTTCCATGAGCGGAAAGCCCCCTTCGCAAATCATAATGGCCACGTCGAACTCGTTGCTAAAGGGCAAGCTGCGGGCATCGGCCTGTACAAAAGGCACCAAAACATTTTGCGCTGCTGCCCTTTGGCGCGCAAGCGCCAATTGGGCTTCGGACAAATCGGCCCCAGTAACGTTGTAGCCTCGCTTGGTCAACTCAATGGCGTGGCGTCCTGTACCACAGCCCACATCGAGAATGCGAAGCGACTTATTAAAACCCAGTTCCTGCTCAATAAAATTGCACTCGCCCTGAGTACCCTGCGTAAACATTTCTTTTTCATACTGCTGGGCGCTATTTTCGAACATCTGTTCGTACCACTGCTTCTTTTTCATACAAAATAATTAAACTTATAATTTCAAATCAGAAGCTAATTACCATAAAATTATCGACTTATGAAAGAGTACCCAATGAATTTTAGCAAAACCAACACCATAGCATATGGGTAACAGGTTGCTTTACGATTGAAAAACAGGACTTAAAAGTAATGTTATTTCAAGCAAAATAAATATGAAATACTCGTCTTAATAATTCAGCAAATTTAGGGTGGATATGAATGTGGAATATAATTTTTATTACTTTAGTGAAAAAAATAAATCGATTCATGCTCAACATTGCCCTATTTGGTCCTCCGGGTGCAGGGAAAGGTACCCAAAGCGATTGGTTGATAAAGAAATACAACCTTACCTACATATCCACCGGCGAAATTCTTCGCGAAGAGATTGCCGAAGGTTCGCCGCTAGGAATTAAAGCAAAAAACATTATTGAAAAGGGCGGTTTGGTTTCCGACGAGCTGGTGGTTCAGATAATCGAAAATAAAATTCAGAAGAAAACCGACACCAACGGTTTCCTGTTCGACGGGTTCCCCCGCACCACCGTACAGTGCTATATTCTCGATGGGCTATTAATGAACATGAACACCTCGTTAACCTGCATGCTTAGCCTCGAGGTTCCCGACGATGAGCTGGTTCGCAGGCTAAAATCGCGCGCACAGGTTAGCAACCGCAAGGACGATAACGACGATGTTATTCAGGTTCGGTTAAACGAGTACTACTCCAAAACGGTACCTGTTGCCAAGTACTATCAGGACAAGGGCATTTGTTTCCCCATTGATGGCACTGGCAGTATTGATGAGGTTCAGTCGCGGCTCGACAAGGCGGTGCAGAAATCGCTCGAGAACCGCTGGGCCAACATAATAATTTTTGGTTACCCGGGCTCTGGCAAGGGTACGCAGGCCAAAAAAATTGCCGAGAAGTACAATATGGTTTACATTTCAACCGGTAACCTGTTGCGGCAAGAAATTAAAAGGAATACAGAGGTTGGACAAATTGCCAAACCCTACATGGACAAGGGGATTATTGTTCCCGACGAAATTGCCATTAAGCTTATTGAAGAAAAAATTCAGGCCAGTCCGGGCTCCCGGGGCTTTATATTTAAGGGCTTCCCCCGAACCATTGTGCAGGCCTACATTGTTGATGGCATGCTTAAAAAAATGAATAGCACCATTACCTCGGCCATTGAAATACAGGTTAGCCCCTTAGAAGCCATGAAAAGGCTTGCCCACAGGAGCAAAACCGACCGCAGCCGCAACTACGACAAGGACACCGAAACCATTGTTTCGCGGCTCGAGGAGTACGAACAGAAAACCGTTCTGGCCCGCGACTTTTATGCAAAGCGCAACCTTATTCATGCCGTTTCGGGCGAGGGATCCGAAAATGAAGTTTTCGAAAGAATTTGCCACCAAATTGAAAAAATACTCCGGCAGGCACTTTAGGGAACTGAGAGGCTATATATTCTCATTTTAACAATGTATTACTCCAACTATCTCTGTGTAAACGCATTTATTACGCAGAGCATCACAAAGGAGCCACAGAGCACCACGGAGGTTAAGAGTGCCATTCGCGAACTTTTGAGTAGGGCATACTAGTGGAAGGTACACCACTGGTTTTCCAATTTTGCTAACCCAAGCCCTTTTTAATATAGATAGTTAGATATGTAATATTTGAAAGGGCTATTGAAATAATCCTAGCCAATTAGCATAGTCCCATGCTCCTACCAACAAGCAAGCCGTTTGGTAACCGATGAATCCAAAGGCACCTCCTCCCCCTATCCTCCCTTTTGTTTTTCACAACCCATTCCGCTCGGGCGATGGCCATTGAGACAGGGCTACCTTTATGCCCACCTAACCTATTGCTATTCTGCCATTTGCAACGGATTCTAAAAAAGTTATTAACAAAGTGGGAAAATATGGAAAAATATGGAACGAAGTGGGAAAAAATATTTAATTTTACCTTTTGAATAGCTGAAAACGAATGACCTCATTTATTGGCGATTACGAATGCAGGGTGGACGAGAAGGGGCGCTTGCTCTTTCCCGCAGCCCTTCGGAAGCAGAGCCGATCTGCCTCCCCCGATCGCTTTGTGGTGAAAAAGGACATTTACGAAAGCTGTTTGGTGCTTTTCCCCATGGAGGAGTGGGAGCGCCAAAACGCCCTTATTAGGCGTAACACAAACCCATACAGCAAGGAGCAGGCACAATTCCTCAGGGAATTCTACCGAGGCACCGCCGAAATTAGCCTCGACTCCAACGGTAGGCTGCTCATACCCAAACGGCTGCTCGATATGGTACGCATTACCAAGGATGCGGTGCTGAGCGCCCAGGATAACAAAATTGAAATTTGGAGTAAAGAACTATACGACAGCAACGGCCTCGACGAGAATCGGTTCGCATCGCTGGCCGAGAAAATTCTTGGTTCGTCGCAACTTAGGGAGGAGTAGGATATGGCGTACCACGTACCCGTGCTGCTAAACGAGAGCATCGAGGGGCTTAACATTAAGCCCAACGGAACCTATGTCGACCTTACCTTCGGTGGGGGTGGCCACTCACGGGCCATTCTCGAAAAACTCTCGGCCAAGGGCCGCCTTTTTGGGTTCGACCAGGACGAGGATGCTGCCGCTAACGCACCTGCCGACAAGCGGTTCATCTTTGTGCGGGGAAATTTCCGTTTCGTTGGCAACTTCCTTCGATACCAAGGGGTTCAAAGGGTCGATGGCATTCTGGCCGATTTGGGCGTTTCTTCGCACCACTTCGATAGCCCCAACAGGGGCTTTTCGTTTAGGCATAAGGGTCCGCTAGATATGCGCATGAACCAGGCCAGCCCCGTTAGCGCCGCCACCGTGGTAAACACCTACCCCACCGAAAAGCTGGCCGAACTGCTAAGGCTCTACGGCGAGCTTTCCAATGCCGGCAAGCTGGCCCACGAAATGGTGAAGGCTCGCCAAATTAAACCCATTGAAACGGTGGAGGAACTGTTCGGTTTGCTTCAGAAGTTCTTCCCGCAAAAGGTTCAGAACAAAATGATGGCGCAAGCATTTCAGGCGCTTCGCATTGAGGTGAATGGCGAAATGCGGGCCCTTGAGCAAATGCTGAGCCAAGCACAAACCCTGCTGGCACCCCAAGGAAGGCTAGTGGTTATTGCCTATCATTCGCTGGAGGACAGGCTGGTGAAAAACTTTATGAAAACTGGAAACTTTGAAGGAAAGGTGGAGACCGATTTCTACGGGAATACCTCCTCGCCCTTTAAGCTGATATCGCGCAAGGTAATTGTTCCCTCCGACGAGGAGAATCAAGCAAACACGCGCGCACGGAGCGCTAAATTACGAATTGCCGAAAAACTATGAGCACTGAAAACCAACGGGTCGAATTCATTGACGAGAAAGACGGCAAGGCAGCAAAACCCGACAAAAAAAAGGGGAGCAGCCTGGGCGAACTACTCAGCGGAAATATTCTGAGCCGCGACAGCGTTACCTCGCAGGTGCCCTACTTCTTTTTTCTGGCACTGCTGGCCATTATATACATTGCCAACCGCTACCGATACGAGAAGTTGGTTAGGCAAAGCCAAGAAATTAGATTGAAGTGAAGAATCTAAGGGCCGAATCGATAACAACGGCCGCTGAACTCATGAATATTAGCAAGCAAACTCAGGTGGCATGCATGGTTGAAGAAAAAGGCCTGGGCCTGAAGGAATCGGTTGTGCCACCCAAAAAAATTAAAGCAAGGCTGTAGTGCAAACATGTCGGTAAAAAAGGAAATACTGTTTCGAGTTGGGTTGGTTTACGCTTTCTTCCTTCTACTGGCCATTGCTATTTTTGGCCAAATCATTTACCTTCAATTTATTGAGGGAGCAAAGCTACGCAGCATGGCCCGCTCGGTTACATACCGCGACATTACCATTGAACCCAACCGCGGCGACATTTGTTCCACCGACGGGCGCATTCTGGCCACTTCGGTTCCTTATTTCGAAATTCGAATGGACCTGAAAGCCGCTGGCCTTAGCGATGCCCTGTTTAACAACAAAGTCGATTCGCTGGCCCTATGCCTTTCGCAGTTTTTCAGGGATAAATCGCACTACTCGTACAAATCGGAGCTGGTAAATGCCCGTAAGCACGCCCGCAACAAAAGATACTACCCCATTGGCAGCCGCCAAATAAACTATATTGAACTGCAGGAAGTTAAAAAATTCCCGCTTTTCAGGCTGGGTGAAAACAAGGGTGGATTCATTCCGGTTCAGGTGAACCGTCGAATTAAACCTCACGCCAGCCTTGCCGCTCGTACCATTGGTAATATTAACGAGGATGGAGTTGCCGTGGGCATTGAGGGCGCATACGACCATATTTTGCGGGGCAAGGCTGGCGTTAGCATTAAGCAAAGGGTGCCGGGCAACATGTGGGTTGAAGTGGGTAGTTCCATGCAGGTGGCTCCCGAAGATGGCCACGATATTATTACCACGCTCGATGTTTCCCTGCAGGATGTTGCCGAAGGGGCTCTACGCAGACAGTTGAACCGCCACGATGCCGAACACGGCACAGTAATTCTGATGGAGGTAAAAACGGGCGACATAAAAGCCATTGCCAACCTGAAAAAGAATGGCGACGGAAGCTACACCGAAATGTTCAACTACGCCATTGGCGAAGCCAACGAACCGGGCTCGACATTTAAAATAGCAGCACTTATAGCACTGCTCGAGGATGGGCACATTTCGCTAACCGATACAGTGAATACCCGTAACGGCAAGGTGAAATACTACGACAAAACAGTTACAGATACCAAGGAGGGTGGCTACGGCCGAATTAGCGTGAAGGAGGTATTTGAGTACTCGTCGAATGTTGGCGTAACTGAACTGGTAACAAAATATTACAAAGGGAAAGAGAGGCAGTTCATCGATCGCATATACGACCTGAACCTGAACAAACCGCTGAACCTCGAAATAAAAGGTGAATCGGCCCCATACATTAAGTACCCGGGCGATAAACTCTGGTCGGGTATTTCCATGCCCATGATGAGCATTGGCTACGAAATAAAGTTGGCACCCATTCAAATTCTCACACTATACAATGCCATTGCCAACAATGGGCGCATGGTGAAACCCCGATTTGTAAAGGCCATACGTACCCACGGAGCCGTGGACAGGGAGTTCCCAACCCAAGTAATTTCGCACTCCATTTGCTCACGCAGCACCCTACGCAAGGTTCGCGAAATACTCGAGGGGGTTGTGGAGAACGGAACTGCAAAGAACCTGAAAAACCCCAACTATAAAATTGCGGGCAAAACCGGAACGGCCCAAATAGCAAGGGGCACACGAGGCTACAGGGGCGAAAGAGGGATAAGTTATCAGGCTTCGTTTGCAGGCTACTTCCCTGCCGAAGACCCCAAGTACTCGTGCATTGTGGTAGTTAACTCGCCATCGAACAGCGTTTACTACGGCAATCTGGTTGCAGGTCCCATTTTCAAGGAAATTTCCGACAAGGTTTACGCTACTAGCAAGGAGTGGTTTCCAGAAATTGAAAGGGGCGAAATGCCCGAACTGCCCGAATCGAAAAGTGGTTTTAAGCCCGAACTTGGGTATGCGCTCCGCGAATTGGGTGTACCCCTCGCCGACAAAAGTAAGGATTTCCCTTGGGTGGCTACAGTTCGCACCGACGAGAAGGTTGAAATGCGCAAAAAATCGATTATTCCCAATTTGGTTCCCGATGTTACTGGGATGAGCCTCAAGGACGCCCTTTTCCTTTTAGAAAACTCGGGACTTCGGGTTAGGGTAACAGGCAGGGGTTTTGTTCGCAGCCAAAGCATTACGCCCGGCAGCAGGGTTGAAAAGGGCGAAAGAATTCATATTGAAATGAGCAACTAGAATGGTGAAACTTGAAAGCATAATACCTCAAAGCGAGGTTCTGGAGGTTAAGGGTAACCTGTGCGTTAGCATTGACCAACTTTGCATCGACTCGAGAGCAGTTGCCCCCCACTCGGCTTTCATAGCTATAAAGGGAACCCAATCCGACGGGCACAACTATATTGCCAGCGCCATTGAGAAGGGTGCCTCGGCCATTGTTTGCGAAACACTTCCAATGCAATCCGATCCCAATGTTACGTACGTAAGGGTGGCCGATTGCTCGTATCTAGCAGGTGTTATGGCCTCTGAGTTTTACGGAAACCCATCGAAGAGTTTGACGCTTGTGGGTATTACCGGAACTAATGGTAAAACCACTACGGCAACTTTGCTGTACCGTTTGGCCCAATCGTTGGGCTTTAAATCTGGGTTGCTCTCAACTGTTACCAACTACATCCACAAAACCGAAGTACCCAGCACCCATACCACACCCGACCCAATTAGTTTGAATAAGCTGCTGGCCGAAATGGTGAGCGGCGGATGCTCCCATTGTTTTATGGAGGTTAGTTCGCATGCCATAGCACAGAACCGCATTGCCGGTCTGCATTTTTTTGGTGGAATTTTCTCCAACATAACCCACGACCATCTCGACTACCACAAAACCTTCGATGAGTACCTGAAGGCCAAAAAGCGGTTTTTCGACCTGCTTCCCTCAAGCGCCTTTGCCCTTACCAATATCGACGACCGCAATGGGCGGGTAATGGTGCAGAATACCAAGGCGAAAGTTCACACCTACTCGCTTCGTTCCATGGCCAATTTCAAGTGCCGCATTGTCGACCATCAACTCTACGGTATGCAGCTGAATATTGATGGCACCGAAATGTGGTGCCGCCTCATTGGTCAATTTAATGCCTACAACCTTACAGCAGTTTATGCTGCTGCGCTATTGATGAATTTCGACAAACAAGAGGTGCTTACCAACCTGAGTGCTATGGAGCCAGTAATAGGTCGTTTCGAACACCTACGAGCACCCAACGGTGTAATTGCTATTGTTGACTATGCTCATACACCCGATGCCGTTGAGAATGTTATTGGCACCATAAACGAACTGCTGAAGGAAAACGAAAAACTCATTACCGTTCTGGGCGCTGGGGGCGACCGCGACAAAACCAAACGCCCTGCTATGGCCAAGGTCGCTGCCTCAGGAAGCAGTTTGGTTATACTCACCTCAGACAATCCGCGCTCCGAGGAGCCGGATGCCATAATTGCCGATATGAAACAGGGCATTGAACCCGGCATGGTGGGCAAGGTGCTTTCTATAACCGACAGGCGCGAGGCCATTCGCACCGCCTGCCTACTGGCAGCCCCCGGCGATATTGTACTTATTGCTGGCAAGGGCCACGAAACCTACCAGGAAATAAAGGGCGTTAAGCACCATTTCGACGATAAGGAAGAAGTTGCAGAAATATTCAAAACCCTAAAACCATGATATACTATCTGCTTAAATATCTCGATCAATACGATGTGCCGGGAGCCGGGCTCTACCAGTACATTTCGTTCCGTTCGGCAATGGCGGTCATTACCGCGCTTGCATTTGCCCTGCTTATTGGTAAACGCATTATTGTTTACCTCCAAAAGAAGCAGATTGGAGAAGAGATTCGGAACCTGGGGCTCGAGGGTCAAATGCAGAAGAAGGGAACTCCCACCATGGGCGGAATTATAATTCTGGCATCTATCCTCATTCCGGTTCTGCTCTTTGCCAACCTTAAA
The DNA here is from genome assembly GCA_037442025.1 of Bacteroidales bacterium. Classification (GTDB taxonomy): domain Bacteria; phylum Bacteroidota; class Bacteroidia; order Bacteroidales; family Tenuifilaceae; genus UBA2287. Next base: position 36,197 of record JBBIRB010000010.1, on the reverse strand, counting down.
AATATTTACGTTATCATTCTTCTGGTTACAACCGTTTGGTTGGGCTTGGTGGGTTTTGCCGACGATTACATAAAGGTTTTCCTGAAAAACAAGAAGGGGCTCTCGGGCCGATTGAAAATACTGGGGCAAATTACTCTGGGACTATTTGTTGGCATAACCATTTACCTCAGCCCCGATATTGTTGTACGCGAGCGAGTTTTAAAGCATGTAGCCACCGAAGGAACCGAAATTGTTGGAGGAAACGACCAAACGGGCGGAAAGCAAGTAATTCTAAGCCCTAACCAAAAAACAACCAAAACCACCATACCCTTTTTTAAGGACAACGAGTTTGAGTACTCTTTCCTTGTTCCCTTTAAGGGGCCCTGGAAGGAAAGGTTAACATGGATTGTTTTTATTGCAGCTGTTATACTAATAGTAACAGCTGTATCGAACGGGGCCAACCTAACCGATGGGCTCGACGGCTTGGCTACCGGAGTAAGCGTTGTAATAGGCACAACGCTTGGGATTTTCGCCTACCTTTCGGGTAACGTAATCTACTCGGAGTACCTTAATATAATGTACATTCCCAATACTGGGGAAATGGTAATTTTCATGAGCGCCTTTATTGGTGCTGCCATTGGCTTTTTGTGGTATAACAGTTACCCCGCTCAGGTTTTCATGGGTGACACAGGCAGCTTAGCTATTGGTGGAATTATTGCTGTTTACGCCATCCTAATCCGTAAGGAACTTCTCATACCCATTCTTTGCGGAATTTTCTTTGTCGAAAGCCTGTCGGTTGTTATACAGGTTTCGTACTTCAAGTACACCAAACGCAGGTACGGCGAGGGTCGCAGAATCTTCAAAATGTCGCCATTGCATCATCATTACCAAATAAAGGGCTACCCAGAACCCAAAATCGTTACCCGATTCTGGATTGTAGCTATAATGCTTGCAGTAATAACCGTAGTAACCCTAAAAATCCGTTAGTTATGGCAACTGCTCGAAATGCAAACCGAATTGTGGTTCTGGGGGGTGGCGAAAGCGGCGTAGGATCGGCCATTCTGGCCCAAAAGCAGGGCTTCGATGTTTTTTTATCCGATAGCGGAACGCTTAAACCAAAATACAAGCAAACCCTTACAAAATACGGCATTGCCTGGGAGGAAAGCAAGCATACTCCCGAACTCATTCTGAATGCGGGCGAGGTGATAAAGTCGCCGGGTATCCCCGACCGAATTCCACTAATTGAGGAGATTCGCAAAAATGGTATTCCTGTTATTTCGGAAATTGAGTTTGCTGGCAGGTACACCACTGCTACTAAAGTGTGCATAACGGGAACCAACGGAAAAACTACTACCACTTCGCTTATATACCATATGATGAAGAAAGCTGGGCTGAACGTTTGCCTAGCCGGAAACATCGGGATCAGCTTCGCACAGGCAGTTGCCGAGGGCAATTACGATTATTATGTGCTCGAAATCAGCAGCTTTCAGCTCGACGGCATGTACACCTTCAAAGCCGACATTGCCATTCTGCTGAATATTACCCCCGATCACCTCGATCGTTACGACTTTAAAATGCAGAACTATGTTGAGTCGAAGTTTCGAATAACCAGAAACCTCGAGGAGGACGATTGCTTCATTTTCTGCTCCGACGACGAGGTAACTATGGACCACCTGAACCAAATTGTACTTCGCGCAAAGCAGCTCCCATTTTCGCATAAAGTAAAAGAGAGGCAGGCTGCCTACCTCGAAGGGAATAAAATGTTCATTACATATAACAATAGCGATTTCAACATGTCAATCGAAGACCTTTCGCTTAAAGGCAAGCACAATGTTTACAACTCAATGGCTGCTGGTATTGCAGGGCACGCCCTAAACATCCGAAAGGATGTGATTCGCGAAAGTTTGGCCGACTTCCAAGGGGTTGAGCACCGGCTCGAGAAAGTACTATCGGTAAGGGGTGTTCTTTACATTAACGACTCGAAAGCCACCAATGTTAACTCGGCCTGGTATGCTCTCGAAAGCATGACTACCCCGGTAGTATGGATTGCAGGTGGAACCGATAAGGGCAACGACTACACCGACCTTATTGAGCTTGCCAAGGAAAAGGTAAAGGCAATAGTTTGTCTTGGTGTCGATAACAAAAAACTCCATAAGGAGTTTGGAGAAATTGTTCCAATAATGGTCGATGCCCGTTCGGCCCTTGAGGCCGTTCAGCATGCCTATAAACTCTCGCAACCCGGCGATACCGTTCTGCTTTCGCCTGCCTGTGCCAGCTTCGATCTGTTTGAAAATTATGAGGACCGTGGACGACAATTCAAACAAGCGGTTCGCGAACTATAAAGCTACCAAAAAATGAACGGACTATTTGGAAAATACCTGAAGGGCGACCGAACGATTTGGTTAATCGTTATGGGACTATCGGTATTTTCGCTGCTGGCAGTGTACAGTTCAACGGGTTCGCTGGCTTACCGTTTTCAGGGAGGCAATACCGCATACTATTTTTTAAAGCAAATGGGGTTCCTGCTAGCCGGATTGGGTATAATTTTCATTACGCATTTAATCCCATACAAAGTCTATTCCCCCATTTCTCAAATACTTATGCTTCTTTCCATTCCATTGCTTGCAATTACTCTGGTTTTCGGAACCAGCCTGAATGAGGCTGCAAGGTGGCTTACAATACCAGGATTGGGAATAACTATTCAAACATCGGACTTTGCCAAGTTGGCCCTTATTATGTATGTGGCCCGCTTACTTTCGCAGAAACAGGATACTATTAAGGATTTTAAAACCACCTTTCTGCCTTTAATAATTCCTATTGCCATTATTTGCCTGCTCATTTTACCTGCCAACTTCTCAACAGCCGCGCTGCTAGGTGCCACATGCTGGATTCTCCTTTTTATTGGTCGCATTAACCTTAAATACCTATTGGGGTTTACTGGCATTGGGGTGGTTCTGCTTGGAGTAGGTATTTTCGTTTTACTCGAAACCAATGCGGGTGGACGAGCAAAAACATGGAAAAATAGGATTGAAAACTTTGCGAGTGGCGACGAGGGCGGCGAGAACTACCAAGCTGTTCAATCGAAAATTGCAGTTGCTACCGGTGGTCCTTTTGGGAAAGGCCCCGGCAATAGCACCCAGCGCAACTTTTTGCCACACCCTTACTCCGACTTTATTTATGCCATTATTATTGAGGAATACGGACTGTTCGGTGCTTTTGCCATGCTTTTTGCGTACTTGGTTTTACTATACCGAGGACGAATGATTGTAAAAAAATCGCAACGAACATTCCCAGCCTTTCTGGCCATAGGACTAACCCTCCTTTTGGTATTTCAGGCCATGATAAATATGGCAGTGGCAGTTAACCTTTTTCCGGTTACAGGCCAGCCCCTGCCTCTTGTAAGCATGGGCGGAACCTCGGTACTATTTACTAGCGCAGCTTTCGGAATACTTCTAAGTATTAGCCGTAGCCAAAACAAAGAAGAAATTTACAATGGAGAAGAAGAGCCCAAGAATAATAATTAGTGGTGGTGGAACGGGGGGGCATATTTTCCCTGCCATATCCATTGCTAACGCAATTAAGGAAATTTCGCCCGATGCCAACATACTTTTTGTTGGTGCCGAAGGCCGAATGGAGATGGAACGCGTGCCGGCTGCTGGCTATAAAATTGTTGGGTTACCTGTAGTTGGTCTTCAGCGCAAATTAACATTGAAAAATCTGGCCTTCCCATTCAAACTGATGAAAAGCATGGCCCAAGCCAAGCGAATTGTTCGCGAATTCAAGCCCCAATTGGCAATAGGAGTTGGCGGATACGCTAGCGGGCCCATACTCCGCGCCTCACAAAGCCAAGGTATTCCAACAATTATTCAGGAACAAAACTCATACGCCGGAATTACCAATAAGTTGCTTGCCAAAAAAGCAAACCTCATATGTGTAGCTTACGAGGGTATGGAGCGCTTTTTCCAAAAGGAAAAAATTGTTATTACTGGCAATCCCGTACGGCAGGGTCTCGACAACGTTGGCCCATTGGAAGCCGAGGCCCGTGAGTTTTTCAATATTCCCCAAGGAAACAGTGTCATTTTGGTTATTGGGGGCAGCTTGGGAGCACGAACCATAAACCAGAGCATCTTAGAAAACATAACCAGCATTGCTATTGAGAATAACCTCACCTTGCTTTGGCAAACCGGCAAACTTTACCACAACGAAGTTATTGAAGAAGTTAATAAATACAAAGTTGGCAACGTTAAGGTTTTCGACTTTATTAACCGAATGGATTTGGCTTTTTCGGTTGCCAGCATGGTAATTTCGAGAGCAGGCGCCGGAACCATTTCGGAACTTTGCTTGGTTGGCAAGCCCGCAATATTGGTACCTTCGCCTAATGTGGCAGAAGACCATCAAACTAAAAATGCCCAGGCACTAAGCGAAAAAGGAGCAGCCGTACTTATTGCCGATTCGCAGGCAAGAAGCATTCTGGTTAAGAGCGCTATTGAACTACTAAATAACCCTAACCGATTGAATTCATTGTCTCAAAATATCAGGCACTTAGCAAAACCAAATGCAGCCCAAAGCATAGCTCAAATGGCCCTGAAACTTTGCTAGGCATACTGTACTTGTTGAAATCTTGGTAATAACTTTATTGTCAGTAGACTTAAAAAGAGCAGGTTAGTTTTAAAATTTGTAACAAATTGGAAATAAAGCAATAGGTGTATGTACGAAATGGAAAGGATAAGTAGGGTTTACCTTGTAGGTATTGGAGGTATTGGTATGAGTGCCCTTGCGCGCTATTTCCGTAAGCATCAACTAGACGTTGCAGGATTCGACAGCACGCAAACCGAACTCACCACCCAACTCGAAAAGGAGGGAATGGCAATACATTATACCGACAGCATAGACCTTATTCCGAAGGAATTCAGAACGCCCGATACAGAAACGCTGGTGGTTTACACCCCAGCTGTTTCTGACAACCATAGCGAACTGAGTTTTTTCAGAACCCATGGTTTCAACGTGGTAAAACGTTCTCAGGCTCTTGGAATCCTTTCGGGTAGCCGCTTTACTGCTGCTGTTGCTGGCACCCATGGTAAAACCACCACTTCTACCATGCTTGCACATTTGCTATGCCACACCCTGGGGGGCTGCGATGCTTTTTTGGGTGGAATTTCGAAAAACTATGGGTCAAATCTTATACTGAACGACAGGGGGAGCAACATTCTGGTTGTTGAGGCCGACGAATTCGACCGGAGTTTTCTGCAGCTAATGCCCAATATTGCCATTATAACCTCAATTGATGCCGACCACCTCGATGTTTTTGGAACCTACAAGCAGGTTCAGGAGGCTTTCAGAGATTTTGTAAGCAATCTTAAACCAAATGGGGTTCTGATTGTAAAACAGGGCCTCGAATGGGTTGCTGCCCACCGCAACGATTTAAAAGTTTACACATACGCTGTCGACCTCGACGCAAATTTTAGGGCAACAGATCTGAAGCTTACAAACGGCCTCAGCTCCTTCTCTCTCGAAATACCGAGCCAAACAATCGAAGAAATTTCGTTGGGCGTTTTGGGTCTGTACAATGTTGAAAATGCGGTAGCCGCTTCAGCAGTTGCAAGCATTCTAGGGGCAAATGCGGAACAAATTATGAGTGGCCTCGAAAGTTTTAAGGGAGTAAATCGTCGCTTCGACCTGAGGCATTGGGGAAGAAAAAGCATATATATCGACGATTATGCTCACCACCCTGAAGAACTGAAAGCCGCCATTGGGTCGGCGCGTCGAATGTTCCCCAACAGGAAAATTACGGGCATATTTCAACCCCACTTGTACTCCCGTACTCGCGATTTTGCCAAAGAATTTGCTGAGAGTTTAAGCATTTTAGATTATGCTGTTGTAACCGATATATATCCGGCCCGCGAAGAGCCCATTGAAGGGGTTACACCCCAGCTAATTCTCCATGCTGTTACAAGCCCCCAAAAGGGTTATTGTGCATTTAATGGTATTGAAACCTTTGTAAAAGAAAACCCAATCGATATTCTCCTAACCATGGGTGCAGGCAATATCGATAAACTGGCATACTCAATAACTGAAACACTGAAGAACAAGGAAAGGCAATGAAAAGGAATGCTATTATAAACTTTCTCAAATGGATACTGATTACGGTATACATAGTAGCTTCATTATCGTTTGCCCGCGATGCAAGCCGAAAGGTAGTGTGTAATCAAATAGATGTGTACATTGAGGATAGCCTATCCAATGCATTTATAACTAAAAAAGATGTAGTAAAACTAATTGAGAAAAAAGGGGAATCGCCAAAAGGAAAACCTCTACACGAAATAAACACCCTCAAACTGGAAGAAAAAATTGCCCAGTTCAATACCGTTAAACAGGTCGATGCATACAAAACAATTAACGGCAGACTGGCGGTTCGAATTACTCAACGCCGCCCCATTGCTCGGGTCATTAATAGGGAGCAGCTTAGCTACTACTTCGACGAAGAAGGGAAGATTTTCCCATGGTCGAGCCGTTACACTTCGCACGTACTGGTTATAAATGGCAATATCAACGAGCCTTTCCCCATTACAAACAACCTAAACTTAATGCAATGGAGGCCCGACAGCCCAACCGATACGGTACTTTTCATATACAAACTCTACGAGTTTGCACAATTCATTACAAGCAATCGTTTCTGGAATGCCCAAATTGCTCAGGTTTATGTGGCAAACACAAACAGTATTGAAATTATACCCCGAGTGGGGGGCCATATAATTCAACTCGGAAGCCTCGACGAATATCCCGAGAAAATGGAGAAACTGCGAATTTTCTACGAAAAAGCGCTCCCATACGAAGGTTGGAACAAGTACAAAAGAATAAACTTAAAATATAAAAATCAGGTAGTTTGCACAAAACGATAGAAATCATGACGAACCAAAATCATTACGTAGCCGCAATCGACTTGGGAACAACCAAAATTGTTACCATTGTCGGGAAAATTAATGCCAATAAAAAGCTACAGGTGGTTGCCTTCAGCAAGGCACCATCTACAGGAATAAAGCGCGGGGTAGTTTCAAATATCGAAGAAACTGTTGCCTCCATTCAACGTACTGTTGAGGAAGCCCAAGCCAAATCGGGGGTAATTTTCGACGAGGTTTTTGTGGGCATTGCTGGTCAGCACATCCGAAGCGTTAGAAACCGTGGCTACATAAACCGAACATCGGCCGAAGAAGTAATAACCACCTTCGATGTTAAGAAGCTAATAGAAGACATGCACAAAATTCCAGTGGAGGTGGGCGAGGAGATTCTCCACGTGCTTCCGCAAAACTTCATCGTCGACAATGAGGCTGGCGTAAAAAGCCCCATTGGCATGTCGGGTCGAAGGCTCGAAGCCAATTTCCATATTGTAATTGGCAATACGCTATCGGCCAAAAACATCGAACGATGCGTTGAAAGGGTTGGCTTAAAAGTTAGCGACCTCATTCTTGAGCCTCTTGCCTCCTCTGAGGCCGTTCTAACCGATGATGAAAAGGAAGCAGGCGTTGCACTTGTCGACATAGGCGGTGGCACTACCGACGTTGCCGTTTATTACGATGGTATTGTTAGGCATACCGCCGTTATTCCCCTTGGGGGCAATGTGGTTACTACCGACATTAAAGAGGGCTGCCAAATCTTACAACGTCAAGCCGAACAGTTGAAAGTTCAGTTTGGCTCTGCACTGGGCGACATGGCCCCCGACGATAAAATTGTTACCATTCCCGGAATTAGTGGCCGCGACCCCAAAGAAATTTCCTTCAAAACGCTCGCTTACATCATTCAAAGCCGAATGGAGGAGATTATTGATGCCGTTTCGTACGAAATTGAAAATTCGGGTTATGCCGAAAAAATGGGAGCAGGTGTTGTAATTACTGGCGGAGGCGCTTTACTTCGTAACCTTCCTCAGCTTGTAAAATACAAAACGGGGTTCGATGTACGCATTGGCTTCCCCTCAGAGCACCTCTCGGCCGATTCGCCTGAGGGAGTTAACGAACCCAACTACTCTACAGCAATAGGCCTTGTGCTTAAAGGCTTCGAGCAGAATGAAAGCATTGCTGAGGTAACACGCGAGCCAGAACAAAACATTACCAAAAAAGAGCAGAAGCTTAGCACCCCCGAGGAGAAGAAGAAAGAGGTACGCAAGTCGAAACTAATCGATATACTCAAAAACAAGTTCACCGAAATTTTTGAAGAGAACGACTCTGAATTGTAACTGTAAGGTAAAAACACCAAAAGCCATGTACGACGAACTCATACCTTTCGATATTCCCATCGACAACCAATCAATAATTAAAGTTATTGGAGTTGGAGGTGGCGGCAGCAATGCTATAAACCATATGCACCGCTTAGGAATTAAAGATGTTGACTTTGTGGTATGCAATACTGATGCCCAAGCACTAGCCAGCAGCAAGGTACCCATAAAAATTCAGCTGGGCGCCTCGCTCACCGAGGGAAGAGGAGCCGGTAATAAACCCGAAATTGGCAGGCAAGCTGCTATTGAAAGCCTTAACGATGTTACTAAGGTTCTGGAAGATAGCACCAAAATGGTTTTTATTACTGCCGGAATGGGCGGCGGCACAGGCACAGGCGCAGCCCCCATTATAGCAAAAGCAGCCAAAGACCTTGGTATTCTTACCGTTGCAATTGTTACCATTCCGTTCCGAAACGAGGGCAAACGAAGAATACAGCAAGCCCTCGAGGGGATCGAAAAAATTGAGAAGCACGTCGATTCGTTGCTTGTTATTAACAACGAAAAAATTCGTGAAATGTATGGCGACCTCAGGGTTTCCGATGCATTCTCGAAGGCCGACGATGTGCTGGCCATTGCAGCAAAAGGTATTGCCGAAATAATTACTGTACATGGCTATATAAACGTCGACTTTGCCGATGTTGAAACCGTTATGAGCAACAGCGGGGTAGCCATTATGGGATCGGCAAAAGCTTCGGGGGAAAACCGAGCCATTAAGGCTGTGAAGGAAGCCCTTTCATCGCCCCTGCTCAACAACAACGATATTTCGGGAGCTCGAAACATTCTGCTCAATGTAACATCGGGCGACGACGAAATAACCATGGACGAAATTGGCCAAATTACCGACTATATTCAGTCGGCAGCTGGCGAAAACGCCGACCTGATTTGGGGTAATGGAACCGACCCGAGCCTGAACGAGCACCTTAACGTAACTGTTATTGCAACCGGATTTGGTACAAACAGCATTCCCGAACTTTACAATAGGCAGCGAACGGTAGATGTAATCCCCCTCGACGGGAACAGGAGCGAAAACAGGAAAGTGAAAGAACCTATTTTCGAATTTAAAGAGAAGCCTGCAGCACCCCCAAAACGAAGTTTCTCCGAACCCGATCCCCGCCAAAAAACCATCGAGTTCGATAGTTTTGGAATCGCATCGGAAAACAAAGTATCTTTAGAAACAAAAACCGAAGAGGCATTTCAAATTAAAACGGTTTCGCCGGGAACTAACCCCAAACCCGATAAAAGCGCACGTATAACGTTGCTTCAACCATCACCAATCGTCCACAAGGACAATATTGATTTAATTGAACGGCAGCCTGCTTACGTTCGAAAGAACATACAGCTCGACGATTATACCCATTCGCTAAACCCGAAGGTTTCGAAGTATAAACTCTCAATGGACGACGATGATAATCTTCTGAAATCCGATAATGCTTACCTACACGATAATGTTGACTAAATTCAAATGCTATGTCGCTCGAGGAAAAAATTAATCAGGATATTAAATTGGCCATGCTGGCTAAAGAAAAGGTAAAACTTGAAGCGCTCCGAGCTGTTAAAAGCGCTATTCTATTGGCCAAAACCGAAAAGGGAGGGTCGGATATCCTAACTCCCGACACCGAAGCAAAACTGCTGCAAAAGCAGGTAAAACAGCGCCGCGAATCGGCTGAAATTTACATACAACAGAATAGGCCCGAACTAGCTGAAAAGGAGCTAGCCGAAGCCGCAGCCATTGAGTGCTATTTACCCAAAATGCTAAGCGATGAGGAGCTCACCCTCGAACTAAAAAAGATAATTGATCAGGTTGGGGCCAAACAACCATCGGACATGGGCAAGGTAATGGGAGTTGCCTCCAAGGCACTCGCCGGCAAAGCCGATGGAAAAGCTGTTTCGGAGAAGGTAAAAACCATGCTATCGCAGGGTTAGTTGTATTTAATTTAAAAGGGGAAGGCTGCTTTTAAGCAGCCTTCCCCTTTTTTGTCCCAAACCTATGTTATATCCCAGTTATTGTAAAATCGACCCTGCGGTTCTTTGCTCTGCCATCGGCGGTTTTATTGCTAGCCTTAGGCTTCGAGAATCCATAACCCTTCGATTCGATTCGATGAGCAGGAACCCCCTGCGCCATTACGTACTGAGCAACCGACATGGCACGTTCCTCAGAAATTTTCTGATTAACCGAGGCAGAACCAACATCGTCGGTATGGCCACCAATTTCAACTTTCACGTTGGGGTATTCGCTGAGGAACTGCACCAATGCATTTAGCGACCGGAATGACTCGGGTTTCAGCACCGCCTTTCCGGTTTCGAAGTAGATATTCTCAATATCGACCGATTGCCCCACTTCTATGGGAGTTACATAAAAGTTTCGAGGAATTTTAGATAGAGCAGCCACCTTGGTTAAATCAACAGGCTCGAACTTATTATAAAAATTAACCACTTTAGGCGTTAGGTCGTAGTTGTAACCCACGGGCAATTTCAGGGTATACGAGGCATTTTTTGTGTCGTACACGAATGCTCTGGTTTCCATCCCATTTATGCGCATTTGAACCTCGTAACCCTCTTCGAGTTGTTTGCCTGTTTTTAGGTTTATAACCTTCCCACTCAGAATGGCCATATTAGCATCTTCACGCTCGGCAAAAACATTCTGGGATAGCTGGGTAAATTCAACATAGCCTTTCAAATCGATCTTATTTTGGAGGGGTTTATAATCCTTTGCCTTAACAGCGAGGTTATAGTCCTTCCCAAAGGGTAAGCGAATGGTAAATGCACCAGTGGCAGGATCGATTATAACAGTATCGGCAACCACCCCGTTTACAAGGAGTTGGGGATTAGCATCGCCCAAAATGGGTATAAATGAACTGTTGTCAAGCGCCGTACCCTTTACTTCAACCCAGGGTACGGAGGTTACGTATAGAACAGCTTCCCGTTTTTGGAAAGCGGTCTCGTTTGAAACATCAACAATTACAGGTGAACCAGTAAAGTTTTCAACTTTCGGTTCGAAAGAATACGAAACACCCAAAGGCAGGAGTGCCTGAAAGGCCGCTGAGAACTGGTCGTATTTAATAGAATCCGATGGAGCACCATTTATCCATACAAGGGGCTTCTTATCGAGCGCAATGGGCAAGTTGGTGCGGGTATCAATAATTCTACCACTTACCTGAACAAATGGTATAGCTGAAAAATAGAGGTTCAGGTTGGCCTCGGAGTACTCCCGAACGCTTGTTAGGTCGATTGTTGACGAAAGGCCATTCCAATTCTCCATTTCAGGATTTAATACGTATGCTCCCCCTAGGGGAAGTAGCACTTCATAGGAAGCCGAAGCCTTATCGAGTTTCAAATCAGCAAATCGTTCACCGTTCACCGTAATGCTATAGGCAGTATCCTTAACCATCAAGGTTTGGTCGGCCTGATTAAGAACCAGCCCCGAAACACGAACAAACGGAAACTCTTCAAAAATTTTTACTCTGAATATATCCGACATTCCTAATGAATTTGAAATGGAGCTGAAATATGCCCAACTCCCCTTTGTATTCAATTTAAAGTACGAATCCCAATTCTTGGAATTAATGGTATCGGTTACCCTAATGGGTTCCGACCAATTGCGGTAGGTTTCGTCGGTGCGTTGCGAATAGTAAATATCGTAGTTATCGCCCCTCGATGCGAACATGGCAGAAAAGTAAAGCCTATTTTTATCGTTGGTAATAAAGGGTGCTTCGGCGCTTCGAGCATCCTCAATTCCGCCTCTGAGCGACTTGGGCTTGGAATAGCTGAAATCATCCTTATGTTGCGAAACATATAGCCTTAGTTTTCTACCATTGGTTGACGTTGAAAAAGCCAAGAAAATGAGTTGCCTGTCGGGAGTAATATAGGCCGAAACCACCCTACCTCGGTTAATTCTCTTAAAACCTCGAACGGATAAAGGAATTGGATCACCCCACTCCATTTCGCTTTTGCGTTCAATAATTGAAAGCCCTCGGGTTTGCCACCGGGTACCCTTTTTATTGAAACGTCCCAACAGCAAGTACGATTTACCATCGTCCAATGCAGCCAGAATGGCATTATAGCGGCCAATATTCAATTGTTCGGGCGCTCTTTGGGCGGGAGCCCAAGTACCATCTTCGTTCTGCTTCGAAAACCATATATCCTGGCTATCGTTCGGCCCGAAACCATTTTCAGGATGGTTAACCCGAGTAAAAAAGAGTGTTTTTCCATCGGAAGAAAGTACCGGATTAATCTCTGGATACTCTGAATTGACTTGAGGTCCCAAGTTCTTGGGCACAAACGAGGTTTGCGATTGCGCAGCAAGAGTAACAAACAGGGCGATTACAACTGCTGCTTTGTGAAAAATTCTGCCTATCATGGTTGTAAAGTTTTCGGTTTTTTTAACGGTAAGGAAGTCCCTGAGGCTTTTTAACCCGCCCAAACACCATATTCATCCCAACTCGCAAATTAAGATTGGTGAACGAAAGCGGATCGACAACGGGCGAAAAATAGTTGTCTGCCAAAATATATATTTGCATGGTTCCAGGCTTTAATAGGAGCCCCAGCCCCAAGTTGGTAAAAGATCGTTGGTTTACTGAGCCAGTGAGCAGCAAATTGAAAAAGCGTCCTAAACCCTGCTGCATTCCAACGGTGAAAGCAGGATAGAACCTTCGGTTATATGTAGTGTAAAGCTGAAAGCCCAGTTCGGTGCGCTTGGCAATTTTATAGTTTCCCCTTAAGTAAAATTTTGGCGAGAGCCAAACCAAGTACGATTCGCTATACTCCTCGTCGGAAAAGCTATTAAGAATGGTAGTCATAATGGTATCATAATCCATATCTTTTCCATACAAAAAGTCGGCAAGCAAATCGGCACCTTCAAACCTATGGTTACCCTTTAGAAGGAAGTTCCGCGTGCTGTCGCTCCAGTAAATGAAACCCAAATCGCTGAAGGCGAAGGTGAAGGTTGTGCGCTGGTCGTACTTATAAGTTACTCCGGCACTTAGGGCAACACCAGGATTTCGAAAACGGGTAAGATAATCGAAGGCATAGGTTTTGGTTGCAGTCGACAGTGAAAAGTCGTCGGGTATAAATTTTTCGAAGTTGGGCATTCTGGTCGAGTCGAGTGGTATTCCGGAAGTGTAAAGCGTACCACGGGCATCACCTGTATGGGAATACATATCATCGTCAATTGAGATGCTAAGCGAATTGGGTTTTAAATAGGCATTGGAAAGCCCCTGCAGCAAGCTAATTCTACCTCCAAATACCCAATCGTTGGTTTCGGCAGCCATTCCGAAACAGTATTCACGGTAAAGCGACAAATTAGCTCCCAGTGGCGTCAGGTCTAAAGTTTGGCCAACAAATTCGCCATTGCCATAAACGGCCAGATTTACAAGGTCCTTGGGGTAAAAAAACGACATTTCGTGAACCTGACGAACCGAGAACCAGAAATCCCAATTGTGCCTTTTAAATCGAAGGTGAAAGAACTCTAATCCTACCCCTGCATAAAGCATGCTCTGCTTGTTTAGTGCAGCGGGAATTTTATCGGGAAATAGGGTAAGGGTATCGTTAACAAACTTAAATGCCGAGCCAGGCACAAACCCATTGTGAATAACCTGAGTTGAAATGGACGAAGTAAATGGGAAGCCTATGCTCAGGGTATGCTCCGACCGAACCGTTGGGTTAAGGTACGATGCTTGAAAAACATTATTCATGAAGGGCAAACTCAAATCGGATTGTGCTTGCAAAAGCCCAACGGTCCCCAATATCGATAGTAGAGAAATTAGTTTTTTCATGGCTACTATAAATTTTGAGGATTAATAGTGGCTTTTACAATGGCACTCACCTGCACAGTTACCTTGTTGGTAGAAAGAACCTTCACGGATTGCTGCGAAGTGCCTCCGGTGCTCATTCGATAATACAGAATCATACGTTTCGATTGGCGTATGCGGTTGTACCTTTCCCTATCGAGCACAACCAGCGTATATTTCGAATTGCTTCCGTTACTCTCTCCGTTGGTTCCAACTGGAGCTGCCTGTACCATTTGCTGCTCACCGTCGGGGAATAGGGCCTCTACTAGCTGGTTTGTTTCATCGAGAAAATTCACCTGAAACTCCATATTCATGGGCAACTCGTTCTGAAACTTGAACTTTAGCGTTACCTTATATTCTATTGAATCGATATAACCCAAAGAATCGATGCTGGGTAACTCAATATTATCTAAGGTATCCGAAAGCAAGTGGGTTGTAGCCCAACCATTAAGCGGTAATGTGATATCGGAAAAGAAAGTTATATTACTATTCTTCCGAACGAAGTAATCGTGATTGTTGGTATTATCCCCCAGAGTAATAGCACACTGATATGCCATGCGGTTGGGTGCTATATCGAAAATGTTCTCAATATTAGAGTTCAATCGGTTCAATAGAAACGGGGTATTGGCATAGGGTTGCGTTACCTGTCCTATATAATTAAGAATATTTGGTCCCGACAAATTTAAATCGCTAGCCGATAGGGAGCCCTCGTTTACCAATGGCATTGTAGTTCCAGCATTATTTTTCACCTCAAATTGGCTGAATGCAAAGGAAACTGGCACCCCAAAACTATTCCGGATATTGTATGTAATAGATGGCTCGGCAAAATGCTGTGTGGCTAAAAGGGTTGAGTTAAATACTGCAATCACATAATTTTGCAAACCAGTATTGACCGTTGCATTCAGTTTACCAGAGAACAATTCGAAATCGGGATTTATAAACTCAATTTGAATTCCAACATCCCCCGATGTGATAGGATTTCCCGAAGAAGTAACCGTAAAACCTGCCCCAAAACGGAAAGAGTTGTAGGTACTGATTGGCACATAAAGATTGAGGAACAGATCGTTTAAGAAGTAATTATCGGTAATGGAACTGCCGCCCGTCAGGTTAAAAGGGATAATTAGGGGATTCCCACTTGCGTTCTCAAGGGAGTTAACAGTCAACTGGCCAGAAATGGTGTGCTGAAAATTATTTTGAATCCTAATCCGAACCGTACCAGTTGCAAAATCGATGCGTTTGAGCTCTACCCCTGGAATTGCCTCGAAACTCTGGCTGAATGTTTGCGAATGTGCAACTTGGGCTCCGGCAGGAAATACAGGTGGTAACCCACCAGGAACGCCAATGGATTGATTAAAAGTTGCTGGCGACATGGAGTACATGCTCGATGCCTGAACAAAGTCAATGGTGTCGCGAAACGACATGTAAAAAAGGGTTGTGCCGGGTATCACATCGACCAGTGTATTGGCTTCGCTTCGCTCAACCAGTTCTTTAAAGGTAATTGTCGATTTAAGCACAGGGAAAACCCAGGTTTGGGTTACTGGCTCAACCTTTAACTCCTCATACATCGAGAAGTCGTAGCACGATGCAAGTATAAAACTCGCAAGGGCAACCGTTATTAAGCGTAGGACTTTCATGGCTATCCTGATTTATATATTTACAGTTATAATCAGTTTAATATGCTAAACCTATAAAATTAATGGGTTTAAATGTAAAATCAAATTTTGGGATATTGTATTTTTAACCCATTAAAAACGAATCAAATTATTGGTTAAATCTTTAAAAAAAAGAGGGGCTTTTGAGCCCCTCTTTGAATTATGTCAATCTGTTATGCTAAAAATATTTAGCCCTTTTGTCAACTATCTTGGCCCTTTTCTTAAGTGCCTCAAAGGGTTCGTAGGTGGCGCGCGAAACGTAGCCTCCAATTATTCGGTTTTTCTCGCCAATTTCGTCAACCTCTTCAATGTTGGTTGATGTAACAATAAGCGCAAACACCCCCGAGTTACCTTTAATTGGGCCGCTCAATTTTCCTTCCTTGGCTTGCAGCGAACTGGCAATAACAACAGGCTCGAAACCTGCAGCAGGTAATGAGAAGGTAGCAAACGACACCCTCGAAGCGTTCTGAACGGTAACTCCCAGTTCCTGTCCAACAACCTCAAGGTTTTTATCTGGAGCCAATTTGCCATTCATTTCGGCTATTAGCATTTCTGCTTTCTTATCGCGAATCAATTTGGCTTTAATATCATTCTCAATTTGGGCCAGAGGCGCAAAACCATCCTCACGTACCTCTGTTAAAACGGCCACAACAAAGTTTTGTCCAATTTCGAAGGCAGAAGAAACCTGATGTTTCTTAGCATTATATGCCCACCTTATCATTTCAATCGGATTCTCTAAACCGGCAATCTTTCGGTCGCTAGGTTTTAAGTTTGGGGCAGAGCGTTTAACCAGCTTACGGTTTGCTTGCAATGCTTCGTTAAACTTTTCGAAAGTATTATTCATGCCTGCAAACTCACTTGCTTGGGCAAAAACTTGCTGATATGTACGGGTACTTGGAATAACCTTACGCTCTAAATTGGCAAGTTGAACTTTCTTCGAAGGCTTGCTTTTGTCAAGAATTTCAATGATATGAAATCCGAATTGGCTTTCTACTAAAGTAATATCGCCCTTCTTGCCGTTAAAGCAAGCATCGTTGAAAGGTTTCACCATAATACCCTCACCAAACCAACCCAGATCGCCTCCTTTACTGGCTGATCCGGGGTCATCGGAAAACCGGCTGGCCAAACGGGCAAAACTTTCGCCTCGTTTCAAAACCCTCATTATGCTATCTGCCTTGTTCTTCAATTTAATGCTCGAGTCGGCGGGTTGCCCATTAGTTGCTAAAAGAATATGGCGCGCCTTAACAGAATCTGAAAGTGTTACAATTTCGGTAATGCGAGATAGAAGATACGAATCGCCATCGAAAGCGGGGCCAAACATTTCGCCAACCTTTGCATTGAAAGCCCATTTGGCCAATTCGGGGTTTGAAATTTCCGATTGGTTTAGGTATTTTGAATTGAACGGAATATCTGAGTTCAAATTGGCAAATTGGCCAGCATCGGTTGCAGCAGCAAAATCTGGAGCAATTTCTTTAATCCACTTTTCTGCTAACTGATAATCGTCGGTAGAAGGATCTATTGGGAAAAGCACGTACTCAATATCGCGCGACGCTTTCTGCTCGTACTCATTTTTAAGTTTCTCGTAGTATGCTTTTAGTTCCTTTTCGGTTACAACAATCGTTGAATCCTCAATAGTAGTATAACGTTTCATAATAAAATCGAAATCTACTTTGCGGCTTCTGTCGGCAGCTGAACGCTTAGCCTGAAGGGATGTAACAAACATTCCTTTCTTCACCAAATTGTTGTACTTGGCACCAATACGATCCTTCTGAATAAGGTCTTCCATATAGAGCCAATATGAATTTTGCAATCCCGATGGGTCGTTATCTTTATTTTTCAGAAACTGAATCATGAAGTTTCTGTCGAATTCTCCAGTTTGCCTATTTCCAAATTGCTGGCGAATGAAAGGGTGAATGTTAACTCCCTGTACCATGTCGAACAGTTCATCGGACGAAATAACGATTCCCAAATCTTCAATTCCTTTTCCAAGTATCTGTTCGCGAACAATATCAGTCCAAACCTCCTCCTTAATCTGTTCAGCAGTTTGTTCATCTACTGAACCCTGTCCGGTTAGTGCTTTATTGAGGTTAATAAGGTGATCCATTTTGGATTGATAAAACTGGTATGAAACGGATTTACCACCTATTTTGGCAATCTCAATGTCGGAACCATCGCTTGCCCCTCCACCCCCAATGAAATCTTGCAGAATAAAAGCAAAAAGGGCTAAGCCAATAACTACCGTTATTAAAATACCGGAACGATTCCTAAGTCTTTCTAATGTAGCCATTTACGTATTAATTTTAATATTGGGTTTTCTTTTTTTTTGAAGCTACGAATATAGCAATTTCCATTGACACTAAGTGCCATGCGATTTTTTTTTAGAAAATAAATTGAACAATCTTACGATTAGCTGGTAGTACTGAGGTGTATCAGTTCAATTCGGTTACCCACAACTTTAATCACCTTTACCCTAAAGTTTTTTATATGTATAACGGTATTTGGTGTTGGAATGCTCTGGTGGTTTGTAAGTATAAAACCTGCCAGCGTTTCGTATTCCTCCGAGTGTGGGATGGTCAAATTATACTTGTCGTTTAAGTAGTCAACTTCAAGGCGGGCAGAAAAAATATACTCACCTCCACCCAAATGCTTTTCTATAAACTCCGACTGATCGTGCTCGTCGTCGATTTCCCCAAAAATTTCCTCAATAATATCCTCAATAGTAACAAGCCCTGCTGTGCCTCCAAACTCATCAACTACAATTGCCATGCTTCTATGTTCCCTAATAAAAAGGGTTAGCAGTTTATGAGCCTGCATGGTTTCGGGGACAAATTCAATCCGCATCAATTTCGACTTAATACTTTGGGGCTTACGGAATAGATCTTTACTGTTTACATAACCAATTACATTGTCGATATTTCCCTGGTATACCGGTAGCCTCGAATAGTTAGTAACTATAAACTGCTCACGCAGTTCTTGGATGGAACTATTTACCTCAATAGCTTCAATGTCGGTACGTGGGATCATACAATCGCGAACCCTTACCTGATTGAAATCGAGCGCATTCTGAAATATCCGAATTTCACTTCCCGCTTGATTGTTGGCTTCTTTGGCGGTGCTAGCGCTTTCAACCAGGTCGTCTAAATCGACCCGGCCAAAAAATTGCTTTCTAGAGAATAACTGACCTTCGTGCTTAACAAATAGTCGAATAATTTTTACAGAAACCCACGACCCTGCTTTGCTGAAAGGATAGAAAGTAACATAAAAAAGGAGCATGGGCATGCTAAAAAAATTCAGAAATGCATTGGGATGCATTCTGAAAATGGATTTGGGTAAAAATTCGGCGGTTATTAAAATTACTGAAGTTGACAAAACTGTTTGAATTGCTAGAATGCCAATGTCGTTAGAAATATATCCCGAAATAATTGGTTCGAGAATACTTGCTGTAGTTATTCCATAAACCACCAGGGCGATATTATTACCAACCAACATGGTGGCAATGTATTGGCCCGGGTTAGATGTAAAAATGCTTATAATGTGTGAACTAAAAGTTCCGCGCTTTCTTTCGAGCTCCAATCGCAATTTATTTGCCGACATAAAAGCGATCTCCATGCCCGAAAAGAGAGCAGAGAAAAGAATTGAAACTAGAATTACAAAAGTACTTGCTGAGTCCATGACCTTTTAATTGCCTTAAGCCTGGTTGCGTTTTCGCCTAAGGTAAAACATGGCAATTGCGAGTATTGAGAGAATAAAAAAAGGATAACTATTTTCAATTCCCTTGTCAATGGTTGATAAAACGCCTAAAACCATACATACAACCACAAGTACAAGCCAAATATACTCCATTATTTTCGATGCATTCATAATATCAATTATTACAATGAATTTGCAATTTACAGTTAATTTTGCTCATTGAGATAAATAATACCCGACGAATTTTTAATTTCAATATCCTCCAGCTGCTCATCGGCTGTGAAGCCTTCACCAAAAAGAACTCCTTCGGCTGTAGTTATTTTTACCGAAGCTTCGGAATAAATTAGTTTCTTTTGTTCATCCCAATACAACTGCTCGGTGTTTAGTATTTCACCCTTACGATTCATGGCTACCACGTTGTAACGCACATCCCACAGTTTCTTTTTGTCGTAATACAGAGCGTATTTAGCGGTTAGGTACGATTCAACAACTTTGCCATCGGTAAAAGTATAAACCGAAATTCCTTCGGGAAACTCAGTGTAAGGTTCCTTGGCAAATTGGAAATGCTTGGTTACTGGAGCTATAACCTTTGCAACCGGAACACCATTCTCAGTGTATATAACCTCGCTTTTAACCGCAACCATACCAGGTGTACTTTCGGTATCGTCGAGGGTTTTTATGCTTTCCAGGTCGGACTTACACGATAAAAGCAGCATAGTCCCTGCTAAAGCAGGGACTATGAAATATAAGAGTCGGTTGTATTTTGATTGAAAATAAATCAATTCAAAAAATTTATTAGCGTGCTCGTATAGTAGTTTTTTCGTTAATCCAGCATCCAACAGTATATGAAGCCCCTGGGTTTAAATCCTGAAAGAAAATGTCTTTTTGCTCGGGGAAATAACCTGAATAGAGTTCAATTAACTTGTCGCAATCGGCTGCAAGACTTGGATCAACCTGTTTGGCTCTAATGAACTTATCAACTGCAGCCCAAAATACAGTTCTCTTTTCAAAATCATCTTTGACACAGTTCTTCTCCGATGCATAAAGGTTACCAATGAGCATAAATGCGTGTCCCAGAGCAGGATTGAAGTTCAATGCTTGAAGCGCCAGAGATCGGGCTTGCTGGGGGTTGTTAAGCTCCCTCCAGGTTAGGTTAGCATACTCAAAAAGGTATATCGATTTGCGAAGTGAGTCGGCTTGAAGTTTAATAGCCTCCTGATAATACCTTTCTGCATTTCTGAACTCCCGGTTATTTAAAAATATTCTAGCTAATTCGTAGGCCAACTGGGGAGCAGGTTCAGAATCGAACACTGTAGCTCCAACCATTCGATACAAAGGCAGGGTATTGCATTTGCTTGCTGTAAGTAGCGATAGAACCTTCTTTGCCAACTCCAGATCCTTGGGGTTCGTCTTTACTCTTGGCTCGAAAATTTGAACCAAATTATCGCAATTGGCTACGCCTGCAGCACGAAAAATTTCGTCTACCGAATCTTTTGCCTGCGGCAACTTATCGTCGGCTGGTTTGGCAGCAATCATGGCATCGAGGTAATCTGAGAGCATCGAGTAGGTTTCAATTACCTTATCAGCTTCAATTTTCCGATTATCGTACATGGCCTTGGTGAGCACCATGTAGGTGAAAATGGCCGAAGTAGATGAGTTGGTTTTCTCAATATTTATCGACTCGGCAAGGTATCGATAGGCTTCCACGTACCTTTCGGGATCAATTTGAAAAAGGTCCATTCCTTTCATCCCCAGTAATAATCCTTTCTGACTGAAATGCTCTATCCGCATATCGTAAACCATCATCAACGAATCCTCGAGTTGGTTTTTACGAGTAGGGTTCTTCTCGTTCTCAATCCAGAACTTTAGCATTTGTATGCCATGAATGTATGCATTTTGCGAAGCAGCTGGACAAACCTGCAAAACCCGCTGCCAGGGTTTTCTGGCATCGTTAAAATTTCGCTGGTTGTATTGCTCGCGATATAGCGAAAGGTTGGTGGCGCACTCGGTACGGGTTTTCTCGTCGGGACCATACTTGGGGTTCGAGAGATAGGCTTGGGCACTAGCCTCAAAACTGAAAATAGCAGTAGAAAGGTACAGTGCTATTCTGAGTTTGTAGATCGTTTTCATTGCTTAATAAATTTGATTTAAATTTTTTTACTAGTTATACTTTCTTTTAACAAACCATACATCGTAAAATGTTATTCCAATTCCCACAAATCCGTAATTTTCTTTAATCAATCCGTTTTTGTTAACGCCCCTAGTTCCAAATCCTCCTGAAATATTAAACGACGTGTTGGTTCTGCGGAGCGGTAATCCTATTCCAAAAGTTATGCCATTATCCACAATATTCTCACCGCCTATTTTCAGGTAAGTTTGGCTTTTGTACAAACCAACCCTATAGCTGATTCGATTCAGGTAACTTTTTAGGTCGTTGGGGTTTGGGGTATACTCAAGTCCAACACGGAAGGTACTGCTGGCAGTTAGCGAATCAGTATTTTCAAAAAACCTTGCATTGGTCCAATCCTGATATGAATAGTCGGCACCAACAGTCAGTCTTTTTTTGTAGGTGAACGTAAACCCACCCGAGTAGTTACTGGGCATGTCAATCGATTTATTTTTTGTATGAACGTACTGAATGGTATCGTACATTCCGCTATAAGTAGATGCATGCAAAACCCTTTCGGCGGCTAATGAGGTTTCGTTATCGAGCGTAAAACCAAAAATAAGCCTATGTTCTTTTTCGGCACCCAAATCGAGTTTGTACTGGGCACCAAAACTATAAGCTAAACTTCGAATTGAAACGCTGTTTACTCTGTAAACATTATTATAGGAAGAGCCTGAGGGAAAAAGCACATCGCTATGGTAATCGAGGCTACCAAAAAAGTATGAAAGGTTGAATCCAACTGATAAGTTTTTTATGGTTTTGAATGCATTACCTATATATGCTTGCGATAAACCTCCCTGACCGTAGTGATAATACTTAATGGCGCCAATATGCGCCAAAAGGTATGGGTTGGTTTCAACAAAGCGAAGTTTATAACCCAAATCGCTATAGGGTTGAATGCCCAAGCTTGCACCCCACCATTTTGTAAGCGGAAACTGAACGGCAATGTGGTGAAAGTTGGCTGTTGGGTTATACAACGACTGGTTGCCCAAATTGTAATAGGTACCAGATGCTTCCAATCCAAAATCGAGTATGAACGACATTGAATCCTGTGCAACATAAGTTGCCGGATTGAGGTTATTAATTGCGTAAGGGTTATATACCCCCTGGGCTATACCACCCATAGCTCTATTTTGAGTATTTGCTCTTTCTCTTAAATCGCCCAGGCCATAACGTGAGTATGGCGAGTAAGTGTTAATGCCCTGAGAAAATGACGAATGCGCAAGAAACAGTGAAAAGAGCGCGGTAAGTGTTAAAATTCTATTCATTATAGTTAAGTATGCTATTTAATCCGATAAGCACCAAATTTGGGTTTACAAAGATGGAACTTTTTAATTTCCCTACAAAAAAATTTGCATCACCGCCTGTTAGAATCACCTCGAAATCAGAAAATTTATTTTGCAATGCGGATATGAATCCTTCAATTTCAAATACAACTCCATTTTGAACCCCAGAAACAACGCTCTGGTGGGTGGTTTGGCCCAGTATGGGGAAGTTTTCATCAAATTCTATAAGAGGTAGGTTTGCTGTATAACTATTTAAAGCCCTGAATCGGATTGACATGCCCGGTGAAATGGCTCCACCTATGTATTCGGCCTTTTGGGTAACAAAGTCGTAAGTAATGGCTGTTCCACAACCTATGGCAAGCACATTTTGGCCAGGGAATAGGCTATACGCACCCACCGCAGCAGCCAACCTATCGGCACCAAGGGTACTTTTCGACTCGTAGCTATTAGCAATGGGTATAGGGGTTCCCGAATTGAGCTCTATTATATTTATTTTCGGGTGTAAATATTCCGAAATATTAAAAGGCATTTTTCCAACGCACGAAACGATGGCTCTTTTTATTGTGAAACTATTCAGAAGGGAATCCAAATCGGATTGGGTAAGCTGGTTTGTTCGTGCATAATGCTCCAGGGTTGTACCTTTAAAAACGGCAACCTTGGTTTGGGTATTTCCAATATCGACTATTAAATTCAATGTATTTGGATTTAACTTACTCTTTAACGGAGGTTGGTTGCAATTGTTGCAGCAGCCTTAATCCATCGTCGATGGATTTAACGTTTTTTGCCGAAAGGGTAAGCTTATCCTTCACCTCGCGAAGTTGGAAAACGCCCTTACCTTGCTGAATAGCACCAAGAATTGAGGCAAACAGATCGGATTTGTAGAAAGCCGACTGCTGATTGGTAATAAAGTAAGCCAAAAAACCCTGGTTTTTCAGAAGAATCTTCTCAATACCAATTGAAATGGCCAGCCACCTCAATTCAACAACACTAAGCAGCTGAACCACCTGTATGGGAGGATGACCGAACCTGTCGCGCAAACGAACCTTGAATTGTTCCAATTCATCGAGAGTTTTTATTGTGTCAATTTCACGATATAACCTCATGCGCTCGGGAATGCTATTTACGTAGCTGTCGGGGATTAGCAGTTCCATATCGGTCTCCACATGGCATTCGCTAACATTCCCCTTCCAGCTTGAACTCGACGTGGTTGCTTGAGAAAATAAATCGTGAAATTCCTCCTCTTTCAGTTCCTGAATGGCTTCGTCGAGAATTCGGTGGTACGCCTCGAAGCCAATTTCTGCTATGAACCCACTCTGCTCGCCCCCTAGCAAATTCCCTGCTCCGCGAATATCTAAATCCTGCATGGCGATGCTGAAGCCGCTACCCAGTTCTGAGAACTCCTCAATGGCCTTCAGGCGTCGGCGTGCCTCGGGAGTAAGAGCATCGAGCGGAGGCGCCAAAAGGTAACAAAAGGCTTTGCGATTCGAGCGGCCAACCCGGCCTCGCATTTGGTGTAAATCGCTAAGCCCAAACATATGGGCATTGTTAATAATAATTGTATTGGCATTGGGGATATCGAGCCCCGACTCGATGATGGTTGTTGATATGAGCACGTCGAAATTTCCGTCGATAAAATCGATCATGGCCTTTTCGAGCTGGGTGGGTTCCATTTGGCCGTGGGCCACAATTGTTTTCACCTTTGGGCAAATACGATTTATAAGAACTTGCACCTCGCCAATATTTTGCACCCTGTTGTGCACAAAGAAAACTTGCCCTCCCCTGTTCACTTCAAACTCAATTGCTTCTCGAATAATATCGTGATTAAACGAGTGCAGTTCTGTTATTATGGGGTGCCTATTGGGAGGTGGCGTATTAAGCACCGAAAGGTCGCGGGCTCCCATTAACGAAAATTGCAGGGTTCTAGGAATGGGCGTTGCTGTTAGGGTTAAAGTATCGACATTGAGCTTCATTTTTTTTAGTTTCTCCTTGGCAGCCACACCAAACTTCTGCTCCTCGTCGACAATGAGGAGGCCCAAATCCTTAAATTTAACCCCTTGTCCTAGTAGGGCATGCGTACCAATTAGTATGTCGAGTTTGCCCTCGGCTAAACGGTCCAATGTTTCCTTTTGGGCTTTGGCTGTTTTCATTCTACTTATAAATCCAACGGAACAAGGGAAACCCCTTAGCCTATCGGAAAAAGTATGGTAGTGCTGCAGTGCAAGTATGGTAGTTGGAACCAGAATTGCAACCTGCTTGCTATCGGCAACCGCCTTAAAGGCTGCCCTAACGGCAAGTTCGGTTTTACCGAATCCAACGTCGCCACAAACTAGCCGGTCCATGGGCATTGTAGCTTGCATATCGAACTTAATGGCTTCAGTAGCTTTTACCTGATCGGGTGTATCTTCGTAAATGAACGAAGCTTCCAATTCTTCCTGCAAATAGGAATCGGGCGAAAAAGCAAACCCCCTCTCTGCTTTGCGCTTTGCGTACAATGCAATTAATTCGCGAGCAATATCCTTCACTTTCTTTTTGGCCGACTGTTTTGCCCTATTCCATATACCGCTCCCCAGCTTATGCGACTTTGGAGGCTCGGAGTCTTTCCCTCTATACTTCGATATACGATGCAGATTGTGAATGCTCACGAGCAGCGAATCGCCATCTTTATAAATAAGCCTTACGGCTTCCTGAATTCTGCCATTTACTTCTGTTTTCACTAAACCACCAAACTGCCCAATACCATGGTCGATATGAACAACATAATCGCCATGCTGAAGGCTAACCAGCTCTTTTAAGGTAACCGCTCCCCTATGCGTAAGTTCGTGCTTTACCTTGAACTTGTGGTAACGATCGAATATTTGATGATCGGTGTATATACATACTTTTAATGTATGGTCGATAAAACCCTCGTGGATTGTATGGTTTATTGGAGTATACCCTACCGATGGGTTTATTGATTGAAAGATATGACTAAGCCTGCTATGCTGTGCTTGATTCTGTGCGAGTATGAAGGTTTTGTATCCATTTACGGTATGCTCCATAATGCTTTGCGAGAGCAATTCGAAGTTCTTTTGAAATGCAATTTGGGGACTAGTACTAAACTCAAAAGTTTTTGATGTGTTAAAAAACTGCCGAATACCAACCTCAACAACAGCTACATCTCTTAACCAATCGAGTATTACGCTTCCTTGCACAAATTTTTCGCTAGCATCGTTGAGGTTTGTAGCTTGCGAAAACAGTTCATTCATTCTCGATTGTAGCAAGTCGGCATCGCGAACCCAAACAATTGAATTGGCAGGAATACTATGAGTAATAGGGACCAGATTTCCCTTGAGCCCTTCGCCGTGCGTATTTGATATAATTGTAATCTCGTTGAATGAGTCTCTGGAAAGTTGATCCTCAATGCCAAAGGAACGAATGGATTCAACTTCATCGCCAAAAAAATCGACCCGGTAGGGGAAAGACGATGAAAACGAAAAAATATCGACTATGCCCCCACGAAAAGCGAACTGACCTGGCTCATAAACAAAATCGACCCTCTCGAATCCCACTTCGTATAGGAACTCCGTTACAAAACCGAGCGACACCCTTTCGCCAACCGACAGTTTCATGGAGCATTTATTTAACTGAGCACCCGAAAGCACCTTCTCGCCCAACGCTTCGGGGTAGGTTACTATAATAAGTGGATTATCGCTTTTGTCGGCAAGAGTGTTTAGCGTGTCGGTGCGTTGAATGAGCGCGTCGGGGTGCAACTGCGCATAATTAATGCCCCTTTTAAAGGAAGAGGGGAAGTAGCATAAATTGCTTTCGCCCAGAAGTTGATTTAAATCGTTGTAAAGATAGGATGCCTCTTCCTTATCGTTTGCAATAAAAATAAAGGGAACTCTCAGTTGGCTTCGAACCGTAGCGGCCAATACCGAAAGGCCCGAACCCGAAAGCCCCTTAACACGAACCTTAAAGGATTTTGTGCTCCTTATAAATTGCTCCACCTCGCAAACCAACGGATGCGAACTGAAAAATTGTATAAGGTCTTGTAGCGAATGCGTTGCCGACATTTATGCAAACTGGTGGAATAACTCGGCAAAGTTAAAAGAATTAAGTTTAATGGCAGGTTAAAAACCGGACAGATGAAAAAATAAAAGTAGTTTGTTTCGAAAAAACAAAAACCCCTGGGTTTTTCTACAAACTCAGGGGCAAATTATAAACTTCATTAAGATTGTTTAGTAATGAATTGTACAGCCACTTGGACAACCATCGCAGTATTTTAACAACCCACCATAATCAGACTTAACTTTACATTTGCCACTGCAACCCGAGCAATACACCTTACCAGCCGCATCCATCTCTTCATCATTTTTCAGGCTCTTAATATTAGTAAACATTGGGAGCAGTTCTATAATACCGGGTGTTGCTGCCTCCGAGGGCCCCAACAGAAAGAACTTTTTGCCATTATATTGCATGGCAAAAAGCGAAGTTCCTTTTGGAATCACATTACACTCAACCGGTTCAAAACCATTAGGGAAAGTATGTTCTATGACTGTTTTAAGGGCTTTAACAAACACTTCAGAATGCAAGTCAGTTTGATCAATCATAGGCATTTCAATAAGTTCCTTAACTGAACGGATTTGCCTAATTGGGATTAGGCACTCCCAGGACATGGCCCATCTCTTTTCTTCTTCTGTTGCTTCCTCGGGGTGAATTAAATACAGCATGTCGAATTGTTGCATGCTCTTTTTCTCCAATGAGGAATTAGTACCTGTACATTTTGGGCAGGGATCTGTTTGGCTGGTAGCACAGCCAACCATATCGCCAGCTACAAAAGATTGACATTTTTTAGTGTCGTCTGAACAGGTACAAGTGTAACCCTTAACAGAAACCAATTGGTTTGTAGTGGCATCATAACCCATCATCTTATACCCTGTAGGCAGATAAATATTAACCATTCCATTTTCTGCTTTAAAGGTTGTGCCCCTGGGAAGCCTAACCATCCATGATATAGTTTGGTCGGCACTTAAACTTTTAAGCAATTCAGCCGTTGAGTCGAATCTATAAAAAAATGATTCTTTTTCGGAACACGCACCAGCAACAAGAATTAAAGCTAGCAATAGAATCTTTAACTTAAATTTTCGCATTTTAGTAATTTTTAATTAATAATTGAGGTGTCAACTACAAAGTAAAACCTTCAGACGGTAAAATAATTACCGTCTGAAGGTTTTGAGGAAATATTTATTCGAAAACTTGCAGTAAACAATACAATGTCCTCTTTCTCTTAGCCTATTTATCATGTTTCTAGCAGTTTTATCGCTGCAACTAAACTTTTCGCTTATTTGTTTTGGTGTGTTTATCCACCCGTTTTCTATTAGTTCCAACAAATAATCAAGTCTCTTTGCATAAGTCAAATAGTCCCTTTTCATCTTTGTTGTTTTATCGAATTAGCCGAGAACAAATGCGTAACAAATTTGTGTAGGGCTGTGCATTGACAAATTTGCAACTCTTTTGCTGTGGAACGGTATCGCCCTGTTGCTAACATACAATTGAAAACACAATGAACACTTAAACCAGAATTGCAAAGAGCTCATCTATTTCTTGCTCCTTTCTCTTTCTTAGCGGCCGCTTTCTTTTTGCCAGCACAAGTACCGACGAATCGCATATATCAATTGATCCCGTTTCGGAATAATGGTATGGGCAAAGGGGGACAACAAAATGATCCGACTTATGGGTACGCAAAGTTACAATTGCACCTACTAAATTTTCGGAGTACAGGCAATTGCAATTGGCACAATAGCTGGCATTTTTCCCGCTAAATTTTTCCCAATGCTGAAGCCAACTTCCGTTGGAGCACTCGTTCAGTTCTGAATTGAAATCTCTATAAACTGTAATCATAATTCAAGTCATTAAAAGGGCTAGATTAATCGAAATATTTGTTAAGAATTAAAAATCCATTGTTGCTTAAACAGTATTGCGAACCTGAGGCACAATATGCTTGCTCCCCTTGGGCTTATGCCCATTGGGGAAGGTTCGGTTAAACCGTTTACTTAGCAAATCCTTAAGTTGATGTACATCGGTAATGGGCACGGGAAGTACATTTCCGCATGTCATTACGAGCATTGCCTGGTTCGAAACCCAGAACTCGTATATATGATCGACATTTACTATATAAGTAGCCCCACAAAAAAAGAACTTATCGTTAGGCAATAGCTTATAAATTTGTGCAAGGGTTGTACTAACCCAAATATTGGTGGCATCGGTTAAAACGAGCTGCAACATTTCGCCAACGGATTCAACAAAGCAGATCCTGTCGGGTCGTTGGTTAACCAAATAGGCTGCAAACGTACGTTCACGGGCATCCATTGCTTCATCGAAATGCTCTAGCTCCGATCCCTTCAAACTGTTATTGCCACTATTATTCATTGTAGTAAGTTATTAATGAATCTTTTTCAGTTTCCTCTTCATTTCAGATGCGCTTTCGGCAAGTTTCCCACCCAATAATTCAACCTTTGTAAAATGGTATTCAGCCTGCTGAACGTTGCTCTGTGCCAGAAAACCTAACCCAAGGTACCAATATGCCTGCTGCGACAGAAGGGTTTCGGACTGGGAAACTTCGTTTAAAAGGGTGAACGATTTGTCGAATTGTTCGAGATACAAATAGCTGATTCCCAAATAAAACTTAACCGAAACCGATTGGGGATCGGTTAGCAGAATCTGCTCGAACTGCTGCGATGCCTCAAAAAAGTTGGATGCCGAATAGCTTTGCAGGGCCTGTTGAAGCATTAAACTTTGCGCTTGAGTTAACGCAAAACGTGATATTTGAACCGTTGGGTAGGGTTTCAGATTCTGCTTATAAAGATCGAGAGCTGTAACATTAGGAGTAAGGCTATTAAAAGTGGCCCAGCCACCAATTGCAATTCCTGCCAGAGTTGCGGCTGCATAGAACGTTCGCTTTGAGTTCCACGTTCCCCTTTTCTCAATACCCAAACTTGCTAGGGCCAACTTATTTCTAAACTCAATAGCTTGAGAATCGGTCAGAAACTCGTTAATATCCTTTCTAAGAGATAATTCCTTTGTTAGGCTAGTATCGGCATTCAGAATTTCTCTCAAAGCATTTTTTTCACTTTCTGCCATTTCGGAGTCCAAATACCTTTCAATCAATATTTTTGTTTCCATTTAGTTGATTTTATTTTATTCTACGTCCATTACAATGTCTTCACAATCCGCTAACCATGAATGGTTATACTACTTTTTCAGTTAGAGCATTCAAAAAACTAAGCCAACAGCCTGACTTAATTGGGCTGCTGGCGAAATCTTCCATTAATTGCTTCAGCCTACTCTTTAATGTAAATGGGCCTATCAGGGTCATCGCCTTGATTATCTTCACCGCCCCTCAAGCGATTCATTTCAGAAATAGTTAGTTCGCAGTCTGCGTTTACCAGCATTCCCTTGAATTGTTCAAGGCTTAGTTTTTTTACACTTGTTCTCATGGCATTCAATTTTTTTAGTTATGAAATAGGTTCTTTCTATTGTTTCCTTTTTCAACTCAAACCAAAGGCACAAAAAACATCTCCCCCTCTACCCATAGTGGTAGGAAATGCCATTTCGTGACAAGCTTTTTTGAACTATTTTTAATTTTTTTTACAAATATTTTTCATGTTCCTGATTATCTGACATATAAAATCTATCCCAGGAACTCGATTTCAAACCTGAAAATTTTCAAAGCAGAGTCTTCTTCCAATAATCAGTAATGGCGCTTTCAACATATAAGGGGGTATTCAATGCTAAGAACTGTTTTAGGTAGCATTTAGCACCAAGTACCATTGCGTTGTGCGCTTTTTTAATAGATTTGCAAATAGCAACTAAACTTCATGCCTGCGTTTACTAATAATGAATTGCTCAAAGGGATTTTAGGTCAGAATCAGGCTGTCCTCAATTACCTGTATCGAGAAATCTTTCCACGCGTTAAGAAGGTTATGCTGCGCAGCGGATTGGACTATGATACGGCCAATGAAATTTTTCAGGAAGCAATCATTATTCTTTACAAGAAAGGGAAGGCGGGCGAGATTGCTGAAAACACATTGGTTGAGAGCTATCTTTTTGGAATGTGCAAAATAATTATGCAAAACCTTTTGCGAGAAAACGCCCGTAAAAGAGGAGTGGAAGTAGAAGTGGATGTTATAGAAATTGTGGATGATCCTCGCGTAATTATGGGTGAGTATTTAGAGGGACAAAAAAGGCGATTGTTTCAAAATCACTTCAATAAGTTGCATCAGGAGTGCCAAAAAGTTCTGATGGCATTCTTCTCGGGCAAATCGTTTGCTGAAATTGCCAGGGAGCTAAACTTTTCTTCGGAGGAATATGCCCGACGGCGAAAATACCTTTGCAAGGAGTATTTGGTAAAAAGCATTAAAACCGATCCCAATTACAATGAGATAATAAACAGCTATGGAGAAGAACCTTTCGAAATATATTGACGAATACATTACTGGTAGGCTGGATGGCGAAAAGTTAAAAGAGTTCGAGAAGGAACTTGCCGTTAATAAGAACCTGCAAATGAAGGTTGAATTCTCCCGTAATCTTCGTGAAGCCATACTAGGATCTGATGAACGGGAACTGAGAAAGAAACTGGAATGGGCGCATGCCCAACAAAAGCGGTCGAAAAGAATCCGACTATTTGTTGCTTCGGCGGTAGCCGCCGCCAGTATTCTCATTGCTATTGGCTTTTATTTTATAGCCAGCAACAGCAGAATGCCATCGCATATTTTTGCACAGTATTACAAACCCTTTCAGCCCATGGGCGAGGTTCGAAATGCCCAATGGCCCAATATTGCCACAATTGACAGCAAAATTTTGAGCCAATACACAACAAAAGAACGCAATGTGGCCATTACCTCTATCGAAGAATTTCTAAAGAACAACCCGAACAACACTCAGGCAATGCTAATGCTAGCATGCTGCTATTTAGAAACCGAACAGTTTGAACTTTCAGAAAGTTTATTAAAACAAATTATTGAAAGTAATAATGAGCCATTTTACGAAGAAACGGCCCAATGGTACATGGCTTTTGCTCTACTTAAGCAGGAAAAGGCAATAGAAGCAAAGGAACTATTTACCAGCATTGCGAGCAGTAATGGGTACTACTCTGCAAAGGCAAAGGCAATTAGCGAGTTGCTTTAAATTTACGCTTCAGAAAAAATAACGCTAATAGCAATCCCAAAACAACTGTGGCCCCTAGTACAAAACATTTTATTACGCTCGGAAATATAAGCATTTCACTACTGCCAATAAGTTGATAGGAGGCCCAAAAGTAGGGGTGCGAGCGGAGAGGGTCGGAGTTTGCAATAAAAGTAATCTGCGCATTTTGAAGCGATTCATTTAGGGCCTTCCCTTTACGTATATTCTTAGCAAACGCAATCACTATTTCTGCACCACTGAAATCGTCGACCCGCCATTGGGCAGCTACTAGCGAAGGGCACCCCGCATAATGAAGCCCTCGTGCTATGCTTAGCAACCCTTCGCCTCGAACCAAATTGCCATCGCCGCTCCGGCAGGCACTTAAAATGGCAAGGCGACTGCTTAAATTCATTTCATACAATTCATAAACATTCAGCAACCCATTACCAATACTATCGAAAGCAGTTGAAAGTACTAGTTTGGAAAAAATTGGGTTTTGCTCGTCAATATGAGTATGCATGGCCAAATGAACTATGTCGAACTGAGTTAATGCCGATTGGAACTGCTGCTTGCTAATGTTTTTACCCGTATACTGCTCGCCATTAAATACTTCGGTTATAGCATTCGACTCCTGTTCGGCCCCGGGCAGATCGGCAAAGTGCTGACGGTAGGCCATTGTAATTAAATCGAAATCGGGGAGCGCATTGCTATATTCGGGTGCAAACGAAACTAAACGGGCCGAAACCAGAGGAAACTGCCTGCTTGAACTAAGAAATGTTTTGAGCGAAGGTTGGTATGAAATGGCATTGCTTCTAACCAAATAATTTAATTCGTAATACCCACGCGGACTGGCTGGATTGTCGTTCGACAATGCACAGAAAGGAATGGACGCCAGCTGCAAATGGGGAATAATAATCAAATCCTTATTTGCCAGAAAATGAGCGTGCGGCCCAATTAATACTCTGTAAAGTGCTTCCGATGCTTTTGAGAAGAGCAAAAGGTTCGTTCGGCTTAAATTATCGAACGAAGGAGGACTAATTTCATGCAAAAAGGCTTTAAAATTACTATTAAACCCCGAATCGATTCTCTGAATCGACCAAGAATAATCGGTTTTTCCAATGGCAACTGAAATTAAAACCGTATCGGCCAAAACATAATCAATAGCCACTTGCCTTCGCGTTAACTTCCTCTGAATTTTTGAAATGGTAACTGAGCTGGTATCAAAAATCAAGTTATGGTATCGGGAATATTTACTCTTATAATCATCTGCTATTGAATTCAATTCGTGCTGGCACTGAAAAATTCGTTCCTCGAGAGCCTGAAGGGAGGTTTTATTCGGCTTGGGTTTCGATTGTTCAATATGATATAATTCGTTCAACTTACTTAACGACGACCTAAGGTTGCGCTCTCGGTTTAATAATTCGGGTGGAATGCCCAAATAGGCAATCCCTTGCCCACGACTAAGCGATTCGTTGAGAACAGCAGCTTTAGCTCGTGCTGAAATACGAACAATACTATCAACATAGCCATCATCGTCCTTAGCCATAAGCGCCAACAGATGTATAGCTTTCAAGTAGGCATTGTGATGGTTCTCTCCTATCAATAATTTATCGTCATCGCTACTCAGGGTTACTTTAATTGAAGTTGATAATTCTATTGACTTTGAATAATAATCTATCGCTTTTATGGCATCGCGCTTATTACCATTCTGAAAATAATCTGCCCTAAAGGCGTCACCTAAATCAACGTAGCATTTCACTGCCATTGATGGTGCAAAGAATTTTGCCCACTGGGTGCTTGATAAGTGGCTATTCAAATTAATAGCAAACAGCAATAGTTCTTTGGCTTTTTCGGTACTGTTTTGGGTTAAATACAAACTTGCATAATTTCGAAGTAAGGAAATGCCGTTGACCGAGAAAGATGGATTTTCAACTAATTTATCGTAACCCTTTTTAAAAAAGTAATGCGATTTCTCAAAATTTCCTGCCCTAAAATAGGCCATTCCAATACTACTGTATAGAGTTAAAGTTTCATTCTTAAATAGAGTGGAATTAGAAAGGTATATAGGCTCAGCCCTATTGAAATATTCAATTGCCTTGGAATAGTCACCCTTTCTTGTATGCAAATTGCCTAAACTATGCAAAACCCTGGAATGGCTTGACGGGCTGACGCCTTTTTCTACCCGAAGTGCAATGTTTAATTGATCTATTGCCTCATCTACCCTATTTAAACTCGAAAGGATAATCGAGAGTTTATGGTAGGCTTGTACAAGCCGATCGGAATTACTTTTCGGGTCAGTTTCCAAAACCGAAATACCCTTTCGGGAATAAAAAATGGCACTGGAGTAATTTTGCAAACTTGCTAAGCAGCTACCCATTTGCAAATACAGTACGCCAAGAGTAACTGACGATATATCGTTTAACCCCTGTAAAGTTTTTTCGGCTTTCCAATAGTAAAACATAGCCGAATCGAGGTAACCCAATTCAATTTTTAGGTTGGCAATATTTATATACCCATTAGCCAACTTTGTTTTGGGGTATGCAGGAATGCTTTCGCGAATGCTTAATGATTTTAAGAAATACTTGGTGGCCTCTTCATAGTTGCCATTCATGGCATAATCGACCCCCAGGTTGTTGTACTCCCTTGCCAAACTATCGGGGTTTGTTAAATGGTCTTGGTTCGAAGCGCAATACAACTTCGAAGGGGGAAAAATGATACTTGATAAAAGCAAAAAGAGAATAAAACTTGTAGCAAATATTGATTTCATACTGCCATGCCCAATGAGCTTGCAATATATTTAAAAAAGAGTTGCCGATTATTGTAGGTTGCGAATATTTTTAACTCAAGGAGTACTCAGTTATATTATATAACAATTCTACTTTTTTGGGCTATCCCTTTCTACTTTACTTTTATACAAGTGACGAATTGGAGCCATCAACCTTTCCAATACGGTAAGGTCGTCGGTTACTATTTCTGCAATGCCCATCAATTCTCTTTCCATAGGAAGTTCGAAACCGTATGTGGTAATTGCCCCATTGGGCAAATGGGCAACTGCAGGGTAACCCTGCTCGGTATAGCCCCCCGACACTGAGTGAATTGTAGCCTCCACCAAACCATACTCCAGAAATGAAAACCCATTAAGTTTTATATTTACCTTCTGACCCGCTCGCACTTTCCCCGACCCCTCAAAGGGGACAACCAACCGAGCCTGAATATTCCCAATGCTGTTAGGCACAATGGCAAATAACGGCTCCCCAGTTTTCACTTCCTGAACATTACTCCATACCGCCATAAAACTCAGCCTCCCTTCTGTTGGAGCTATTAGCAGAAAAATTTTCTCCCACGAAGCAAGCATGCTAACAAGCAGAGCATGGGCGTTTACAAGTTCATCGGCAAGTTTTCTTTGTTGGCTTTCGAATTCAATTTGTGTATCGGCAATGCTCTGCTTCAATCGTTCAATGGTAATTGCGGCGTTGGAAAGGCTTATGCGCGACGCTTCGAACTGCTGCTTTTTGGCAATGAGGCTTGCCTGCGATTTCTCAAATTC
Source organism: Bacteroidales bacterium (assembly GCA_037442025.1). Taxonomy (GTDB): domain Bacteria; phylum Bacteroidota; class Bacteroidia; order Bacteroidales; family Tenuifilaceae; genus UBA2287. Next base: position 662 of record JBBIRB010000010.1, on the reverse strand, counting down.
GGTAGCAGCAATAACTTTACTGGCAAACAGAATGGAATCGCGCAAAAATTGTGTTCGTGTCAACTCTAAATCTTTAACTGTTAAGTTACGCTGGCTCCAGAGCCTATCGTAGTAATTTAAATAGTGCTTGTACTCATTTTCGAGTGCCCGAAGTTTTTGCTCGTGGTAATTCTGCTTTTTAAACATAGCCAAATCGGAGCAGGCTCGTGAAAAAGAGTTGAAATGGGGTTGCAAATCGCCAAGTTGCCACGCCAGTGAGGATGCAGCATTAACCCTTTCAAGGTCATTTAAACTATCGGGGTTGAACTCCTTAACCAATTTAGCAAGTTTAAATACATGGTTGAAGTTGGCCGGATTTTCAATTACTCCCAGGGTATCGGCTTTTTTTACCCATGCCCCTTCGGAAACAAACAGCGCAGCTGGTTTTCCTGTAGCTCGTGCGACTACTGTTGATGGTGGATTTTCTGCTGTAATCACAACCGGGGCAACTACCAAATCGGGGTAACGAAAGAACATGCTGCCCACAAACAGAATGGCAACTACCAGAAACAAAACGGTAATTCCCCACCGTACTATCCAGCGTGGAGGGGTACCGAGTATTTCGGTAATTTCGTCGGCCTTTATGCCAGCCTTTCGCAAATCGCGACAAATTTTACTTACCC
>JBBIRB010000009.1:46670-73741 GCA_037442025.1 Bacteroidales bacterium | reverse complement strand
ATTGGGTAAAGCACTTCGGCCTAACTGGCGCAGAAATTAATAAGTGCAATAATATGATCCTTGTTTTCGAGTTTTAAATTATTTTCTCTCACATGTTGAAGAATCATCTCCCATTTAGTAGGATAAATCCTCTTTAAATCCTTTAATTTTTTAAGTGCAAATATTTTATTATTGTTTATAACATAATATTGAAGGTGAAGCAAAATTTCAATCTCGGTTGTTTTATCTATATTTATAGTTGTTGGTCTCACATCATCGATTGCTGTTACCCTAACGGTTGCCGATGTAACAGTTGAAGAGCCATAGGCTCCACGCTGCTCAACCTTGTTCTTAATCTCAGTTTTTCTTTTAACAGCCAGAATACTACCATCAGGAAATGTTTCGACCAACTCGACAACTTCTCTGGCATTCAATGGAAAGAATGTTCTTTTCCCATAAAAAATTGCTGATATATCTTTTAATCCCGTTAACTGCAAGGCCTGACCTTTTTCATCTAAAAAAAAGATGTTATTGTTTAGCATATTATAATTAAATAAATTCCGGGATGTTTCGCCTGTTTTAAAGACCACCTTACCTCCGTAAAAAGCAGAATCTAAGAATTGGCCCTTTAGCAAAACCTCTTCCACAATGTTAAAAGCATTCTTTTCAACTTCAACTTGAATTTTTTTTACTTGTGAAAAAGCAATTAAAGGTGCAATCATCAATACTAATGTCGAAATTTTTGTTTTCATAACCAATCATTTATAAAGTTAACAATGTAATATATGTAATATAAAATACTATCAAATTATGTGTCATTTACAACACAATCGTTATAATTATTGCTCAACAATGGTTGTTCCAAGCCCCGATTTAATTTGCCTAACTTTAGGATTACCCATATACGTAAGAGTTCCGCCAGTGCGTACATTGGCATCGATAAATGCATTGGCGGTAACTTTGGCCATACCTCGAGTATTAATATTTAAGTATACCGAGTCGGCTACAAGATCGAATGCCGAGAGGGTTGCACCTGAGGAAACCCTCGCTTCGAACGTTCCAACTTTACCTTTTAAATTAATGTTTGCTCCCTTATCGAGACGAATATCGGCTGTACGAAGATTTACAGATGCATCGAGCTGACTACCAGTAAAGGTCGATAGAATTACCTTATCGCCTGCCAATTCACTTTCAATAACAACTGAACCTGATGCAGTTACAAATACATCGCGAAGTTCCTTGTATGTAACCCAAACTTCTACCGAAATATCTTTATATACACCACGCTTCAAGGTAATCTCAAGTGTTTTGCCATTAACATCGGTAATAACTTCAGAAAGATCGATGCCACGAGCATTAACTCTAGCCTGCTCAACACCACCTTGCACCATAAAAACCTTAATCTGGTTAGTAACCCTAACCTTGTCAAAATGGGGCAGTTTCCTTTCTTCTTGGCTATAAACAGTTATGCTACTTAATAAAAGTAGAACAACCAATAATAATGGAGAGATGATTTTCATATAGTTAAAAGTTTAGTAGCAATAGATTCCTACATTATCAAAAACGATTCCAAATATATAGTAAAATGCTCATTGAATTGTGATAAGTATGTTAATTATGGTTATTTCAAAAATAAGCGAGGAATAGTGTATCGGGTTCAACAATTTTTATAAAAAACTAAAAGGCATTGTTTTCATATAAATGAAAAACCATTACATTTGCGCTTGCTTTTAAAAATTACACTTCGAATTATGGCAAAAAATAAAAAAGAGACAACCGACAACAATGTAGAATCGTTAGAAAACGCCCTAACAAGGACAGAACAATACATTGAGAAAAACCAGAAAATGCTTACTATCGTAGCATTAGTAATAGTTGTAATTGTAGGTTCGTTTATTGGATACAAGCGATTGTACATAGCACCCATGGAAAAGGAAGCGCAAGCACTCATATTCCCAGCCGAAAACTATTTCGAAAGAGATTCTTTCAATTTAGTTCTCAATGGAGATGGAAATAACCCTGGTGTGCTGGAAATTATCGATAATTTTGGTCCAACACGCACTGCAAACTTGGCTCATTACTATGCTGGCATTTCATACAGACAACTAGGTAATTACGAAGACGCTCTTACCCATCTGAAAAAATTCAGCACAAGCGAACGAATGATAGGTTCAATTGCCCTCGGAGCTATTGGCGATTGCTATGTTGAACTTGAAAAACTAGAAGAGGCTGCCAATTATTACGTTAAAGCTGCAAAGAAGGGCGACAACGAATTTTCAACACCCATGTACCTTATGAAAGCCGCTTTGGTTTACGAAGAACTCAGTAAATTTAACGAAGCCTTAAATATTTATAAGGAAGTAAAAAACAAATTTCCAAAATCGACCGAGGCTCGCGATATTGAAAAGCATATTACAAGCGTTGAGTTAAGAAAGTAATTGTATTTTATACATAATTTTTCCTAAACCAACCCTAATTGGGTTGGTTTTTTTATTTTTACAAAAAAAACTATGGCCACACATTTAAAGAATCTGTCTACTTACGACGCCAAAAGTATTCCTTCGGGTAAAAAATTCAAATTTGGCATCGTTGTTTCCGATTGGAACTCAGAAATAACCCATTCGCTGTTGAAAGGGGCACTGGAAACATTAAGTAACCATGGAGTTAAAGAAGAAAACATTTTAGTTAAACACGTTCCGGGCAGTTTCGAATTGACCCTCGGCGCTCAGTTTATGGCCGAATATGCCGATTTGGATGGAGTAATTTGTTTAGGTTGCGTAATTCAGGGAGAAACTCCTCACTTTAACTTTGTATGCCAGGGTGTTACCCATGGGATTACCGAACTGAATATGAACTACAATATTCCCTTCATTTTTGGTGTACTTACTACAAATACATTAGAGCAAGCGAAAGACCGTGCAGGGGGAAAGCATGGAAATAAAGGGACTGAAGCGGCTATAACCGCTCTGAAAATGGCAGCATTACAAAGAGAAATGGAAGAAATTGAAGAATCGTAACATAAATAAAGGGGCCAAAAAATGAGCCCCTTTATTTTTATTTTTTTTTTATTTCTTTTTTGCAGCCATTTGCTTTTGCTTTGCGTACTTTTCTAATTTCTCCTGAAAACCCGACTTTTTAACAGGTTTTTTTGCATTCTCGTTGAGCTTGGCAAGAATCTTCTCGTCATCAACAGTTTGGCGAATGAGGTAGGTTTGTCCCAGAGTGAAGGCGTTGGATAGAAAGTAGTAGTAGCTTAACCCCGATGAGTAGCTGTTGAAAAACAGCAAAAGCATAACAGGCATCATATAAAGCATCATGAATTTCATCCCCGGAAGCTGTGCATTGGTGTCGGTCATTTGACTTGCACTCATTTTTGAAGTGAAATAGAGAGCTACCGCCATAAGCAGGGTAAAAAGGCTCACATGGTCGCCATACATAGGTATATTGAAAGGCAACTGTAAAATTGAATCGTACGATGACAGGTCGTCGGCCCACAGAAAACTTTGCTGGCGCAACTCGAACGAAGCAGGGAAAAAGCGGAACATGGCGAATAGTATAGGAAACTGTATGAGCATGGGCAAGCAACCACCTAAGGGGCTTACACCCACCTTTTTGTACAGCCCCATAACAGCTTGCTGTTTTTTTAATGCATCTTCCTTTTTTGGGAATTTTGCACTTATTTCATCGATTTGTGGTTTTAAAACCCGCATTTTAGCCTGGCTCAAATACGATTTATATGTAAGAGGGAAAAGAACTAGTTTAATAATTATTGTCAGTAACAAAATAATTAAACCGTAACTGGCTACTACATTATCGAGCACATCGAATAGAAAAATAACCACATACCGATTAATCCAACCAATAATCCAACCGCCTAAAGGCACAACCTCTTCGAATCCGTAATTATATGTTTTAAGTGTATTGAAGTGGTTGGGGCCAAAATAAAATTTGAATTGGGCTGTTTCATCGGCGCCCTTTTCGAAAGGTATAGCAATCCGCGATGAGAACTGTTTGGTTAACTTTTCATCTTCTAAATTATAAGTGGCGAGTTTAGCATTCTGCATGCTTTCGTCGGAAACCAAAATGGTTGAAAAGAACTGATGCTTATACCCTACCCACTGAATTTTGGTTTTCACTTCCTGCTCGTCCTTATCGCTCGTTGCTGTTAGTTCTTCAAATTCACCGTTTGGAAACCTGTATGCAATAGTTGTATAATCACTTTCATTCTTTTTTCCCTTCTCTAAACGAGGCATTTCTACGTCCCAAAGAAGATCTACAAATCCTACTCTGCTCGACATAACATTTTCCATTCCCGAAAAATGAATTTTGAAATCGACCATATGCGAGTCAGAAGGAATGGTATAGGTATAGTCAATAAACGATGATTCGGTTACCGCCAAACGCATTGTAAGTGAATAGGGTTCATCGCCCGATTTCAATGTAATAATGCTGTCCTGTGTGGATGGCGAAAAGTATAAACTATTGGTTCTAACATCGTTATTATTTCCCCAGAACTGAAGCCCGAATACATTCCTTTCGCCTGAAAAAAGAGCCAACGAATCGCCAAAGTAGGTTTTATAACCCTTAATTTCAGCCGAGTAAATTTTCCCACCTAAGGTTGAAAACTTCAGACGAATTTTCTCATTTTCAATAGTAATATACTTTGTAGTTCCCTTAGAGCGTTCAGAAAAAGTAGCATCTCCAGTATTAGTAACTAAAGCCTGTTCCGGCGCAGGCGATGAAAGTTGCTCGTTTTGCTTTTGCTCAAGTTCCCTTTGATTTTTTACAAGGGTTAACGAATCGTTAATTCGTTTCTGGCGCTCAATTTCCTCTTGCGAAGGCCGATTAAGGTAACTAAATCCGATGAGTATTAAAAAAATTAGTACTAATCCTATTACTGTATTTCTATCCATTATTGCTTGTTATTAAAGTATTTTTGGAAAGGCACAAAAATAATAAAAAAACCATTACCGGAAGCCAACATGCTATATTCAGTTTGGTTTTAAGTTGATAGTTATTATTTCTTTAACAAATTCTTAAGAAGCGTCACAAATTCAGCAATATCCGCTTCGGTAGTATCCCACGAAGTCATCCAACGCACTTCATTTCGGTCCTCGTCCCAAACATAGAAAAAGAACTCTTTTTGAAGGGGTTCAATTATGCTGTGTGGAACTATAGCAAAAATACCATTTACATCAACGGGTTGAGTGATATGAATTTCGGAAAACTGTTTCAGTTCCCTTTCGAGGAGTTTGGCCATAGAATTGGCATGCACAGCCGTACCCTTCCATTGCTGATTCGATAAATAAGCTGTAAACTGAGCTGAAATATAACGCATTTTAGATGCTAACTGCAATCCCTGCTTTCGAGTGTACATGAATTCAGCAGCAAGTGAAGGATTAATAAAAACTATGGCTTCGCCATACATCATACCGTTTTTTGTGCCACCAAACGAGAGAATATCGACCCCAGCCTTGGTTGTGAAATCGGCAAAAGGAATTTGCAATGCTGCTGCAGCATTAGCAATACGGGCACCATCCATGTGCAGGTACATATTGTTTGCATGGGCATACTTGCTCAGCTCCTTAATTTCTTTGGGCGAATAGAGAGTACCAAGTTCGGTGGGTTGCGAAATGGAAATTACCTTGGGTTGTGCATGGTGCTGAAAACCGAATCCATGCATATGCTTTTTAACTAGTTCGGGTGTTAACTTACCATCGGGAGTTGAAACAGTTAATAGTTTGCAACCCGTAAAGCGTTCGGGAGCTCCGCATTCATCCACATTAATATGTGCAGTTTCGGAGCAAATTATTGCATTGTATGGCTGAGTGGCTGCTTTTAGTCCAAGTACATTTGCTGCAGAGCCAATAAACACAAAAAAAACTTCGGCCTGATTTCCAAATTCCCTCTTGAAAAGATCGATAGCTTGTTGAGTATATGGGTCATCGCCGTAGGCTATAGTATGCCCTTCATTTACCATACCCAATGCCGAGAGTATATTTGGGTGTACACCAGAATTATTGTCGCTCGCAAATCCTCTTTTTGTCATGGTTGCAATATTATAATTATAAGTAGGTTATTGGGGCTTAAAAATAGAAAAATTGCTGATGTGAAATGGACTTCAAAAGCTACAATTCGAAGTTAAATTTGCTAAAAAAAACTACTTCCTTCTTCGTATGTTTTGATAATCGATGTAGTAAAGCAATTTAAATGAGATGCTGTTATACTGTGCCGAATTGAGCAAATTTGAAACAGTATTGAAATAGTTTGTATTCAGTTCTCCTGAAGCACTGTCGTTTATGGCGTTTTTCCACATAACTGTCAGAACGCTTCCGGGCGCAAAGTTCCATTGGTACGAAAGGTCGATATTGAAAAGATTTAAGCTTGCATTTTTATTCAGGTCGATATTTATTGGCTCTGAAAGGGTTCCATCTGCTTCCAGTTCGAAGAAGTTGTTATATTTTAACCATCGCCAATAGTGCCTTACTCTCAATGAAATTGATGCATTGGCATTGAAAGCCCACAAACATTCAAGTGTATTGGTTAGGGTATTCATGTTTCGAAGTCCCATATAAATTGTTTCATTGTTTCTACCGGCATAGCCCAAGCTATTATAATCGAAATCCTTATCGATTTCGTAAACCACAAAAATGTTGTTGCTAAAACGAACTCGAGGCGACAAGCTAACCCAGTAGCCTTTCTGATTCAAGGCTTCTGAAACCCAGAATCCTGTTTTTGAATCGATAGCTATGGCTTTACGGTAGTCAGTTGAAGTCCATAAACTAGCAGTAACCCTTCGGGGAACGATTAACTTTCTCCCTTTAACTCTGGGTTCATCGTAATCGTGAGTTTCCTGTAGATTAGCAGAAAAGTTACCACCAACCGTAAAATACATTTTAGAAAATGTGGTAACAAAACTTAACTCAAGCTCCGAACTTGAGTAAACTCTGGGATAAAATAAATAACTATGGTTGTAGCCAATCCAGCTGCTCCAGTTCAGCAAGCGCCAAAAAGGCTTGTAAACTTTGTATCCTATGTGTACACCATTCTCAAACTCATTGGGTTTCCTTAAAAAGCCAAGGTCATTCGGATTGTAATTCTCGCTTTCGGTGCTATGCCAAAGTGAATATAAAAAATTTCCAGATGTTTTATTGAGCGATAATGTATACTTATAACCATCGGTAGTTGTATGGTGGTTAATTGAACTGTATGCTCCAGTGCCCTTCACTGCGTATGTGTTTGACTTGTCGCGAACCGTAAACTCGGTTGCCGTTACATTGGACCAGTAGTTTGAATCGGGAATTAGAAGATTTGTATTTATTAAACTTACATAGGAGTTATTTCTCAGAGTTTGGTCTAAAACTAAAATATTGTAGTTTGAAATTGGCTGGGTTACAATATTGCGGGTTATTCCACTTAGCGTATCCTTAACCGAAGCATTGGCTTCGCCTGTTATGGCATTAAAAAAACCTACTCCTAAGCCACTAGCGGTTCGTCCCGAGACTTTCACTGCATTAATCATTTTTGTTTCTGCAGGATTGTTTTCTACCACTTCATTTACCAACAGTTGGCTGTTTAACCTTGAAGCAAATTTGGGTTTTGCCCCAATTCTTCTTGAGTAAAATACATTGGCCTTGGAAAACAAATCCATTCCTTCGGTAAAGAACGGACGCTGCTCGTCGTACTTCACTTCGAAGGGAGAAATGTTGAAAATTTTATCGTCCGATTTAACCTGTCCAAAATCGGGAATCAAAGTCATATCAAGAGTAAAACTCTCTGTTAAGCCCAGTTTAAAATCAAGTCCTCCATTGAACTGAAAATCCCATTTGTTAGTAACAGTATTCGAATTGGTGTAGCCCGAAATATAGGGAGTAAATGATAGTCGAACAGGTGAGTCGATATTCGAAATGCCTCCCAATTCGCCCGATTGGTTAACTATACCTGAAATGCTGACATCAATAGGATTCCACGAACTCCACTCGTTGTAGCGCTTAATTAATCGTCTGAAGTTGATTCCCCAGTTTCCATTCGTTTTGTTTGAGAAACGGAGAGCCGAAAGCGGTATCCGCATTTCAACAACCCACCCAATGGTTGAAATCGCAACAGAACTTTCCCATACAGCATCCCAACTCCTATCGCGGTTAGTGCCAGTATGCCGAATATCGGTTTGCACACCCGATGCGGAAACCATGAATTCCAGGTAGTTTATTCCGTCGTTATACGGACTAATAAGTAAACTGAAAACATCGGCTTTCAACCTGTCGGAGTTATCGCGCTGACCAAATTCCCTATATACATCATCAGGAGAGCCATCGAATAATTTGGCACTAATATAAATAGCAGAATTAGTGTACAGCACCCTTACTTCAGTTGGCTCAGATGGGATAGCACCCCTAAGTGGCTCGTATTGAATAAAATCGGATTGTGCTTCGGCAAACTTCCATGCCTCATCGCTCAGGTCGCCATCAATACGTATTCCTCCCTCAAAACGATGAGCAACCATAGTCCTTTTGGTATGGTAAAGGGATTTTAAATTTTTCGATTGAAGCGTTCCAATAAAGAAAAGAAGGAATGCAGTAACAGCAATCCGTAATATGACTCTCAGCATAAAAAATATTTATTCCACCAGTTACTTTGAGCATGCAATGCATGCAAAGTTTAAACAATGAAATTAAAAAATTATTGTTCCAACAAAAAAGGCGTACCATTTTTGGCACGCCTTTTTTATATAAACTATTCAACTACTTACTGGTAATCCATGCAATAACCTTATCTGAATCGGGTTTTTCGCGAGGAGATAGGCTTTCTACAAGGTTGCCGCTCTCATCAATTAGGAACTTCTGGAAATTCCATGTTACGTTGGCATCCAACACACCGTTCTGCTTTTTTTGAGTTAGCCACTGGTAAAGCGGATGCATATCGTCGCCCTTTACCGAAATTTTCGCCATTATGGGAAAAGTTACACCATAATTTTTTGTGCAGAATTCCTTTATTTCCTCATTGGTTCCGGGCTCTTGTCCCATAAAATTATTGGCAGGAAAACCAATAATTACGAAGTTTTTCGATCCATACTGCTTGAACAATTTTTCAAGTGCTTCGTACTGAGGGGTTAAACCGCACTTTGAGGCCGTATTAACAACCATCACCTTTTTTCCTTTAAGCTGCGACAAGGGGTATTCTTTTCCTTCGATTGTGGTAACTGTAAAATCGTAAAATGATTTATTCTGCGACATAGCCCCAAGGCCAAACAGAACAATTAGAGCAGTTAATATTATTGTTTTCATTATTTTGATGTTTAAGTTTTTCAATAAACATTTCATGAATGCATTTGTTCAGTTTAGTGTACAATAAAAATAAACAGTTATTCAAAATTAGGTTACCAAGATTTTATTATGCAGGTAAACCTTTACTTTGTAATCTTGTCAATAAATTTCTTTAATAAATCTTAAGGCTATGTTCGATCTTTCGAAAAAGCGCTGGCAATGGGCTGCGTTGCTTACTTTGGCTCTCATTTGGGGAAGTTCCTTTATACTTATGAAAAGAGGCTTACAAGCTTTTTCTTTCATACAAGTAGCAGCCATACGAAATGTTTTTGCTTTCTCAATTCTTTTACCAGTGGCCATTAAAAGTTTCAACTTAATAACCCGAGAAAATATTAAGAGTATTGCTATTGTTGGTTTTGCAGGTATTTTTTTCCCTTCTTTTCTGTTTACGCTGGCCCAAACAAAAATTTCGAGTTCCCTAGCTGGAATGCTAAATAGCGCATCTCCCCTTTTTGCTCTTATTGTTGGGCTTCTTTTTTACAAAAGCAAGCCACTTCGAGCCCATACCCTTGGAATAATCATGGGCTTCGTTGGTGCTATTCTATTAATTACCAATGGAAGATTCAATTCTTTAAGCAATATAAACCTTTACGCAGTATTCGTAATAGTTGCCACTTTTGGTTATGGCATAAATGCCAACGAGGTTCGCTACAAACTGTCGGGATTAAATGGGATTCAAATAACTGCCCTATCCTTTTTAGTGGTTGGAATTCCTGCATTAATTGTATTGCTTTCAACTAACCTTCAAGCTGCATACGCTTCGGAATTTTTTTGGGAAAGTTTAGCAGCAGTGTTAGTACTATCAGCATTCGGGTCGGTTATTTCACTATTTGTATACAATAACTTAATTCATAAAACAAGTGCACTTTTTGCCACTTCGGTTACTTACGTTATTCCAATATTTGCAATTATTTGGGGTGTTGTTGACGGAGAATTGATCGGGAACATTCAACTTGTTGGTATCACAGTAGTACTTCTGGGCGTATACCTTGTAAATGTGCGTAACTACCATTTTGTATCTCATCTCGGGTTGTTAATCAAAAAATATTTCGCAAAAAACAGATAGCAAATTCTAGTATTTGATTAGTTTAAAAAAAATATTAAAAAAAAAAGCGCATTTTAAACCTTTGTATTAATATACTTCTATATTTGCAAGCATTAAAACTATTTGAATTACATAATAAATCAATTTTATTGGTGCCTTTTTAATGTTTTTTCGAAAAATATTACAACTTCAAAAAAGAAATTTTTTAGCATATGGGCTTTTTTTTGCCCTTTGTGCCTGCTTCGCACCAAAATCTGGTAATTCGCAGGATGTAGTTGCAAACGAATTAAAAACGAACTACCTAATTTATTTTTCTATAAATAGTTATTGGCCTGCCAACTTTAAAACCGACAGTTTTTATATAGTTTCAATTGCTGATAGTAAATTAGTTATTAATACTATTGAAAAAAAATTAGATGGCCTGCCGGTTCAGGAATTACCAGTTGCATACAAAGTTTTAACACCCAGTTCTATTCATTCAATACCATTTGCTCATATTATCTATATCGATAAGAAATATCATGAAGCATCGCCAAGCATTATAAAATCATTTAGCAACAAACCCACATTATTTATTGGTGAAAGCGGAGCATTTCAAGGTGATTATGCAATTTATTTCGGCACCTCCGATGCGCTTAATAAAACAATTCCCTTTGTAGTGAATCAGTCCATACTGAATAAAAACAATATTATACTTAATAAAGGGGTTGAAGCATTAACGAGTATTAAACAAGATGCCCTCGAACTTATTGTAAATAATGAGATAGAAACACTTCTTGAGAAACAGAAAAACCATCAACTTTCGAAAATTCTTGAATTGAAACGCAATACAATAGCTGACCAAAATTTATCGCTTTACAACTATCAGGATGTAATGTCTGTACGGCAAAAAACTATTGAACAACAAAATCAGGAAATTGAACGCCAACGAAAGGTTTTACTGCAGTTATTTGAAAGCGCTGATTCGAGCAAACGGGTTAATAAAATCAAAAGCAGCGAACTAGCAACAAAAGAGCTGCAATTAGCGGAACTGAAACAGGAAATTCAAGACCAACAGTATAAAATTAAAGCCCAAGAGGAGGATATTGACCGGCGAAACAGGCTTCTAGCCAAACTAGACAATGACATTACTGCTCAAAGCAATAGGATTGTTCAGCAACGTAGCAGCTTACAAGAATTTGAGAAACGTGTTGAATACCAAAAATTGTGGCTTTACTTCTTTGCACTGGCAATTCTTTTGAGCATCATTTCAATATTCTTAATATTAAAGGCTTACCGAACCAAACGAATAGCAAGCATTATTTTAGAGGAAAAAAACAGATCGATTGAAACCAAAAGCCAACTTATTGAGCAACAAAAAGAAGAAATTTTGGCCCAAGCCGAAATGCTAGAACGCACAAATAAAGAGCTCGAGAAACTTTCTATAGTTGCGAGCGAAACCGAAAACTCCGTTATTATTATGGATAATCGGGGGAATTTCGATTGGGTCAACCCGGGTTTCACCCGTATGACTGGTTTTTCGCTTGAAGAATTGAAACATAAGAAAGGTAATAATTTATTATCTACCAGTACTAATCCCAAAATTGAAGAGATACTCGATTTCTGCATAAATAATAAACGAGCTGTAATTTACGACTCATTCTTTGAAAAATTCAATTCTGAGGTTGTTTGGTTGCAAACCACCCTTACACCTATAGTAAAGGCCGATGGCAGAGTTGAAAGACTTGTTGCCATCGATACCAACATTACGAAACTGAAAGACATTGAGCGGGAATTGCAACAATCGAATGAAGAGCTTATTGTGCAACGCGATGAGCTAACTATTCAGAAAGGACGAATTGAAAGACAAAACCGTCATATTACCGAAAGCATTGTGTATGCCAAAACCATACAGAACGCCATCTTACCTATGCAAGAAGATATTGATGCGTTTTTCAAAACTTTCATTATATACAAGCCGAAGGATATTGTAAGTGGCGATTTTTATTGGTTTACTCCCCTGCAAAGCAATTCTGAGTACTCGAAACGAATTTTACTTGCTGTAGCCGACTGTACAGGCCATGGCGTTCCTGGTGCCATGATGTCGATGATTGGAAACAGCTTACTAAACGAAACAGTACATGAAAGGGGCATTACTTCGCCCGATGCAATTCTAAAAGAACTCGATATATCGTTCCGAAAAGCCCTTAAACAGGACAAAAGAAATAGCCTCGATGGTATGGAAATGTGCCTTTGCCTTATTGAAGGGAATGAAAATGAAATTGCAATCAGCTTTTCGGGGGCTAAAAGATCGTTATACCATTACCATGCCGACACAAATGCCATATTTCGAATAAAAGCAACCCCCCGCGAGTTAGGTGGATTTATTTATAAAGAAGAAAAATTATTTGAACTCACTCGCATTGTTCTTGGAAAGGGCGACTGCATTTACCTTTGTACCGATGGTTTTGCTGATCAGGCTGGGAAAAACAATATCAGATTCGGGAAGCAGAGGTTACTAAAAGTTCTGAGAGACAATGGCCATCAACCCCTTCTGGTTCAAAAGAATACACTTGAAAAATCGCTTTCAGAATGGCAGCAGGATATACGCCAGCGCGATGATATAACGATTGTAGGCTTAAAATTTGAATAGTATTTAGCTCGGTTTTTTCCGCCCCCGTTTGGGTTTCACCTCGGTAATTTCATCCCTTTGCTCTATTCTATCGGTTTTTCCATGCGATAGCCGCTCGTACTGCTCACGGTAGTATTCAAGTTCTTCTAGGTTACGTCGCATGCTCTCCTCCTTTTCGCTCATATCCTGTGCTTGCTCGGTAAACTGCTTTATCAGTTTCAGGTTCTGTTCATTCATTCGTACCGAATGCAAATTGGTAGCAATATTGGAAGCAGCTCCCTGAATGAAATCTTTTTCGTGCTGCTTAAATTCTCTGAAACTGGCTAATTCAACAACACCATAAACTTTATCATCGAAGGTTAGCGGAACTAAAAGAAGTACTGTTGGTTTAGCATCGCCCATGCCAGAACTAATTTTAAAAAAATCATCGGGAATGTTCACTATAACTTTGGAATCATTCTCCAAAAAAACAGTACCAACAAGTCCTTCTCCTATTTCTATGCGTTTTCGGACTTCGGTCATTTTTTTGTTGCAACCATAGTCGGCTACCAATTCCAAGTGCTGGTCGTAAGGGTCATCTTCGTTTAAAATGTAAAGGGCACCCATACGGGCATGAACATGCTTTACCAGTGCCGATAGTACATTGCGACTTAGCAATTTGAAATCGTTCTTATGCGACGAAAGCACTTTACTAATTTGATTTAGGCCTGAATTAACCCATGTACGTACCTGCTCCTTCTCCTGATGGGCAATGAGTTCGTTATGCTGGAGGGTAAGTTCGCGTGTTCGCTCCTCAATTTTCTCTTCAAGCCCATGCTTCTCTAATTCTAACTGATGGCTCAAATCCTCATTGCTGTTAATGGCAATAGCCGATTTGCTTGTAATTGATACCGATTGCATAAGCATAAAAATGGCTAAACCATAATGAGCAATATATGCAGTTTGAATAATTCCCATACTACTCAGAACATCGTTTACTGCTGTGGCATACAAAATGAAAAGACCCAAAAAAGCAATGATAGCAGAAGGCCTTCTTTTTATACTTGCTGGCAGCAATACTCCAAAAGTAAGGTAAAGGCCTCCAATGAGAGTATAAATTTCGAACACCAATCTGAATTTTCCGAATAGCATAGGAGGTGTGACAAAAACAAATAGAGCAATAGCCGCACCAATACCTACCAAAGTATCGCGAATCCATTTGGGAAAATCTTCTTTATAGAGATTATAAATGAAAAGTGCAAAAAAGGGAATGGTTCCAAAACCCGAAAAATTATCGAGCTTTACAAGTAAATCCCAACTCATTTCGGGGAGGATAAAACCGAGAACTCTATCGCCTGTAGTTATATTACGAATAATCATAGCCAAGCACACTAATCCAAAATACAGATTCGACCTGTCCTTTCTTCTGAAAATATACATATTCATGTGATTCAGCCCAATAATTAGAATAAGTCCGATGATTATCAGATTTATTATATCGCTCATTCGGCTACTATTGGAAAGGCTTTCAAGAGAACCGAAATAAAGTGGCCAGAATAGTCCGGCCCGTCGATGTGAATAATTTGATACCTGAATAACAATTTCTATTTGAGTGCTAGAATGTGAGTCTATAAGGATCGGTAAATTCTCGTGTTTAAACTGGGGCTTATGTTCATTTGCATTCGAACCAACACGTCCTACCCCATTTATTAGCTCCCCATTGGCCCATAAACGGTAACTTGAAAATACCGAAGGAACTCGTATTCCGTATAAACCAAATTTCCCATTTGGACTGCATAAAATAGTGAACCTATAAGTTGCAAAACCCTCAGCCGGTAGTTTTTCATTTCCTATACGATAGGTAGTCCACGACTTGGGGATTGCTACCATTTGCGGTTTTTCCAAAAAATTTGAATCAGCAAACGTATTTGGATCAATTAACTTTTTCCAGTAGAACTCAACTTCACCCTCAATTTTTATTGGCTTGGCCTGATTGAAAGACGCCGACCTTAAATCTAATACACCATTCTGAATCCGAAAGGATTCCCCTTTCAATTGCGGAAAAAGTATTATTTGAAATGCAAAAAATAGTGCTAATGCCCTAATTACCATAACTCTATAATTTAAAAACAAATGGATTATAAAACTACAATATTTTTCTGATAAATCAGCATATTGAACTTCGTTGAAAAAAAACGTATATTACAAATGAAAAAATAAAACGGTATGAAAACAATTGTACTTGGAGCCGGAATGGTTGGAAGAGCCATGGCCATCGACCTTTCGCATAGGTTTGCAGTTACCTGTGTCGATATCGACCCAAAAGCACTCGAACTGCTTAAGGGTTACAATGTTGAAACCATACTGGCCAATTTGGCCGATACGTCGAGAGTTGCTCAACTTATCGACGATTTCGATATTGTGCTGTGCGCCGTACCTGGTTTTATGGGCTATAAAACGGTTGAAACTTGCATAAATGCTCGAAAGAATGTTGTCGACATTTCGTTTATGCCCGAAGATTTTCTGACGCTATTCCCCCTTGCAAAGGAGAAAGGTGTTACAGTAATTACCGACTGCGGAGTGGCTCCGGGAATGCCCAACCTCATACTTGGTCATTTCGACACGAAAATGGATATTTCCCGGTTCTTCTACATGGTGGGCGGTTTGCCCAAAGAACGCACCTTTCCGTTTCAGTACAAAGCCCCCTTCTCACCAATCGATGTGCTTGAGGAGTACACCAGACCAGCTCGCTATGTTGAAAACGGACATACCGTTATAAAGCCTGCAATGAGCGACCCTGAACTCTTCTACTTCGAAGGAATTGGCCACCTCGAAGGATTCAACACCGATGGATTGCGCTCGCTGCTCACAACCATGAGCCACATTCCGAATATGAAGGAGAAGACGCTTAGGTATCCAGGACATATTGCGCTTGTGAGTGCACTCGAAAAGGCTGGCTTTTTCTCGAACGACCCAATAAAAGTTGGGAACCAAACCATTAAACCCATTGATGCTACATCAGTCATTCTGTTTAATCAGTGGAAACTGCAACCCAACGAAGCCGAGTTCACCGTTATGCGCATCGAAATTGAAGGGAAAAGCAGAACAAATGGAAAGTTTATGAAGGTAGTAAGCGATTTATACGACGAGTACGAACCCAAAACGGGAATTTGGTCGATGGCCCGAACAACGGGCTACACAGCAACTGCTGCAATAAATATGCTGTCCAAAGGTCTATTTACAGAAAAAGGTGTTTTCCCCCTCGAATTAATAGGAAAGGCAACCAACTGCTACGATTTCATACTTTCGTACCTACGCGAACGAGGTGTAATTTACAAATTTGAGATATGGGAGTAGTGGGTTATTGACTAATTGAAGACCGAAGTTGGAAGACGGAATAGATGTGCAAACAGCTATCAACGAACAACTGAACTGAGAACTGACCCTTCGGGAGCCTCAGGGCGAGCAACCGAAAACCATCAAACGCCCAAACACGCCTCCCACATTATCTCAATTGGATGATAGGCTGTTTTTCCGGTTCCATCTTTTATTTGGTGGCGACAACTTGTGCCTGGGGCACAAATAATTTCGCTTTGCGACGCCTTTCGTACTGCAGGAAATAGAACCAACTCGCCTACTTTCATCGACAGGTCGTAATGCTCCCTTTCGTAGCCAAACGAACCGGCCATGCCGCAGCAACCGCTCGGAATTTCAATAACGTTATGATTGATTGGCAGCGAAAGCATTGCTTTTGTGGCTTTTGTGGTTGCAACCGCTTTTTGCTGACAGTGCCCATGCAACTTAATAGCCCTATGCTCTGCATCAAACATTTCGCTTGTAATCCTTCCCTTTTCTACTTCGCCAGCTATAAACTCCTCGAAAAGCAGGGCATTTTGCGACAGCATCTCAGCTGTTTTCCTATTCCTCTCCTCGGCCAAATCGGGATACTCGTCGCGGAAACTCAGTATGGCCGAAGGTTCAATGCCAATCAACGGAGTTTGAGGTGAAATGTAATTCGATAGTTGCTCAATATTGCGATTGGCCAAACGCTTGGCTGTTCGCAAAAGACCTTTTGATATATAAGTTCTGCCGCTCTCCGTAACAGGCGAAATAAGAACCTCGTAGCCCAACGCTTCGAGCAGCTGCACCGCTTTAATACCAATGTGAGCATCGTTGTAGTTGGTAAACTCATCGGCCAAAAGGTAAACCGTTCCTTTTGCTTCACCCTTTGGGCTTCGCCCACTAAACCAAGCCCGCAATGTTTTCGAACTCAACTTTGGAATTGAACGCTCGGTGCTAAACCCCAATACCCACTTAATAGGAGCTGAAAAAAACCTATTGGTTAAAAAGAAGTTGGTAAAATGAGGCAATACACTTCCAATTGCATTCACCTTTGTTATGTAGGCAATGGCTCTGGTGCGAAGCGGAATGTCGTGCGAATCGTACCAATGCTGAAGAAATTCGGCTTTAAGCTTTGCCATGTCGACATTGGAAGGACATTCGTTTTTACAACCTTTACACGACAAGCATAGGTCAAGTATTTCGTAAATTTCTTTAAGGTTAAAGGGATTCTTCTTTTCGCTATTGGTTAAAAATTCGCGTAAAATATTGGCTCGTGCGCGGGTGGTGTTGGCCTCGTTTCGGGTAGCCATGTAGCTGGGACAAAGCGTTCCGCCCGAAAGTTCGGTTTTACGGCAATCGCCCGACCCATTGCATTTTTCGGCAGCTCTTACAATGCCTCCAACCTTCGAAAAATCGAATATGGTATCAATTTCACGCGTTTCCTTTCCCGGCTGATAGCGTAACGAGGAGTTCATTGGCGGCGTGTCGACAATTTTATTGGGATTAAAAATCCCCTTGGTATCCCAGGTTTGCTTAACTCGCCTCATTAGTTCGTACACCTTTTCGCCAACCATAACGGGAATAAACTCGCCACGTAGCCGGCCATCGCCGTGCTCGCCGCTAAGCGAACCCCTGTACTTTTTTACCAAATGGGCAACCTCGAGGCCAATTTCACGAAATAGTTGTACATCCTTTTCATCCTTTAAGTTAAGAACAGGCCGAAGGTGCAACTCGCCGCTGCCAATGTGCGCATGGTAAACGCAGTCGAGGTTTCGTTTTGCCATTATTTGGGCAAACTCGTCCATATACTCGGGCAGCTTTTCAACTGCAACCGCCGTATCCTCAACCAGCGAAACGGGTTTAGCGTCGCCCACAATGTTTGCCAAAACGCCAAGGCCAGCCTTACGCAGCGCCCAAACCTTGGCCATGTCATCGCCCCATATAACGGGAAAATGGTAGCCATAACCATTGCTTCGCAATTCGGCTTCCATGTATTTGAATATATCTTCAATTTCGCTACGGGTTTCGCGAGTTATTTCAACTACCAGAATTGCCTCGGGGTTTCCTTGAACAAAGAATCGGTTGCGCTGCTGCTCAATGTTGCCCTTAGTGCACTCGAGAATGTAGCTATCCATCATTTCAACAGCACCCGGGGCGTATTTTAAAGCAATAAGGTTTGCCCTAAAAGCGTGTTCACGCTGGGCCAAGTGAAGGCACAGCAGAGCCTTTTCGCGAGGAGGTAGTGGAACCAGATTCAATTTAACCTCAGTAATAATGCCAAGCGTTCCCTCCGAACCAGCAATGAGATTACAAAAATTAAACGGTTTACCGTTTAATTTAAAAATATCGGAATCGAGCAGTAAGTCGAGCGCATAGCCAGTATTTCGACGTTTGATAGAAGAATCGGGAAACTGATTCTCAATTTCAACCTGCATCTCCCTATCGGCAAATTCGTAATAAAGCTGGCGGTATAAATCGCCCTCCTTCCCTTCAATTTTTAGTTTTTTTTGAAACTCGCTTGCTGAAAGCGCACCAAATTCGTACTCGTTGCCATCGTCGAGGAGCATTTTAACCGAAAGAGTATGGTCGCGGGTGCTACCATAAATAAGCGAATGCGCACCGCAGCTGTTGTTTCCAACCATGCCGCCCATCATACAGCGGTTCGAAGTTGACGTTTCGGGCCCAAAGAAAAGCCCGTAGGGCTTTAGGTGCATGTTCAGCTCGTCGAGAATAACGCCCGGCTCAACCCTAACCCAGTGCTCGTTAGCATTAACCTCGAGTATTTTTCCAAAATGCCGCGAAATATCCACAATAATGCCTTTGCCCACAACCTGACCAGCCAACGAAGTTCCTGCTGCGCGAGGAATCAATGGAACGTCGTTTTCCCTCGAAAAGTGTATAAGATTTACCAAATCGACCTTACTTCTGGGAATTGCAACGGCAAAGGGAATTTCGCGGTAAGGAGAGGCATCGGTGGCGTACTGCAATAGCGATGATGAGTCGGTAAAAATTTCCCCCTCAAGTTGGGCAGCAAGGGCATCTAATTTTCGATTTAGCAAAACGGAGTTCATTAACTGTGGTTTGACGGCTAAATTAGCAAATCGTTAAATTCTTTCTACATTATTAAAAGAAAAAGGGGCTGGCATAGTAAGCCAGCCCCTTTCCGGTTTTTGGGTTTGGGTTAAAGTTACATCTTAATAAAGCGCTTGCTATGCAATTTTTCGCCGTGGTTTACTGAAATTATATAAACACCCTTGGCTAAATCGGTAACATCCACTTCCGATTCAGTATTGTTCAGAATAAATTGCTTAACCATCCTTCCCTGAAGATCGAAAATTCTACCTGTGAGTTGCTGAACATCTGTACCATAATTTAGGGTTAGCATATCGTTCACAGGATTGGGATACAATGTAAACTGGAATTCATTATTTACTTGGTCAACTTCGTTTGTCGGCGGAGCCAAAGAGCCACTGGCAATAATCGATACATTATCGATATACCAATAATCAATTTGGTAAAGGTTACCTTCGGCAACAAAAGCAAAGTAAGTATTAGGTGAATTGAGGCTTGTTGTAATAGTAACATTTACAGTAACAGCAGCAATGTTAGTGCTTGTTGTGCTTACTGCCCACGAAGTATTGGTCCAGGTAGTTCTGTCGGTCGATGTTTGAACCCTTAAAGTTACACCAGTTCCGTAAGCATCGAGCATGTGGCGGAATGAGAAGGTAACCTGACTTACTCCAACAGTATTTACAGCGGGTGTAATTAAGCGAGTTGTACCAGGATTTACGTTTTGGTAGGTACATCTAGCCTCGAATGCAGAACCCCCTGCATTAGCTGAATTCGAAATACTCCAACGTTCGGTAATGCCAGTGCCAACATTTTGGGTTGTCCAATCCGTAGGCATGGTAGATGCACTAAATGTTTGCGACACGGGTAAAGGTAAGCCCCCTGAAGCTGTTAGGGTTGTGAAACTAACCTGCGAACCGTACGAAGTACCAGCTGAATTAATTGCATAAGCCCTAACATAATAGGTTGTATTTGCTGTTAGCCCAGTCATATTAGCTGTAAATGAGCCTGTACCCGAACCGCTAACAACTTTAGTATTGGCTGTTGTTGGGTTCTGTGAAGTGCTATAGCAAATACCACGTTCTGTAACAGTGGCGCTTCCCTCAGAGGTAACGTTGCCACCGCTCACAGCTGAGTTTGCAGTAATGCTCGAAACAGAAGTGGTAGTAACAGTTGGAGGCGTAGGTGTAATGGCAGTTATTGAAATATTGTCGACATACCAGTAATCAATTTGATATAAATTGCCATCGGCAACAAGTGCAAAGAAGGTATTTGCAGAATTTAAATTAGTAGTTACCGTTACATTAACCACAGCAGCAGCAATATTGGTGCTTGTTGTTGCTACAGACCACGAGGTGTTGGTCCACGTCGACTTATCGTTCGAGGTTTGAACCCTTAGTGTAACACCGGTACCAAAAGCATCGAGCATGTGGCGGAACGAGAAGGTAACCTGACTTACTCCAACAGTATTTACGGCGGGTGTAATTAAGCGGGTGGTACCAGGATTCAGGTTTTGGTAGGTACATCTAGCCTCGAATGCAGAACCCCCGGCATTAGCTGAATTCGAAATACTCCAACGTTCGGTAATGCCAGTGCCAACATTTTGAGTAGCCCAACCCGAAGGTAAAGTTGAAGCATTGAAGTTTTCAGTAACAGGCAATGTTAGCGAAGTAGGGTTTGCAAGGGTTGTAAAACTGATTTGGCTACCGTAGGCAGTACCAGCAGAGTTGGTTGCATACGCCCTAACATAATAGGTGGTATTTGCAGCGAGCCCTGTAATATTGGCTGTAAATGAACCGGTTCCCGAACCGCTGGCAACCGTAGCATTGGCGGTTGTTGGGTTCTGCGATGTGCTATAGCAAACGCCTCGTGCCGTAACCGTTGCGCCTCCATCGGCAGTTACGTTTCCACCGCTAACAGCAGAGTTTGTTGTGATGCTCGATGCTGCAGTAGTTGAAACGGTTGGAACAACTATTGTTGATCCACCGCCCATAAAGTCGAAAGTAACAACTTTAGTTGTAGCGTTGCGCGATATGTTGGTAATTGGCATCCCAGTATTTGCTCCAGCCCACGATTTCATATTCGGGATTGAAGTATCGGAAAACTCGGTTTTGGTTCCAGTAGCACCAGTCCATGCGCACGAAGCAGCATCAACAGTTCCATAGGTCGATGCTGTACTGGTTGGCTTGCCAACCGTTGCATTTTGCGCCACAGGGTACATGCGCTGCTGGTGTGTAGCATTAATGGTGTTGCTGCTTGCCGAAGTCATTACGCCGCTGTGAACATGGTAAATTATAAGTCCGCTTCCAGGAATATAAGCATCGAACATATGCTTTTCGCGATTTTCGATTAGGTAATATTCGCCCGAAGTTGCAGTATTAATACGGTAAAAACTTTTATTCTCAACAGCATTTGAAACAGTAACCGCTTGGGCGTTAGTTAACGTTGTTGCAGTTGCCCAGTTGTAAAAATAAATTTTTGTAAAGGCGTTGTGGTGCGCAGGCGTAACACCATTGTTGTTCCACGAGCCGCTTGCCATCATATCCCAGGTACTCGTTCCCGAATACTGTCCTCCTGTTGAGTAGTTTGTATCGTAATAGTCGGGTGCGCCTAACACATGGCCAAATTCATGGCAAATAACGCCAATGGCAGTTATTGTTGTACCCGAACTACCCCTAAGTTCAGCTGAGCACGAGTATTTCGAAAGGGTTTTACCATCGCGGGTAATAGTTGTAATATTCCAAGCATGAGCCCAAATGCAATTGGCACCGCCACCAGCTTCTTCGCCATATCCTGCATATACAATATACACCCCATCTACAGATCCATCCCCGTCGTTATCGTAGTTTGCAAAGTTAGCAGTTGGGTCGGCTAGGTTAATGGCTTCGGTAACCAGCTCGCGAGGGCGAACATCGTTCCCGCTAGCATCGTTGGCCCCGTAATAAGCCATGTTTTGACTTGCGGTGTAGGGTCCAAATACATCAACCGTAAGGTTGAATTGGCCCCACGAATTTTCAGTATAAAAGTCTTTTACGCTTCCGGTTGCACCACCAGTTGTGTAACCCACTTGATTAAATAAATTGTTAAATTCAGCTTGAGTTTTGGTGAAGGCTTTATCCGTAAAACCAATCAGGATACATACCAGCTTACGATTTCCGGTTGTTGGAAAAGCTTTAGCACTTTTATCCTTAATTTCCCAAATTTGATCAATTACATTCAACTGGCTTTTGCTATAAAAAAGCCCCTTTTCAATCTTATTCAAAAAATCATTCTCTGAAGTGCTCCTCTTGCCCTGAGAACTTACAACAACTCCTGAATGAATAAGGTCTCCATTGCTATCTTTCATGGCATACTCGTAGAATCCATCGTTTTTCGATAGAATGGTATAACCATCAGGGGTTTGTGCCCATTTTACCTTTTCGTCACCTTTCATCAGAATTGTAATAATCTCTCCATTGGGTTGCTTATACTCAATGGGAAAAGGGTACGCAGGTGCTGCCTTAAGGCTTGTTATTGCCATAACAGTAAAAAGTACTGATAAAGCAATAAGACTTAAAAATTTTTTCATAGGCTTTGGTTGTTTGGTTTGGTTTGGTTTGGTTTGGTTTGGTTATAGGGTTATTTTTCATAGCGCAAATTATGAGTATAGATAAATCGTGTCAATTCATTATTTTATTTTTTTGTAAATTGAATGTTATTTAGAATCATTATTCCTTTATCAACCTGTATAACATTTATTTAACTATTTAAACAATTGTTATGTTTTTTAAATTTGCAGTAATAAATAGAATTTCCCTATATTTTCTTTTTAAACTAAAGGAACAAAAAATGCTCTAAATCAAAATTTCATATAATTCTAACCTAAACAATTTGAAAATGAAAATAACATACCCTGCTATTGTACTCGCAATACTCATTGCACAAGCCATAAATGTTTTTTCCCAAACCGACAGTATAGTTGGTTATAAATTCACCGACTTAAAAGAGGTTAAATACACCCCGGTTAAGAACCAAAGCAGGTCGAGTACATGCTGGAGTTTTTCCGGTCTGGCTTTTTTTGAGTCTGAACTATTGAGAATGGGAAAACCTGAGTTCGACCTTTCAGAAATGTTTATTGTTCGAAATGCATATGCCGAAAAGGCATTGAAATATGTTCGTTTCCACGGCAATTTGAACTTTGCCGGCGGAGGCTCCTTTTACGATGTGGTTGAAGCCATAAGAAAATACGGTATTGTTCCTGAACAGGCGTATACAGGGTTAAATTATGGTGAAGACATCCATGTACATGGTGAATTCGATGCTGTAACCCGGGCATATGTTGATGCTGTTAGAAAAAATTCAAACCGAAAACTTTCTACTTCATGGTTTAAAGGTTTTAATGGCATACTCGATGCTTATATGGGTCCTGCACCTCAAAACTTTACACATCAGGATAAAAGTTACACACCCCAAACCTTTTTCAACTTTCTTGGCATAAATCTCGATGATTACGTGTATGTTACTTCATTCACTCATCATCCCTTTTACAAAAAATTCATTCTTGAGGTTCCCGACAACTGGGCATTTGGCGATATGTACAACGTACCCCTCGATGAGTTCATGCAGATTTTC
The DNA here is from genome assembly GCA_037442025.1 of Bacteroidales bacterium. GTDB lineage: Bacteria > Bacteroidota > Bacteroidia > Bacteroidales > Tenuifilaceae > UBA2287. The sequence continues at coordinate 49,782 of JBBIRB010000009.1, read as the reverse complement.
GACAACGCTATAAACAATGGTTACTCAGTTGCCTGGGCAAGCGATGTGAGCGAAAAAGGGTTTGCATACAAGCATGGTATAGCAGTTGTACCCGAGGTTAATTTGGTAGAAATGAACGATTCGGAGAAAGCCAAGTGGACCGAACTTACGCAAAAAGAAAAAGATGAGATGCTTTACAAATTTGATAAACCTGGCAAAGAAAAGGTAATAACTCAAGAAATTAGACAAGTTGCTTTCGATAACTACACCACAACCGACGATCACGGTATGCTAATAGTTGGAATTGCTCAGGATCAGAACGGCAATAAGTACTATAAGGTTAAAAATAGTTGGGGCACCAACGATAAATACAAAGGGTTTTTCTATGCATCTGAGCCTTTTGTTAGGTACAAAACCTTATCCATTCTGGTTCATAAAAATGCTATTCCAAAACCAATTGCAAAGAAAATTGGATTGTAAACATTTCAACAGGGTGTTGAAAAATTGATGTTCACAAAATCATTTCATAGAAACTTTTTCAATATTTAAACGTTCAACACCCTGTATTTCTTTACTCAATAACTATGAATCATTACGATAGAATTCATATTAAGGGCACTTCTAAAACTCCCGAAATTGACTTCAAGCCTGGAATGATTAGTATTTCAGGCAGGTCAATACCTGAAGATACCATTGCTTTCTACAAACCTATTCTTGGTTGGGTTGAGAATTATGTATCAAGGCCCGAAGCAACTACCGAAGTCAACTTTAAGATTGAATACATAAATAGTGGCTCGAATCGATTCCTTTATTCAATACTTAAGTTGCTGGAGGATTCCTATTCTAATGGTAATGGCCTAGTTGTAAACTGGTTTTACGAGGATGATGACGATATTATCAAAAACCTTGGTTACGACTTTAAATCCCTTTTTAAAATACCTATTAACTTAGTTGAATTAAATTAATTAAACATGCATAGATGTAAAGTTTGCGGCTACATTTACGATTGCCAAAATGGAGACCCCTCGCAACAAATTGAACCAGGAACTGAATTCAACGACTTACCCTCAACTTGGCGATGCCCTGTTTGTGGTGTTTCTACTGACGATTTTATTGAAGTAGAATAATTTTTTCGTATTCATATATACATATCTACATATGTTTATATATTTGCATTTTATTTCAATTCAAATAAACTAATCATAAACTATGGAATTTCAAGTTACATTTCAGGGCAACAAACAAATTCTTGCTCACATTGGAGATCATACAATTCTAACCGATCAGCCTATACAGGTAGGTGGTAACAATCAAGGCCCCTCACCCTTTTCGCTGTTTTTAGCATCAATAGGTACTTGCGCAGGTATTTATGTGAAATCGTTTTGCGATCAGCGAGGGATTAATTCCGAAGGAATTACTATTATTCAACGTCATTCTTTCAATCAAATGAATCACCTGATTGAAAATATTGAACTGGAAGTAAAACTCCCAGCGGATTTTCCAGAAAAGTACAAAGAAGCCCTAATAAAGGTTGCAGATCAGTGCGCTGTAAAAAAGCATCTGCATACTCCCCCATCCATTCGAGTGTTTACCTCTTAATTTCTGTAACAGCGTTTAAGAGCGGACCCAAACAAAGGGCCGCTTTTTTTGTTATATTCGAGCAAACAAAATATTATGAGAACTACCCTTAAAATTATAATATTCAACCTGCTAACAGTATCTATCCTGCTTTCTTCCTGCGCTGCAAACCCAGACCATACGCAATCAATACCTTGCAGACTTTACGAGGGTTACAAACTTGGGAAAATGGACGATTGGGTAAGGGTAATGGACGAACTGGAAAAGCAATTCAAACTAAATAAAAAAACAGAAACTTTATTGCTTCTGACACAAACACAATATGGTTATATAGGTTATCTAATAGGAGCTAACAAAAGTAGCGATGCCAAACTATACATTTCGAAGGCAGAAAAAAACGTTGAAATACTCTTAACCAAACAACCCACCTTAGCCGATGTTATAGCCATTAAAGCTTCACTAATGGCATATAGTATCGCTCTGAATCCCTTTAAGGCACCTTTCATAGGTCCAAGGAGCATGGCGCTGGTTAACGATGCTCTAGCCAATAACCCCCAATCGTTCCAAGCCAATATTGAAAAGGGCAATTCGTTGCACTATGCACCCACCATGTTTGGGGGCAATCCCAAAGAAGCGGTTAAGTACTATAAAAGGGCCATTGAAATCTTTGAAAAAAATGGGACTCCTTCAGCTACATGCTCATGGCAGCACTTGAATGCCCTTACTCAGCTGGCCCTAGCATACGAAAAATCGAATTCCAATGCCCTTGCAGATGCTACATACCGGCAAATCCTCTTAGTTGCACCCGATTTTAAATGGGTTAAGGAGGAACTTTACCCTAAGTTTCGAAAGAAAATGGTTAAATAATTCAAATGTTAACCACTTGAATTCGCTGTAATAACCAATTTTTCTATTTTTGCACCTTAAATTTTTAAAAAATGATGGGAATAAGTCTTTTGGAATGGTTTGGCTACATAGCCTCAGTAGTAGTTGCAATTTCGCTGGTAATGGGTACCATTGTTAAATTAAGAATCTATAATTTGGTTGGATCAACTCTATTTTCGGTATATGGGTTCTTAATTGGTGCGCTACCCGTTGGTGTTCTAAATGGGTTCATTGCTATGGTTAACATATACTACCTATACCGTATATATCATCGAAAGGAGTACTTTAGGGTACTAGCGCTATCGCTTCCTAGCCCATACCTCATTGCATTTGTCGATTTTTATAAAACTGAAATTCAAAAGTACTTCCCAAGTTTTAATCAAGTGCCCGAAAATGCTCAGGTTAATTTTGCCGTTCTTCGAAATATGGCTGTAGCTTCGGTTTTCGTTGGTAAAGACCTAGGTGGTGGTATTTGCGAGGTTCTAATGGATTATGCCATACCCGAATACCGCGATTTAAAACCCGGCAAATACATTTATGTAGAAGATACTTCTTTCTTCAAAAACCGTGGTTTTTCAAAATTGGTATGTAAGAACTTCAGCTCCGAGCATTTGAAATACCTTATTAAACTGGGTTTTACACCCGAAGTAATAAACGGAGAAAATTATTA
>JBBIRB010000009.1:0-46570 GCA_037442025.1 Bacteroidales bacterium | reverse complement strand
CGCTTGTCGGTTTCAATTAAATTATTTACCGTTTTACAAGCGTGCAGTACAGTAGCATGATCCTTTCCGCCAATTAAGCTGCCAATGGTTGAGAGCGACGACTTGGTCATGCTCTTTGAAAAGTACATGGCAATTTGTCGGGCTTGAACAATTTCACGCTTGCGTGTTTTGGTGTGCAGCACATCGCCGGGAAGGCCAAAATACTCGCAAACTACCTTTTGAATGTAATCGACCGAAACCTCACGTTTGGTGTTTTTAACCAGTTTGTCAATAACCTCCGAAGCAAGTTCAATGGTTATTTGCTTGCGATTGAGAGTAGACTGTGCCAAAAGGGAAATAAGAGCTCCCTCCAGTTCACGAATATTGTTGGTAATGGTTGATGCAATAAAGTCTATTACCTCCTCTGGAATTTGAATACCGTTATTGTAAACTTTTTTGTTAAGTATAGCAACTCGGGTTTCAAAATCGGGCGACTGCAAATCGGCCGATAAGCCCCATTTGAATCGTGAAAGTAACCTCTGCTCCAAACCAATAAGATCAACTGGAGCCTTGTCGGACGTAAGAATGATTTGCTTTCCCGATTGGTGAAGATGATTGAATATGTGGAAGAAAATATCTTGGGTTCGCTCTTTACCGGCAAATTCATGAACGTCGTCAATAATCAGAACATCAATCATTTGGTAAAAATGAACAAAGTCGTTCTTGTTGTTATTTCGAATTGCCTCAACGAATTGAGTTTGGAACTTAGCAGCATTAACATACAGAACGGTTTTTTCGGGCTGCTTATTTTTAACCTCAATCCCAATTGCCTGCCCTAAATGCGTTTTACCAAGGCCCGATCCACCATAAATGAATAAAGGATTAAAAGCAGTTTTACCAGGGGCATTAGCAACTGCAATACCAGCCGATCGGGCTAAGCGATTGCACTCCCCCTCAACAAAATTGTTAAATGTGTAGTCGGGGTTAAGTTGTGGGTCGACATGTAACTTTTTAATACCGGGAATTACAAATGGATTTTTTATTTTGTAATCCTCCTGATTAGAAGTTACGCTAACCGGCTTATTTCTTAGTTCGGTTTTGTTTTGTGTTGGCAACAACACGGTTGTGGGCTTAGAATTGTCAATCCCGTTGGTTTCCATAACCACGTTATACTCTAACTTGGCATTAGGTCCAAGCTCCTTTCGAATAGTTTTGCGAAGCAAATCGATGTACTGCTCCTCGAGATACTCGTAAAAGAATGGGCTCGGAACCTGAATGGTAAGTACATTATTATCGAGCCTTAGGGGGACAATTGGCTCGAACCAGGTTTTGAAACTAATGGGGGATAGATTATCCTTGATGACATTTAAACAATTATCCCAAACATCTTGGAAATCTTTGTACATGCTACAATTGATTACTTTTTTCAAACTTTTTTTATCATCAACAAAATTCAATAAAAAGAATTGAAAAAAAAAGGATGTTGGGGGTAGAATATGTCACTTTTTATTTAACGAATTAACTATCACCCCAATAATTTTTCGATATGCTGAAAAAATTTTTATTTAACTGCATATCAATACTTTAAGTTGTTGATAACTATAAAAAATTGACCCTTAAACCTTTGTGAAATACACTTTAAGCAAAAGCTAATAAAAGGTTAATAACAGATGTTAGTAAGCAAACTGATTAGCAGCAAGATAAGTACATAATGCTATCAATGAGGAAGTTAAGTGATTGCAAGGTAAGAAATAAGATTAGGGTTACCTTTTTTTCCCAAAATCGAATACTGAGAAGTTGACATACCGTTTTGGGTTAGCTTTCATATCGATAAGCAACAGGTCGAGATTTCTCGAGGCATTATCGAGATTTCGGTACAACGAGTCGTTGTTAATAAGCTGTCCCATGGAACCCTCGCCCTTATTAATCTTATCCAAAACTGCATTAAAGTTTCGCATTGCTGAGTCGGCCTGAATGATGGTGGTTGCAAAATTCACTTTAGCCAACGAATCGCTTATAGATGAGAAGTTTCGAATTACATTAGTAATCCTATCGTTATTGTTATGGAGGTTCCGCGAAATGGAGTTAACATTATTGATAACCTTTCGTAACGAGCCCGACTGTGCATTCATCATTGTGTCAAGAGAGCGGGTAGTATTGTCCAGGTTAGCAAGAGTATTGCGAAGGGAGACAAAACTGTTATTCAAATTATCCCGATTCTGTTCGTTAAATACTTTTCCAATTATTTCGAGTGTTCGCTCCATTTCATCCATTAACGACTCGGCTTTTTCCTTAACGGGTACCATTTGGTGCCCAAGCTGGTCAATTAGTCCAGTTTCAATGGACGAGGGAATAGTGTCTTTGGGCTCGTAAAAGGTATTGCTGCGCGAAACTTCAAGTTTAATGGCCTTTCCTCCCATAAAATCGGTACTAATCAGTTTGGCAATGGTATTATGGGGAATTCGATGCTCTCCCTCAATAAGTAAAGTGACTATTAATCTTCCGGTATGTCCCTCTTCAAACTGAATATCCTTTACAACGCCTACCTTATAGCCGCTAAGCATCACCTTATTGGTTTTTACTAGGCCATCGACGCTATTGAAAATTGTAAAGTACACATTACTACTGGTAAACAAATCGCGGCCCTTTAAAAAATTAACACCCCAAACTGCAAAGGCAAGGGTTGCAATTGTAAACAGTCCGATTTTGGTTAGTTTGCTTATTTTCATTTTCAATATTGTTTATTGGGTTGAAATTTGACGAGCCTGGTCTAATGAAATTTGTTTCCCATTATAAAAAGCAACTATAAAAGCATCGGGAAATAGTTCCTTAATTTGGCTACTGTATTCGGCAATTTCAGAAAAAGATTTTTTGTTGCCAATGTAGTATTTAAAAAAACCATCAATAAAAAACTCTTCAATTCCATCGAGTTTTTTAAAAAATGGGGATGTTAATGAAATGGATTTGCTCGATGAGGTTATTTGAACCCTATAGGTTAACTCCATGGGAATTGAGTTGCTGCTAGTGGGTGTTGGCTTTGCTTCGGGCCCTTTTTCGGTTTTTTCAGAAGGAGTTACGATAGTAGTAGTTACTGCTGCAGGTTGCTTTGCCGGCGTGCTACTGTGTGGTTTAGGCATTGGGGTAGCCTTTTCAACAACAAAATTACTTCGAGCTTCAATGTTCTTTTTATGTTCGCGAAAAGCCCTAAATATGGACGATGCAAGATAATCCTGACCCAAATCGGACATTAAAAATTCTTCCTCTTTAGGGTTACTAATAAATCCCAGTTCAACCAGCACGCTGGGCATGGTTGTTTTCCAAAGAACCAGAAAACCCGCCTGCTTCACTCCCCTATCCTTTCGCTGAGCCCTTTCCCTAAACTCATCCTGAATTACACTTGCAAAAGTGAGACTTTGCTCCAAGTGGGTATTTTGAATTAAACTGAAAATTATGAACGATTCAGATGAGGTTGGGTCGTATCCTTCGTACTTGGTAGAGTAATCCTCCTCAAAGGTAATAACCGCATTCTCTCGTTTGGCCACATCGAGGTTGTCGTTCGTTTTGTGAAGCCCCATAACATAGGTTTCGGCTCCAAAGGGTACCCTGCTGGGATTGGCATTGCAATGAATGGAGATAAATAGATCGGCTCCCTTTTCGTTAGCTAAGCGGCTACGCTCATCGAGACCAATAAACACATCCTCTTTGCGAGTATAAATTACTTCAACTTCGGGAAATGCCTGTTGGATGTATTTACCCAGTTTTAAAGCAACCGATAGGGTTATATCCTTTTCTGCCGATTTTTTCCCGAGAGCTCCTGGATCCTTCCCTCCATGCCCAGCATCGATTACAACCTTGGTTAAGCGGTAAGTTTCAGCTGCATTGGCATACTGAGTTGAAATCAATTGAAATAGGATGACGAACAATACAATCATTCCCAATTTCGTTTTAGAAGCACTAAATATATTTACCAAATGCATGGTCAAAAATTGTTTTTTTGACTAGTTTTGAGCCCAAATTGCCCGATTTTATTTACAAAAATACTATATAAATTGCATTTTAGGTCGTTAACCATATTTTTTTCCTTTCTACTTGCTTGCAGCCTAGGGTGGCTTGCAGTTAATGCCAACGCCGAAAGCAAATTTCGTACCCAAACACCCGATACTTTAGCCACTACCTTAGACACTACCGCCAAAAAGAGTCCTATTGCCGATCCTGTTTTTACCAGCGCTAAAGACTCACTAATTTACTCAATGGATGGCAAAAAGGTTTATATGTTTGGTGAAGCATCGGTTAAATACCAGAACCTCGAACTCACCGCTGCCTATATTGAGTTTAACATGGAAACTAAGGAAGTGTTTGCCATGGGCTTACCCGACAGCACCGGAAAAATTTCAAACCCACCGGTTTTTAAGGAGGGAAGCCAAACCTTCCGAATGGAAAAAATGACCTACAACTTCGACACTAAAAGGGCAATTATTACTGAGGTTATTACTCAGGAAGCCGATGGCTTTTTACATAGCAAACAAACAAAAAAAATGGAGGACAACACCGTAAACATTGCAGGTGGCAAATACACAACATGCGATTTGGATCATCCCCATTTTTATATTGCTATTTCAAAGGCTAAAGTAATTCCTAACGACAGGCTTGTAATGGGGCCAGCCTACTTGGTAATTGCCGATGTTCCTTTTCCCCTTGGAATACCATTCGGTTTCTTTCCGAATACAAAAGGACGTGCCTCGGGAATCCTTATGCCCGAGTATGGGGAAGAAGACAGACGAGGCTTTTTCATCCGCCGAGGCGGATTCTATTGGGGAATAAGCGACTATGTGGATCTTACCCTATTAGGTGGCATTTACACCGGTGGTTCATGGACTTTCAGCTCCCGATCGACCTACCGAAAACGCTACAAGTATTCCGGTGGTTTCGTATTCGATTACTCTCATAATGTTTTTGGTGAAAAGGGGTTCGACGACTACCGTAAGGATAATGCATACTCGCTGAATTGGAGCCATACACAGGACCCAAAAGCTTCGCCAAATTCTACATTTCAGGCCAGAGTAAACATGAGCAGTCCCAGCCATAACCGCTACAACCCACAAACAATCGATAACTTCTTATCGAACCAGCTGAACTCTAGCGTTTCTTACTCCAAGGTATGGGCAGGAACTCCTTTTAGTCTCACAGCATCATTTAACCATTCCCAGAACAACCTCGATAGTAGTATTACCCTGAATCTGCCCAGGGTTTCGTTCAATATGAGCCGAATTAACCCGTTTAAACGCAAATCGGCCATTGGCGACCCGCTTTGGTACGAAAAGATTTCTCTTTCGTATTCGGGCGATCTGGATAACTCTGTTTCAACAAAAACAAACCTGCTCTTCCGCGAAGAAACATTGGGTATTATGAAAAATGGAGTTCAACACAAAATACCTGTTTCAACTTCGTTTAACGTATTAAATTACATTAACTTAAGTCCGTCTGTAAACTATTCTGAAAACTGGTACCTAAGTACCATTGAAAAACGGTGGGACGAAACCGAACGAAAAGTTATTGTAGATACCATTCCGGGCTTTAAGCGAGCATGGCAATATAGTACAAGTGTTTCGGCCTCAACAAAAGTGTACGGGATGTTTGCTTTTTCGGCAAAGAGTAAGGTTCAATCCATTAGGCATGTAATTTCCCCTTCGGTTTCGTTGGGCTACCGGCCCGACTTTGGGGCAGCCCATTACGGTTTCTTTAAGGAAGTGCAAGTAGATACAACTGGACGTAAAAGACCATATTCCATTTTCGAAAACTCCGTTTTTGGGGGCCCATCGGCTGGTAAAAGCGGAAGCATTGGTTTTGCCCTTGGTAATAATTTGGAAATGAAAGTGAAGTCGGACAAGGACACCACCACCAATTTTAAAAAGATAAAACTCATTGAAAGTTTCGGACTGAATGCCAGCTATAATTTGCTGGCCGACTCTATGAAACTATCGCCCATTGGATTTTCGGCCCGAACTACCCTTTTTGAGGTGGTTAGTATCGATGCTGGGGGAACTTTGAACCCCTACGCGCAGGATTCGAGGGGATACGATTACAATAAATTCCTAATAAATAATAATGGAAAATTGGCTCGCCTTACCAACTTTAGGGTAAGTGTGGGTATGTCGCTAAAGAGTTCACAAAAGGAGTCGGCAACTGGCGGGAATACAGCAGGAGCCATGCTCCATACAGGAGCTGACTCGTTTGGAGGAGCATTTGGTGAAACCGTATCAACCGGTTTCAGCGAATCGTCAATCCCCGATTTTTCTATTCCCTGGAACCTACGAATCGATTACTCTTACAATTATTCAAAACCACAGAATCAGAAAAATATTTCGCAAGCACTCACGTTTTCGGGCGACCTGAGTTTAACCAAAAACTGGAAAATTGGCTTTTATTCAGGTTACGACTTTAAGGTAAATAAGCTAACTACCACATCGCTTAACATATACCGCGACCTGCATTGCTGGGAAATGCGCATTTCCATTGTTCCCATTGGCTACCTTAAAAGCTACAGTTTTCAAATTAACGTGAAATCGGCGATGCTGCAAGACCTAAAATTGACGAAACGCGACAGTCACTTGAATCGCTTATAGATTATAAGCATTTGCATATTCAACCCAATTCCGTAACATTTTAAAACCCAACGAGGTTAATACCGATTCGGGATGAAACTGAACACTTGAGGTAGGATAATGCTTATGAGAAAAAGCCATAGCCATTCCATACTCATCAACTGCGGTAACTCTCAAACTTGAATGCAAGGGTTCATGCCTAATTGCCCAACTGTGGTATCGGCCAGCTTCAAAGGTTGCTGGGAATCCTTTAAATAGCGGGTCAGAAGAGTCGATAATTTTAACTGGAACCGAAATTCCATGCAAGGGGTTGGGGAGGTTTATCAGTTTCAAACCATACATTTCACCAATTGCCTGATGTCCCAGGCATATACCCAGTATTGGCATAGAAGGTGCATACAACTCAATAATTTCAAAAAGGTTCTTTTTCTCTATGGGAAGCCCAGGGCCAGGCGACAGCACAATTCCATTATATTGTGCAAGTTGTGGCAGACTAAGCTCATCGTTGCGAAACACTTGAACACTATTTGCCAACTGTTGTAGGTAGTGAACCAAATTATAGGTAAATGAGTCGTAGCAATCGACAACGGCAATGTTCATATGCAACTAATTCGTTATATTTACGAGCACAAATATAACCCACAAAAAATCGAAAAATGAAAAAAATAATTAGCACACCCCATGCACCCAAGGCTGTTGGACCATACAGTCAAGCAGTTGAGGCAAATGGCTTTCTGTTTATTTCGGGACAAATTCCCATAAATCCCGAAACTGGCAGCATGGTTGATGGAGGTATTGAAGAACAAACTGAACAGGTTATGAAAAATATTGGTGCAATACTTACCGAGGCTGGCATTGGCTACGCCAACGTTGTGAAAACAACCTGCCTGCTAAGTAGCATGGATAATTTTGCCCTGTTCAATCAGGTTTACGCCAAGTATTTTACCGAAAACATGCCTGCCCGGGCCACCTACGGTGTGGTTAAATTGCCGCTAGGGGCACTAGTTGAAGTTGAAGTAATAGCCCATAAATAAGAAAAGCCCCAATGGGGCTTTTCTTATTTATGGGAGAATTTATTCCGAAACCACTTCGAACTGAATGGTAACTTTCACATCGCGGTGTAACTTGATTTCCGCAGTGTAGTTGCCCACCTCTTTCACATGGTCGCCGGCCAAAATAATGCTTTTACGATCAATTTCAAATCCTTTGTTTGCAAGTGCCTCAGCAATTTGGATGGTATTTACAGAGCCAAAAATTTTACCAGTTGTGCTGGTTTTTGCACCAATTGTAAGGCTTATACCCTCAAGTTTTTTGGCTAATGCTTCAGCATCGGTTTTTACCTTAGCTTCTTTGTGAGCCCTTTGTTTTACGTTCTCTGCTAATACCTTTTTAGCCGATTCGGTAGCTACTGTAGCCAATCCTCGTGGAATAAGGTAGTTGCGAGCGTATCCGTTTTTAACGTTCACTATTTCATCTTTGTGCCCCAGGTTCGGAACATCTTGTTTAAGAATGATTTCCATTGCAATTCCTCCTTCTAATTATTTCATCAAATCGGTAACGAATGGTAACAGGGCCAGGTGACGGGCACGCTTAACAGCTGTAGCCACTTTTCGCTGATATTTCAACGAGGTTCCGGTAAGGCGACGGGGAAGAATCCTTCCTTGCTCATTGAGAAATTTCTTCAGGAATTCGGCATCCTTATAGTCGATGTACTTAATCTTGTTCTTTTTAAAACGGCAGTACTTCTTCTTCTTAACCTCAACGGTGGGAGGTGTAAGGTATCTGATTTCGCTCGGATTTTGACTCATGACTACTCCTCCTTTTGTTTTTGTTCAACCTTGTTGCTACGTTTTTTCTGAGCGTACTCCACAGCGTACTTATCCATTCTAAAGGTAAGGAACCTGATGACGCGCTCATCGCGACGGTACTCGGTTTCGAGTTTATCAATCAGCGCTCCGGGAGCTTTAAATTCGCACAGGTAGTAAAAGCCTGTCGATTTTTTTTGAATGGGGTAGGCCAACTTTCTTAATCCCCAGTTCTCTTCGTGCACCAACTCGCCACCATTGTCGGTGATGATGCCTTTGAACTTAATAACCGCTTCCTTCATCTGGGCCTCAGACAAAACGGGAGTTGTAATGAAAACGGTTTCGTAATGGTTTAACATAAAATAAATTTGTTTAGTTATTAATTATGAGCCCGCAAAATTAGAAATTTTCTTTTTCCCTTCAAAGTAAATTCATTAACAAATTTGAAAAAAGAATGAGACTTTGGGCATTTGCAATTACTTTTGCACTTCTCGAATGGAAAAACGAATGGAAAACAGTATTTACATTTGCCATTGTAAAATGGTAACCCGCTCCGAAATAGCTAAAGCAATTAAGGGACAGGGTTGCCAAACCATTTTAGATATACAGAATACAACTGGAGCCTCAACAGGTTGCGGTAGGTGCAAAAGTGAGGTAGTTGAAATAATGATTAATACTCTGGCAAAAATTAAAGAGAGCAACCGGCAGCTGCGATTGCCATTTTGAGTTAACGTAACTCGTGGTTCACTACAACATTTAGCAACTGCTGCAAATCTTTAACTTTCGAAGTATTCTCAATTTTCTGAAAAGCTATCATTAAACTTGCAATAAGTTGTGCTATGCTAGTTTGGTTACTACAAGGCTCAAAATACTCCTGCTTTGCCTCGGTACCTATCCTTTCTAAATAGTTCCTAATATCATCGTACCCTAATATTTGACCCCTGTTAAAGGGGTTAATGTAAAAAAGGATACGAGAATTCGCAGGGTTTTCAACCCCTGGATGGGCATACCTATTCAAATAAACCAGAATAAAATTTCGGGGCAAACTTACGCAGAAAACAGGCAGCCCCAGTTTTTGTGAAAGCACCGAATATATAATTGAAAGGCAAACCGGCCCTCCCCTTTTATTCTCAATAACTCTGTTGATGAAGTAGTTATCGGGCGAAAAAATATCGACAGGAGATGAATTAAACCCAAATGTGTTATAGAAAAAATGGTTGACTATTTTTATTTTTTCGAGTGGTGTTAGGCTGGGGTTGAATTCTAGCCAAATGCTTTTTTTAAGCTGGTCAATTTCATCCTCAACCCATTGGTAACTTATACTGGGGTAATGGTATGCAGCCACATACGTAGCAGCTTCAATTAAATTTTTTGAGCCAGAAACAACCCATTGTTCTAGTTTGGTTTTTGCATTCTGAAACTGAATAGTATGTATAATGCTCTCTATTCGGGTCTGAACCATTGAGTTGTTGCTTTCTTCCCAACTTTTCTCAAGTTTAGGAATTACCGATGATCCCAAGGCAATAATCCTATCGGTTACCTCACGCGATACTGTAGCATCATTATCGTCGAGCAGTGCAATAAGCGCCTTAAGTTCCTTGGGGGTCATACCAAGCTACAGGGTTAGTTTACCAAGGGTCAATTCAATAAGTTTTTTCACAGTTGGCTTGTAATCGGGCGATGCTTGCTTAGTTACCCTATTTGCAATTATTGCACAAATTGTTGTCGATTTATGACCTAAAAGCATCGAGAGCCCATTAATTGCCGAACTCTCCATTTCGAAATTGGTAATTTTATGGCCCCCATAGCGGAAACTTTCAATGTTTTCGTTCAGGTTATCGTCGGCAAGGGGGAGCCTGAGCACCCTTCCTTGGGGTCCATAAAATCCGGGTGCAGAAATGGTTACCCCTTTAATTGTAAAATCGGCAAAAAGGTTAACCAATTCAGGTGCAGAATGGACAAAATATGGCTTAGCGCACAAAGGGTTCCACTGGGTATGCTGCATAAAGGCAGTTTCCATAGAAAGATCGCATACCAAATTTCGATTCTTATAAAAATTCAGAAGACCATCGAAACCAATAGCAATTGCAGTTAGCACAAAACTATCGACAGGAATATCGGGCTGGAGAGCGCCTGAGGTTCCAATACGAACCAGAGTCAGCTGCTTTTTATGAGGTTTCTCAATTCTTGTTTTCAAGTCGATGTTTGCCAAAGCATCAAGCTCGTTCACAACAATATCAATATTATCGGTTCCGATACCGGTTGAAACAACGCTTAAGCGCTGCCCATTAAATTCGCCTGTTACGGTCATAAATTCCCTGTTGGAAACCTTGCACTCTACCTTCGAAAAGAAGGAACTAACCGTTTCAACCCTGCCTGGGTCGCCAACGAGTATTACTTTATCGGCCAGCTGGCTGGGTAGAAGATGTAGATGGAAAATGCTTCCATTGGGGTTGATAATGAGCTCGGAGGGTTCAATTGGTTTCATAATTTGCAACGAATTAGTTGAAGCAGCGAATATATTAAAAAAGCATAATTGAGATTCCATTTCGATAGAATAATTCCAAATGAAGCCATTTAAGAAAAAGTAATAGGGGAGATAGTATGGTCCTTTAGATTTTTTCTTACTTTTGAAAGAACCTGCAAATGAAATGCTGCAATATCAATTCACACAACGATTCAGTTAGCATTTTCAAAAAATATTGTTTAAAATAAACTTAAAATTCTCAAAATGGATGCACAAAAAGTCGACATGTACCTGCTCACCAATGCAAAGTACTTTGAAAGTCATCAAATTCCCTTCCTAAGGGAGAAATTAATTGCAATGGACGATTCAAAGTTCATTGTGCTTCACAGTCTTAATTTAAAAGACCCCACATTACTTCTGGTTATTTCAATATTAATTGGCGGCTTTGGTGTCGATCGGTTTATTATTGGCGATGTGGGTCTTGGTGTTGCCAAACTCCTAACCTGTGGAGGTTTGGGTATTTGGACCATTGTTGACTGGTTTCTGATAATGGGCCGTACCCGCGAGGTGAACTTTGCAAGCATTCAGCAGGCGCTGCTTATGTAAATGGCCCGCCGAAAACTTTACTCAATTGTTTTAGCTCTTTCCCTAGCAGGCTATGCCTGGGTTATTTATAATTATATGAGTACCCTACAGGGTGGCATTACTGTATGCCCGTTTCGTATCATGACGGGCATACCATGCCCCTCGTGCGGAACTACCGAGGCCATTATTCATATTACAAAAGGGGAAATTCTGAAGGCTATTGCTACCAATCCATTGGTTATTGTTGCTTCAATAATGCTCTTGGTGTTCCCCTTGTGGGTGAGTATAGACCTTATTCAGAAACGTAATAGTTTTCTTTCAATCTATATTAAAATTGAAAAAACATTAAAGATAAGAGCCATTGCAGTAATTGCAATTCTTATTATCTTAACCATTTGGGCCCTGAACATATACCGCTACTTTAAATTATGATTGATTTCCACACGAAACCCACCGAAACTGAAGCCGAAAAGGCCTCGAACAGTTACGTTATGTCGTTACTTGCCTTAATGGCCGGATTACCATTGCCAATTATTAATCTGGTTGCAACATTAATTTTCTTTTTGGCTAACCGTAAATCAACCTATTTTGTACGCTGGCACTGCACACAAGCGCTTCTTTCGCAATCGACTGTATTGCCCATGAATAGTGCAGCAACCATTTGGACTCTGACCATAGTTTTTGGAAGTAATGTGGTTACTGATAACTACATAGCATACTTAATTACCGTTCTGATTTTCAATATTAGTGAGTTTGCCGCCACCATATACGCAGCAATACAAACCCGCAAAGGAAAACATGTAGAATGGTGGTTTTTTGGAACGCTAACCAATATTCTGCTGCCAAATCCACTATCGTATACCAATTACAGAAGATAATAAACAAGATTATGGGCAAACTATTTTATCAATTGGCAGGTTTACTTTTCCTATTCTTTGGCATATGGTATATACTAAGTCTTATTCCCTTTACCAACTTTTGCAATTTTAAGGAACTTGGCAAACGCAACGAGCAGGCACTAGCCGATTTCATGCTGAACTACATGAAAATGAATAGCATAAGTATCGATTCGGTTGAAGAAAAAACCGATATATCGCTAATTGTATCCAGAGTTTGTGAACAGAGCAGTTTGCATTGCAACGATTTAAAGCTGCATTTTTTTCGAAGCCAGGAGGTTAATGCATTTGCGCTGCCTGCCCAAAATATGGTAGTGCTTACGGGCCTCATCGATTTTTGCAAAACCCCCGAAGAGTTGGCAGGAGTGATTGCCCATGAGATGGCCCACATGGAGCACAACCATGTTACCAAACGTATGGTTAAGGAGCTGGGGTTAACTGTGGTTATGTCAATGATTTCAGGAAATTCGGGAGGCAATGCTGCCAAGGAAGCTATAAGAATGCTCTCTTCTTCGGCATTCGATAGAAGCCAGGAGAAGGAGGCCGACGAAACAGCCGTAAGGCTTCTTGTTGAAGCAGGCATTGATCCAATTCATTTGGCCAATTTTTTCGAACAACTTTCCGAGCAGGAGCCTTCATTTACCAAATCAATGGCATGGATTAGTACCCACCCCGATAGTCAGGAGCGGGCCGAGTCAATAAAGGCAATAAGAAAAAATTACTCCATTGCCGTTGAGCCTATTATGGATCAGCAACAATGGAGTAAAGTAAAGGAAACGTTGAAAAATATATATCAGTAAATATTTTCTATTAAATAATTGGCCCTGCAGTCACCAGTTTTCTTCCTGCTTCGTTGTCGGTAAAGTTCTCGAAGTTTTTAATAAACTTTTTTGCAAGCTCCCTGGCTGCAATATCCCAGTCGGCAGGGTTTGGCCAACTATTGCGTGGATTAAGAAGTTTACTATCGACCCCATTGAGTGATTTAGGAATTTGAAGATTGAAAATAGGCATAACATCAAATTCAGCGTCCTCAATGCTTCCATCTAAAATTGAGTTAATAATGGCTCGTGTTGCTGCAATATCTATTCGTTTTCCTACTCCGTAGGCCCCTCCTACCCAACCTGTGTTAACCAGGTAGGCTTTTGAGTTGTGCTTAACCATTTTCTTCACCAATTCCCGCGCATAAACCGTTGGGTGCAGCATGAGAAACGCCTGACCAAAGCAGCTGCTGAAGGTTGGCTGAGGCTCCTTAACACCCCTCTCGGTTCCGGCTAACTTAGCGGTGAAACCGCTCAAAAAGTGGTACTGGGTTTGGTTAGGCGACAGTTTGGCAACTGGAGGTAATACACCAAACGAGTCGGCTGCCAGAAAAATTACATGCCTGGCATGTCCCCCGCGCGATACAGGCTTAACAATGTTGCGAATATGATAAATGGGGTAGGAAACCCGAGTGTTTTCGGTTTTCTTACTTGATGAAAAATCGATTGTGCCTTTTTCATCAAAATCTAAATTTTCGAGTAATGCATCGCGACGAAGTGCAGCATAGATGTCGGGTTCTTTAGCAGGGTCGAGGTTTATGCATTTGGCATAGCAACCACCCTCATAGTTAAAAACTCCGTTATCGTCCCAACCATGCTCATCGTCGCCAATAAGTGCACGGTTCGGGTCGGCCGAAAGGGTAGTTTTTCCCGTACCCGAAAGGCCAAAGAAAATCGCAACGTCGCCATTGTTTCCCACATTTGCACTACAATGCATGGAAGCAATGCCCTTCAGGGGCATGTAATAGTTCATTATGGAAAAGATACCTTTCTTCATTTCACCACCATACCAAGTGCCACCAATAACAGCCATGCGTTTTGCCAAATGGAAAGCAACAAAAACCTCGCTATTCAAACCTTGTTGCTGCCAAATAGGATTAGTAGCTTTTGAGGCAACAAACACAACAAAATCTGGCTGGTAACTTTCTAGTTCCTCATTTGTAGGACGAATAAACATATTTTTAACAAAGTGGGCCTGCCATGCAATTTCCATAATAAATCGAACCTTGATGCGGGTATCCTCATTTGCTCCCGCATATGAGTCGACAACGTATAGTTTCTTGCCACTGAGCTGGTTGGTGCTAATTTTCAGGAAATGCTCCCATATTTCAGGGGAAATGGGTTTATTGTCAGAACTCTTCTTTTCGGCCTCGGCCCACCAAACATTGTTTTCGCTCGATGGTTCGCAAACCACATATTTATCTTTGGGTGAGCGGCCCGTGAAAATTCCGGTATCAACATTAACAGCACCTAAGTGTTCCCTTTTCGAAACCCTCCAGTTGGGAGCTGGTTTCATGTTCAAAAAGCAATTGGTACGAAGGGTTATAGTAAATTTCCTGAACGTTTTGAATTCCATAAATGGATAGATCGATACTTTTCATAATATTTTAGGGTAAATTAAAATAAAGTAGCGGTGAGTTTTTGGCCCACCGCCAATAAACAAAGTTACCCTACATATTCGAAATGGAGCCTTAAAAAATATATGTTTAATATCAGTTTTTCAGAATTAAGGGGAAAAGCCAGCCCTTTTGTAAACGATTGAGATAGGAAGGATACTACAATTGCCCCAATGCAATAGCGTACCTTTTCTCCACTTCACCCCAATTCACTACTTTCCAGAAGTTGGCTATGTAATCGGCGCGCTTGTTTTGGTACCGAAGGTAGTATGCATGCTCCCAAACATCGAGCCCAAGTATGGGAGTGCCCTTCTCGGCCACTACATCCATTAGTGGGTTGTCCTGATTTGCTGTTGTTGATACAAAAAGTTTCCCATCGCTGCTAACCGATAACCAGGCCCAGCCGCTACCAAAAATGGCAGCAGCCTTCTTTTCGAAATCGGATTTGAAAGCATCGAACGATCCAAATCTATTAACAATCGCTTCCATTAATTTTCCGCTTGGTAAGCCACCGCCATTGGGCGACATAATTTCCCAAAACAGGTTGTGATTGAAATGTCCCCCGCCATTATTTCTCGCAAATGTTGAATACTTACTAATAGTTGCAAGGGTTTTCTCAATGGGTTCCAAGGGTATCTTCTCGTCGGCTATGGCTTTCAGGAAATTGTTGTAGTATGCCCTATGGTGACGACCATGGTGAATTTCCATAGTTTGCTTATCGATAAAAACCTCAAGTGCACCGGCAGGGTAAGGTAGCTCGTTAAAGCTAATGTGTGTTAATTTGCCATCCTGTGCTGCAACAAACATGAAACTAAAAGCAGCAACTAAAGTCAATATTGAGTCCTTCATACTAGTTTGTTTTAGCTTTTATAATAAAACAGCGAACTTCAATATTTGTTTGAACTACTCACTAACTAACCTAAACAAAACATGCTGAATAGATATTTAATTTGCTTATTCCTGCTTATTAATTCAAGTTTTCTGCTTGCACAAGAAAAGAGAGAGGCAAAAGCTTACCGTTTACAGGGCGAGCCTCCGCGAATCGATGGCTTTGTTAACGATGCTTCTTGGGAGGCAACTAGTTGGCAAAATAATTTTACCCAACGCGAGCCCTTCGATGGCAAAGCCCCGTCCCAACAAACTTCGTTTAAAATTTTGTTCGATAATAATTTCATTTATGCAGCCATAAGGGCCTGGGATACAAGTCCCGACAGTATTGTATCGCTCCTATCGCGTCGCGACTCCGGCGATGGCGATGCCATTGGTATTGAATTCGATTCGTACAACGACAAGCAAACCTCCTTTTCGTTCATTGTTTTTGCATCGGGGGTTAAGCACGATAAACTTATAACGGGCGATGGAAACAATGAAGATGAAAGCTGGGATGCCATTTGGGATGCAAAAACATCGATTGACAACGAAGGCTGGGTATGTGAAATAAAAATACCCCTGAATCAGCTCCGATTCAACAATTTAAGCAAACAGGAATGGGGCCTTCAGGTTGGCCGATTCATATATAGAAAAGGAGAATTATCGCTGTGGCAACCCATACCCCGCGATGCTCCGGGCTGGGTGCACCGATACGGTATTCTGACCGGAATAGAGCAGGTAAAGCCTCGCCGTCAGATTGAAGTTGCGCCGTACACAGTAGCACAAGCCGAAAGGTTTGAGAGGGAAACGGGAAATCCTTTCCGTACTGGTAATAGCAAAAATATTTCGGCCGGATTAGATATGAAAATGGGCATTACTAACGATTTCACTCTCGATCTTACCATTTTCCCCGATTTTGGACAAGTAGAAGCCGACCCATCGGAAGTGAACCTAACCGCTTTTGAAACTTATTTCCCCGAAAAAAGACCCTTCTTCATTGAGGGTCGTAACCTGTTTCATTTCCAGTTCTCACCTGGCGATGGCGACCATTCCTACGAGAACCTGTTCTACTCCAGAAGAATTGGAAGAAAGCCTCAATACTCTCCCAACTTAAGAGATAGTGAGTATATGGATGCGCCATTAAACACCTCAATTATTGGAGCAGCCAAAATAACCGGAAAAACAAAACATGGTTTCTCCATAGGTATTATGGACGCTGTAACATCCAACGAGTACGCCGAAATAGATTACAACAGCAACAGAAGTAAAGTACTTATTGAACCCCTAACCAATTATTTTGTAGGTAGTGCTGGGAAAGAGTACAACGAAGGAAAAACCAGTTTTAGTGCCATGTTCACCAGTGTCAGCAGAAATTTAGCGACTTCTGAAATTGATTTTCTGCATAGGAATGCCTACACTGGCGGTTTTAATGTTAACCACTTTTGGAAAAACAAAAACTACTTCCTAAATATTAAAGGATTCTTCAGCCGTGTTGAGGGTAGCGAAAAGGCACTGATAAGAACACAACGCATGTCGAGCCGATACTTTCAACGCCCCGATGCAACCCACGTTGAAGTAGATTCGAGCCGAACCAGTTTGAATGGGTATGGTGGAGCCTTAAGCATTGGGAAGAGCGGTCAGGGACGCTGGCGCTACATGGGTTTCGTTTCGTTTAAATCGCCCGAACTGGAAGTGAACGATATTGGATACATACGCACGGTTGACGATATTTTTCAGGTGCTTTGGGTAGGTTACCGCATAAACGAACCCTTCTCAATTTTCCGTTCAGTAAGTATAAATACAAACCTCTGGCGCGAAAACAATTTTGCTGGCGATTTAACACACTGGGGTGGAAATCTTAATGGAAACGCAGAATTCAACAATTTTTGGAACTTCTCAACGGGAATAAACATCAATGGTGAAACATTAAGCGCAACCGCCCTCAGGGGTGGCCCATCGCTTAAAATACCAGGGGGCTGGAGCAATTGGTCATTTGTAGGTACTGATAGCAGAAAGAAAGTGACTGCCTCAGCCAATACTTACTTTTTTATGGGGAAACAATCGGAACAGTCGAATATTAACCTAAAATTTTCTTATAAACCCAGCAAAGCCATAGTTGTTTCGTTAGGAACTGGAGTTTCGAATTCGTGGAGAGAGATGCAGTATGTTACTAACATTAAAATGATTAACGATACGAAATACATAAATGCTTCAATTGACCAGAAGGTTTACTCACTCTCATTTCGGCTTAATTACAGCATTACCCCCGATCTTTCGGTTCAATTCTACGGCAGACCCTTTATTGCCAAGGGTAACTACTACCATTTTAAAGAAATTACAAACCCGAGGGCAAGCACTTACACCAATCGTTTCAGCACATATAGTGCCACCCAAATTTCGTACGACACCAATAATGAAGTGTATTTGGTTGATTCCAATACCGATGGAACTACCGATTTTTCGTTCGACAACCCCAATTTTAATTTCAGAGCGTTTCAATCGAACCTTGTTGTGCGTTGGGAGTTCCGCCCGGGCTCTGCAATATTCTTAGTTTGGTCGCAGGGTAGAGAATCGTCTGAAAACAATTACTTTTCTAGCATTGGGCACGATACTGGTGAATTGTTCAGTTCATACCCACACGATGTATTCCTTCTGAAATTATCTTATCGATTCTTTTAAATGAATAAACTAAAAAGCCATCGGGAAGCAATTGCAACCCGATGGCTTTTATTTTCGCTGCTACTGTTTGTAAACTATAGCATTAATGCTCATTCCTGCACCCACCGAAGCAAACACAATGGCATCGCCCTTATTGATAATGTGATTGGTAAGTTGCCCCTTCAGAATCATATCGTAAAGTGTTGGCACTGTTGCTACCGAACTATTTCCAAGTTCGTGAATGTTCATGGGCATTACATCGGCAATGTTGGCCCTAATTCCAAAAAGTTTATAGAAACGAAGCACAATGGCTTCGTCCATTTTTTCGTTGGCCTGGTGAAGCAGCACCTTTTTAATCGAATCAATGGATAGGCCCGATTTATCGACAGCCAATTTCATAGCTTTTGGTACATTGGAAATTGCGTATTCGTAAATTTTTCGTCCGTGCATTTTTATGTATCGTACATTGGGGTCGCTATCGGGGGCATTCGATTGACCTAAATAAAGGTAGTAAGCCTCTTCAGTGGCATGTGTAACTGCTGCTGACGAAATAATCCCTCGGGGTTCATCTTCCTCAACGCCTTCAACAATGGTAGCCCCTGCCCCATCGGAGAAAATCATTGTATCGCGGTCGTTGGGATCAACAACCCTCGAAAGGGTTTCGGCACCAATTACCAAGCAACGCTTGGCCAAACCTGTTTTTATGAACGAATCGGCCTGTATTACGCCCTGCACCCAACCCGGGCAGCCAAAAATGATATCGTACGCAACGCAAGCAGGATTAACAATTCCCAGTTTAGCCTTTACTCTTGCCGCAATACTGGGTAAAAGGTCGGTTTGAATGGTTCCCTTCAGCACATCGCCAAAATTATGGGCTACAATAATATGGTCAATCGATTCCCTATCGATACCTGCAGATTTGATAGCTCTTTCTGCTGCTATTGTTGCTATTTCGGAAGTAGTTTGGTCCTTTTTAACCCATCGCCGTTCAGCTATACCAGTTATGTCCTTAAATTTGTTTACAATTTCTTCGCCTGTTCCCTCAATGGGGGTACTATCCTTTTCGAAGAATATGCTTTTTACAAAACGTCTGTTTTCAATTCTGAGTTCGGGAATGTAACTCCCAGTTCCACTTATAATGGTATTTGCGTGCTTCATAACAATAAAAAAATCTATAAAAATAAAGTTTACAAGGTACTGCAAATTTAAAACAGTTGTTAAATTTCAACCGTTAAATTATATTTACTAATCGATAAACTCTTAATATAAAATTTGCAAGTTTTAAACCCTGCATACCTTTGTGGTCAAAGAAAAAATAATCGACATAAGTTTCAATTCAATTCTTTGTGTTTCGATTTTTAGATATAAGCACCTACTACAATAGGCTTGGCATTGCCTTTAAAGCATTACAGGTTCGAAACTTCCGATTGTTTTTCTGGGGTCAGCTTGCCTCACTTTTGGGCACATGGATTCAAAACCTAGCCTTAGGCTGGCTGGTATATCGCTTATCTGGCTCCCCTTTTCTACTAGGCCTAGTTGGTTTTGCAGGACAAATACCTTCGTTGGTTTTAACCCCACTTGCCGGAGTATTTGCCGACAGAACGAACCGCCAAAAAGTTCTATTTCTGGTTCAGTGCGTTTCAATGCTAATGGCCTTTTCCCTTGCATTACTTACGCTAACTGGCTCCATTCAGGTTTGGCATATTATTACAATTGCCATAATTAATGGTATGGCTATGGCTTTCGACACCCCATATAGGCATTCGTTCCTTCTCGATATGGTTGGTGATAAAATGCTGCTTCAAAATGCTATTGCATTAAATTCAACTCTTATAAATTCGGCTAGATTTATAGGGCCTCTTCTGGGTGGCATTCTGATTGCAGCAGTTGGTGAAGGCTACTGCTTTTTAATAAACGGAATTAGTTTTTTTGCCATAATTGCTGCATTGCTGGCCATGAAGGTTAACAATCCAATACTTTCGAAAATTAACAAGAACATTCTTGTAGAACTTTTTGAAGGGTTCAGATTTTCATATAATAGCAAGTCCATACGCTACCTGCTGCTGCTTGTATTTTCTTCGAGCCTTTTTGGCCTCCCATTTCAAGTTTTCTTGCCATACTACGCAAGCAATATCCTTGGTGGCAATGCCAATTTACTTGGAGTTCTTACTGGCCTTTTTGGAGCAGGAGCATTACTTGGGGCCATTTATCTGGCTACACGTACAAATATGAGTAAGGTAATCGACAATATTTTGTTGTCAGCGTTAATTTTCTCGTCATTTCTTGTGGTTTTTGCTATTTCGAACCTGCCCTGGCTCTCCTTTTTCGCGCTGCCATTTGTGGGGTTTGGAATGATTGTTCTTTTTGCATCGACCAATACCTACCTCCAATCAACAACCGAGAGCTCTGTTAGAGGGAGAGTAATCTCACTCTATGGCATGTCGTTCATGGGAATAACGCCATTGGGTAGTTTGCTTTTAGGGTGGGCATCAAAAGTTATTCGAACCGAATACGCTCTTTTGATTTCGGCATTTATTTGCCTTGCAATTGCCTTGCTGCTGCGAGACAAGGTGAAAAGAAACTGTTAAATACCAAAAATGATAATACTTTATAAAGCTAATTCGTTTCCATTTTTCACTATATTTCGAAATTATTACTGTAACTTATTTTGCAACTATGGCCCTAGATACAATTATTGAATTTAAAAATGCATCGATATTCCAAGGCGATAATCTGGTTCTATCTGACATTAATCTTTCGGTTGAGAAGGGGCATTTTATTTACCTAATTGGTAAAGTGGGAAGCGGAAAAACCAGTTTAATAAAAACAATTACTGCAGAACTGCCACTAGTTAAAGGCGAAGGCAAAGTTGTAGGTTACAACCTGAGCAAATTAAAAAATTCACAAATCCCTTACCTTCGTCGAAAAATTGGTATTGTTTTTCAGGATTTTCAGCTGCTTACCGACCGAAGCGTTGAGCAAAACTTGCGGTTTGTGCTTCGTGCTACCGGTTGGCGCAACAAAAAAGCCATACAAGAACGCATTGACGATGTGCTTGAAAAAGTGGGATTAAAGCACAAGGATTTTAAAATGCCACACCAGCTATCGGGCGGAGAGCAACAGCGGGTTGTTATTGCTCGTGCCTTGCTCAACGATCCCGATATAATTTTAGCCGACGAACCAACAGGAAATCTCGACCCCGACACTTCAGACGAAATAATGAAGATTCTATTCGATATAGCTTCCAATGGTAGAGCAATAATTATGGCTACTCACAACTATGGGCTTCTCAAAAAATTTCCATCGAAAACCCTAAAATGCGAAAAGGGTAAACTGATTGAAACTGAGCACACCTCTGAAATTGATTTTGAAAGTTTAATGGAGTAGATAGCCAACTAACGATTCAAAACAATCGTCGATTCTTTTTATACTGATAAAACTCCACTTTTGCGGAAGCAAAGGCTGAAAAAACAAACTCGTTTTCTTTATCCATACCATCGAATTCAAGCACCAAAGGTCTTGGAACCGTTTCGGCAATAATACTATCGATTAGCAAGAAAGCAGCCGAAATATCTCTACCCTCATCGTTTTGAGCACAAAAAATGCAGTGCAGTTTGCCTAACGACCGAATAAACACTCCCACAGCACATAGTTCATTCTTGTTGGTATAGCAACCATATGTTTGGCATACACCCAAGGAAGTACTGTGAACAATTATTCGTTTTAGAATATTCAAATCGAACTTTGGCTCCTGAGAATGCTGGTTTGCTTGCAAAAAATTGACAATTTGGCTAATACTTAAATTCTTTTGAACAAACACACCTAAGGCCATTGCTCGGTTTATTGCATTGCGAGTATTGCTTGAAAAATTTGAGGTAATCTGCAATTGGCTCTCCATTAAATCGAGGTTGTAACTAAATACCCTCTCGAACTGCTTGCTATTTTCCAATACAGAATTGAAGGGGTTTAAAACAACAGATATACGTTTGTATTTTCTGGGTATTGAATCGATGAACTGATTAACGATAAACCCATTCAATTCACTATGGCTAAATAAACCCAGGTACCTTGTAAACGGTGGGTTGTAAATGGAAAGACCACCCAAATGCTTTTTATAAACAATGGGGAATACAGTATTGTATTCATCGTCTACAAGTGCATCCCACTGCTCGGCAACCAGATCGAGGTACCACGATTGGGCATAAACCACCCCGTTCACAGCGCGGTTTACGCATGCATCCCATTTTTTTTCGTCAATTTCGTTACGTTGCAGGTACCTAATTCTCAAAGGCTAATTTATTTACATTGTTAATAATTTCAGTAAAACAATTTCGCCAACGCAAGTCGACTAAAGTTTCGTTATGCCAAACCAAGACAAAAGTTCCTCCCAATTTAGCAACATCAGCAGCCATTCTCATTGTTTCGCTAAAGGCCTCCAGGGGGTTTGTAAAAGACTTTTCAAGAGCCCTATCCATTATGGAAAAAGGAACAATTGTAAGTTTTGAAGGAGTATCGGTTTCCAAATTGTAAAAGGGGAACGGAGTACAGG
This sequence comes from Bacteroidales bacterium, assembly GCA_037442025.1. Classification (GTDB taxonomy): domain Bacteria; phylum Bacteroidota; class Bacteroidia; order Bacteroidales; family Tenuifilaceae; genus UBA2287. The sequence continues at coordinate 23,725 of JBBIRB010000009.1, read as the reverse complement.
TACTTGCCCTAAAGCCCAAAGCATTCGAATAGCCTAATGAATAGTCGGCGAAAATTTCATTTTCTATTAAACTATTGAAGTAGCTTGGAAAAGTAATTTTTAGAAAATGCTGACGGGCCATTTCCACAGGTCGATTGGCAGCTTGTTCAAGTGCCTTTTTTTCAACTTTAATCGCCTGTGGGTTACCTGCCGAATGGTAAGAGGGGTGAAGTCCCAATTGAAAATGATTGCCAATTCGTTGAATCAACTTCGAAAGTGCCTTTGAATTAACGTCCAAATTTCTATCCCACTTACCAGAGCCACCTGAAAGTATGAACCAAATTGAGTTGGAATTGGATTTAAGCGTTCGAAAAAGGAGTTTGTATGTATTATAAGGGTCGCCAAGAATATTGAAATACACCAATGTACGCCTGAACAATTCACTAAACCTAAGATTTGCTAAAGCCTTTAGGGTTCCAAATAACGCCCGAGCAATACCTTTATGCTTGAATGCGTATGCATTATCAATGTCGATGGTTGGTACAAATACAAAGGGTTTTGAAGCGATTTGAAGTTGAGGAAATTTTTCCTGAAGCAATCTTGCAAATTGCTTTACCCAAAAATCGACCAGCGGCTGTTGTAAAAAACCCATTCGGTACGCATAGCTTTCCGAAGCGGGGAAGCGGCTATGCTCGTCGGCTTTAAAAGGTAAATACTCCTCGTAACGGGTTATTAGGAAAAAAGAGGCCGAAAGTAAATCGAAAGGGATGTCGGAGGTTTCGTGAACGGCAAAAAATGCTGGCATTCCTTCCCATTGAAAAAAAGCCATGTTTTGCTCTTCTATCCCCGATTCGAAAAGTAAGCCACATGGAGTTACATTTAAGGAATTTTTAAAATAGCCTTTGGAATAGGCTATTTTAGGCCCATTGAAACGATTAAATTCTTCCTCTGATTGGGCAAAAGAGTATTTAAAACCAAGCATGGTGCCAAAAATATGGCTTACCATATACTCCACTCTGGGTGTTATTTTATCGGAAAAAACAAGGATATCCATAAAACCTTGCGACCCCCCTTTTACACTATAGTTTATAACGGTTAGAATTCGATTTAATTAGCAGGTATGGTGTACCAGTAACCAAAGCAAAAAGGAAAAAAACGATCTCAATAGTATCAACATTTAACCATAGGGCTAAAGCATAGCCAGTAATCATGGTTATAGCCATGTAAATACAAACTTTAAAAAAAAGTTTGGCAATACCCTCAATGTGAAATTGTGCCTTTTCTTTAGTACCCATGGTATTGTAGCCTGCAATTAGAAAGTACATTTTACCATACCTAATAAGCAGCGCCAATGCGATTAGAATAGAGGCAACAATTAAACTCATTTTAAATGAACTATAGAATCTCAGCTATCTTCTTAATCAATTCGTTAAACTCCTTTTCGTCGAACAGGCGAGTCATAAATACAATTTTCCCCGACTTGTCAATGAGCACATTTCGGGTTACCCCTGCATTGGGATGAGCATAAAGGCTGAAAATTTCGCTTTTTTCATCCATAATAAGAGGATAGCTAATTTTCATTCGTTCAGCAAATTGCTGTACAGTAGTCCTTGGCTCCTTGCGATCGACTCCAAAAAGTTCGAAACCTTTTCCTTTGTAAACTTTCCAAATTTGGTCTTCAATATGCGGCATCTCCTTAATGCAAACGCTGCACCAGCTAGCTGTAAACTGAAGCATTACCACCTTACCTCTGAAATCGGAAAGTTTCTTCGAGGGTCTACCATCGGCATAATCAATAATAAAGTCGGGAGCCAATTGGCCTAGCTTAACAATGTAACCCCTATCGTCGGGTTGCACCTGATTGCTTTGAGCCCAAACATTAACAATTGAGCCTAAAAAGAAAAAGATTATTGTAATGATTTTTTTTGGCATAACTCGAAGTATTAGTTTTTACAATGTTACAAAAAAATTGCGGCATAGGTAAGCAAGAAAATTGCCAGCCAATATGTGCTTAGAATAAGCAGTTCAGAAATAAGCATTCTCTTTTTAAACAAATTCAAAGCAATAATTGAATCGGAAAGGGTGAACAGAACCGATCCGATTGCTACCATTATTGTGAATTTTGTAATTGTAGCATAAACTATACTTACTGCAATCCAGTTCATTGTAAGAATTACAAGCATATAAAAACCTATGAGCAACCTGTAACCCTTTAAGAATGGCCAAAGGAAGATGTAAAAACCCGTCCCAAATAGAACTAATGGAATTAGTAAAACCAAGTTTAGAGTTTGATAACTCGAAGCCGACATGGCTAAAATTAAACCCAAATGAACTAGCGAAAACGAAATGAGGCCCTGCTTCAGGTGCCTATAATTTACCAGAAGTATATCGCCTAAGAGGGCAAAGGGAAGTGAAAGAAAAACCATCAGCGAGTATGGCTGCTGATTGGATTGGTAAATTATGAATGCCAAATAACCAATGAGTATAGTTGTAAGAGGCTTGAAAATATAAAACCAGTATCGCTTTAGCCAATAATGCGAAATAATGGCTACGAATGCAGAAAGCAAAATGGCGAAAGAAATAAAATCTATTAGCATATCTATGCAATTTATTGTTAATCCAAACGAACAATTGTTATACCCGCACCGCCAAATTCTTCGCTCTCGTCGGCAAACGAGGAAACAAATGGAATAGTTTTAAGGAAAGTGCGTATCTCCTGCCGTAAAATACCATTTCCCTTTCCATGTAGAATACGAACCTGTGAAATGCCTATCATGGATGCTTCGTCTACCAAATCCTGAACGGTTTCTAAAGCCTCATCGGTTCTGTAACCGCGCACATCGATTTCGGAACGGAAATTTATTCGTTTGGTTTGCAAATCGAATCCAGCAGTGGATTGCGGACGCGTGAGCGCTTTACTCGAAGCACGGTACTCCTGAGCACTAACCCTCTCGAGCCGTTTAACAGATATGGAGGTTAGTATATTGCCAAAGGCAACCACTGCGTTTTTCTGATTTATTTCGAAAATTTCACCTACGGCATCCTGTCCCATAATTCGAACCTTATCGCCCTTTTCGAGTGGCTTTGGAGCCGAAGGCTTTTGGACCACACAGCGATCGTCTTCTACCCTATTCTGCTTGCGCTCCTCTTTGCGCTTATGGCGCTGTAAAATGAGCTCCATTTGCTTTGCAACCTGAGGATCCTGCGTCTCCTCTGTCCTTTCGACCTGAATTTTAAATTCATCCAGTTGCTTACGGGCAATCCGGGTTTTCTCCTTGTCGGCCTGCGACTCTTTAATTTCGCGTATTGTATTTTCAACCATCCGGTTGGTTTTTGCCAACAGCGCTTCGGCTTCCTCTTTGGCTTTTTTAAGTATCTCCTTGCGCTGCTGCTTAAGCACCGAAATTTCTTCTTCGAGTTTCTTCTCGTACTCTTCGGATCGCTTGTTGGCAATACGAATGTTATCGCGTTTCTTCTCCCAGTAGCGCTTATCGCGCGAAATTTCCCGAAGTAACTTCTCGAAGCTCATATAGTCTACACCAGCTTTTTCTTCGGCAACTTTCAACAAATCCTCGGGGAGTCCAATTTTTCGGGCAATTTCAAAGGCAAAGCTGCTTCCCGGTTTTCCAATTTCGAGCTTAAAAAGGGGCTCAATTCGTCCCGTATCGAAAAGCATGGCGCCATTCACAATTCCCTTCGAGTTGGCTGCAAAGTGCTTTAAATTGGTGTAATGCGTTGTAATTACGCCAAAAGCGCCCGCACCATTAAGGCGTTGCAAAATCGATTCGGCAATTGCCCCGCCCGCATGCGGCTCGGTACCTGCGCCAAACTCATCGATTAGCACAAGGGTTTGGGCATCGGAGTTTTTTATAAAAAACTTCATGCTTAACAGGTGCGAACTGTAGGTACTCAGGTCGTTTTCAATAGACTGCTCGTCGCCAATATCGATAAAAATTTTGTTGAAAATACCCATCTCTGAATTTTCGAGAACGGGCGGTAAAAATCCGCACTGCAGCATGTACTGTGCAACGCCCACCGTTTTAAGGCAAACCGACTTGCCTCCGGCATTCGGTCCCGAAATTAATAGAATATGATTTTCGGTGTCGAGTTCCAAGTCGAGCGGAACAACCTCTTTCCCCTCGCGTTTAAGAGCCAGCATTAATACAGGGTGAACTGCCCTTCGAAGGTATACCTTGGGCTCATGGTGAAGAATGGGTTTTGCGCCCGCTACGCTCGATGCAAATAAACCTTTTGCCCGAATAAAATCGATGGTTCCCAAAAAATCGTACGATTTAAGCAGGTCGGGAACGTAAGGGCGAATGGTGTCGGCAAATTCAACCAAAATTCGAATTATTTCGCGGCGCTCTTCGTACTCGAGTTCCCGAATTTCGTTATTAAGTTCTACCACCTCAACCGGTTCAATGAAAAATGTTTTTCCGGTGGCCGACTCATCCTGAACAATTCCTTTTATTTTCCTTTTATTTACAGCGCTTACCGGAATAACAATTCGCCCATCGCGAATTGAGGTGGTAGCGTCCTGTTCAACTATTCCTTCGGCTTGAGCTGCCTTTAATATTGAGTTTACTCGCTTCGAAATGGAATTCTGCTTTGCAGTAATTTCGTTACGTATGCGAGCCAATTCGGGCGATGCATTATCCTTTATTTTTCCAAAGCGATTAATTATAGCGTCAATTCGTTCGGCAACAAACGGAAAGTAATCGATATCCCTGGCCAACTCGGTTAAATAGGGATAAACGGGCTTATCGCCACGTTTAAAAAACGAAAGTAGAGCCTTTATGGCATCGAGCGAACGGCGGAAGGTAAACATTTCGGTTTCGTCGAGCCACGAGCCCTCGCGCTTTATGCGTTCGAGAAATGGAGTAGCATCGGCATACCCATCGACAGGAAACGAGTCGTCCATTTGGCAAATGGTTTTCATCTCTGCAACCTGCTCAACCATTCGGTTAACCGCATCGAAATTTGTTAAAAACGAAGCCTCGGCTGCTTTCGATTTTCCAAGGGCACAAAGGCACAAATCGACTACCTGGCTGCGAATTCGATCGAAACCAACCTTTTCTTCGAAACTATTGGGGTAAATACTCTGCATTGTGGAAGTTAACTTTTAAAAATAAGATATAAATAAGCCTGAAAGGCTTATATTTCAATAACCTCCGGTGAAACCGGTGGGGTAAAAAATGAATATACATTGAACCCCAACGGGGTTCAAATACAAAGGTAAAATTGTTAAGGAAAAAATCGCTTATCAACGACAATCCCATGTTCCTCTAAAAGCCGTTTTAATTCATCTTCAAAAAATTCAGTTTTATGATGCTCCTGCTGGTTTTTGATGTAATTAACAACATTATCTTTATCATTCCACGAATAAGTAAGCGCAGCATAGCCGTCAGCCCATCCATCAAAATTTTTAAATTTCCCCGATTGCTTTAACCATAAAGATGAAGATACTTTAATGTCGCGCATTAAATCGGCTAAAGCAAGCGATGGGTGCAAGTCCGAAAGAAAGTGTATGTGATTTTCAACACCATTTATCTGATAAAGAAAACAATTCTTATTTTTAATTATTCCCATTATATATGAGTATAGGACATTAATATGTTCTTGACATAGTGTATGTCTTCCATCCTTTGTCCTAAATATAATGTGGTAAAGAATTTGACGATAACTTGACATATCAAAAAATTATTCAACCCTTTCAGGGCTGTTGTTTTTTTATTGTTCTACCGTGGGTTAGCTTCGACAAGCTCAGCTACCACCCACGGTTATTGAGATTAATCCCCTTCGGGGATTAGAATGCATTCTCAAAATATGAAAAAAAGAAAACAGGAATAAACCCTAAAGATACGAAGAGTTAGGGGAAAGAGACAATTGAAATACGCAATTGATTGATCGCTTACCTACCAGTACAACACTGATTGAAGCATATGCACTGTACCTTAGTTGCAAAAGTATTAAAATTAAAAACCATTATTTATTTAAGGTACGGTTAAAAAGAAGGTGAAAAGATCACAATTATAAATTCGCATCGTTTTTTAGCTTTTCTTTGCTAAAAATTATAAGAACCTAAAATATGAAACAACACTTGGTTAGCATGCTTTTTGAGCGTGCCGCTCGCTACAACTCGAAAGAGGTATTTAAATTTAAAAGTAATGGTTCTGCCAGCAAGTACGAAAGCATTTCGTGGAGCGAACTTGTTAGCCAAGTTAAAATTGTTTCGCGGGCACTAATATCGTTAGGCTATAAAGAGGCCGATAATATTGGCATTTTTAGCGATAACCGCCCCGAGTGGACCATTGCCGATTTTGGTATTTTGGGCATAAGAGGTGTGGTTGTTCCGTTTTACGCAACCTCATCGAAACAGCAACTTAAATACATTGTTGACGAAACCAGAATGGGGTTAATATTTGTTGGTAATGCCGAGCAGTACGAAAAAGCCCTATGGCTTTTAGAGAATAGTAATTCCATTGCCAAAATAGTTGTTTTCGACCCAACGGTAAAAATTGCTAACGATAAGAGTATCGACTGGAAATCCTTTTGCGAATTAGGAAAAAACGAAAATTTCACTACGCAACTCAACAAGCAATTAGAAGAGGCTAAAGCCGAAGACCTTGCAACAATTATATACACATCGGGAACCACGGGCGAACCCAAAGGGGTTATGTTTGATCATGCTCAGTTCTTTTCGTGCTTTCGCATTCACGACGAGCGTTTAGATGTAAACGAGTCCGATTTGTCGGTATGCTTCCTTCCGCTTAGCCATGTGTTCGAAAGAACCTGGACTTACTTTATTATTTACCGTGGCGCACGCAATGCCTACATTGAAAATCCGAGAGAAATTATTAGCCAGTTGCCAATTATTAAGCCGTCGGTAATGTGCACGGTTCCCAGATTTTTCGAAAAAACCTATGATGGAATTCAGCTTGAACTGTCGAAATGGCCAACCTTTAAGCAGAATATATTTAATTGGGCTATTTCAATTGGTCATAAGTACTCCGATTATAAAAGCAAAACCCAAAAACCGCCTGTTGGCCTGAGGTTTAAGTATGCACTTGCAAATAAACTTGTGCTAAAAAAATTGAGAAGCGTTTTTGGTGGTAATATTAAGTTTATGCCCTGCGCAGGAGCCGCTATAAGCCCTAAACTACTTAAGTTTTTCCATGCTGCTGGCATATTTGTTAACTACGGTTACGGAGCAACTGAAACCACTGCCACCGTTTCGTGCTTTAAATCGCACAGGTACGACTTGGATGCCTGCGGCTCCATAATGCCGGGGCTAGAAATTAATTTTAGCGAAGAGGGTGAAATTTTAATTAAGGGTAGCACCGTTTTTAAAGGCTACTATAACAAACCCGAAGAAACTAAAAAGTCGCTAATTGATGGCTGGTATTATAGTGGTGATAAGGGGTACCTTACTCCAAATGGCGATTTAATTATGACCGACAGGATTAAGGACCTAATGAAAACCTCGGTTGGTAAATACATTTCGCCGCAAAAAATTGAATTAAAGCTTAGCCAAGATCCTTTTATTGAGCAAGTTGTAGCCATTGGCGATAATCGAAAATTTGTTACGGCCCTTATTGTTCCAGCATTCGAATTGCTTAAGAAAGAGGCCGATAAAATGAGCATAGCTTACACTTCGATTGATGATCTTATTTCGAAAAACGAAATTATTGAGTTCTATTCTGTTCGGATTGAGAAACTCCAAGGCGATTTTACCCCCTACGAGAAAGTGGTTAAGTTCAAACTGTTAAAAGAAGCATTAAGCATACAAAACGGCCTACTAACCAACACGCTAAAGGTAAAGCGGAATGTAATAATCGATCAGTTTAAGGAGCAAATCGATTCGATGTACCTATCGTGAAACCTTCCAGCGCCTATGCGACCAAAGCCAGTTTTCTGGCTTTTTTTGTATAACCTGCTCAAGTTTACGAGCATACAGTTCGGTAACCATGCCATCGGGCAATTCGGAAGGATTTGTTGTAAGAACAGTAAGTTCGAGCGTGTAGTAACCTCGTCTTACTCGCTGAACATCAATGTATACTACGGGAAAGTTGTTTTTGCGCGAGTGCTTTTCCAACCCATACAGAAACGGCGTATTGCGATTTAAAAACTGAATCCAGTAGGCTCTGTCTCTATACTTACTGGCAATTCCCTGATCGGCAGCCATTAAAAAAACCGTTCCTAAGTCTTTATATTTTTCAAATGTTTTACTGGTATCGGCTACCGAAGCCAATGTAGTGCCAAAACGCGACCGGCTCCACCTAACAAATCTGTCGATAGTTCTATTCCTTAATGGCATGTAAAAGGCAACAACTTTATATGGAGTTTGTAAGCTAGCCGAAAGGCTCCCCCACTCCCAGTTACAGTAATGCCCAGTTACACCTATTATGCTCTGGTTGGATTTGTAAAACTGCTCTAAAACTTCGGGGTTTATTATTTTATGCCTTGCAAGTATTTGCCTTCGCGACATGGTAAAAGCCTTGGTGCTTTCAATAAAAATATCGCACAAATTTTTATAAAAGCCTGAAGCAATTCGGTTAATCTCATCGTTTTCGTAATTGGGAAAACAGCCCTTAAGATTTTCGAACACTACCCTTTTCCTATATCCAAATATCTTATATAGAACCAAATACACCAAGTGAGAGAAACCGTATAGAGCAAAAAAAGGAATTAGTCCTATTAGAATAACAGCTAGAAAAAACCCAAGGATCTCAATTACTGGCATATAAATAAGGAGTTTGAAGTACATTGAAGTTTTAAAAACTTCTATGCACTTTTTTCGAATAATTCAAATAAATCAGTTATGCTATACAATTCCGGCGAAACCCATAAATGCGAGTGCCAAAATACCGGCAACAACTAATGCTATGGGTGCACCTTTCATTCCTTTGGGAATGTCGACCAAATCTAACGATTCACGTATACCGGCAAAAACAATTAAAGCCAGAGCAAACCCAATTGCATTTGCTATAGCAAAAACTACGCTTTCGAGTAAACTGAATTCTTTCTGTACTACCAGAATGGCTACCCCAAGTATGGCGCAGTTGGTAGTAATTAGCGGTAAAAAAACGCCCAATGCTTGATAAAGAGCAGGGCTTACTTTTTTCAAAATGATTTCTACCATTTGAACTAGTGCCGCTATAACCAGAATATATGCTACCGTTTGCATGTAACCAATACCTAATGGTATTAGTACGTAGTGCATTATTAAAAAAGTTACTATAGTAGCAATGGTCAATACAAAGGTAACTGCCCCCGACATGCCAACAGAAGTTTCCACTTTACCCGAAACACCGAGAAATGGACAAATCCCTAAAAACTGTGCCAACACAATGTTGTTGACAAATACAGCCGAAATTATAATTATAATGTATTCCATATCGATATACTATTTCTTTGCCAATCGATTCATTAGTGAAATTAAATAGCCAAGCGCTATAAATGCGCCAGGAGCAAGAACAAAAACTAGCATCCCATAGGAATTTGGGTAAATTGTAGCACCAAACAGTTTACCACTACCAAGTATTTCGCGTACCCCACCTAATGTAGCTAGCCCAAAAGCAAAACCAAGGCCCATACCCAAACCATCGATAAACGATGACCATACTGTATTTTTTGATGCAAATGCTTCGGCTCGGCCTAAAACTATGCAGTTAACTACAATAAGGGGGATGAAAAGACCCAACTGAGCATGTAGGGCTGGAAGGAAACCTGCCATGCTCAGGTCGACTATGGTAACAAATGTTGCAATAACTACAATGTACGAAGGAATTCGCACTTTGGCAGGAATTACATTTTTAACCAACGAAATAATTACATTGGCCATTATAAGAACAAAGGTTGTGGCCAAGCCCATTCCTAAACCGTTTATTGCGCTTGTTGTAGTACCTAATGCCGGACACATACCCAAAAGGAGCACAAATACAGGATTTTCTTTAATAAAACCCTTGGTAAAATTGGTTATTTGATTCATTGAATGCCTCCTTCCTTAACTAGTTCATTGTAGGCGCGCTGAACTGCATCGCAATAGGCACGCGAACTGATGGTGGAAGCGGTAATGGCATCTACATTGCCACCATCTTTAGTTACCATAAGTTTAAATGTTGCCGGGTTCTTACCCTTAAATTGCACGCTGAAATTGGATTTATCGCTTTCCATTTTATCGCCCAGGCCAGGAGTTTCTTTGTGAGCAATCACTTCAATGGCATGTATACTGCCATCGGCCAGGAAGCCTACCATTAAGTCAATTTGTCCACTAAAACCATTCTTTGTAAAGGTTTGAATGGCAGTACCTACTTTTTGTCCACCCTTGGTAGCAGGGTAAAACGTCAGTATACCGCCATCCACCTCGCGAGTATACTTTTCTGCTGCAGGCTTATTATCAAACTCGGGTAAAACTTTGCTAATGGCATTGTTTATTTTTGCGTTCTGCGCATTCTCAATGGGTCCTTTTGTGAAACTATATACAAAACCCAAACTTGTTGACGCAAGCAATGTTACCACGAACAGGGTTAGCGTCATATTTTTAAATGTCGATTCTTTAGCCATAGTAAAAAATGTTTAGTGTATAATGACTAATGATTACTATTCTTTGTGCCTTCATTTTTTTGTGCTGTTTTTCTGGATGAAATAAAAATTGCAGTTAATTCTGTTGATTCTTGAATTAAATGTTGCAAGGATTCGCTAATAGAAATAAGATTTTCATCCCTTGCAAACTCTAACCAAAAATTTGATTCATCAACTTCTTCAATAGCTATGCTCAATTTAGAAAGAAAACTCTTTTTTGTTTGTGCAATACAAGCTGCTCGGTAATTTGCGGCAACAGATGTTGAGCACCTAATGAGTTGATCTTGAAAATGTAATCCCATTTTGTTATTAGGAAATTGAAGTGAAATTTTTACACAATCATGTGCAAACTTCTTCGTTCTTTTTTTCAAGTCTCTTTCAGCCATTATGTTCAAAATTATTCATTAATCAATAACCGATTAATCATTTTTTCACCTCTCCGAAACGCGATGGTTTCATGTATCTGTTTATTAATGGAACAAAAGCATTCATAATTAGAATGGCAAATGAAACACCCTCAGGGTAAGCGCCCCATACCCTAATAATTACAGTAAGTGCTCCAATACCAATTCCAAAAACCCACATGCCCTTAGGATGCATGGGCGAGGTAACGTAATCGGTGGCCATAAATATTGCCCCAAGCATTACGCCACCTGTAAGCAAATGGAATAAAGGATCGGCGTTTGTTTCGGGATTAATAAGCCATAATACACCAGTAAAAACGGCTATTGTCGTTATAATTGAAACAGGAATATGCCAAGTGATCACCCTAGTAAAAAGCATCCAGAAGAAGCCAATAATTAGAGCAAAGGCAGCAATTTCACCAAGTGAACCGCCCATTGACCCCATGAACAATTCCATGTGGCTCGGAATTTTCTGGGCTATTTGGCTCATAACTTCACCCTTACTTAAACCCTCCTTAACTATTGCAAGCGGAGTAGGACCAGTAATAGCATCTACATAGTCGACACGAGCCTGTATGGGCAAGGGCCAAGTTGTCATTTGCACTGGGAAAGAAATGAGAAGAAAAACCCTTCCCACCAATGCAGGATTAAAAGGATTGTTGCCTAAACCGCCAAAACTCATTTTACCAACCCCAATGGAAACTAAAGCACCAATAACAATAATCCACCAAGGTATATTGCTAGGTAAATTAAATGCAAGAAGGAGCCCTGTAACAACTGCAGAACCATCGGTAATGGTTGGTTTTACCTTAAGCAAAAATTTTTGAATGGCATATTCAAACACAAGGCAAGAGATAATGGCCACCATTGTTACAATTAACGCCTCATGGCCAAAGTAGAATACCGATACGGCCAAAGCGGGTATCATGGCTAGTACTACATTGTACATCAACCGTGGGGTCGATTCGCCGCTATGAACATGAGGCGAGGGCGATACAGTAAGTAGTTTGTTCATTACTATTATTTTTACAACTTCGTTAAAATTAATTTTTGCGGGCTCTTAAAATTGCATTTACCTCCCCTTTTCCGAGGCGAATATAATCGAGCAGAGGTAGTTTTGCAGGACAAACATAGCTGCACGATCCGCACTCCATACAATCGAGAACTTTTTCAGACTCAAGACGGTCGAAAATTTTCTTTTGGCTCAACTTATTTAGAAGGTAAGGTTCAAGGCCCATAGGACAAACCGAAACGCATTTTGCACAACGAATGCACGAAGGATTTTCCTGAGCGCGCATCGATTCGCTTTGCGGAAAAACTATAACCCCCGAAGTTCCTTTTGTTACAGGAGCCTCAATGGTGTTAATCGATTTTCCCATCATTGGGCCACCGTTTACAACCTTGCCAGTGTCGGTGGGTAAGCCTCCCGCTGCCTCTATAAGTTGCGATATGGGCGTTCCAATACGTACCATATAGTTGCCTGTTTTGGGCAAATTCTTTCCGGTTATAGTTACAACGCGCTCAAATAGCGGCTTGTTTTTCTGAATTGCTTCGTAAACCGCTACTGCTGTTCCTACATTGTGTACAACGGTTCCTACATCGATTGGTAATCCGCCCGATGGCACCTCCCGATTTATTACAGCTTTAATAAGCTGCTTTTCGCCTCCCTGTGGGTACATAACTTTTAGAGCTTGAACCTCAATTCCGGAATATTCGATAGCAACCTTTTTTAGGTGAGATATTGCGTCGGGTTTATTATTCTCAATTCCAATAATTGCACGGTTAACCCCAAGTGCTTTTTTCAGAATCTGAATACCAACCATTAGTTCATGCCCCATTTCCAACATTAAGCGGTGGTCGGAGGTAAGGTAAGGTTCGCATTCTACCCCGTTAATTATAAGCACGTCGGCCTTTTTACCCTTGGGAATGGAAAGTTTTACGTGCGAGGGGAAGGTTGCACCACCTAATCCCACAATACCAGCCTCACCAACCTTGGTCACAATTTCTTCAGCCGTCAGGCTAAAAGTCTTTTTCAAATCGTTACTCCTGTCAATCTCAGGAAGCCATTCATCTCCCTCTACAGCTATTGTAACAGCGGGACGTTTGTAGCCAGTTGAGTCGAGGACCGGATCGAGCGAGGCTACAGTACCCGACACCGACGAATGTATATTGGCCGAAACGAAGCCAGTACTTTTTGCAATTACCTGCCCTACCAACACTTTATCGCCTTTGGCTACAATTGGGCTTGCCGGAGCACCTATGTGCTGCGAAATGGGAATGACAACCTGTTTGGGCAAGGGCAAATTCTCAATGTTTGCCTTAGCAGAGATTTTATTTTCGGGGGGATGAACCCCGCCTTTGGGAAATGTTTTTAACATATTCGCATATATTTATTGTCGAATGAAAATGCTATTCTGCTTTACTGGCTGGAGTTTCAGTTTCAACCTTGGGTTTGCGTGCAGGAAAGTTTAACTCAAGAATGGCATTGGTTGGGCATTCCTCAACGCATTTACGACAAAGTTTGCATTTGTTAAAGTCGATATAGGCTAAATTATTCTCCATAGTTATGGCACCATGAGGGCACACCTTTTGGCACTTGCTACATCCAATGCAGGCCACTGCGCAGCTCTTTTTGGCAACGCCCCCTTTATCCTTGTTAATACACGAAACGAAAATTCGCTTACTCTTTGGCCCCTTCTTTCTCATTTCGATAATAAACTTAGGACAAGCCTTAACGCATGCACCACAGGCTGTACACTTTTCGTCGCTAACCACGGGTAAACCTGTAGTTTGGTCAATATAAATGGCATCGAATTTACATACCACAACGCAATCGCCAAGGCCCAAACAGCCATACTGACAACCAGTATCGCCACTGAACAGGGTTGTTGCAATTTTGCACGACTGTGCTCCGCTGTAAGTGCTGGTACGAGGCCTATGTTCGGGAGAACCCGAACAGCGAACCACAGCCACCATTGGATCCTGGGCAACAATGGCCTTGCCAACCACCTTTGCGGCAGCAGCGTAGGTGTCGTTTCCACCCGGAGGGCAAAACATGCTACTAATATCATCGGCCTTTACAAAAGCATCGGCAAACCCACGGCAACCAGGGAAACCACAGCCCCCACAGTTTGCACCGGGCAGAACTGCTTCCACCTCATCGATTCGCGGATCCTCAAAAACCTTGAACTTTTGGGCAACAAAATATAAAATTACAGCTGCCACAACACCCAAAGCGCTGAGCATTAAAACGGTGTATAGAACAATAGAATAACTCATGCTATTCGAATTAAATTTTCTGAATATCGAAATTGATTCTCTTAGAAATTTTATCTCTGAAAAGGTAAAGAAATACAAAATACGGTACAAGCAAACCTAGCGAAATTAGGCCTGAAAGACCCTCATTGAACCCCATTACTGTAAAAATTATGAGCGTTACGAGCACTACAATGAATGGAAGAATATACCCCATGAAAAGCGCCCAAAAGCCTATGGATTGCAGCATGGTAACCCTTACATCGTCGCCAACAATGAAACTGTGGTTCTGCCGTTGAACTACAACAAATTTACTTCCGGAATCGGCTGAACCGCAAACTGTTTGGGCTTGGCATCCTGCGCACGAAACTTGCCCCTGTATGGCAACCTTAATGCTATTTAGGGTAATTTCCTGAACCTTACCAAAATGCTGAACTGTTTTAGCCTGTGAGGACATAAATAAAGCATTATTGAATCGGTAAATCGACTACAAAAATAAATTTCTTTGGCAATCGTTATGCCCTAATCCCTAGAAACTATGTAATTTAGTTTGATTTTAAATAGCAATAAATACAAGAATTACTTGTTAGTTTTTTGAGTTAAATTTGAACAAACTGTTTACAATCATTGTTATTTAGAAAAAAGTTTATGCCTAAGTTGTGGTTTTACTTATTTGTAGTTACTTCAGCCGTAATTGTTGGATCGTGCTCCACCAAGCCTAAAGCGAATGCCGACAACTCTATACCCATTGTCGACTTCGATGGCATTGAGCCTTTACTCAACAGAAAAAATGATACTCTTTACGTCATTAATTTCTGGGCCACATGGTGTACCCCATGTGTAAAGGAACTACCCTACTTTGAGGATGTAAATAAAGAGTTTGCCAACAAAAAAGTAAAAGTAATACTCGTGAACCTCGATTTTCCGAATCATTACGAGAACCGACTGATTCCCTTTATAAAGGAAAAAGGAATTAAATCGCAGGTGGTTATGCTCGACGACCCCGATGCTAACCGATGGATTAATCTGGTTCATCCTTCGTGGTCGGGTGCCATACCTGCAACTCTTATTTACAACAGGAACGAACGATTATTCTTTGAAAAAGCTTTTGAACGTTCCGAACTATTCGAAATAATCAACCAATTAACTAATAAATAACTAAAACTGAATAAACAATGAAAAGAACACTTTCAATTATGCTACTTATGGTTGCCACTGCAACCATTGCCATTGCTCAGGGTTACAAAATAGGCGACAAAGCTGCCGACTTCAAATTGAAAAATGTAGATGGTCGTATGGTTTCCCTTGCCGACTTTAAAGATGCCAAGGGTTACGTTGTAATTTTCACCTGTAATCACTGCCCTTATGCTATTGCATACGAGGATCGAATTATTGCTCTGCACAACAAGTATGCTTCCAAGGGCTACCCGGTTATAGCCATTAACCCCAACGATCCTGCTGCGCAACCACAGGATAGTTTCGAAAAAATGATAGAGCGCTCTAAGGAAAAGAGTTTTCCTTTTGTATACCTTTTCGACGAGGGCCAGAAAATTTATCCCGTTTTCGGAGCAACACGTACACCACATGTATACCTTTTAAACAAAAAAGGTAAGGACCTAATTGTTGAGTACATAGGTACTATCGACGATAATTACAAAGAAGCCGATAAGGTAAAAGAAACTTACTTGGCCGATGCCATTGATGCGCTAATTAAAGGTAAAAAACCAAAAACTACCGAAACCAAAGCTATTGGCTGCACCATTAAGGTTAAAAAGTAGCAACATAACTATAATAGAAAGAGAGGAGCGAAAAATTTCGCTCCTCTCTTTTTTAGTAGTTCTCTGCAAACAGTTCGAAGTAAGCTTGCGGATGCTCGCAAGCTGGACAGTTTTTGAGGGCTTTTTTACCCTTGTGATGGTATCCGCATTTGCGGCAAACCCATTCCATCTCATCCTCGCGCTCAAACACTTTTCCTTCAACAACGTTCTTATATAGTTTAATGTATCGTGCTTCGTGCTCGGCTTCAACCTTAGCAATCATTTTGAAGGCTGTTGCAATTTTTTTAAAACCTTCCTTTTCGGCTACTTCGGCAAAATGCGGATATAAATCGGCCCACTCCTCGTGCTCGCCCATTGCTGCGGCTTTTAGGTTTTCAGCTGTAGTTCCAATTACCCCCGCGGGGTACGATGCAGTAATTTCAACCATGCCCCCCTCCAAAAATTTGAAGAATACCTTGGCATGCTGCTCCTCCTGCAGAGCGGTTTCCATAAAAAAATGGGCAATCTGCTCATAACCCTCCTCTTTGGCCTTTTTGGCAAAGAAGGTATATCGGTTTTTAGCCTGCGATTCACCTGCAAAAGCTTTCAGCAGATTTTTTTCGGTTTCAGTACCTTTTATGCTCTTTTCCATACTATTTCATTTTTTGGTTAGCAGTTCCAAAAATATACAAAAAATACCTCGATGGTACACACAATCAACTAGAAGCATTCTAAATTAAGGTTGTGATGCAAGCCAACGAATTAAACTATACCTTTGCTATTACAAATGAATAAACTATGGACTTTTGGCTTTACATTCTGGTTGTGTTAACGGGCTTGGTTTCGGGTTTTATTAACACACTTGCTGGTAGCGGTTCGCTACTAACACTTCCATTGCTCATTTTTATGGGGCTTCCGGCCAACGTGGCCAATGGAACCAATAGAATTGCTATTCTGCTGCAAAGTTTAGTGGCTGTGGATGGGTTTAAACGGAATAAAGTATTCGAGTGGCGTGAGGGGCTCTGGTTAACCGTACCAGCAACCGTTGGTTCGTTTCTAGGTGCATTAATGGCTGTAAATATCGATGAGCAACTTATGAACAGGGTAATTGGAGCCCTAATGGTTGTTATGCTCATTCTGCTAATTTACAAACCCGAAAAATGGCTTAAAGAGCATTCCAAAGAAGGTGAATTCAAACCAGGCCTGCTTTCCATTGTGGTCTTTTTTGCCATTGGATTTTACGGAGGATTCATTCAGGCAGGGGTCGGCTTTTTCCTTTTGGCCGGATTGGTTCTTAATGCGGGTTTTAATATTGTAAAGGCCAATGGCATTAAGGTTCTTATTGTACTGGTTTATACAACCATTGCCCTAGGTGTATTTATGTACAACAATCAGGTAAATTATTCGCTGGGATTTATACTTGGTGCAGGCAGTATGGTGGGTGCGTGGATTGCCACACGCATGGCCATTAAAAAAGGGGGAAACTTTGTTAGGTGGTTTGTAATTTTTACCGTTCTGGCATTTTCAGTAAAACTTCTTATCTTTTAAACTACTGTTGTAGTTTGAAAACGTAGGTTATGGTTCCTATTTGTTCCGCCGGAGCATCGGGGTTTACGTTGAATTTTGCACGGCGTGCTGCCTGTTCGGCAACACGAACCAAGTCGGCATCAGTTGTGGTTGAACCCCTTACGCCTCCCGTTGCCTTGGTTACATTTCCATTCCTATCTACAGTAACTTCAACAACCACCCTACCACTTTTTTGTTTTGGGTAATCGGGCGAAGGCAATAAAAGTGAAGACCGTCCACCGAGGCTGAAACTAATACCATCGCCACCCCCGGTTGTAGAGCCAACAGGGCTCTGCGAATCGGTTGAACCACCCGGGTCGCCTTGGTTCCCGGGATTACCTGTTTCACCTTCGCCAGTATTTGAACCCCCAGGTTTTTTCCCAGGAAAAAGTGCTTGCTGGTTAACCACTTGGGGCTTTTCCTCTATTGGCTTGGGCTGTTCAGTTTGGGGTTTAACCGTTTCTGTAGGTTTGGGCTCGGGCTTTTTCTCTGGCTTGGGTTCGGGTTTCTTTTCGGGCTTAGGGATTGTAATAGCTGGTGCCTCTTCAAAGTCTTGTGTTAAAGGTGTTTCATGCGATTGAGGATTGGTTTGTTGAGCAGCAGGTTGCTGAACTTGTGTTACAGCTTCTCTGGGTTCAGTTAATCCAGAACCCTCGTTACTATTACCAAAGTTAATTAGAATTCCCTGTTCAGCGGGTAAGGGTAAAGGTGTACGAAAACCAAACAGAAAAAGCAATACCAATAGCAAAGTATTTACTGCAATGGTTCCTAATATGCTCCTCTGTTTGCTACTCATACGGTTACTATTTTAAGGGTTGAGTGGCTAGAATTAACTTGTACCTGTTGTCTTTAGCTATATTCATTACTTTAACCACCTGCTCAACCGGTACGGTTTTGTCGGCATGGAGCGACACCGTAGGCTCTTCCTGCCCATCGAGAATTTGCCTTAGCCTTCCTTCTAATTCACCAAAAGCAACAGGTGTTTGGCCAACATAGAACTGCAGGTTCTCGGTTATGCTAACCGTTGCAATTGGTTTGGCCGATGTTTGGCTATTGCTTTGGGGAAGTAGCAACTTCAATGCGTTGGGATGAATGAGCGTAGAAGTTACCATAAAAAATACCAGCAGCAGGAATACAATGTCGGTCATTGACGACATGCTGAAATTGGGGTTAACTTTCGATCCGCGCTTTAATGCCATTGTATTGTATTTTAAACGGGTTCGTTTAGTAAATCCATAAAGCCAGTGGTGTTTGCTTCCATAGTAAATACAACTCTTTCAATTTTAGCCACCAAAAAGTTGTAACCAAAGTAAGCAGCAATACCCACAATTAAACCCGCAACGGTAGTTACCATCGCTGTATAAATACCATTCGAAAGCAATCCGACGTCGATATTGTTTCCGGCCATGGACATATCGTAAAAAGCTCTGATCATACCAATAACAGTTCCTAAAAATCCCAGCATGGGGGCACCACCCGCTATGGTTGCAAGGGTAGGTAAACTTTTTTCGAGTTTGGAAACTTCGAGATTACCAACATTTTCAATGGCAGCATGCACATCGTTCAGGGGCCTACCAATGCGTTGAATTCCCTTTTCAATCATGCGAGCCACAGGTGTATTTTGGGCCTGACAAAGAGCCTGAGCCGACTCAATTTTGTCATCATGAATATATTCTTTAATTCGGTTCATGAAATTCTCATCCTCCTGCGAAGCTTTTTTTATGGCCCAGTAACGCTCGAAGAAAATATAAAGGGCTATGAACCAAAGTAACGCCAGAGGAACCATCATCCATCCCCCTTTGAGGGTTAAATCCCAAAAGTTAAGGGTAAGCTCCTTGGGAGCATCGGCACCAGCCTGAAGAATTAAATTAGATAGAACGAATGCATTCATTTGATTAAAAATTTATTTGCCCGAAAATTAATAAAAAAAACGTTTCAATAACTATTCTATTGTTTGAACATACGATTTATTACTTCTACGATCGTTAGGATTTAACGCCTCCCTATTTCCATTGTATTTTGCACTACCATTTCCGTTTTCATTTTCGGGGAGTTGAGGCTTAGCTTTGGGTTTGAAAATATTTTTGAATCGCTCCCACAGATCCGACAGGGTATTGAAATCCTCGCGGTAAACTATACCGGCTCCCGTAGTATGGGTCGACTGGTTTTGGTACAAAAGGTCGTCGTTGGAACGGGCGAATGCTTTGGCCCTCACCTTTCCCGAAGGGTTCAACTTTACGTCGATGCTGAAGTCGCCTGCTATGGGGCTCGATGTATTCTGATTGCCCATATCAACATTCCCGTTTATGGTTACCCTTTCGTTAAACAGTTGGGTCGACAGGGCCACCTCCAACTCATTGGTAGATAGCTGCTCGCCAGGCCGATAGTTGATTCCAAAATCGAAATTATTGCTCCACTGCGACATCCAGTTGCTCAATTGGTTCGAAAGGAGTTCGCCAACTGTGTTCGAAAGGCCTTGCTGAAACCCCCCGCCTTCGGTTGTTGCCGTTTGGGTTGAACTCATTCGGCCTGCAACTGCCGGATCGGCAATGAAACTACCAATAATAAGTAATCCTAAGAACTGTTGACTTATTTTTTCATCGGTATTCAGAGCACTTTGCACTAGGGCACGTGTTTCACTGTCGGCGCCCGGAACCTCAATATTAAATTTTATAGTTGGTTCCATGAGTTTTCCCGAAAGAAGTATTTGGCAGTCGACGGGGGTTCTCTTTTTAAACTTTTCGTTATCCTGAGTTAGCAGTAGCTGATGGAGCGTGGTTCGCAAGCTATAAATGGCCTGAATGTTCATTGATGCGTCGGTTACATCACCATTCCAATTAATTGAGCTCCCTTCAGCTATTTTAAATTTCTTACTTATAGGCGTTCCCTGCAAATTAAAGAGATAATCTCCTTTTTCAATAACGTAGTCACCAAACATGCGGAATTTATCCTGACTTGGATTAATATCCATTTTCAGCTTGCCATTACCATTGGCTCGGATAATATCACCCAAGGTTTTATCAATTATAATTTGAGCCTCTGCATCGGGCGTTATTTCTAAATCGAGTGTAAGGGAAAGGTTGGTTTTCTTAATTTCTTCGAAAGAAATCTGCTCCTCAACAATAAATATATTATCGTTGCTACTCATGAAATTTACAAAATTGTATTCGGCTGCAGAACTAGATGTTGAAAGCGGAAGAAAAATGGCCGTTCGGGGCTCGGTTCTAATTGAAACGTACATATTAATATCATCGGGTCGACCCCCAATTTGAACGGTACCTGAAGCATAAACCGACCCATAAAATAGTTCATTGTCCTTTTCCTGAGTGTTCATCAGTTGAAAATTATTGGGAGCCAACGATAAATTGAGAGAAATATTCCTAAAGAAATCGGTATCGACTCTACCATTTACGAGCGCCAACCTGTTATTCACGTCGAACACTCTGAAATTGTTAAGCACTATATTGCTTTTATCAATTGTAATAGGGTCGATAAGCCTATATTGGGTCTTTAAAAAATCAACCGTTAACTGCGCCCGGTTTGGTACAATAACACCATTAACTTCTGGCCTTTCAAAAGTTCCACCCACCGAAATACTTCCCGACAAATAACCAGCCAATCCGGTTACATTGCCATCAAGCAAGGGCTCAAAGGCTGACAGGTTCAACCTTTTAATGTCTGCATTAACCAGTATTTTTTTCGATTCGGGGAAAATGCTCCCTTTAATCTGCATTGCTAGGGTATCGCCTATTGAATTGGAGAATTCAATGGCCAATTTCTCCTCTTCGCCATACCATTGGCTATGCAAATTGATGAATCCAATGGTTTGGTTATTAACTAAAAGTTTTGGTATACTAATATCGGCAACTAAAAGGGGCTGTTTAAGGATGTTAGAAATTATAGCCTTACCATAAATTAAACCATCAAATTGGTAACCCAATTCCTTTGTGTAGAAGTTTATGTTTGAAAGATTAATTCTGTTTAACTCAACCATAATGGAATCCTTCGGATTTTCGGAAATCATACCTGTTACACGCAAATGCTGGCTCTGGTTAATTACAGAAATGTTTTTAATTTTTACAACCGATGAGTCGATTAGTATATACGACGACATTACCCGCCATGAGGTATCGTTTAAAAAGAACTGCGAGGGATGGAGGTTTACCTTTATCCTGGTTCTATCCTCTACCGACTCGCGAAGAAAACTTACTGTAGTTTTTAATCCACCCTGATTCCGAGGGGTTTGACGATTATCCCACGTAATTTCGTTTCGAATTTTATTGTTATATGCACTAGCGTTGATGGCTATATTGCGAATAACGTTACTTCCAAACGACACAATTGGAGTTGTAATGTTGGCAATAAAAGTTGAGTCGGTTGTTTCGCCATCAATAGTAATATCCTTAATGCTTGTAGTGCCAAATGCAACCTCTGGAATTTTTATTTTTACATTGAACGATTGTAGGTCGGGGTTGAAAATTCCAAAAAGATTGGAATTCTCTGCTACCCTCGTACCCGGCGAAATAACATCGAGGAGCTTTTGGGCCTTTTTTACTCTTAGTCTTATAATGTAATCGTTAAACTCAGGATTTTCAACCCCTGTGGGCAGAAAGGTTGGCGTTGTGTTATCGGGGCTCAAAGCGGGGATGTACCTATATGCTAACTGGCTTAGCATACCAAAAACGCTTGCATAGTTGTACTTACCGCGTAATTCAGCATCGGCAAATTCCGATTTAACTGTTATGAGCTTACTATCAATGCTATTATCAGCAACAATACTAATGTCGGCTGTTTTTACTTCTCCATTCTGGTTACGATATATGGTGTTAACCAATTTCACCTCGCCCTTGCTATTATCGAGCGTGCTGCCAATTAGTTTGGAAGTAAGTAAAAACGAAGCAAGCGATCATCCGCGCCATCGACAAGATCGGACTTAAGAAGGACGAGATCACGATGGTTTCGGGAATCGGCTGCTCCAGCCGTCTGACGGGATACGTAGACTTCAACACCCTGCACACCACTCACGGACGCGCCATCGCCTTCGCCACCGGCGTCAAGCACGCCAACCCGCACATGAATGTCATCGTTATCACCGGTGACGGCGATGCCACGGCGATCGGGGGCAACCACTACATCCACGCGGCCAGGCGCAACCTGGATATCACCGTCATCCTCTTCAACAACCATATCTACGGCATGACGGGCGGCCAGGCATCCCCGACGACGCCGGTGGGAATGAAGGCGAGCACAGCCATGCAGGGGAATCTGGAACCCTGCTTCAACATCAGCGGTCTGGCTCAGGCCGCGGGGGCGAGTTTTGTTGCGCGAAGCACCGTCTATCATGCAGTCAAGCTCGAAAGACTCATTGAGCAGGCGATCAGAAAAAAGGGCTTCTCGCTCGTGGAGGTTTACACCCCTTGCCCAACTGCATTCGGCCGCCGCAACCGGTTGGGCACCGGCGCGGACATGCTCCGGCAACTGAAGGAACGGGCGGTTCCGACCGAAAAGGCCGCCGCCCTTTCGCCCGAAGAGCTGGAGTCGAAGATTGTGACCGGTGTGCTCGTGGATATCGACAAACCCGAGTTCACCGCAGAATATGCCCGTTTGATGGAGCGCATGAGAAAATAGCCTGTCAGCCAAAATCGCTTGCGGAAAAGGAGACTTCCATGGGTTTTCGTTATGATATACGCCTGAGCGGTGAAGGTGGCCAGGGTCTGGTGCTCGCCGGCAGGATTCTCGCAGAGGCGGCCGCCATTTATGACGACAAGAACGCCACCCAAAGCCAATCTTACGGCCCGGAAGCACGGGGCGGCGCCAGCCGCTCGGAGGTGATCATCTCCGATGAGGACATCGACTATCCCAAGGCCGTAAACCTCGACCTGCTGCTCGCATTGACGCAGGAGTCGTGCAACAAATACGCAAAGGACCTGAAGGACACCGGCATACTCCTGGTAGACTCTGAGGCTGTGGCAGTGCTGCCCAACGGCAAGTTCAGCACCTATAGCATCCCTATCACCGACATCGCCAGGACAAAGGTCGGCAAGGCGGTGGTGGCCAACATTGTTGCGCTCGGTATAATCGTTGAACTGTCACGCGTCGTCTCCGTTGAGGCGATGGAGTCGGCTGTGCTCTCCCGCGTGCCCAAGGGGACGGAAGATATGAACCTCAAAGCCCTCCGGA
>JBBIRB010000008.1:47069-76895 GCA_037442025.1 Bacteroidales bacterium | reverse complement strand
CATCGAATGCCAACGCATTTTATGCCGGTACCCCCGGTGCAATAATCTCATTTTCTACGACGGTACAAACTCCGACCAAACCATGGAGGCCTTCAAAACTCGCGTTACCCCAAGGGATGCAGCTTCGTTTGCCGAGAACGTACCTTTTATTAATAGCACGGTTGCACCGTTTAATTTACACTTGCGCACCGACATACCAACACAATGCGAAAGCGGCGGCTTTGCAATTTCTTCGCCCATTGCCATAACTAACGATTATGACGGCGACACCCGTAATGCAACCAACCCAGACATTGGTGCCGATGAGGGCAACTTTACAATGCTGGATTTTACAGCACCATCCATAACCTACACTCCTTTAGCCAACACTGCTTCAACAGCAAGCAGAACACTTGCGGTTACCATTACCGATGCCAGCGGTGTGGGTAGCGGAGCCAACCAGCCCGTTCTATACTGGCGTATAGGTGCTGGTGCCTACACGGGGCCTGTTGCGCCAACCTCTATTGTTGGTAGCGTTTACACCTTCAGCTTTGGCTCGGGTGTGGTTGCTGGCGATGTGGTTAACTACTTTGTGGTAGCGCAGGATGTTCCGGGCAATGTAGTTTCATCTCCAGCCGGAGCAACCGTTACAGCGAATCCTCCGCTTGCAAGCGCAGGGCCAGCAACACCCAGCAGCTATAGCATACTCTTTACTCTTTGTGGCGATAAAACTGTTGGTACAGGTGGCGATTATGCAACTCTTACAGCCGCCATTGCCGACATTAACAGTAAGGAACTATGCGGGCCCTTAACGCTAACCCTAACCGATGCGCTGTATAGCACGGGCGAAACATTCCCGTTAATAATTAATCCAAATTCAGGATCGAGCGCAGTTAATGTTATTACCATTAAACCTGCCCTTGCTGGTACTGCCATTACTGGTGCTGCGGCAAGTTCTCCACTAATTAGAATCAGGACTAACTTTGTTACTATTAATGGAGCGGTTTCTGGTACAAACAGAGATTTAACCATAACCAATACCAGCATAACGTCGCCCAATGTAATTGTTATAAGTTCTACGGGAACTACGCCTGTTACAAACGTATCGGTTATTAATAGCATTTTGGTTAACGGCGTAAATTCTTCTTCGGCAGTTGTTGTTTCCGATGCAACGCCAGGGACAGCAGGGTATTTCAGCAACATAACCATACAGAACAATAGCATTCAAAGAGCTTTGGTTGGAGTATTTGCCAACGCTGTTGTAGCTGCTGGAAATGGTGCCAATACCCTGATTACAGGTAACGATTTAAATACTTCGGGTGCAAATGCAATTCGAAATGTTGGTATTTATGTTCAGGGTGTCGATGGTGCTACCGTTAGCAACAACGTAATTGGAAGTTTCGAAGATGCAACTGTCGAAAGCGACAGGGGCATTTGGTTGGCAACCGGAACCATAAACTCAGCGGTTACAGGCAATACCATTAGCAATATGAACCTTACCATAACGGGTACAATTGGCCCTGTTGGAATTCTAGTAAGTTCAGGTGCAACATCGGTAAACATTACAGTTGCAAATAATACCATTACCAATTCCACTTCGATTGCAACTGGAACTCATGCCGGTATTTTCATCTCAACGGTTAATGGTGTAAGTGTAACAGGTAATACTGTTAGCAATTTTACCAAAAACACCAATGCAGGAGGTTTGTGGGGCATTGTTGCGGCAGCTGCTACTGCCAGTAACATTACCGGCAACGAGGTTACCAACCTTACTAATAATACTGGTTCTAATGTAATGGGTATTAATATTCAGGGCGCAAGCGTTGGGGTTAACGTGCTAAGGAATAAGGTAAGCAACATTTCGGGGACAAGTAACCTTGGATATGGAGCTCTAGGCATTCTGTTAAGTTCAACTTCAACTACTGCCAATATTACTGCTGCCAACAACCTTATTTTCGATGTGAAAAGTTATGGATATAATGGCACAGGAGTTAGCGACAATGGTTATGGCATAGCATTAAGCAGCGGTGGTGGGTATAATTTATACTTTAACACCGTAGTGCTAAACACCAATCAGGTTACTGCTTCTGGAATTACCGCTGCTATTAACATTACGAATGGCCTTACTACTCCAAATTCGGTCGATATTCGCAACAATATTTTTGTAAACAGCCAAACTACCGGCACACGCTACGCAATTTATAGCGGTGCTGCTGCAACTGTTTACACGAGTATTAATAACAACAACTACTACTCCGTTAGCCCCACGTTGGGATTCTTGGCAAGTGATAGGGCTAATTTGGTTGCTTGGCAAACTGCAACAGGTAAGGATGCCAGCAGCGTTAGCATTGTTCCTCCATTTGTTTCGGGCTCCGATTTTAAATTAACCAATTGCTCGCATTCTCTTGGTGCTCCAATTGCAGGCATTACTACCGACCTCGATGGTTTGGCACGCAGCGCCACCGACCCAACAATTGGTGCCTACGAGTTTGTGGTTGTGCCAAATGCTCCAACGGCTGTGTTTAATCCGTTAACTGGAGCCACTGGTGTACCAGTGTCGGGTTCTATTACAATAACCTTTAGCCAGGATGTAAGGAAACTGAATAATGCGCCAATCGCATCAACTGACTTAAGCCTTGTATCTTTCAAAAAGGTTTCAGACATGAGCGATGTGCCTTTTAGTCTGGCATATTCAAACAAAGTGCTAACCATTACCCCTTCCGCTTCGTTGGCTGGTGAAACCCAGTACACAATTTCGGTAAGTGGAATAGAAAATGAGTGTAACGAAGTTCTTTCGGGCCCCAACAGCACCACCTTTACAACCGGCTCCGACGACGTTACAGCTCCATTGTACGTTAGTTCGTCGGTTACATCGGCAACTCCCAATAAGGTTGTGCTTGTATTTAACGAGAATGTGGCAGCAACCAACGCCAACGGGTTTACCGTAACTGTAAACGGTGCAGGTGTCGCCATTACAGGTGCGGTTGCAGCAGCAACCAACATTACCCTAACCATTGCAACACCTGTTGTTAAGGGCGATGTGGTTACCCTCGAGTACAATGCAGCAACCGGAACGGTTACCGACATTGCTCTTAACCCACTGGCCTCCTTTGGTCCTGTAAGCGTAACCAACAATGTGTTGAGCCCAGCTAAGGATATTGTAGCCTTTGGCTTTACTATGGCCAACAACCCATTACTAACTGCCGACTACAATGGCGTTATTGGAGCTAACACAGTTTCGGTAGCCATGCCTTTTGGCACCGACGTTACTACCCTTGTGGCCAGCTTTACTACCTCGCCCAACGTGCAGAGCGTTATGGTTGGTGCAGTTGCCCAGGTAAGCGGTACTACAATTAATAACTTCACTTCTGCAGTAAGTTACATAGTTACCGCCGAGGATGGCACCACCAAAACCTATGTGGTTACGGTTGCTATTTACTACCCGGTACCCTACGCCCAAGGCTTTAACGGTTCAGCTGCTGGCTGGACAACCTTTAATGCCGGAACGGGCAACAATTGGGTCTTAACTACTACCAATCCTTATTCTGGTTCAGGGGCGTTGGCCTAC
Organism: Bacteroidales bacterium; assembly: GCA_037442025.1. Lineage (GTDB taxonomy): Bacteria > Bacteroidota > Bacteroidia > Bacteroidales > Tenuifilaceae > UBA2287. Next base: position 73,348 of record JBBIRB010000008.1, on the reverse strand, counting down.
GTTTATAATTCTTTAAATCCAGCTAATGCCTGGGCGTTTTCTCCTAGCATTGAGCTGGTTGCAGGCCAAACATACGTTATTCAGTTTTGGCAGCGCGTACATAGCGCAACTTACGCAGAGCGAATGAAGTTGACCATTGGAAAGGGGAACAATGTTGCTGCGCAAACAACCGTGCTTTGGGAAAATACCAACTTGACTAACATTACGTATACCCTTAGAAGGGTTATGTACACTGCAACGGAGTCGGGCATGTTTAATGTAGCATTCCATTGTTACTCTGCTGCTGATATGTGGACTCTTTATATTGATGATTTGTTGGTTAGAGAAGCCAGCAGCAACGCTAATCTTTCAAGCCTGTCAGCAAGCGCCGGTGTTCTTGCCCCCGCTTTCGACCCTGCAATTACTGGGTACGAAGTAAACCTCCTCTCCAACCAGGTGGTAGTACCAACTGTTACTGCCACAAAGGCCGACGTTAATGCAGCGATGGTTGTTAATCAGGCAACTGCGCTAGTGGGTAATGCTGCCCTCCGAACCGCTACTGTTAACGTTACAGCCGAAAATGGCGTTACTACAAAAACATACTCGGTATTGTTTAACAAACCTGTATTTAATGTTACTCCCACGGCCAATAACTTTGGCACAGTAGTCACCGGCAACGCTTCGGCCGGGCAGGTATTTACCATTACCAATACTGGAAATACAGGGCTCAATATTCAATCTATTGCTCTTGCAGGTGCCAATGCTTCGGAGTTTACAATTACCGACGCCAACAGCTACCCTGCCTCGGTTACAACTGGCGAACTTACGGTAAGCGTTGCTTTTGCTCCCACAACTGGCGGAGTTAAGGCCGCTACCCTCGTTATTACCGAGGTTGGGAATGCAACTCCTTACACCGTTAACCTAACAGGTACCGCTCAACTACCAACATACACTGTTACCTTTAGCGTAGTTGGAACTAATGGAACCATAGGTGCAACCGTTGATGGCGTTGCCGTTACAAGTCCGGTATCTGTGGAACAAGGTAAAGATGTTGTGTTTAGTGCTGTCCCTGCACCTAATTACAAAGTGAAGGAGTGGACACTTAACGGCGTTGTTGTGGCTGGAAACACTTCAAACACTTACGTATTATCCAACCTACAGGCTGGTGCCAATGTTACTGTTGAATTCGAAATTATAATTCACACCATTACATTTAGTGTAATAGGAAATAACGGAACAATTAGCGCCACAGTCGATGGCAATGCCATTACCAGTCCGGCTCCTGTAGAACAAGGGAAAGACGTAGTATTTACTGCTATTCCTGATATTGCTTACAGGGTTAAAGAATGGAAACTGAACGGTTTGGTTGTAGGCGATAATTCGAATAGTTATACAATAGCCAACCTACAAGTTGCTGCTAATGTTACAGTTGAGTTCGAAGCAATTGTATATACAATTACTTACTTTGCCGATGGTGGAACCCATACCAACCCTGCAACCTTCATAATAACCAACTTGCCCCTGGCTTTAACCGATGCAAGCAAAGAAGGATATACGTTTGAGGGTTGGTTTGATAATGCACAATTTACGGGCAGCGTTGTAACCCAAATCGCAACAATTGGAAATAAGACGCTTTATGCAAAATTCGAATTAATTCCTGTTCCTACCTACACTGTAACCTTCAACGTAGTTAACGAAGCTAACGCTCCAATTACCGACGCTGTTATTACTTTCGACGGGGTTGCCGCTCCTGCAGGTTCGTACGTGTTTGCCAACCTGCTACCCGGCACCTACAGCTACTCAGTAGCTAAAAGTGGGTTTGAAGTGTTTACCGGAAACGTAACCGTTATCAACCAGAACGTTACAGTACCTGTAACCCTTATTCAGGTTGGAATCGATACCAATACCCTTGCCAACCTGAGCGCATACCCCAACCCTTTCAGCAGCAGCATTAGCATTAGCAATCCTGCTTTGGTAAGCCGCATGGTGATAACCAACATCATTGGGCAGAATGTTCTCGATATCCGCACCAATGGTGCTGCAAGCATTGAAACTGCTTCGTTGCCCGCCGGTGTGTACATGGTAACCTTCGAGGCTGCCAACGGTGAGCGCCTGGTACGCAAGATGATAAAGAAGTAAAACGCCCCAACGATTTCAAATCGTTTATACACACAACTAGGGCGGCCGAAAGGCCGCCTTTTTTATTATACACCGATGAGTAAAAGAGGGGAATTTCTAAATGGCTATATTGAAGAGAAGATTAAACACTGAAGACCCAAGAGTTGTGGATTAAACGAACAACAAACAACAATCAACGAACAACTGAAAAATAGAACAACTGAACTGACAACTGAGAACCGATCCTTCGGGAGCCTCAGGGCGAGCATCTGACCCTTCGGCCTTTCGATAAACTCAGGGCAACGGAGCCCCAGGGGAAATATCCGAGAACTGACAACCCTTGCCTGACTGCGTCACGCAGGGACAACTCTACTTAAGCTCCACTATAAAGCAATCGGGGTATAATTTTCGTGCTTTCTCCCGGAAGGTTTCCGCATCGCGGCGCGAACTGAAATGACCTGCCATGAGCCGGTAAACCTTGTCGCCATTGGCGAGTGTAGAGGTTTGCACCATTACATCCTTTCGCAACGATGTTTTTAAATCTTCGGCAATACGAAGCACGTTGGCCAACTCGCGGTAGCTTCCAATTTGAACGGTGAAACCCCTTGCAGGAATTTTATCGATTTCAACCCTGAAAAGCTCGCTTTCTGCTTGTTTGCCTGTTTCAGCGGATTGTTCTTTTATTGGAGTTTGAGCAGGAGGGGTTTGAAGGGGTTTCTCGTCGGGTACTTTAACAGGAATATTTGGTTTCGATTGAATTTCTGAAGGCGGAATTGTTGGCTTTGTTGCTGGTATATTGGTTGTTACAGTGGACGGGGGGAGTACCAGTTCTCCCTTTTCGTCGAGCAGTTCAATACGAACATCAACAACTCCTTGTAACAGGAATCCTAGTTTTTCGGCAGCCGATTGGCTTAAATCGATTATTCGGTTAGCAACAAAAGGGCCTCGATCGTTTACCCGTACAACAACGCTCAGGTTGTTGCTCAGGTTGGTTACTTTAACCAAACTGCCAAAAGGCAGAGAAAGGTGCGCACAGGTTGCCTTTTGGTGGCTGTATCGTTCGCCCGATGCGGTAACCCGCCCCTCAAACTTGTCGGCATAGAACGAAGCTTTTCCCTCCTGAACAAATCCGGTTTGTCCAGAAACCCATACTGCCAGAAAAAGTAACGATACCGAGAATAGTGTTTTCATTGTTTTTTGCGAGTTATTCAATAAAAGGGTTGGCTTTAGCTTTTCTCCTAATGGATAGTTCCTGTGGGTTAAACATCAGGCTAACACCAATACCCTGCGATATTTGCTGCGATTGCCTCGGATTATCCGGGTACGTGTGCCTGTAAAGGTCGGCTAGCCCATAGTATAGGCGGTATTCAGCAATTAAGGAAATCGACGAGATGTTTACACCAAGCCCAGCTGAGCCAACCAAACCGTAATCGAACCGATTATCCTTCAGAATATTGAATTTATAGTTCGACATTTTATAGCTTCCTGTTTCGTTATTACCTACGCTCGAACTCAAAAGGTAGGCCCCATAGCAACCCGCTTGAAACTGTACTATGAACCTTTTGTTCTGGAACTTTACCTGCATGAATATTGGAATTTCAAGGTAGCTATTCTTGCGCTTAAACTGAACTGTATCGTTTATTGGAATTCGAAAGCCACGCTGCGAAAGGTTTATTTCGCCCTGAAAGCCAACGTATTTTAAATTGTAATGACGAATTAAAATGCCTGCATCGTATGTTCCGTAAAGCAAACGCTGGTCGAGCGAAGGGTTGAAACTAACCCCCGAAACACTATAAGCCGAACGAATCCCGATATGGGTTTGCCCAAAAACAAATACCGGGCTTGCAAGTAATAGAATGAAAAGCGCACGCTTCATCGGGTTGCAAGCTTATCTTCAATCGACTGAACCTTGGAGCGAATGCGGTTGCTTTTTCCCTTGCGGATATCGATATTAACAGTAACATAAACCCGTTCGTGGTCCGATTCGAGAACGCTATAGGCTTCGTTAATAATATTCAGAGCTTCGGCCAGAGTTTCGGTTTCAACAAGAGTGCCCATGGCCGTAAGTTGGTTTTCGTAGCCTAACGAGCGAACCTTTTCAACCACCTTGGAAACATAGGGGCTTGCGCTACCCGCTCGTTGGGTAGGAAACATGGCAAAATTCATTACTACGCTCATAGCTATTTATTAAGTTCCTTAATATTAACGCCGAATTCGTACTCCCAGTTTCTGCGAACATTAATCTTTTTTCGGGTGCTTCCCTCCATAAAGTAATAAACGGGTTCGGGCTGAAGGCCCCGTAGGTAGTAACCAGTGTCCCACTTACCATTCCGGTTAAAATCGACAATAAAACGGAACGAGTAGGTTTCAGGTGAAATGTATCGGAATATCAATGTGCAGTCGCTTTTAGCAATTTGCCAATCGATTGCCTTCCCTTTGTCATTAATTAGTTCAACAATAACGGGGTCAGAAACGCCAACAACCTTTAAACTGATGGAGCCAAACATTTCGGGGGCAACCCCGGCAAAGAAAGTTTTAATTGTATCGCTTATTAGTCCATCAATCCCCGTGAACGCCAGAGGGAAAGCAACAATCGAGTATTCTTTTTTATGCTCCCAGGGGTAAGCAATGGAGAATCTTCGTGGGTTTAATGTATCCATTTCCCACATATAGCTGGTAACAAGGGTTGAATCGGTTAAATTTTCAATCCTTATTTTATTGGAGTTAGCACTTTTAAGCGGAACGCTGAAAGTTATACCAATTTTTTCGAGGGGTGTAAGGCTGGTTCCCCTGCTGTGCGAGAGAGTGTAACCCAAACTAGGTTTTTTCTCGGGTTCATCTTCGTTTCTGCGTCTGCTTCTTCGGGATTCACCAGTTTCTCTTGGGGTGTAAACAAACCGCAATGTATCGGTTGTTGCAACTCTAAACTGAAGGGAATCGGTTTTAGTGTATTCAGCAACAAACGAAAGGGTATCATTATTAAAAAGATTGGGCTCAGTAAGCCAGAAAGTAATGGAGTCGTTCCTGACATTGCGCTCAGGAATAAACCAGGGAATCGTTTCGTTAATTTCTAAAAGGGGCCTTAACGTCAGTGGTTCTGGGTGGGGCCCCGAGAAAACGAAGGAGATTTTATGCCGGCTGCTTCGGGTGAAATCGGTTAGGCGCAACACCCGATTGTCTTCCTTAAAGGCTCTTAGCGTGGTAGGTTTTATCGTATGAATTGCATTTGAATCAATTAAAACTGAATGGACACATTTAACCGATAGGTTTTCGGGTTTTACGGTGTCGGGAGTAAAGGCAATCGACTCAGAAATCTGATCGAAAAGGTAGTTGCTGTTGCCATCGGTAAGACCAAATATTTTGTAGTTGGCAGCTTTCAGATTGCTAAGCATGAAAGTGCCCTGCTTGCTGGTTTTGCTCACGTAAAGTGGCTTTTCGAGAAGTGGGATGGAATCGGTTATTTGGTCGTACAGCATTATTAGCATGCCCTCTACAGGTTCGAGAGTAAAAGCGTCCACCACTTTGCCCCGGAATTCGAGCGAATCGATAAAGGGACCGGTGGAAAAGGCAAATTCGAAGTTATTTAGCGTGTTGCCTTCGTTGTTGTCAGCAATGGCATCGGCAAAGTAAAGAGTATAGGTTAAATTGGGTTCCAGCTCCTCTGCAAAAACCACCTCGAACCCCTTCCCTTTAATACGAATTTCGGGCAATTGCTTTTGCGGAGGCGAGAGAACAAGTTTTTTTTGCAGGTCCTTCAGTTGAATATACTCGTTGAAGTACAGGGATAGTTTCTGTCCTTTAAAGTTAATAGCGTTGGGTTCGGGAATGCTTCGAACCATTATGGGGGCAATTGTGTCCTTGGGACCACCTGTGGGGCTTACAATTTTTGCACACCTTGGGAATAAAAGCACAATAAGCAGTGCAATGGGAACTATGAATACGAGCCGCTTCAATCCGAAACTGTTTAAAAGGGTTGATGGGCAAAGGTACTAAACTTTATACTAACCGGGCTAAGGTTTTAACAAATTGTGAACAGCTTATGTGCGCTGGTTTGCGATTCTTTAATGCGCCCGGTGTCAAATTAAAGGCATAGAAACCAAATATTCATGCTATCTTTGCATTTAGTCTGAATGGTTACTACTTTCTATGCGCAAACAGCTGGTATTGGGAGCAATAGTTGCCGGAATTATTTTAACGGCAGTGCTAGTTTTAGCAATTTTTGTTAGTTCTCCCCCCAAAACAGTTTCTGAACCCTTAAATGCCATTCCCCTCGATGCGGGAATGATTATTAAGGTTAACTCGCTTACCTCGTTAAGGGAGAGCCTAAATAATTCCCCCCTTTGGAAAGAGCTTAAGAAGTTTGAGTCGCTAGCCCGAATCGATTCCCTTCTTTGGCAGGCTGACTCTATTACACAAAAGGAGGGAGGTATAGATGCAATTCTCGACAAGGGTGAAATATTTCTGTCGGTGCACCTGGTTGGCAAAAACGAGCCCCACCTTTTAGTTACTAGCAAGTTGGGAAAAGGCTTTAAACATACAGATATAGAAACAGTTATTAAAAAGCATTTATTGGGCCTTTACCAAATAGATGAAAGAAATTACAATGGTGTTGTTGTAACTCTGTTTGGCCGCAACGGCAAAGCGAGCATCGAAATTGCACATAATAAAGGGGTTTTTATGGTCAGCACCAGCCCCCTGCTTCTTGAGCGTGCACTAAAACAGCAAGGCAACTCTACTTCTCTTGTTACCGACAGGGCCTTTCTCGATGCGAAAAAAACAGCGGGTTCTAAAATTGATGCCAATATTTTTATTGCCCATAAAAATTTTCCTTCCCTGTTTAGCGGTATTGTTTCACAGAACTATTCAAGGTCACTCAGCAATTTAAGCGATTTAGCCACATGGACCGAGTTAGATCTAATTGTAAAACCTAACGCCCACTTTCTGAATGGGTTTACACAAGCACCCGACTCAACAAATGCCTATTTAAAATGGATGTCGAGGCAGAAGCCTGTTAATATAAGCATACCCGACATACTGCCGTCACAAACCGCCCTCTTTGCCTTTTTAGGAATTTCCAATATCGATTTGTACATGCAGGATTACCGCGGCTATCTCGACAGGCTTGGAAATCTTAGAAACTATAAGAAAAACAACGAGAACATAGCTAAGCTAATAGGTGTGGAGCCCGTTAGTTTTTACTCTTCGTTTTTTAAAAACGAATTAGCGGTTGCCTATGTTCCTTTCTCTCAAACAATCCACGAGAATTGGTTTACCATTGTTGGAACAAAGGGGAAAAGCACAGCACAAACGGAAATAATTGGTTTGGTAGAAGCTGTGGCCCAAAAAAATGGGGTACCTCTGCAATCGCTCGAGCGAACCTTTAAAATAGATAGAGACAAGCAAGTGAAGGTATACTCATTTCCTGTTGAGCAGTTTCATGCTTCCCTTTTTGGAAGCCTGTTTCAACCCTGTAGCGACCAATTTTTTACCATTATCGATTCGTATATTGTGTTTGGGGCTTCACCCGAAGCCCTTAGCCAGTTTGTGCTGGCTCAAATTCGTAATACACGATTAGAGAATTCGCCCCATTTCAGAGATTTTATGCAGGCATTGGCTCAGGAATCGAACTTTACTCTTTACATAAACCCACAATTGTCGCAGTTTGCTCTCAGCCATTTTGTAAACCCTAAGTATGGAACTCAATTGCTGAAGGGCTTCGAACGGGCTACCGGAATTGAAGGGTTGGCTCTGCAATTAACTGGCGGCAAAGCAATGATATTTAATAACATATGCATTAAGTATGGTGAGCAAGTTGCTTTACCAAACCAAAATGTAACGCCTCAAACGTTATGGGAAACACAGCTCGATACGGTTATTAGGGGGAAACCCTCGCTGGTACTGAATCACAACAGCCGTAATCGCGAGATTTTTGTTCAGGACTACAACAATAGCATTTACCTTATTAACGATGCTGGGCGAATGCTTTGGAAGGTTCGGATTGCCGAACCAATTTTGGGCGAAGTGCAGCAGGTCGATTTATATAAAAACGGAAAACTCCAGTTGCTTTTTGGAACCCAAACAGGAATACATGCAATCGACCGGAACGGTAAATACGTTGATGGTTTTCCAATAAAATTACCATCATTGGCAACCAGTCCAGTTGCTATTTTCGATTACGAAAAAAATCGCAACTACCGATTTTTTGTTGCTCTCGACGATCGCAGGATTGTAGCATACGAAGGAAACGGGAAACCCCTTTCGGGGTGGGAGTTTGGACGAACTGAGCGGGTTGTAAGCAGAGCTCTTCAGCACTTTAGAGTTGGGGGTCTCGATTTTATACTTGCTGCCGACGACAACAGAATTTATTTACTCGACAGGAGAGGTAAAGAACGGATAAAGCCTCAACGTCATTTTCCGCCCTCGCGCAATGGAAACATTGTACTCGAGGAGGCTTCAAACCGTACCCCACCTCGCTTCGTTACAACCGATTCGCTGGGAGTTGTTCGCTTTATTTATCTCGACGGAAGAGTCGATGACAAAGTGCTCACCAGCTTTTCATCGTCGCATTTCTTCGACTATCAGGATGTGGATGGGGATGGGCAGAAAGATTTTATTTTTTTCGATCGCAAACAATTAAGGGTTGTAAACACCGATTCCAAAGAAATTTTTTCCAATTCATTCGCAACGGCACTTTTACCTTTAGTTATTTATTTCAATTTTGGTGGAAGAGACCGAAAACTGGGGGTTGTTAATTCGGCTCAGGGTCTAATATTTCTTATAAACAGCGATGGATCGAATTATAGCAACTTCCCATTGGTTGGACACACCCCATTCAGCATTGGGCAGTTTAACTCAACAAAAACCAAATTCAACCTAATTGTTGGTTCAAAAACGGGGTCAGTTCTTAATTATGCAGTACAGTAAGAAAATTGTTAAATATGGAAGGGTTTTTAAAATTTGTTGTAATTGCAATTCTGGTAATTTACCTATTAGGCTTTTTATTTAGACTATTGCTTCGCTATTACATTAAACGCATGGCTAAACGTTTCGAAGGTTTTGCCAACCAAACACAAAGTAGGCCCGAAGGCGACATTACCGTCGATGAGCCAAGTAAGCAAAGAAAAAAGGTTGATAAAAACATGGGTGAATATGTTGATTACGAGGAGGTTTAATCGTTAAAATGACAAGTTAAAATTTATGTCGATACTGGTTGAAAATGTAACAAAGCTGTATGGCAGCCAAAAGGCGCTCGACAATGTTTCTCTGTCAATTCCTAGCCGGCAGGTGGTCGGATTTCTTGGGCCTAACGGTGCAGGCAAGTCAACACTAATGAAGATTATTACGGGTTTTATTCCACCAACTCAGGGGAGAGTTGAAGTGAATGGAATATCGATTTTCAGCGACAATCCCGATTTCAGAAAGTTTGTGGGTTACCTCCCCGAGAATAATCCACTTTACCCCGACATGTATGTAAAAGAGTACCTTCACTTTGTTGCCAAAGTTTGTCAGATTGGCCGATTTGCCAATGCAAGGGTTAAAGAACTCATTGAGCTCACGGGCATTGGTCATGAACAGAACAAAAAAGTAGGGCAATTATCGAAGGGATACAGGCAAAGGGTAGGTTTAGCGCAAGCACTGCTTAATCGTCCCCAGGTTCTTATACTCGATGAGCCCACCAGCGGCCTCGACCCCAATCAAATTATCGAAATTCGGAACCTTATTACAGAGGTTGGCAAAGATAAAACGGTTATGCTTTCCACCCATATAATGCAAGAAGTGGAGGCCATGTGCCAGCGGGTTATTATTATTAACAGGGGCACCATTGTGGCCGATGGCTTAACACACGAAATATCGGCTATTAGTAGCACCAATGCTCTCGAAATTCTGGTTGAATACAACGAGGCGATCGATCCCAACGCTTTCCAAAACCTAAACGAAGCAATAAAAGTTACCAACATATCGGGGAATAAGTGGGCTATTCAAACAGCGGGTTTAGATATTCGAAAACAACTATTCCAGCATGCTGTAACGAATGGTTACACTATTATAGGAATGCAATTAAAGCATCAGCAGCTGCAGGATGTATTCCAGCAGTTAACCATATCCTAACACCTTTTGGGTAGTATAGCCAAATACATTATTTTTGAGCCATAATTCATTAGCATGAGCTTTGTAGCGGGTATCGACATTGGTGGAACCAATACGGTAATAGGTATAGTAGATAGAAATGGTGACTGCATTGAGCAGGCAACCCTACCTACCAGAATAGATGGGAGTTTTACCGACTTTATTGAAATGGTCTCCCAAGCCATTTTTCAACTTGTTGAGGGAAAAAATTTGCAGTTAAAGGGGATTGGGGTAGGTGCACCAAACGGTTCCTACAATCTGGGGGCAATTGTCGATGCTCCCAACCTGGTTTGGAAAGGAATTCTTCCGGTTTGTAAGGTACTAAACGAAAGGCTCCACGTACCTACGGTTTTAACAAACGACGCCAACGCTGCAGCCATTGGCGAAATGCTTTTTGGAGCAGCGAAAGATTATAAGCACTTTATTGTAATTACCCTTGGAACTGGCCTTGGAAGCGGAATTGTTATCGATGGAAAACTGCTAGTGGGGCACGACGGTTTTGCCGGAGAATTCGGTCACACATCAGTTAAACCATGGGGTAGGCAATGTGGATGCGGAAAAAGGGGGTGCCTCGAAACCTATGTTTCAGCACCGGGTATCCGTAGGACGGCATTCAAATTATTGGCCGACGCCAATCAGCATAGCATTTTACGAACATACTCATACGAGCAGTTAACCGCAAAGTGTATTACACAGGCTGCACTTAAGGGCGACAGGGTAGCACGCGAAGCGTTTGAGTATACCGGAAAAATACTTGGGCAAAAACTAGCCGACCTGGTAGCTCTTTTTAGTCCTCAGGCCATTTTCCTTTTTGGTGGTTTAAGCAATGCGGGAAACCTCATTTTTGATCCAACCAAGCGCAATATGGAAGAAAATCTATTCCCAATTTTTCGAAACAAGGTTAGCCTTCTTCCCTCGGGGCTGAAAAATGAAAATGCGGCGGTACTGGGTGCAGCCGCTCTTGCTTGGAACGAAATAGGCGGAATGTAGCAGAGTTATTCTAAAATTCTCTCCCTTCTGTCATTCGTTTTGTAAAGCTCGTAACGCCAAGCAACAAAATCAATTAGTTCGCCGCTGGCATTATATAAATGCTCCTGCCACAATCGACCATCGTTTCTGTAAGCGTACTCCCTTCTCTCCCGAACCAAACCATTGCTACCTGCCAAGGTTACTTCAACCAGCCGGTTGGCGTTATCGTATCGATAAGTTTTACTATAGTCTTCCCGACGATTGCCATGCTTTACCATTCGAACCTCTTCACTAACCATTCTATTCAACGAGTCGTACCGGGGCAATCGATGCAATAATAAAATCGAGTCAATGGGTACAAGTTTCTTACCCTTAACTTTGCGCTCAATTTCAACATTGTTCGCGTCGAATTTATGGGATGCTACGTAGCCGCGCTTACCTCTACTATCGAACACTTCTGTTTTAATGAGTTTGCCCGTTGGCTCAAACTTCAGAATATGATTTTGAAGCAAAAGGGTATCACCGTTCGCAACACTTTTAAACGAAATGCGATTTATATTACCTGTGCCACTGTATCCGTACTCTTCAATCCTATATACGCCCGAATTATTTAGAAAAAAAGTTTTCATTTTTACCTTGCCGGTAAAGAAATGCCACCTGATGTCCACTGGATTCTGGGTTTTCCTATCCCAGAAAACTTCGGTATGAAGCCTGCCTAAAGAATCAGAAATATGCTGACTTAGGGTAATGTAGCTAGTTGTTCGTTTACCTTCTTCAACTCTATACCATGAACTTACCGAAACTCGATATATGTTTTGGGGTTTTACCTGGCCAACAACTTTAAGCGGAGTAACAAAAATAAGCAAGAGGGTGGCTAATTTGAATAAAATAATTCGAAGAGGTTTCATAGAAATGAATTTGCGTAAGAAATAGCCATAACAACTGTAAATTTAAAGAACTTCTCTATAGCAAATGCAAAATTTTAATAAATTCGCTTAAATATTCTTCTGTTCGGTCAATGGTTAGGCAGGTTTAATCAGCTGCTCTCTGTGTTTAGTCAAAAAATAAAAAAATGAAATGTGCATTAAATTACTTTTAGTATCTTGCACTGTATATAATAATAAGAGTTAATGGACATTCTTCGAATTGAAGGCACCAATGCTACTCCCAGGGTGGCTTTCGACCAAAAGGCCCGAATGCTAGAAATAAGCGGCTATTCGAGGCCAGAGAATGTTCGCGATTTTTATGCTCCCCTCTTACAATGGCTCGAAGATTTCAAGCAAAGCATATTGAGCAACTCTGTTGAGGGTGCAGAGCTGGAACCGATTACTTTCAAATTTAAGTTCATATACTTCAACAGTTCTTCGGCCAAGTTTATTTACGATATTATTCTTTTGCTTAGCGATATGCAAAAGAACAAAATACCCTTAAAAATTTACTGGCATTTCGATGAGGATGACGATGAAATGCGTGAAGCAGGCGAGGAGCTTTCCGATATGGCCAACCTTCCGTTCTTTTTTATTGAGATAACCCGCGATTAACAAATACAACTTTTTAAAAGTTATCTAAAATAAGAATGGGGTTGAAAGTTCAACCCCATTCTCATTATATTTATTAAAACAAAAAGGGGCAATATTCACCCCATTTTGTTTAGAAACTATAGTCGAATCCAATAGCTATCACAGTAGCATCCCTATTGAATGTAGCCTGGTAGCCTGTAAATATCTTCGTAGTGCTTTCGTACATCGTTTTCATGAAGCCTAGATTTACACCAAGGTTTTCAAAAATCATGTAACGACCTCCCAAACCAATGGAATTGGTACTTAAGCTATGGCTCAAATCCGATTGGTAATCGCCATTAACGCCTGTTTGAGTGCGAAGGTAACCAGCACTAACAAGAATTTTATCGGTTATTTCATACTCAACACCAAAGGCAGCCTCCCAGAAGTTCCTGTTCATAAGCACATCGTTTCCAACAAATCTGCTACCCAATTTTTTCCCATAATTGGCCGACTTATCGAAGTAGTAGTGAAAACCACCGGAAACATTAAGTTTCTCAAAAGGCCTAACACCAAAACCAACCGAAAGCATTGATGGCATATCGTTAGCCGATTTGGCTTCATCAGGGTACATTCCAACATCGTCCTTTTCGGTTTCGTTGGTCATGGTTATTTCGGTTAGGTATTCGTATTTAACAGCAAGATTGAATACATCCTCAAAGTTCAGGTTAATTCCAACAACAGGGGCTATACCAAATCCCGACTGCGACGCTTTTAACTCCTTGTCTGCAGTTTGAGTCGCATAGTTACCCATTGCTGTTGCATTCGCATTGAATACTGGAATTGCAGCATTTAAGGTTGTTTGAGCACCAGCAAGGGTTATTGCGCCAATTTGGGCAGGCGTTAAGCCAGCAGCACCAAGCAGTCCCTGAATCTGGCTAATTTGAGCTGGTGTAAGATTGGTGGAAGCACTTAACAGGGTGGTTCCTCCTTCAGCTGTAATAATAGGGGTAAGGGCACTTGAAAAAGAGGTTGAGGCAGCCGACCATCCGGTAAGGGTTGTTCTTGCATCTGTAAAAAATTGGGGTGCAGACACCAGTCCGGTTCCATTATAGGCTGCACCAAATGCTGGTTGGTTGGGATTTATTTTAATATCTTTCAGGTAACCTTCGTACGAGTTTTTGGCAGTAACCACGCGAGCTCCTAAGCTTACCGAAAGCATATCGTTTATTGCATAAGCGGCATTAAGCTGGTATGCCCAGTTTAGCGATGTGCCATCGAACTTGGCGTTTAAATCGTACTGTGTGGTTGGTATGCCCGCAAGCGTTAAACTTCTAGGAAGAACTGATACACCATATTCAAAAGAGGGTAAGCCTGCGTCGAAACCGGCACTACCACCACCGCCAATGGGCATAACAGCTAACGAATAAGCTATGCTTCCCTTTTTGTACGCGAAGTAAATGGATGGGAACAAAGGGGCAGTTACTTTCCCTTCAAATTCTTTCCGATTAAGGTTGGTGCTTGAAATTTCACGGGTTTGAAAAATGGATTGGTTATTAACCGACAGATGGAAACCATCCTTAAAAAAGGCTGTTCCTGCAGGGTTAAAATACACAGCATCGAGCCCAAGCGAGGCATCGCGAGCGGGCATACGAATAAACGATGCGCTCTGGTTGGTATTGGTTACAATACCTCCACCCAAAAGTGTAGTGGGAACTAAAAGGGCGACGAGAATTACGATAGACAATCTTTTCATAAATTATAGTTTTTGGGTTTAAACAAAAATACTAATACAAAATATGAGCTAATATATAAATAATATGATGAATTTAAAGCTACAGTTCAATTAAATCTTTTAAAGCAATTAATATTGACAAAAAATCATGCGGTTCATTAAACCAATTTGATTTTTTTGATGTTTATATGTGGAGGGCCTTTAAACCTTTTTAGGGTTTCACTCTCAAATTTTAGGTTGGTTTTTGGTTTAATATTTAAACTTGCTAAACCCTATTGGGAATAGCGATGAGCAGAAAGCCTTTTAGAAGAGAGGTTATTTGCTTTTTCATGGTTCTTTTAAGGTTTCCACTGCCGGTTTATGCCGGCAGTGGTTTTTTTATGGGATTATTGGAACAAAATGCGGATAATAACGAATAATGTAGAACACTAACCAACCTAATCAAATGCCATGAAATCAGATTTCATCTGTCCAAAGTGCCATGGATTCATGAGCGTGGACAATAGGATTGTTTTTACCATAAAAGGGAAAAACAATAAAATGGGGATTCTCTTCTTAAGCCCCATTCTTGGCGACTATACGTATTCGAGCAATCCTTCCTTTAAAATTAATCCAGGAGAAAAGGTTGAGTTTCACTGCCCCATTTGTCATGCCGACCTTTCGGTTGCGGGAAGCGATACTTTAGCAAGGGTTGTTATGAGGGAAGAGGAACGTTACGAGTATTACATTGTTTTTTCAAAAAAAGAGGGCGAGCGTTGCACCTACAAACTGTCGGAAAAGGATATAGAACATTTTGGCGATCATGCTCACGCTTATGTCGATTTTGTGGCGGCTAGCTTTCTGAAATAACAATTAAATAGACAGACCATACTGCCTCATTTTATTGTATAAGGTTTTTCGATCGATGTTGAGCAGTTTGGCGGCTTTGCTTTTGTTAAAGCGAACTCTTTCGAGTGTTGAAACGATTAGTTCCTGCTCTGCCTTTTCTTTTAAATCTTTCAGATTATCAACACTCTGTATAGAGTTTATTACCGAACCGCCATTGGTTTTGTACAGAACAATCTCCACGGGCAGGCTCTTTATACTAATGAAATTTCCCTGCTCAACAAGCACTGCTCTGCGAATTACATTCCGAAGTTCCCTAATATTGCCCGGCCACGAATAACCCTGAAAAGCCTCCTTTACTTGGGGGTCGAAGCCCGAGATCTTTTTATTCAGTTCACCATTTGCTAAATCTAAAAAATGCTTAGCAAAAAGATCTAAATCGGCTAATCTTTCACGAAGCGGGGCAACGATAATTGTGAACTCGTTGAGCCTATGGTACAAGTCCTCGCGGAAAGCACCGGAACGAACAGCTTGTTTGAGGTCTTCGTTAGAGGCAGCAATAATTCGAACATCTACATGTACCTCTTTGCTGCTCCCAATTCGTTTTATTTTCCTTTCCTGAATGGCCCGAAGCAGGTTTACCTGTACCTCGTAGGAAAGATTCCCAATTTCATCGAGGAACATAGTTCCACCATTTGCTACCTCAAACTGCCCCACTTTATCGGAAATGGCACCTGTGAAAGAGCCCTTTATGTGCCCAAAAAACTCACTGAGCGCCAAATCTTTCGAAAGGGCTCCGCAGTCGATAGCCACAAATGGCTTGCTTTTTCTTTGGCTTTCGGCGTGAATGCGACGGGCAACATACTCTTTACCTGTGCCGCTATCGCCTTGGATAATAACCGACAGATTGGTAGGGGCTACCAGGGAAATATAGTTTTTAACCTGTAGGGCATCGTCGCTAACGCCCTGTATGAACTGCGATTTGGAACTATCGACCTTATGGGTTATTCGAGCCTCAACATCCCCACTACTCTGAGCTGCAAGAAGGTTGTTGATGGTCAAAAGAATTTCGTCGGGGTTGATGGGTTTGGCAACATAATCGAAAGCACCCATTTTTATTGTACTTACAGCCACTCGAATGTCGGCGTATCCGGTCATAATAATTATACCAGTCGATGGTTTTTCCGATTTAATCTCTTTCAGAAGATCGAGGCCCGTTTTATCGGGTAGCCTATAGTCGGAAAGAACTACATCGAAATGGGATGACTTGAATACCCTAATTGCTTCATCAAACGAGAATGCTTCTTGTACAGCATGCCCTTTTCGTGTAAGGAACGATTTGAGCATAATGCAAAAGGTGGAGTCGTCGTCGACTACAAGAATATTTGCCATTTTGGCCAAGCAATTAAATTAATTTCCCGTTGGCTAAATTAATAGTTAAAATGTTTCCGACAAAATAGACTAACCTTCAAATTAAAAAAACCTAGGTTTTTTAAAGGGTTGGGTCCACCCAGTCGCCATTGGCTTTAATTAGCGAAATGAGCTCATCGAGAGCTTCGCTTTCAGGAATATTTCTTTTAACTACTTCGCGCCCTCTGTAAAGTGTAATCTTTCCGGGACCAGCCCCCACATATCCGTAATGTGCATCGGCCATTTCTCCGGGCCCGTTTACAATGCAACCCATTACACCAATCTTTAATCCTTTTAAATGCGAGGTCCTGGCTTTGATGGCCTTTAGCGTATCGGTTAGGTTAAATAGTGTTCTGCCGCAGCCAGGGCACGAAATGAATTCGGTTTTTGTAACCCTTGCCCCTGCCGCCTGAAGTATGGCAAAACTCGTCGATACGGATTGTTGGGCAGACATGTGGCTTCCACTCAGCATAATGCCATCGGCAATTCCATCGATAAAGAAAGAGCCAAGAAGGGTTGCCGTTTGCAATTGGAATTCTTCTTTATTGAGTAATTGGCTATGGAGCGAGAGAATAATTGGATTGCTATAACCCAACAGGCTCATTCGAAAAATTGCCCTACGTGCCGAATACACATTGTCTAGCGTATCAATACGAATTATTACCACTGCAGTCTCAAGGATCTTTCCTGAATTTGCAAACAAATTAAGAATATCGGCCGGGGAGGTATGTATAAACCCTGTTTTAAAAGTGATACTTTTAAAATCGTTACTAATACTATATTTACAAAGAGAATTTGAACCAATTAATGGGAGATTTTGTGCAGAAGGGATGTTGTCAAAAGAACTATTACCTGTCAGAATGTAATCGGCTCCCGAATCGGTGCGGTGCCATTCTTTCGAATTTACATTATATTGCCAGCCAATGCTTTCCATGGTTTCCATATCGACAACTCCATGCTGAGAAAGGTTAGCAACAACTGCAAACCTTGATTCCCCACCAATACCCATTATATCTTCACTTTGCCTCCGGCTGTAGGAAAAGGGATTGAAAATGGGAGGTAACTCTTCGTTTGAATTCTCTAAAGTGCCCGAATCAATCAAATCAACTAATTGCTTTGCAACTGGAATTTCATTTTCGGGCTCTTCGGTTAGGGAAACCCTTATGGTATCGCCAATCCCATCGACTAGTAGTGTACCAATGCCTACTGCCGATTTAATTCGCCCATCCTCACCCTCGCCAGCTTCGGTTACTCCCAAATGAATGGGGTAGTCCATTTCTTCCTCATCCATTTTTTTAATGAGCAATCGTGTGGCCTGCACCATAATTCGTGTGCTGCTTGCTTTCATGCTAACCACAATGCTATGAAAGCCATGTTTCTGACAAATTCTTAAAAACTCCATAGCCGACTGGGCCATGCCTTCGGGTGTGTCGCCGTAGCGACTCATTATTCTATTTGACAAGGAACCATGGTTAACTCCAATTCGAATGGCAACGCCATTTATCTTACAAACTTCGAGAAGCGGTAAAAAACGCTGCTCCACTCGGTCCAATTCCTTTTTGTACTGGTGGTCGGTGATGCTTGCTTGCTCATCGGACGAATTCGAGTCGGCATAGTTTCCGGGGTTAATTCGAACCTTTTCCACATGTTTTGCTGCAGCCAGAGCAGCATTAGGGTTGAAATGAATATCGGCAATTAGTGGAATACTATACCCTTTTTCTTTCAAATATGCTTTTATAAGAACCATCGATTCGGCCTCGCGTACCCCTTGCGCAGCAATACGCACATAGTGCGCTCCTGCGTTAGCTATGCGAATGGCCTGGAGGCTGGTTGCTTCAATATCGTTAGTATTGGTGGTGGTCATCGATTGCAACCGAATGGGACAATTGCCCCCCAGGGCAACACTCCCAATAGTTACTTCGCGCGATACTCGCCGAACATAACCTGTAGTTCGAATTATGCTATTGCTCCCCTTGTTTGACATGCTGAAAAAGTATAATAGTGCAAATTAAGAGTTAAAAAGGGGCATTAGCAACCGGTTTTTGAAAAAATAATGTTGAACATTTAATGTTGGGCAATTTAAAAAAATAGTAAGTTTGCTTAGCAACGCTTTGTAAATGTTTCAATTCAGCATAATGTAGCACAAATGCCATTATAATCATGAAGCATATAGTTGTCCCCATCGATTTCTCGAAGGAATCGCTAAATGGATTAAGGTTGGCCCTTGTTTTTGCGAAGCGGTTCGACAGCACCGTACAAATGGTTTATGTTCAGAAATACCCTACCGAACTGGGTCGTGTGGGATTTACCGAAGAGCATAAAAAAGCCACGGCACAATTCAAGAAGATTGTTGCCGACTACTCCAAAAAACTGAAGCACCCCGATAGGCTCTCTTTCATTGTGAAGAAAGGAAAGGTATTTCGCGAGGTTGTTAATCAGGCTCAAGCCTTCGATAATGGATGTATTATTTGCTCAACCCATGGTGCATCGGGGTTTGAGGAACTTTTTATTGGCAGCAATGCATTCAAAATTATTTCAGCAACCGACCTGCCCGTAATAACCATTAGGCACGGATCGGTAGTTAGCGATATTAAAAGTATAGTTTTACCAATCGATTCTACCACGGACACCCGGCAGAAGGTTCCTCTTACGGTTGAAGTTGCTCATGCCTTTGGGGCTAAAATTTACCTTCTGGGGGTTTCTGTAGCAGGCAGCAGCGAATCAGAAAGCAAGGTTGCAGCCTACACCAAGCAGGTGGCCGATTTTTTGAAGGATAAGAAGGTCGATTACTCAATAAAAACAGCATCAAGCGACAATATCACCGACACAACAATTGATTACGCAATTGAGCATAAAGCCGACTTAATTAGTATTATGACCGAACAGGATGAGGCCTTAGCCAACTTTGTGCTGGGCAGCTATGCACAGCAAATGCTTAATAAATCGCCAATTCCCGTACTTAGTGTAACACCACGAGAGCTGTTTATAATGGGAAGTTTCAGAACCTTTGGGGCTCCATATTAAGAATAATTTATATACTTAAAAGGCCGTTAGAAATTAAGCTAACGGCCTTTTTATTGGATGTTAATTTCAATTAGTAGCTATTGGGGTCCTCCCCTTCAACCTTTCGAACGTTTTTAGCCACATCCTGACCCCGTTCGTTTTTGTCAATTGTGAACTCAACTAAATCGCCATTCTTAATGTCGTTAAAGTCGCCTTCAATTACATCGAGGTGGTGGAAGAATAGGTTGTTGGGTGGATACTGGATAAATCCGTAGCCACTACTCATGTTGAGCGTTCGGCCCTGTAGATACTCTAATTCTTCGTCAGGGGTTTCTGGTCGTTTTGCAGGAGTGTATTCGGGAATTGAGAAAAGGTTGTTGATAAGAGGGTTGTTCGATTTTATTCCTGCGTTAATCATATCGTGCATGGCAACCGGATAGGTAACTTCGCGAATGAGATCCTGAGAAGTTCGAGTTACCACCTCCCTACCCATATCGTCGGTATAAGTAAAGTCCCAGCTTAACACCATAACCTTAGTTCCCAGTGAGTTGAGTTTTCTTATTAATGGTACATAATCGCCATCGGAAGTAATGAGGACAAGCACATTGAAACGTTTGTAAAAAGACTGCTCAAAAGCTTCGAGAGCGAGCCATACATCGATTCCTTTTTCCTCTTTCTTTCCGCTCCGATTACGAATGGGAAGGTAATGGGTTATCACCCCTTCGGACATGAGGATATCGTCGAAAACGCGATCGTTATAAAGCTGATTGCCTCGTTGGCTAGCCTCCTGTGCGCTAATACGGCCCCGGAAATAATGAGCTTCAATAACTTGGCAGTAGCGCACATTCACCTCGTCCTCTTTGGCCACCATATTCCTAATGAGCTCGTGCAGTCCGGCAATATTTATTCTACGCTGCCTAGGGTGAAAGTAATTGTAGTAGTTGCTAACGTGAAGGAAATAGTTTCCATCGTAAAAAACGCCTATACGGCGTAAATCCTTACTTGCGGGCATATTAAAATAATTTTTAGTTTTTAAATAACTCTAACTCTCTGTGGTACTTTGCCTGCTCTAACCTTCTTTTGAATATAGGTTTTACATGGTATGGCAAATATACTGCAATTCTCACTACAAGAACAAATCAAACGGGAGTTTTGTTTGGGAAGGTGATATAAATAACCAAAAAAGAGCTAAAAAAATGGAGTTGCCCAAAGTCAGAAGGACAACCCCATTTAGTTTAAATATTAATACTATAAGTTAAACTCTTTTTTTAGCTCATCAACGTAATCGAGCTTTTCCCAGGTAAAGAATTCCACTTCCTTTTCGTAGGTATTGCCATTTCCGCCCATATGTACTTTAGTTTTGAAGTAGTCGCGACCAAAATGGCCATATGCAGCGGTTTCTTCGAATATAGGGTTTTTGAGCCCGAAGCGTTTCACAATAGCTGCTGGCCGCATATCGAAAATCTTCTGAACCTTCTGGGCAATTTCTCCATCAGTTAGCGTTACCTTTGATGTTCCGTAGGTATTAACAAATAGACCAACGGGCTGCGCAACGCCAATGGCATAGGCAACCTGAATGAGCACTTCGTCGGCTATGCCTGCTGCTACCATATTTTTGGCAATGTGGCGGGCAGCATAGGCTGCAGAACGGTCAACCTTCGAAGAGTCCTTTCCCGAGAAGGCACCACCCCCGTGAGCACCCTTTCCGCCGTATGTGTCGACAATAATTTTTCTTCCAGTAAGGCCGGTGTCGCCATGTGGACCCCCAATTACAAACTTTCCGGTAGGGTTTACATGCAGAATGAAATCGTTTTTGAAAAGTTTCTGAACTCGTTCGGGGAAGCGGGCTTTGGCCCTGGGAATCAGGATGGCTTTGACATCGGCACAAATTTTCTCAAGCATTTTAACATCATTGCTATCGAATTCGTCGTGCTGGGTCGAAACCACAATGGTGTGGATTCGGAGCGGCTGGTTGTTGTCGTCGTACTCGAGGGTTACCTGCGATTTGGCATCGGGGCGAAGGTAGGTCATTTCCTTGCCCTCGCGGCGAATTTTAGCAAGTTCCATGAGTAGAACATGTGAAAGCACCAATGCCAAGGGCATATAATCGTCGGTTTCGCGACTGGCGTAGCCAAACATCATACCCTGATCGCCTGCACCCTGCTCTTCCTCCGACTCACGCTCAACCCCACGGTTAATGTCGGGCGACTGTTCGTGAATGGTTGAAATAACGCCGCACGACTCGGAATCGAACCGGTACTCCTGCTTGGTGTACCCAATGCGTTTTATTACCCTACGGGCAATTTCCTGCACATCTACATATCCTTTGGTTTTAACTTCGCCGCTTAATACAACCAGACCAGTTGTAACCAGGGTTTCGCAGGCAACCTTCGAATCGGGGTCTTGGCGTAAGAATTCGTCGAGCAGCGCATCAGAAATTTGGTCGGCTACCTTGTCGGGGTGCCCTTCCGAAACACTTTCAGAAGTAAATAGATATCCCATTTCCTTTAAAATTTATAGATTACTTAAAAGGTGGGAAGGTTTGCTAGATTGGCGGGAAAACACTGCTTTAGCATTTTTTACCGTGGTTGCAATCAATCAAATCTTTCCACATGAAATTGTGGCACAAAGGTAATAGAAATAATTTTGGTTTTTTCGAATAACCAAATAATTTAAAAAACCATTTTCAGAGGGGAAGAAAATCAATTGGGAACGCCTCCATTTGCGCTACTTTTCTAACAAACCGATGAATACTTATACTCCAACCAGCACCCAACAAGCGTTAAGAGGCTAAACCCACAATGGCCATTGATATAATAAAACAAAAATAAATAAAAATAGATGGCCGAAGTTTTGGAGAATTTTAGTACCACTAGTTATAACCAGGGGGCAAGCAAATGTAACAAAATTTATTAACGGCATGCCTGCAATATGTTGAACAAAGCAGAAGACGTACAACGCAATGCTGTTATTCGAGCAACCCCGAGTTGTACCCAAATTCATTGCGGCAGGCCCAATTAGGCATTCGCCCGGATTTCAGTTACCATAGTATTTCTTTGGATAAAACAAAAGATTTACCCCCATTAATCAATTGTGTTATAATCCAACAATGGTTGCGAAGTTACTGTAGAATTCGATTTGGTATAGGTAAGAATATGTTTAAGCCCACCGGGTTTTTTTTAATATTTCGCTATCTTCGTAGCAAAATAGCTTAAAATGAGGCAAGCCATAGTTATTCTGCTATTCGCATTGGGTTTATCGATTACTTCCTACTCGCAGAGCGTATACCAACATGTTCGTAATACTGGTGTTTACGAGTTCCTCGACGAGCTAGCCAACGAGGGCATTATTGAACTGAATGGATCGGTAAAGCCCCTCTCGAGAATGCAAATAAGCCAATTTTTATCAACAGCTAATAAGTATCGAGAAGGGTTGAATAAACGTCAGCAGGGGGAGTTGGATTTCTATTTGAAAGACTTTGGGAAGGAACTCAACGCAACACGTAATTTCAAGCGTCGTTTCGATGCTATGTATTATAAGGATTCGCTCTTTACTGCAACACTAAACCCAATTGGGGGGGGCATTTCGTTCTATAACGATAGTGCTTTTGCCTACCGAAGATGGGTTGGGGCTGAGGGCTGGGGATATATTGGTAGCAACTTTGGATTGTATGCCAGTTTACGCGACAATGCAGAGAACATTCGCATGTCGTCGCCCTTTTTTTTAACTCAAATGCAAGGGGGGGGCTACAAACCCTCAGGCAAAGGTGGCGAGTTTAGCGATATGCGAGGAGGATTAACCTGGACATGGAACTGGGGAAGCATTGGTATTATTAAGGATAATGTAGAGTGGGGAAGTGGCTACAACGGCACCAATATTCTGTATAGCCGAGCCCCCTCGTTTACCATGCTCAAATTACGTTTGCATCCTGTCAAGTGGTTCGAATTGAATTATATACACGGATGGCTCGTTTCGCAGGTAATCGATTCGGCTAATTCGTATTCGTATGCTGGTGCAACCCGAAGGGTGTTTCGACCCAAGTACATAGCAGCCAACTTTTTCACTTTCAAACCATGGAAAAGTTTCAACGTATCGTTGGGAAACTCCATAGTTTACTCCGACATGGATGTGCATCCGGCATACTTAACTCCCTTGTTCTTTTATAAGTCAGTCGATCACCATTTGAACGGAATGTCGAATATTACCGGACAAAATTCCCAAATGTTTTTTGACCTTTCGGTGCGGAGCATTAAGCATACTCACTTATACATTACCCTATTTCTCGATGAACTTTCGATGAAGAATATGTTCGATCCGCAGAAGCACAGTAACTTCTTTAGTTTAAAAACGGGGTTCAGACTAAGTAACTTTCCAATATCAAACCTTAGCCTAACCGCCGAATATACCCGTACCAATCCCCAAGCATACGAGCACATTATTGAAACAACAACATTTACAAGCAATCGTTTCAACTTGGGCCATTACCTAAGGGAAAATTCCCAGGAGGTTTTCGTTTCTTTGCAATATAGGCCTTACAAAACCCTTAAAATTGAAAGTTCCTATGCTCTTGCTCAGAAAGGTCCCCTTCTTGCCAACAACCAAACCGGACGACTTGGCCTTAAGTTTCTCGAAACTGTTGTATGGGAGGCCAATACTTTTGAACTGAAAGGGATATGGCAGTTTATAAACGATGGATATTTGAGTTTTGCTGGCCAATATGGATCCATTAGAGGTGACAAAACGTACACGCCCACCCACCTGTGGGGGAACCAGTTAACATTCGTATTTGGTCTCACGTTTGGATTATAGCATTTGAAAAATGCCTCGATTGGATAGAGTTGTTAAACTTATTTTCGATTGGATTTTGGCCATAATGCTAATAGCGCTCCTTTTACCTTTCCTTGTAATTATTTTTATTGTTGTCTACACTTTGATAAGAGAAAACCCCCTTTTCCGCCAGGTTCGGATTGGAATGCACAGAAAACCGTTTGTACTATATAAAATTCGAACCATGCCGAAAGCCCAAGGAGTAACGGTGCAAGCCTTCTTTCACTACCTTCGAAAAACGCATATCGACGAACTATTGCAGCTTTTTAATGTGCTTAAGGGTAGCATGTCGCTAGTTGGCCCCGCCCTCATATTCCCGAACATGTTGAGATGTACGAGGCATGGCAGTTGCTAAGATTAAGTGTTAAACCAGGAATAACGGGTCTTCGACAGGTACGCGCCCATTCGCAAAAATTAAAGTTTAATGATAAAATTGAAGACGACATTGAATATATTAATAATTGGTCGTTAAAAGAGGATTTAAAAATATTACTCTCTACTATTAGTATTTTTTTTAAAACGATTTTTCGTTACTAAATGCGAACTAATTCCAACTTTATGTACAGAAAGGAACTAACAATCAGATTAATAACACTAATGCTTTTACTCCTTGGTGGCATTAACTCCCAAGCGCACGAACGCTATTGGGTAGTGTTTAGCAATAAATGTGGCAGCACCCTGAATTCGTCCGATTTTCACCCAGATGTTTTTGAGCGAATCAGTAATCGGAATGGTAGTTATAACGATTCAAGCGATTTCCCTCTTAGTGGGAGATACATTGAAAGGGTAAAGGCCATTACCAACAACCTGGGGCACCACAGTCGGTGGTTCAATGCCATTGCCGTAAAGGCAACCCACATGCAGGTTAATGCCTTGAGAAAACTTTCATTTGTTGAAGACATTATTCCAATTCAGGGCGAATTTTTTGTGGCAAAATACAAGCAACTGGATAAAAAGAGCACCGAGTTCGAAGATCTCAGAGCGCGGCAGGTGGCACGGTTCAATGCCGAAGCGTTTCGCTCCAATGGCATAAACGGCAAGGGGGTGCGCATTGCCATTTTCGATGCAGGGTTCCCAGGAGTGGATAGTCATCAGGCCTTCGAGCATATTCGCAGGAGCAACAAAATAATAGCCACTTACGACTTTACCCGAAACAAAGCCAATGTTTACCGCGGAAACCAACACGGAACCATGGTGTTGGCATGTATAGCAGGGCTATACAATGGTAAACCCATGGGGCTTGCAACCGAGGCAGAATTCATGTTAGCCATTACCGAAGTGGGCAGAGAACCCTTTTCTGAGGAAGAGAATTGGGTTGCTGCCCTTGAATGGGCGCACAGAAACGGAGCCCAAATTGTGAACTCATCACTGGGATACACATACCATCGTTACTACCCCGAGCAAATGGATGGTAGAAGCACATTCATATCTCGTGCTGCTGCCAAAGCAGCAAGTAAGGGAATTTTAGTTGTTAATGCTGCAGGAAATGAGGGCGATAGCCGTTGGGAGGTAATTGGTGCACCCGCCGATGCCGATTCAATTCTTACTGTTGGTGGCGTTTCTCCATACGATCACTTACACATCAGTTTTGCTTCGTATGGCCCAACCGTCGATGGGAGGTTGAAACCAAATGTTTCGGCATTTGGTACAGCGCTGGTAGCTAACAAAAAAGGGGGCTATTCAACGGCTTCGGGCACATCGTTCGCTTCGCCTCTCACCGCAGGTTTTGCAGCATGCGCGTTACAAGCAACACCGGGAGTTTCGGCTCGTGAGTTGCTAACGCTCAT
>JBBIRB010000008.1:18453-47059 GCA_037442025.1 Bacteroidales bacterium | reverse complement strand
AGAGCGTTCGGCCGATTTGTACCCTTACTTCGATTATGCCCATGGCTATGGTGTGCCACAAGCCACACCATTCATGTCGCAACCCGACACAATCCCCATACCCGAATTCATTTCCTTTAACGAAAACGGTGATGCAATGCATGTTTGGATAAATAATTTTGAATCGGCTAAGCTTACAGGATACAATACTACTCACATGTTTTGGCATATTCGAAAACCCAATGGCACCTTAGCAGAATATGGCGTTATAAGGGTATACCAGGCCCAGGCATTCAGTTACAATTACAATTCATTACAAATTGAAAAAGGGCAAGGATTCTCGCTTTGGGTAAATTATTTAGGCAGAACGTATTCAGTAAATCTTTAATATGTAAGCGAATGATACGAAAATTATTAATTCTGCTCCTGCTGCCCACCGCAGTTTTAGGACAAACCGAAAAAATGCATAAAACTCCCCGCAACTACCAGAAAACCCCAAATTGGGGACCAAACAGAGCACACCACGTGCAGGGCTTAATTGGGTTTGGGTTGTTTATGCCATTTGGAGTTTCGGCCCGCGACTTTAAGATAGGCACCTCAACCGATTTTCATTTGGGTGCTGTTTACCGCTATAGAGCATCGAAATTCTTTAACCTTGGCGCAGGAATATACCTTTCTTCTTCCCAAATTGAATTGAACGATAGCGGTATGGTAAAGGGCTGGGATGGCGAAGTGCATAAAAAGGCGCAATTACTTAACTATACCCTAACATTGAAACCTTTCATTCGCTTGAACCTTTCACCTAAAAGGGGCGATTATTTGGGCACCTACCTAGATTTTGGTGGCTTTGGTAGTTGGGGGTTTCTCCCTACCACCTCTTTTACCGATAAGGTAGGAGGACAAAAACTAATGCTCCGTTATATTAATGACAAGCAACATGAAAGCTTTTACTATGGAGCAATGGCTGCAGTGGGTCGCGATTGGTTTCGACTTGAAGCAAACTATTACCTGTCGGATTGGTTAAAGGGCCCGGCGAACTTCAATCTGCCAAAATACTCTGTTTCGGTATTTTTTGGCTTTTAGTTAACCTTGTGCTTATTTATTCTCCGGCCATTCGAGTATAATTTGAGCAATATTATTGGCATGGCTGCCAATGGTGCGGAATACCGATACCAACTCGAGGTGGGTTTTGGAACTGGTTAACGACTTGTCCACGTCCTCCTTCAGGCGGCCAAAATGCTGACGCTCAATTTCGCGACCGAACTCCTTAAAATCCTCGTACTTCTTAAAGGCCTTTTTGGTCTTTTCGAGGTTCAGCTCGGTGAAAACGGCAATGGCACGCTTCAGTTGCTTTTGGGTTAGCAGGTGGAACTCTCTCAGTTCCATTTTACCTTCAGGCGAAAACTCGTAACCCGATTGCAGCCACCATTTGGCTCGTTCGGTTAGGTTTTTCGACACCAGATCGGCAATTTGCTCCAGCTCCTTTACGGCGTACATAACCTGAAAGGCTTCCTGGGTTTCGCGGTCGGTGGTGTCCTGCTTGGTAATTTTGAGAATATACTGGTTAATTTGATCGCGTAGGTAATCAACATTGTGCTCGCGGTCATCAATTCGGGTGAGTGGCGTTTTATCGCGCGAGATGAAGGGAACAATAATCTCGTCGACCATTTCCTGCACAATATCGCAAAGACCCATTACCTCCTGCTTTGCAACTTTAAGCGCAACCGAGGGGGTTGAAATGAGCGATTGGTCGAGGTATTTTACCGAGTACTTCGATTTCTTTTCGGGAAGCGGCGGCAGAATATAGTCGATAAGCTTTGCGTACAAATTTGTAAACGGCAAAACGGCAAGGGTTATGAGCACGTTGAAAATGGTGTGCGCATTGGCAACCTGCCGGGGCAGGTTGGTGGCAATTCCCAGCTCCTCCGAAAAAATATCGGGGGTAAAATAGCGCACCAAATCGACAAAAGGCGATATGAAACCCGCCAGCAGCAATATGCCAATAAACTTGAACATGGTGTAGCCCATTGCAACCTTCTGCGATTCGCGGTTGGCATCGATACCCGCAATAATTCCGGTAACCGAAGTGCCCAAATTGGCTCCCATCATCAACGGAACTGATGCTTCGAGCGAAATGAGCCCCTGCGATGCAAGCGTAAGCATTATACCAATAAAGGCGGCGCTGCTTTGAATGAGTGCGGTGAATAGCGCTCCGGCTAAAATACCAAGGATAGGCTGCTTGAGGGTTGCCAGCAAATCGACAAACGGATCGTAGGTTCGAAGCGGGCTCATGGCCTCGCCCATAATGTGCATTCCGTAGAATAGAATGCCGAAACCCAGCAGGGCTTCGCCAGTGAACCGAAGCGATTCGCGCTTGGAGTATGTATTAAAAAGAAACCCGAGAGCAACGATAAGCAACGAGTAGTCGGCAATGCGGAACGAAATGAGCTGAACCGTAATGGTTGTACCAATGGCCGCACCAAAAATCATCCCAATGGTTTGGCTAAACCTTATTAATCCCGATTGCACAAAGCCCATGAGCATTACCACCGTTGCGCTGCTGCTTTGGGTTACCATGGTAATAAAGGCTCCGAAACCTGTTGCGTAAAAACGGTTTTTCGAAAGCTTTCCCAGAATAAACCGAATGCGTTCCCCAGCACTGTGCTTAAAACCGCTGCTCATCAACTTAATTCCCATAAGGAATAGCGCCAAACCGCCCAAAAGCCCAACAACCAGCATGGTAACCCAGTTGGTTTTTCGGGCGTATGCAGTAAAAAGTACAAACGAGTCGGCCTCGGAGGTTACAATGCGAGCCGAAACCTGATACTCCCCAACCACGGTACCCATGGTAAAGTAGCATAGCGCAACTCCTGTGCTATCGGTTGTGGTAACGGGAGGAACAACATCGTATTGCCAGCTGCCGTCGGGCATTTGGGCCATTTCGAAGTATACGGTTGCTCCCTCAACGGGCTTGCCTACCTTGTTGGTTACAATAACCCTAAAGGGTTTCGAAAGCGGTTTTAGAATAACCTGATGCTGTCTGTCGCCCGAGGTTCTGTAGGCTCGTTCGCCGCCAAATTTTTCAATTTTGTACTTGGGTAGAATGAGGTTTGCAGTGTCCAATGGTGCTTTTTCTGCTGCAAAAGCAGAAAAACTAAAAAGTATAACCGAAATGGTTGCTAATACTCTTATCATACTCAATTTGGACAAGCAAAACCAAAGATAAAAATATTAACCAAAACGAACTGAATTCGAGGCTGCTAAAATTATTATCCACTTTAGCAAGCTATTTTCTCAGAAAGAATACTTTACAACCCCCAAAAACAACTTATACGGTAATTTCCCAGTCGAAACCGTCCTTGCGATCCTTTACCGTAACGCCAAGTTTTGTAAGCTCGTTGCGAATGGCATCCGAAGCCGCAAAATCCTTTTTAGCCTTTGCTTCCATACGCATGTTCAGCAGCATGTCAATTAGTTTGCTGGTTAGTTCGGCTTGCTTGCCTCCATCGGTTTGCTCGTCGGTAAGGCCCAGAATTTCGAAAATAATATGACGAAAATCTTTTGTAAGCGCAGCTAAATCGTTGGCGGTAAGCGCTACCTTTCCTTCGGCAGCTGAGTTAATATTGCGAACCCAGTCGAAAAGCACAGCAATGGCAACGGGACTGTTCAGGTCGTCGTTAAGCGCTTCGTTCGCACGTGTGGCTAGGTCGTTTACATCTACGGTCGATTTTTCGGACGGCTTAATGCGATTAAGCATTCGGTTGGCTGCCATAAGCCGGTGCAAACCCTTTTCGGCTGCCTGTAGCGCCTCGTTCGAGAAATCGAGGGTGCTGCGGTAATGGGCCTGAAGTATGAAGAAGCGAATGGTCATGGGGCTGTAGGCCTGTTCGAGCATTTTATGGTTTCCGGTAAACAGCTCCTCGAGGGTAATGAAATTGCCGAGCGACTTACCCATTTTCTGACCGTTAATGGTAATCATATTGTTGTGCATCCAGTAGCGAACGGCCTCTTTTCCATTTCCAGCAACGCTTTGAGCAATTTCGCACTCGTGATGCGGAAACAGCAAGTCCATTCCACCCCCATGAATATCGAAGGGCTCGCCCAGGTACTTGGTGCTCATGGCCGAGCATTCGAGGTGCCACCCGGGAAAACCGTCGCTCCAGGGCGATGGCCAGCGCATAATGTGCTCGGGTGCAGCCTTTTTCCAAAGGGCAAAGTCGACGCTGTTGCGCTTCTCATCCTGTCCATCGAGCGCACGGGTATTCGAAATCATATCGTCGAGTATTCGTCCCGATAGTTTACCGTAGTTATGCTGCGCATTGTACTTTAGCACATCGAAGTAAATGGAACCATTGCTTTCGTAGGCAAAGCCGTTGGCAAGAATCTTTTTTACTAGTTCAATTTGTTCAATTATATGCCCCGATGCGCGCGGCTCTATGCTGGGTGGTAGTGCGTTAAGAAGTTTCATGGCGTCGTGGTAGCGAATGGTGTAGTACTGCACCACCTCCATGGGTTCAACCTGTTCAACCCGAGCTTTCTTGGCAATTTTATCCTCACCCTCGTCGGCATCGTTCTCGAGGTGCCCCACATCGGTAATGTTGCGAACGTAACGAACCCTGTACTCCAAATGCTTAAGGTAGCGGAATAGCAGGTCGAACGTAATGGCTGGACGGGCATGGCCCAAATGCGGATCGCCGTATACCGTTGGCCCGCAAACGTATAGCCCCACAAATGGGGAGTTTATGGGTTGAAAAACTTCTTTGGTTCGCTTAAGGGTGTTATATATTGAAAAGCTCATTTTTATGAGTGTTATAATAGTTTAATTTGCAAAGATAAGCGATTTGAAGAAATTGAGGGTTAGAAAATAAAGGGCTGTTATAACAACAGCCCAGAATAAATAAAACAAGGGCAAAACAATATCCCGCTCAGGAAGAAAGCAGACTATTGATCAATATCGAGAGAGTCGCTTTTAAACTCCAGAATATCGCCAGGTTGGCATTGCAGCTCTTTGCAAATAGCCTCGAGGGTCGAGAATCGAATGGCCTTAGCCTTTCCCGTTTTTAAAATGGAAAGATTTGAAAGGGTTAACCCAACTTTATCTGATAGCTCATTCAGCGACATTTTGCGTTTTGCCATCATAACATCTAAATTTACAATGATTGGCATAATTTATACAGTTAAGTTGTTCTCGTTTTGCAATTCAATTCCTTTTTGGAAAATAAGGGCTATTACAAACAATATTGCAGCCATTACCATGTATGCCCCACCATCGTTGCAATATCTCTCAACAAGTTCCATCTCATAACCCTTATCTATAAGTTTTTTAATTATTTGATGGCTTATTATGCTGATAATTCCTATTGAAAATGTTAAGAAAGTTATTTTGGCAATGATTTTCTGGACATTCTCGCTAAATGGCTTTTCAAGATTGAGTGTCTTGAAGAAGTTAAGTGCTGTAAAAAGCAAGTACGCCTTTAATGCTGATATAGCAACTATTACTGAAAAAGTCAAGGTATAAAACACTTTGCTTTTAGCGAATAACTCTGAAAGGTCAAGTCCAAGATGAAGATTGTGAGTTGCAATTGGCTTGAACAAACTATAGATGAAATTGAACAACAATGCTCCTGTTTGAATACAGTATCCGGCAAAAATGAGCCAACAAATAGTTTGAATGGCTTTCCAAATAAAATCGTTTCTTTTTGACATAACTTTTAAAATTTAAAATTGTTGTCGCAAAGATAATACTTAAATATTGAAAAACAATAAATATATATTGAAAAATAAAAAATAATTACTGAACTACATTAATGCAACAACTTAATAAATAGATTGCATGGCATTAAATTTTGCTATTGTTTTAGAATATGGGCATTTTTTGTGGTTAATCTCCCATTTGAGGCATCCTCAGCAGTTGTTATTCTCACAATGCAGCTAGCTATTGCATAAAAACAAACCCGAATTTTTTCCTTTGGTGATACAAAACACCTATCTACAATAAACCAACCTAACGGTTAGGTGTTATTTAAAAATATTATTCCTGTGGCACTCAAGTTTCTTAGAAAGAATCTATAATCTATAGCCATAGGCTTTTGGTGTGATAATTGATTAAATTGGTAATATTGGTACTAGGATAAAGCACTTTTTAAAAAAGTTTGTATAACCTTTTTGAAAATAATCCGTTCAGGTGGTTGAATTATTAACAAAATAGCCATAAATTGATAGGGTTAATTCAAAACACAAATATTTGAATTATGAAAATCTCTCTACTTTTAAAGCATTCGAAACTAGGTTTCTTGGCTTTTATGTTTACTTTTTCGAGTTTCTTGGCTCAGGCTCAAAAGGAAAAGCTTCAAACAGCCTTTATATTTCAGTTAACCCGGCTTATTGAGTGGTGCCCAGCAGGCAAACAGGGAAACTTTGTTATTGGGGTACTGGGTGATGCACCAGCACTTATGGCCGAAATTGGAGCCCTAAACGGACGCAAAGTGGTTGGTCAGGAAATTGAAATTAAAGTTTTCAGTAGTGTTGCCGATATAACCAGCTGCAATATTATATTCATTCCTAATAGCCGATCGGGCGATTTGAAAGCGGTAGTTGGTAAAATTGGCAACAATTGCACTCTAATCATCAGCGACAAGTCGGGAGCAGCCAACCAGGGAGCCGGAATCAGTTTTGTATTCCTCGACGACCAGTCGAAAATTCAGTACGAAATTAACAGAAACTTCATGAGCAAGCATTCGCTCAACGTAAATGAACAGCTATTCAAGTTGGCACGCGAAGTTTACTAAAACATACAATTATGGAAGTAAAATTTTCCCTTTCTAAAAAACTTTTGCTTGGCTTCGGCTTTGTAATAGGTCTATTTGTTATTATGTCGATAATAACATTTTTTATTCTTAGCCAATACGATCGAGTAAATCGAGGTTTAGCCGAGCAAAACACCCCTTCGGTTAACAAACTAACCGAAATGAAAAATCTGGTTACCGAATCGAAACTTCTTATTAAAAACTGGGTATATATCGACAAACTCCCTGGCACCGAGGATAAGAAGCGGCTCGAGAGCCTACACAGCACCCTTTACCCCAGCTTAATTGCCTCCATTAAGCCACTAGCCGAAAAGTGGAGTGCCGAGGAGAAGGAACTGCTCGATGAAGTGGACCAGATTATTATATCCAAAATTTTTCCCGACCACAAGCACGTAATGAGCATTTTAAACTCATTCGATAGTTACAATGAGTTTATGACCCTTGCCGAAGCACAAGATATGGTCGATGCTGAGGGATCAATTATGAAAACAACCGACCAGGCACTTGCTAAACTCACTCAGATTGTCGATAAGCAGCAGCAAGAAGCGCTCGATGCATATTCGAGAATTGAATCGTCTACATCGTTCTTCAGAATTTTTGTAATTATAGGTGGACTAGTTGTTCTTGTTGTTGGTATTATTATAGCCTTCTTTTTAACAAATACAATTAAGCAAACTATTACAAGTGCCTCTACAGCCATTTCGAAACTATCGAATGGCGATTTAACTTACGATTTTGAGGTAAAGGGTACCGATGAGATTGCCAAACTATTGTTCGACCTCAAAGAAATGATGTCGCGTCTTCGCGAAATTGTCGAATCAATTACTACAGGTTCTGTATCTATTGCCAATGCTGGCAACGATCTCAACCATATTGCGCAGCAAATTGCTCAGGGAGCTTCCACTCAGGCAAGTAATGCAGAGGAAGTATCAGCATCTATGGAGGAAATGGTAGCAAATATTCAGCAAAACACCGAGAATTCGAGCAATACCAATAAAATATCCGATAAGTTGGCGGTAGATATCGAAAAGATTGGGGGAGCCTCAGAAAAGAGCATGGATTCAATTCGAAAAATTGCCGACCGCATTAACATTGTTAACGATATAGCTTTTCAAACTAACCTACTTGCACTTAACGCTGCTGTTGAAGCAGCTAGGGCAGGTGAGCACGGTAAAGGTTTTGCAGTTGTGGCTGCAGAGGTTCGCAAATTAGCCGAACGCAGCAAGGTTGCAGCCGACGAAATTTTTGTATTAGCCAAAGAGAGCGTTTCGAATACCGAGTCTTCTGTCGATTTAATCCGAAATATCATTCCCGAAATAAAGCGTACCTCAGTATTAATACAGGAGATTACTGCAGGTAGCTTGGAGCAAACCAACGGAGCAGAGCAAATTAATAACGCAATTCAGCAGCTCAATGGCATTACTCAGCAGAACGCAGCCAATGCCGATATTTTAGTTAACAGTTCCGAAAAGTTAAGTACAGAAGCCGATAAGTTACGCGAGAATATTGGGTTCTTTAAAGTTGACATGAAGGTAAAGGGGAATAAAAAGGAAGTGTTGAAGAAAGAAATCCGACCTACTCCTTCTATTAAGCCAACCATTTCGATTGAACAAACCAAAAAGGTTTCGAATATGGTTAAACCGAAAACTAAACCGGGAGGTATAAACCTGAACCTGGGTGAACCACTGCCAGGTAAGGATGATGGAGATTACGAAAAGTTTTAAAAAGAAAGGGGCAACTGTAAAGTTGCCCCTTTCTTTTTCTATTTCAATTACATTTTATAGTTCTTAACAACCTCATCGGCAAACCGATCGATGGTTCTCGAATCGGTGGCCCCGTAAAAGTCGTAGTAGTACTCAATCAGGTACTTCTTAATATCAGGGTCGGCCATTTTTTGCCTTTTTAGTATGGGAATTATTGTGTAAAACTCCTTTTTAAGTTCTTCTTTGTCCACAAATACAAGAGTGAAACGAGTAATTTCCTGACTGCTTCTCGATGTTTTTTCGAATTGGTAAACTGCTAGGTTAGAAATTTCATTTCCACTTATTGTTCCAGCGCTGCTCGAGGTTAGTTTGTCCTTTTCTAAAATAAGGTTTTGTTCGGCAAAGCCAATTTTCTTCTGAACGGGCTTATTGTCGACTTTGTAATAGAAAACAATAAACTTTTCGTCGGAAAGTGGGTAGTTTTTTGGGCTAACCGGAATGTCAATAGAGTTACCAATAATCGAAAACTTATCGTTACCAAAGTACTGTTTAAGGTCAGAAATTTCCTTTTCGGAAGGGTCGAAACGAATAAGCATTAAGCTGCGCATTTTGGTAGGTTTGGCAGTTTCCTTTGCGGTTTTGGTCAGCACTGGCTGTTCAGTATTGTGTTCACCCTCCTGAAGTTTAATTTGGAATCGAACCATATTGTCGCCAATAGCTATGGCGTAACTGTCCATACTTTCAAAAAGTAGTTGGTCTTCAGCTTTTATGGCATCTCCAGCCACAACCTCCTTACCGGTTTTCAGATTTGTTATTTTCCCTTGCACCCTTGTTACGTTGAAAAGGCTTTGAGCCTGAGCGGTGTAACCAAAAAGCAGCAGGCAAACAGCAATTAATTTTATTGTTTTCATGGCCTCAAGTATTTAACTTTTTCAGAGATTTCCTTTGTACAACTCTTGTACCAAAAGTAAGCATATTTGCAAAACGAAGATGAACTAAGCCAAACAAAGTAATTAACCAATTGATTCTTTTACTTTTCGCGAAAGGGCATTGTAAACAAGATTATATGAGTCGATAATCCATTGGTGAATTAACTTATCGGGCACTACTCCGGTTAAATCGATAGTATTCCAGTGCAGTTTGCTCATATGGTAACCCGGGCTAACCTCGGGATATAGTTCGCGAAGTTCAATGGCTTTTTCGGGGTCACATTTTAAGTTAACGCTCAAGGGACCATCGAGGTTGGTAAGGGCAAACATCTTTCCGCCAACTTTAAAAACCAAGGTAACGTCGTCGAACGGAAAGCTCTCGGAAGCACCCGGAAGATTCAAGCAGAAGGAACGTAGTTCTTCAATATTCATTTACAGGAGGGTTGGGTAAAAGGCATCGGGGATATGTTCTATTTCAAACTTACCATTCTGTACAATAATGCTTATTATATCGAACTGCACTTCGCAGTTCAGATTGAACCTATCCATATAGGCCTCGGTGGTTTCAATAATGGTTTTTTGTTTTCGCCGGGTTACCGCCTCCTTGGGTTCTTCCCAAAAATCGCCAAAGCGAGTTTTAACCTCAATAATGCAAAGCATGTTTTGGTTCATAGCCACAATGTCGAGTTCCTTTTTTCCGAACCGCCAATTAGTATGGAGAATGGTGTACCCTTTCGACTTTAAAAATGCAATGGCCATTTCTTCGCCCTTTCGGCCCAAGCCTGTCGGTTTTTCCCTTGGCGAGTTGTTCATACTAGGGCAGTTTTTGAATTTTTATATTGAACATATTGGGGCCGAGAAGTTGAGAATGCAATTTTCGGTAGAAATATTTAGCAATGCATTACGCCCCAGAATTAGCGGATAATTATCACCCATGTGCCCGGCAGGGAAGTTGAAGCACACAGGGAAATCGAACTCACTCACAGCATCGAGAATAATTTCGTATGCCGACCGGCCAAAGGGCACTGTATTGTCGTGCATATCGTTCATTTGGCCAACCACCAAACCGGCAATGCCGGCAAGTTTTCCGCTATATTTCAGGTTCATCATCATACGATCGACGTGGTAGAGGTACTCGTCGAGGTCTTCAATGAAAAGAATTTTGTTTTCCGTTGTCAGGTCGGCACTGGTTCGGGCTAGGCTGTATAATATTGAAAGGTTCCCGCCTACCACCTCTCCCTCGCATTTACCAATTCTGTTCAACGGATGGGAAGGGATGTTGTAGCTGGGAGTAATTCCGAGTAAGGTTTGACGAAGCAAATCGGTAGATTGATTTGCAACCCCATTTTCAGGGAAGTTGAAGGGCATTGTAGAGTGGATGGTTTCCACCAAATACCACGAGTTTAAAATGCTATGTAGTACAGTTATATCGCTGTAACCTGCAACCCATTTGGGGATACGCTGCAATGCCCGAAGGTTAATTTTATCGAGCAGCCGAATGGTACCGTAGCCACCACGCGCACAAAGAATTGCTTTAATTTCAGGGTCTTCAATCATTTCCTGTAAGTCGCTGGCCCGTTCGGTATCGGTTCCAGAGAATTGATTGTACGAACCGAAAAGGTTCTTTCCTAATACAACATTAAAACCCCAGCCCTTAATCATGTTTATTGCTGGTTCAATTTCGTGTGGGGCAACCTTGCGTGCGGGGGCCACAATTCCTACTGAATCACCAGCGCGAAGAAACGGAGGGGCAATAAGTTCCATAATTAATTGGGCAAATTGTAATATATTTGCAAGGCAAACAAAGAAACTTTACGCTAATATAGCTTTTAATAGTTCAATAGCATTCCCAATAAATCGAATTTTTGTGTTAAATCGCATAACAATACATGAACAACTTTAAACGATACCTCATTACATCGGCGCTACCCTATGCCAACGGTCCTGTGCATATTGGCCATTTAGCTGGTGTTTATATTCCATCCGACATATACACCCGATACCTGCGACTGAAGGGAATTGAAGTGGTTTCCATTTGTGGCTCCGACGAGCATGGGGTACCCATTACTATCAAGGCTCGCCAGGAAGGCGTTTCGCCTCAGGATGTTGTTGACAAGTACCATGCAATTATTAAAAAGTCGTTCGAGGACTTTGGAATCGCTTTCGACATTTATTCGCGTACAAGCTCAAAGGTTCACCACCAAACCTCTTCGGAATTCTTCCGAAAATTATACGATGCTGGGCAGTTTATCGAGAAAACCACCGAACAGTACTACGACCCCGAGATTAACCACTTTTTAGCCGACAGGTACATTACCGGAACTTGCCCGCATTGCAGCAACGAGCGTGCGTACGGCGATCAGTGCGAGAAGTGCGGAACCAGCTTGAATGCTACTGACCTTATCAATCCCAAATCGGTTTTAAGCGGAGCAAAACCAGTACTAAAAGATACCAAGCACTGGTTTTTACCCCTCGACGCATACCAAGGTTTTCTCGAAAAGTGGATTTTGCATGACCATATGGAGTGGAAAGCCAATGTATACGGCCAGTGCAAAAGTTGGCTCGACCAGGGATTGCAACCACGCGCAGTTAGCCGCGATCTCGACTGGGGTGTACCCGTTCCTGTTGAGGGTGCCGAGGGCAAGGTGCTTTACGTTTGGTTCGATGCGCCCATTGGGTACATTTCGGCAACAAAGGAGCTAACCCCCGATTGGGAAAAGTACTGGAAGGACAAGGAAACAAGACTTATTCATTTTATAGGAAAGGATAATATTGTTTTCCACTGCATTGTTTTTCCTGCCATGCTAAAAGCCGAAGGGTCGTACATTCTACCCGAAAACGTTCCTGCTAACGAGTTTCTGAACCTCGAAGGCGATAAAATTTCTACCTCGCGCAACTGGGCTGTTTGGCTTCACGAGTATTTACAAGAATTTGAGGGGAAACAGGATGTTTTGCGCTACGTGCTTACCGCCAATATGCCCGAAACAAAGGATAACGATTTTACCTGGAAGGACTTTCAGGCACGTAACAACAATGAGCTGGTTGCCATTCTGGGCAATTTTGTGAACAGGGCACTGGTTCTTACACAAAAATATTTCGACGGAAAAGTACCCGCTTTGGGTGAACTTACCGACTTCGACAAGGAAACGTTGAGAGAGCTTCCCAAGTTCAAACGAGCAGTTGAGGAAAACCTCGAAGTTTTTCGCTTCCGCGATGCGCTTCGCGAGGCCATGAACATTGCCCGTTTGGGCAATAAGTATTTGGCCGACACCGAACCTTGGAAGTTGTACAAGGATAATCCTCGGCGCGTTGCATCCATTCTCAACATTGCCATCGAAATTTGCGCCAACCTTTCAATTGTTATTGAGCCCTTCCTTCCGTTTACGGCAACCAAACTTCGCTCAATGCTGAATACCGATTCGTTCGGATGGGAGAGGGCCAGCGAGATTGGACTAATTGCCGCAGGGCATAATTTGGGCAAAGCCGAGCTACTTTTCGACAAGGTAGAGGACGCAACCATTGAGGAGCAGCTGGCAAAACTCAAAGCCACAAAGGAGGCCAACGAGAGCAAGGAACGGAAGGTAACACCACAGAAAGAGAATGTAACGTACGAAAGTTTTTCGACCATGGACATACGCACTGCAACTGTATTGGCTGCCGAGCGGGTTCCTAAAACCCAAAAACTTTTAAAACTCGATATCGATACAGGAATCGACCGTCGCACCATTGTTTCGGGAATAGCCGAATACTATACGCCCGAGGAGATGGTTGGGAAGCAGGTTGTAATGCTTGCCAACCTCGAGCCTCGAAAAATTAAAGGAATTGAATCGAAAGGGATGATTCTTATGGCACAGGATGCCAATGGCAAATTGGTTCTGGTTCAACCCCAAACCAATGTTGCCAACGGTTCGGAAGTAAAGTAGAACTTTATTAATTCGCCAAAACTCAAGGTTTGCATAGTTGCTATACCTTGAGTTTTTTTAATAAAATAGTGGTATGAAACGACTTGTAGTCCTCACCGGAGCAGGCATTAGCGCCGAAAGTGGCATTCGAACCTTTCGCGACATGGGCGGTTTGTGGGAAGAGTACGATGTAATAGAAGTGGCTAGTCCTGAAGCATGGGAAAGCAACCCCGAACTGGTTACCCGCTTTTATAACGAGCGCCGAAAGCAGCTGCTGAATGTAAGACCCAACGAGGGTCATATAGCTTTGGCAAAAGCAGAGGAGCATTTCGATGTTCGAATAGTAACGCAAAATGTAGACGATTTGCACGAGCAGGCTGGTAGTTCGAAAGTGCTCCATTTGCATGGCGAACTGAAAAAAGCTCGCAGCACAGGCGATCCATCGTATATTGTTGAAGTAAACGGGTGGGAACTGAAACTGACCGACAAATGCCCTAAAGGGCATACTTTGCGCCCGCATATTGTTTGGTTTGGCGAGGCAGTTCCTGCCATAACAGATGCTGTTCAAATTGTAAAAACCGCCGATATACTTGCCGTTGTTGGAACATCGCTAAATGTTTATCCGGCAGCCGGACTAATAGACTATGCTCCCCGTAGAGCAAAAATTTTCCTCATCGACCCCAACGATGTTAACGTACCAAACTATAAAAACATAACATTTATAAAAAAGCCTGCTTCCACTGGCGTGCCCGAAATGCTTGAAAAAATAATTGAAGTTTTTTTAAAAAAAACCTCAGCAGTATTATAGATAACGATAAATTTTATTAGCCACATTCGTTAAACGATTGTTTATACATTAATATTTTCCCTTCACCAAAAAACGCAAATAATATTTGCTTTCGATTGCCTTTTTAGGTTAAATTGTTTGTTTTTAATGAAATCGCTTACCAAAACTGAAGCCATATGAGAAAGTTTACTTTTTTCCTTTTGTTGCTTGCAAGCACATTGGCGGTAGCTCAGGTACCACAAGGATTTAACTACCAAACCGTTGTTCGCAATGCAACCGGAGAGGTTATTGCAAACCAAAATGTGAAGTTTATGGTTCGCATTACCGACATTACTGGTGGAACTATTTTTTACTCCGAAACCCATGTAATAACAACTAACAGCGTTGGTCTCGTGAATTTTATTGTAGGCGATGGCACAACCATAGAAGGGGAATTCGAATCGATACCATGGGCTCAAGGAAATTTATATTTAAGCATTCACCTGGATCCGAGTGGGGGTAATGAGTTTGTTATTATGGGGACTTCACCCCTTCAATCCGTGCCCTATGCCCTATTTGCAGCATCGGGTAATCAGGGACCCCAAGGCCCGGAAGGGCCCCTAGTAAGCGGAGGTCCTGGCCAAACCCTTGTTCATAGTGGTACCGAATGGCAAGCCACCAGCAGCATTCATCTGGCGGGGAGCAACGTTGGAGTGGGCACAACAACGCCCCAGAGCCGTCTTGATGTGGTAGGAGGTGATCCCACGGAGGAGCAGCCCATCTTTGCCGTACGCAACAACGCAGGTAAAATTGTGTTTGCAGTGTACCAGAGCGGCGTTCGGGTTTATGTGGACGATGCACCAGGCAAAAGCAGCCGTGGCGGCTTTGCGGTTGGTGGTTTAGTCGACCAAACCAAAGCGAGCCAGGAATACTTCAGGTTAACACCCGATAGCGTTCGGATATTCATACGCGAAGGTGCAAATAAAAGCAGCCGAGGAGGCTTTGCTGTAGGAACATTGGTTGATCAAACCAAAACTGGAGCATCCGACCTGTTCTATGTTAGCCGTGATAGCGCCCGTATTTATTTCGACGATTCTCCTGCTAAAAGCAGCAGGGGTGGATTTGCAGTTGGCGGTCTTATTGACCAGACCAAAAGCAGCTCCAGCTTCATGTTCATTACCCCCGAAAACTACCTTATTGGGCAACAAGCCGGTGTAAACCTAACTACAGGCGGTGTTTACAATTCATTTTTGGGTTATCAGGCTGGTTTAAGCACCACTATTGGCAAAAGCAACATTTTTGTTGGATTTAAATCGGGTTATAGCAATTTGGGTGGAACAGGAAATTTGGGATCGTATAACTTTTTTGCAGGAAACGAAAGCGGATATACTAACACTACTGGATGGGGTAATATTTTCATGGGTTACCGTAGCGGTTATTTGAATACCACAGGGATACAGAATGTGTTTATTGGCCACGAAAGTGGTTACAACAATACTGTGGCAAACTTCAACACCTTTTTAGGGTACCAAAGTGGCTATAGCAACACTTCGGGTACTTACAATGTTTACATTGGATATCAGAGCGGCTACCTGGCATCAACGGCCCAGTTCAATACCTATTTGGGTTTTCAAAGTGGATACTCCACCACAACCGGAAGCAGCAACGTATTCATTGGCGACTATTCTGGACGAACTAATAATATTGGTGCTGGAAATGCTTTTGTGGGTCAGTACAGCGGATACCTTAACACCACTGGAAATTACAATACTTTTTTGGGTACCAATGCAGGCTACAGCAATACAACTGCTAGTTTTAATGCTTTTATCGGGTACGACGCAGGCCGATTGAATACAACCGGTGCCAACAACGTATTTATGGGTTACCAAGCGGGTAGGGGAAATACAATAGGGGGGAATAACCTTTTTATGGGTTACCGAAGCGGATACAGCAATTTGGGGGGTAACTTCAATGTATTCTTGGGCTACGAAGCGGGTTATAGTAATACAACCAATGGTAACAACAACGTTTTTTTGGGATACACTGCTGGTAGAGCAAACACTACAGGAGTAAATAACGTTTTTATGGGTAATGAAAGCGGACGTACCAACACCACAGGTGCAAACAACGTATTCCTCGGAAATTTAGCGGGTTATACAAACAATGCAAGCAATAACGTTTTCCTAGGCAACGAAGCAGGACGCTATAACACTTCGGGTACCAATAATGCTTTTATGGGTTATTTTGCTGGAAGGGCCAATACAACTGGTAGCAATAACGTTTTTATGGGCAACCAGAGTGGAGCATCCAATACAACAGGCAGTTCAAATATAGCCCTAGGCTCTAATGCGGCATATAGCAATACTATTGGCTATAACAATATAGCACTTGGGCAGGCTGCCGGATACTCAGGAACAAATTTAAGATATAACGTTTTTATTGGCGACAGCGCTGGTTTTGAACAGAACAACATAAATGCTTCGAAAAACGTATTCATTGGTTATACCGCAGGAAGAAAAAACCAGAGTTACAACAATATTTTTATTGGTAATCAAGCAGGTTATTTCAATATAAGTGGACAAAACATTATTGCCATTGGCGATAAGGCCGGCTATAGAAATGTGACTTCCCAAAACGTTTTCATTGGAACATCAGCAGGGGAAAACAACTCGTCTGGCTATTTTAATATAATGATAGGCCGCTATGCAGGTATTAATAATACCACAGGATTTCAGCAAATTTTAATAGGCGGTTCAGCCGGAGGAAACTTAACAACAGGTAATGAAAACGTAATGATTGGTAATACGGCTGGAAATATGAATCAGACAGGATCAAGAAACGTTTTTATTGGTACGGCTGCCGGATGGAGCAATACGGGTTCTTACAATGTTATCATTGGTGGTTACAGGGTCGGTTACGGTGCATTTGAAAATGTATCGAATCGTTTAATCATTGATGGTTCATCAACAACTACTCCACTCATTTATGGAGAATTTGATAACCGCCGTTTAGCTATTAACGCTGCCGACCCAACCCAAACTCTCGATGTTAATGGAAATGCTCGTTTCAGAAGCATAGGTTCTGGAGCCTATTCGGGGGTATTGAACAGAATGAGCGATGGAACTCTTACCACTGCCACTTCGGATGTGCGAATGAAGGAGAATATAAACACACTTAACGGAAGTTTAAATGCAGTGCTTAAGCTTCGTGGGGTTAACTTTACATGGAAAACCGAACCGGCTATGGGCAAGCGAATAGGTTTTATTGCACAAGAGGTTGAAACTATTCTTCCTGAGTTAGTCTTTACCAATGAAGTTGATGGTTTCAAGGGTGTTCAGTATTCCGAAATGACAGCTGTTTTGGTTGAAGCCATTAAGGAGCAGCAGGCAATCATTAACGAGCTGAAGCTAAAAGTGGATGCTCTTTCCAAGGAGAATATGAAGCTAACCGACTCGTCGAAAGAGCAGGAAGACTTGAAAGCGGAGGTTAATAGAATTAAAGAGTTACTCCGATTGGTAACTGAGAAATAAAATAGAAACGGGGCGAAAGCCCCGTTTATTTATTGTACTAATAACCAAGCAGATTCTTTAGGGTTACCGTGCCTTAGGCGACCCAATTCCTTCAGGGCTTCTTTACGGTCGGCAAACTTACCTCGAGATACTCTGTAATTTCCTTTTCCTTCAATTATTTCGGGGGTAATGCCAGCTGCTTCCACCCTTTTTGCAAAACGCTGAGCGTTTTCCATGCTATTGAAACTTCCT
This sequence comes from Bacteroidales bacterium, assembly GCA_037442025.1. Classification (GTDB taxonomy): domain Bacteria; phylum Bacteroidota; class Bacteroidia; order Bacteroidales; family Tenuifilaceae; genus UBA2287. The sequence goes on along the minus strand of JBBIRB010000008.1, from coordinate 29,213 downwards.
ATAATTATATAGTAGAATTTAACCTCAGCATTGGCTTCCTGTTGAACGGGAGATGATTCTTTTATTGGCTCCACGTTATTCATGCTGTCGGCCAAAGGCATTTGAGCATCATTTTCAGTAGGTTCTTTTTTTAAATCAATGGGAGCACTGCTTTCAGTTTTTGGTTTGGTGGTTTTGGCAAAAAGGTCACCTTCCCAGAATCGAAGTGGTGGTAAAAGGTAGGCAGCAAGCGCAAACAAACCCACTATAAGCAGAAGAATAAAAATAACTAGAATGCTGCTGTTGGTTTTCTTAGTATTTGATTTTGCTTGGTTACTTGGTTTCTTTATATTCTGTTTGGGTTCTACAGAAACGTTTTTTAAACCGAGGGTTTCAGTGGCTTGCTGCTCAGAAGTATAGGGAATGAGTATTATGTTCGATTTATTATCCTTTTTTAGAATGCCTATACCACGAAGTGAAACTTCGTTGCCCGAATCAAGGTCGCTTTTTAGTGATAATATGAATTTCGATACTATGGCTTTGGCCTCCGAAGGATTTATGCCCTTTGACTCTACAAGGTGTTTTTCAATAGCCTCGTCGTCAAATGTTCGTGAGGTATCGAACGCAATTTCTTGCCTTGGGGGTTCAAATGTTTTGCCATCGGATGATAGTTTTGCCGGGTGGTATTTCTGAATAACCGAGCCAACCCCAGGCAAACTCACATAGTTATTACTGGCAAGTATTTCAATAATTATTTGTTTAATATCCACGATTCGCTTGTTTTTGCAAAGTTAGTTAAAAGAGAAAAGTATAGCACAGCCCTATTGCTGTTTTTCTAACCTGTGCCTACTTTTAGGGACTGGGTTAAGTGCTACCTTAGAACTATCAATTATGGGTTCGAACGAAATATTTATCGAGAAAACCTCGGCATGCTTAGTCCACTTTCCTGTTTGTGGTTCATGGTGTAATATAGCCCCTGTTAGGTGCGTTATGCTGGTGTCTGAAATACTATTTTCAATTTTAATGGTTCGAGTAATCCCATCTTTAGAAAGATTTTCAATCCGTTTATTAAAGTAGGTACTATCGTTATTAAGGTTGAAAGCAAAAATAACCTTTGGCTCCACCGACTCGTCGTTTGGAAGTACACGAAGGCATACGCTTAGAGTGTACTTTCCGGGTTTGCGGGATGGTATTCGGAAGCCAATGGTATCGGATTTTGAATCAGTAGGAAATATCCATTTATCCTTGCCAACCCAAAGATTCTGAAGACTATCGGTTTTAACGGCATTCAGTTTCGCATTGAGTTCAGTTTCCAATTTTGAAAGATCGGCAATGGCTTTATCGATAATTTGGTCGAAAAGCGCTGGGTTCTTAGTGTAGAAAACAATGGAACTATCGAACTGAGCCGATGTGTATCCCATCGAAGTGTAAATATGTGCATAGTAGTCGATGCTATCGCGGTTAAAGAGCGAAATATCGTTTGGTGCAGTAAGAGTAAGAGCATCGGACAGGAAAATTTTAGTTACTATAGTAACCATATCCTTTTCGGGGATTATTGCGTTTTTCTTGCAACCAACCATTAGGGCGGTTGCCACTAAAACCAACATTAACTTTTTCATTCTACTTTTCAATTTCTTACAAAAATAAACGCTACCCCAATAGGATAGCGTTTAAAAGAGTTAAAGTTTTTTTACTTCAATTTGTCGAATAGGAAGGCCACCATAATTTCGTGCGATCCGAACTGATGGCTCCGTATGCTACCAAAGCTGTAGTCGAATGAGTATCCAAACTGGTAGCGGTTGTCGTAGGTCATGCCCATAACCAGGGCTGCACCATCGGCCCAGCGAAGCGATAGCCCTCCGAAAAACTGCCGACGGTACGTGAATTTTGCGTTAAAGTCGACAGTAACTGGCGAACCAAACATATATTTAATTATAGCCGATGGTTCAAAGTCGAGATCGCGGATTAATGGGAAAATGTGACCACCACTTAGCATTAAGTGCTGTTTAAGTCGGTTAATTCCAACCCGTTGGTCAACAAATTTAATCCGCTGCCCAAACAGTTGATGCGCTGAAATGCCAGCAAACCAATAGGTTGTATAAAACATGAAGCCTATTGAAGCATCGGGGGTAAAAACCGATGATGAGTTACGGAACAGTGCGGGGTCGGGGGTGGTTGTTTGGGCATCGCCCAAATCAAATTTCGATCCATCGATGCTGAAAAGTAACCCGCCAAGCGAAATCCCACCCGTCGCACGTATATCCTGGGTTAACTGCCTGTTGTAGGCATATGTTCCACTAAAACCTAAACGGCTTGTTGGGCCAGTAATATCGCTAAACAGATATCCGCCAAAACCCATATCGAGCCGGTTGTGTGGACCATAAGCGCTAATGCTGTAGGTTTGGGGAGCATCGTCAAGGCCAACCCACTGCATTCGTATATTCGATCGAATTTGGTAGTAGTTGTATATGCCAGCAACAGCTGGGTTGGTAATGTAGTTGTTTAGCATATACTGTGTAAACTGTGGCAACTGTTGTGCTTTCAAATCGCAGCTTAAGCCTGCTAAAACAACTATCGATACAATTAAAATCCTTTTCATGGTTATGGGATTATATATCGTTATACTTTCAATTCGTTATCGAACAATGGTTACTGAACCCGAAACCGGTTTCCAACCAACAGAATTGCCTCCAACATTGTATTTAACTACGTAGTAGTATGTTCCAACGGGGTATGGAGTTCCTCGGGAGTTATTACCATCCCAGCCCCTGTGAGCATCAGAACCCTTGCCCTCCCAAATGGGATAACCCCATCGGTTGTAAATAATAATCTCAAGTTCAGGGAACAAGCCAGCGTAAGGAACCGTCCAGCGATCGTTAATACCATCGCTATTGGGGGTAAACACGTTGGGGATAACAATTTTATTCAGAATTCTGGCTTTCAGCAGGAGCGAGTCGACACAACCATATTCGTCAGAAACATAGGTTTTTATTGGAATATACTTTTCATTCCTTCCCGTACTTGGGTTAAAAATGGTGCCTGTTAGGTAAGGCTCATAAAAACCAGTTAGGTATGTCATGATTGGGTTGTTCTGACTTGCCGCTTCGAAGAACAAACTTGGAGTCCAGAGGTATGTATATATTCCAGGGGTTTGCACCGAAACCTCCACATCGTACTGTGTATCGGCAAGTACTGAAATAACAGTTGGGTCGCCAAACAGGTTGTCGGTTTGTATAAACGGGTGTGTATCGGGGTTTATGAACGGCCTAATTGGAGGATACACATTAATTGTATCGAGTGCTTGCTCCAAACAACCAACAGAACTAACCACATCAACCCTATGTACAATTTGGCTTTGTTGTAGGTTAGGGATTGAGTATGTCATGCCCGAATGCACTGAAGTATTAGGGTTGTTACCCGATAGGTTATACCAATCGATTGTTGGAGACGAGCCAATAGAACCAGCCAGCACAACCAAGGTTAGGTTAGCAGTAGCATCGTAACAGTAGTTCGTTTGGGGTTTTAACACATCAACCACAAAAGCATTTGCTAAATTGTAAGGAACCGTAAAGGTAACATTATCAACGCATCCTTTTTGGTCGGTAACCACTGCGCTGTAGCCACCCGATTGCAGGTTGGATATTGACCAAACGTTGTTAAAATCGTTACCTAAACTTGGCCAGCGAATCTGGAAGTCATTACCCGTTGGAAGAGTAAAGGTTCCGTTACCACCGGTTACATTAGTAATTTGAATACTTCCTACATCGCCAAATGGTGCTATGCGGCAGTTAGCCTCTGTAAAGGTCCACACGTATGTAATCGGATCTGGGCCAGGAATAATAATAGTTTCGGATGCAACGCAGCCTTGGCTGTCGGTCACTTCCAGGGTATAGGTTCCAGGAGTTGGCAATATCAGGTTTCTGGTGAATTGGTCTAGCTGCGTTGCACCTCTCCTCCACTGGAAGGTATAGCTAGGTGTACCGCCAGTTACTGACATCTGGAACTCAGGCAAAGGAGTGGAGTAATGGCAGTTAAATTCAGGAAGACTAGTAGTAATAGGTGTTATAACTATTTGGTCGGGCTGTGCAAGCACAACCATATTATTGCCACTTTCAAATGGGTACTGGCAGCCGTTTGCATCTTCAATTAACAGGTAGTAAGTGCCTGCAGCCAGATTGTTGAATACTCCCGAACCATTGGAAATTACTCCGCCTGGGCCATCGATTGTGTAAACCAAAGGTTCAGCACCACCCGAAGCAAGCATCGAAATGTAGCCCGAATTATTCTGGTAACAGGTAAGGTCGAAGAAGGTTAGGCTTTCAAGTGTCATTGATGTAGGAGCAGTTATTATAACTTCATCGGGAACCACAAATTGGCAACCATTGGCATCGGAAATTGTGAAGTTGTAAGTACCAGCACCTAAGGGTTGTGCTACAAAGCCACGCGCACTTCCTCCAGACCAGGTGATATCATAACCATTAGCAAACGGAGTTCCACCAGTTATGTCGAAAATTACGAAACCGGTTTCAGCACCGAAACAACCCGGATTTTCAACATAAATTACATTTGCCGAAATGTCTGCGGGCTCAAGAATTTCAATTTGTGTTGAAATGATATTGCCACCGCTGGTTACTGTTACAATGTATGTGCCTGGGCCAAGTACTTTTTCGCTCTCAGAAAGCCCTCCGTTTGTGATCGGGATACCTCCATCAACCCAGAAAAGGGTTATGGTTACTGGTGGTACAACACCCTGTAATTCAACATTAATCCAACCGTTGTTCGAACCAAAACAGGTAATATGGTGCGGGGTTAGGGTTACGGTTATTCCAGTTAAGCGGATATTTGTAATGGTAACAGAGCATGAATTGGCATCGGAAATCACCACCTGATAAACACCCGAAGGTAAGCCGGTAAACAATCCTGTAGCGTTCGATATGTTTGCTGGCAGCAATGTATATGTATAGGGAGCAGTGCCACCAATTGCAGTAACGGAAATACTGCCATTGCTTGCCGTATGGCTGGTTGGGTGGATAACTATGGGCTGGTCGTAAGTAATGGCAGCGGGCTCAGCAATATTAATTGCAGTTACAAACTGGCACAGATTTGCATCAGTTACAGTAAGTGCGTAGCTTCCGGCCCACAAATTGGTGTAAACGCCAATTCCCGATGGGGCTATTGGAAGCCCGTTAATATCCCTGAGAACATAGCTGTACGGGGGCGTTCCACCTGTACCCTCAACAATAATGCTTCCGTTATTGGTTCCTCCCTGCAGGGAATTGCAGCTGGGTGAAACAACAATTGGGGCCAGAATGTTCAAAGGAAGTGGTTCTGTGATATCAACAAATACAGTTGCATCGAGTCCGCCAGAGTCCATAATGTAAGCAGTATACAAGCCGGGCTGTAAGTTGCTCAAAGAGGTTTGATTGGCAAAACCGGGTAGTGTCCCCAAAGGTCCGGTCCATGTAATGGAATATGGAGGCGTACCGCTGTTTATGGTTATATTAATTGTACCATTGTTTGCCCCATTGCAGGAAACATTAGTATACACAACTGTAATATTTAGCCCTGCTAGAATAATGAGGCGAGTTGTTACCTCACAGCTATTTTCATCGGATATAACAACCCAGTAGGTTCCGTTTGTAAGGTTCTCAAACAAACCATTGGTATTACTGGCAACAAGGCCGAGAGTGTTTTCCCAAAGCGTGTAGGTCAGTTGGCCAGTGCCACCAAAACCTTCAACCAGAATAGTTCCGTTTGCTGCGCCCGAAGGGTTTTCGGGGGTTTCAACCAGAATGTTATAAGTTATTTGAGCTGGTCCACCCACACTCACAGGCATAGCCTGTGGGCAGTTGGCATCGTCGTTAACAACCACTACATAATTGTTGGGAGCAAGGTTTGTAAACACATTGGTTAGGAACGTGTTTGCTCCGCCATCTATTGAATAGGTCAAAGTGCCAGTTCCTCCCGAAGCAATAATCTCAATGCTACCGTTGGTACTGCCAAAGCAACCCGTTGCATCGGTAATAATAATATTGTTAATGGATATTGTACTTGGCGAGGCAAGTGTAATAGGTAAAGTAGTAACCGGACCGCACCCATTCTGGTCGGACACCTGAATAGTGTAAGTGCCGCCTCCGAGGTTCGTAAATAATCCGGTTGTGTTGTTTGCACCACCTGGTTGCAATGTGTAAGTAAGCGTTCCCGTTCCACCGCTGGCTACTACCGTAATTGTACCGTAACTACTACATGTTGGATTGGTAAAACTGGTTGAAACAATACTTATAGGTAAAGGCTCTGCAATGAAAATATTTTCAGTTACCATACAGTTCTTAGCGTCAACTACAGTAACCGAGTGCCAACCGGCAGAAACATTATTGAAAATATTTGAAGTTTGCCACGAACCGGAACCATCGAGTTGATACAATTTTGGAGAGGTAACTGAGAATGTTCCACCTGTAGAGGTAGCAATAATGCGACCATTGGTGCTTCCATTACACGAAACATCGAAGCCTTGCAGGCTAAGGGTCAGCTCATCGGGTTCGAAAATATTAACCGTTTGAGTAGCCGATAAGCAACCATTGGCATCGCGAACCATAACGGTATAATTACCGCCACTTAGCCCAGTAACAGGATTGCTGCTGGTAAATGTCATTCCGCCATTTACTGAGAACATGAAAGGAGCGGTGCCGCCTGATGTGACATTAAAGAAGATTTGTCCTGTTCCATTGCCCGGACCCCCGTAGCAATCCATGTCGGTTTTAAAGGCTGAGAAAATGATTGGTGCTGGGTTGCTAATGGTAAAGTTGCTGGTGTTTACGGGACCGCAACCATTAGCATCGTTAACCGATACGTAGTAGGTTCCAGCTGCAATGCCAGCAAACTGAACAGGATTGGTATTGGCAGTAACAATTGAAGCCCCAACCTGAACTCCCAAGTTGGTGTATAATATATAGGTATAGGATAGGGTACCACCAGATGCCTGAATGGTAACTGTAGCGTCGGACTGCCCAATACAACTTGGGTTTTGAATGATGGGTGCACCTATAGCTAAGGGTGCAGGAACAATAAGCGTGAGTAAACCTGATGTTACCGAAGGACATGTGGGGTAGTTGGCATCGCGAATTTCTACCGCATAATTTACGGCACCACCGAGACCATTAAAATCAAACCAGTTGCCTTCAGCAATTCCTGTAGCATTGGCAATGGGAACACCGCCCTGATAAAGAATGATGGAATAAGGTGCTGTGCCACCTGTTCCCATGGCACTTATACGACCATTATTTCCAGAAAATGAACAGCTGACATTGGTAACGTTCGTAGAAAGAGCAAGGGCCGCTGGGTTAACAATATTGAATGGCCCCGCAGTAACAGGCCCGCAGTTATTAGCATCTACTACATTTACAGTGTAAACACCCTGGGCAAGTCCGGTAAATAGCCCATTGTCAATTTGAGAGTAAAGCGGGTTCCCGCTTTCGAGTAGAATGTACTGAATGGGGCCAGTCCCTCCAGTTGATGTTACAGATATAGTTCCATTGTTGCTGTTGAAACAGGTTATTTGAGTGAACAATGACCCGGTAATTTGAAGTTGAGCTGGCTGGGTTATAACGAAAGGCCCTGCAGTAACGGGGCCACAGCTGTTAATATCGGTTACTTCAACCGTATAGGTTTCCTGAGTTAATCCTGTAAAGGCTCCGGTAGTATTTGATGAAACAACTACATTCAAACTATTTTTCAGAATATAGGTCAGGGTACCTGTACCACCAGTAGCAGTAACGGTAATGCTTCCAGTTCCTCCGAAACATAGAATGTTCGTAAATCCTTGGCTGTTTATTGAAATTACTGGCGGGTTGTTAATAACCAGCGTGCTCCCGAATAGCAAGCAACCATTGGCATCGCGAACAAGTACAGGATAACTGCCAGCAGATAAATTGGTGTATAATCCAGTGGTGCTGGTAAAGGGGGGCGTTCCAGTAATACTATATTCATATGGGGCAACACCACCAGAAGCAGCCAGGGTAATGGTTCCATTAGTAAGACCATTACAAGTTATATTAGTTGCCGTTTGTGTAGTTAAAACCAACACGGGGGGCTGGGTTATTACAACATCCTGCTGTAATACACAGCCATTGGCATCGCGCACTCGGACAACATGAGTGGTTGCCGTTAAATCGGTAAACGAGCCTGAAGCCTGATAAGCACCACCGTTAATAGAGTACTGCAGAGCACCTGTTCCACCCGAAGCGGTTACAGTAATAGTGCCATTGGCTCCGCCAAAACAAGTAACGTTGGTTGTAACCAAAGTATTAATGACAATTGCAGGTGGGCCAGTTAAGTTAACCACCCGGCTAACTTGGCAATTATTAGCGTCGCGAACGGTAACTGTATATACATTAACACCCAAGTTTGTAAAAGTTCTAGGAACTGCAAACCATGTGGTTCCACCATCGATGCTTACCTGCTTGGTACCCGTACCGCCCAGCACGTTTTGCACTCTAAAACTACCATTGGTATTGTACCAACAGCCAGTAACTTGGGTTATGTTTACAATGTCGAATGTTATTGGCGAAGGTTGATTAATGAATACAGGATTCCCATTATTGGCTGTTTCAATACAACCCTTCGAATCGCGTACCCTTATATAATAGGGGTTAGTTGGCCCCCCGGGGAGATTGTTGAATACAGTGGCTGTTCCCCAAACAGGAGGTTCGTAAATAGAGTATTCGTAGCCGTTTCCAGAACCACCGCTTACATTCGAAATGGTAATACGTCCCTCATTGGCTCCGTTACATGAAGTAATGGGGTCGATACTGAAACTGAAGGCAATTGCAGGGGGGTTGGTAAGTACAACCTGAACTGGCCAGCCTGTTTCGCAGCCATTGGCATCGCGCACAAACACATCGTAACCACCTTCACCAACGGTGAATACATTGCTTGCCTGGAAGGTACCAAAGGGGAATGATCCGTCGATTGAATACTGGTAAGCAGGCGTACCGCCTGTTGCGTTTACGGTTATAGTACCATCGTTGTAGCCGTTACAGGTAATTTCAGTAACATCAATACCGGTTATTATCAGTTCGGCGGGTTGAGTTATTGTAATACCCGTTTGTTCAGCTGATGGGCATCCGTTATTGTCGGTAACAACAACCCTATAGTTTGTACCTGCGCCCAAGCCACTAAACAGTGCTGGAGCAGGATGAACCGGATTTTGGCTTCCTAACAGAGTAGGCCCATTATATAAGGTATAAGTATAATTTGGTGTTCCACCACTAGCAGTAACCTGAATTGAACCATTAGTGTCGCCAAAACACTGGTCGACATGCGAAACAACAACACTTGCAATGGAAATAGCTGCTGGCTGGGTAATGGTTACAGGAACATTAAACGTACAAAGGTTAGCATCGCGAATGGTAATGGTATAAGGGCCTGCAGCAAGTCCGCTGAACGAGCCCGATGCTTGGTAGGCTCCTCCATCAATACTGAATTGGTAGGGCAAAGTTCCACCGCTGCCTGCTACAGTAACCGAACCGTTGCTATTGCCAAAGCACAGAACATTTGTTTGGCTTGCGATTGAACCTGTAAGACCTGTTGCGGGTTGGGTAATTGTAACAGGTAAGTTAAAAGTACATAGGTTGGCATCGCGAATGGTAATATTGTAGGTACCTGCTGAAAGGTTAGTGAATGATCCCGATGGTTGAAAAGGTCCACCACCGAAACTAAACTGGTAGGGCGAGGTTCCACCGTTACCAGCAACAGTAACCCCCCCATCGTTTCCACCAAAACAAGAAACGTTAGTTTGACTAACAATGTTACCTCCTAAACTGGCCGTAGGTTGGGTTATAGTAACTGGCACATTGAAGGTACATAAATTGGCATCGCGAACCGTAACTGTATGTGAGCCTGCAGCCAAACCCGAGAAAGTACCAGTTGCCTGATATGCTCCACCATTCAGGCTGTATTGGTAGCCAGGGGTTCCGCCACTTCCTGAAACGGTTACAGATCCATCGCTTCCACCAAAGCACGAAACATTAGTTTGGCTTGTTATTGAACCGCCTACAGCTGTAGCCGGTTGAGTTATTGTAACGGGGAATGTAAATACGCAAAGGTTGGCATCTCTTACACGAGCAGTAAAAGTTCCAGCCGCTAAACCATTAAATGTGGGGGATGCCTGGTATGCACTAGCTCCGAATCGGTAGGTGTAAGGGGGTGTGCCACCACTACCCGAAAGGGTAACCGAACCGGTGCTTGCTCCTCGGCAAAGCACATGCGTAATGCTGGCAACCGAACCACTTACTGCAGAAGCAGGCTGGGTAATTGTAACGGGAACGTTAAATGTACAAAGGCCAGCATCGCGAACAGTAACGGTATGAGGCCCTGCGGCCAAACCGGTAAAGGTACCCGAAGCCTGATAGGCACCTCCATTTAAACTATACTGGTAAGGAGACGTGCCACCGCTTCCGCTAACGGTAACCGACCCGGTACTGCCACCAAAGCAGGCAACGTTGGTTTGGCTGGTTATTGTTCCGCTTACACCTGTAGCAGGTTGAGTTATTGTTACTGGAACATTGAAGGTACACAAATTGGCATCGCGCACGGTAACGGTGTAAGGACCAGCAGTAAGACCAGAAAAGGTTCCTGATGCCTGATAGGCGCCTCCGTTAGGCTATATTGATAGCCTGCGGTTCCACCACTTCCATCAACTGTAACAGATCCATTGTTTCCACCCAAGCACGAAACATTGGTTTGGCTTGTGATTGAACCGCTTAATGCGCTAGCAGGTTGGG
>JBBIRB010000008.1:0-18443 GCA_037442025.1 Bacteroidales bacterium | reverse complement strand
ATTGGAACATTGAAGGTACACAAATTGGCGTCGCGAACGGTAACAGTATAAGGACCGGCAGATAAACCAGAAAAAGAACCGGAAACCTGATATGCTCCACCATTGAGGCTGTATTGGTAACCAGGAGTTCCTCCGCTGCCAGAAACAGTAACTGATCCATTGCTGCCGCCAAAGCACGAAACGTTGGTTTGGCTGGTTATTGAACCACTTACAGCGCTAGCGGGTTGGGCAATATTTACCGGAACATCAACTGTACATAGGTTGGCGTCTCTAACAGTAACAGTATGGTTACCTGCAGGTAATCCACTGAAAGTGCCTGAGGCTTGGAAAGAACCACTGTTTAAACTGTATTCGTATCCCGGTGTTCCATTATTACCGGCTACAGTAACCGAACCAGTACTTTCACCAAAACAAAGCACGTTGGTTTGACTTGTAATTGTTCCGCCAATAGCACTTGCCGGCTGGGTAATTGTAACAGGCACATTAAATGTACACAAATTGGCATCGCGAACAGTTACGGTATGAGGACCTGCTGCTAAACCGGAGAATGTGCCAGAAGCCTGATAGGTTCCCCCATTTAAACTATATTGGTAAGGAGGTGTACCCGAACTACCCAGAACAGTAACGGAACCAGTACTTTGTCCAAAGCAAAGCACATTGGTTTGGCTTGTGATGGAGCCACCTAAAGCGGCCGCAGGTTGCGTAATCGTTACAGGGACGCTGAATGTACAACCATTGATATTTCTAACAGTAACGGTATATGATCCGGCACTAAGCCCCGAAAAGGTTCCCGATGCCTGATAGGCACCAGCATTCAGTCGATACTCGAAAGGGGCTCCATCGCCGCTGCCGGTAATGGTAACCGATCCATCGCTGCCACCAAAGCACGAAACATTGGTTTGACTAGTAATTGAACCAGAGGGCAGATTGTAAACTGTAACGGTAGTGCTCGATTCGACTGGACCGCAAACCCCTGCAGGGTCGTTTGTTCTGAGTATCAGGGTCACATTGGTTCCTGCCTCAGAAGTGTGAGGGGTGTAAGTTGCATTCAGGGCGTTCCTGTCGGGTACAAAGTTGCCTGCGCCACCTATCCAAACGGCAGTTGAGGCAGAACCTCCAATTGAACCATTGAGAGCAACGCCAACACCCGAGCAGGTGAAGTAGGGTCCGCCAGCATTAGCAGTGGCAGGAAGAAAGAATGTTATATTGACCGATGCATTTGACGAGCAAATCACGTTGGTTTCAGTCCAGGTGAATGTGTAGGTTCCGTAGGCAGTTACTGTAACATTCGTTTTAGGATTGGTAGCGTCGGTAAAACTTGCTGTACCCGGTCCCGAATAGGTCCATTGTCCGCTGCCTACCGAAGGGGTTGCATCAAGCGTATACAACAGACCGCAAACATCGCTATTGCTGCCAGCATTTGCAACGGGCTGAGCATAAACATTTATGTTTGTAGTTTGATTTGCTGTACAGTTTTTAGAGTCGGAAACAGTATAGGTTATAGAATACGCATTGGGCGTACTATTTGTAAATGTAGGGTTAACAATATTGGTGAAGTCGAGAGAAGTTGCCCCAACTCCCGACCAGGCGTGTAAGTAGCCACCGTTACCTCCGGCAGGGTTACCGTTCAGACCAAGCGAAACGGATTGGCAAGTTTGGGCGGGATTAGGTAGAATGTTTACTGTTAACAATGCCGGTTGCCCTACGGAGCGGAGGGTCACCTCAGGGTCATCGGGATCGCCAGCAGCATGGTTGGCTGTAAGCACATGCCCTCCTGCCTGAAGGCCCGTAATAACATAGGTTGTGCTATTGGTTGTAGCCAAACCGCTGTAACCTAAAACTAAATGTTGCCATGTAATGGTGTATGGTGGAGTTCCACCCGACAGATTAATGGTAATTGTACCATTGTTGAACACCCCGTTTGCTTCTCTACAGTCTACTGGAGTTGAGGATGTTGATACAATTTGAAATTGTGCGTATAATTGGGGCTTAGCGAAAGCTAAAAGTGCCACAGCAAATGTTAACCGTAAAATTAACTTCATAATATGTTGGTTTTTTCGGTTTTATTTCAGGCCAAGAGTTTTGTTGTTAACTTTTTAAAGAACCTAACAAGTAAAAATATTTAAAAGAATAAGCGAAAGTATAAATATTTTTTGTTCACACAAAAATAACAGCCGTAAAATAAGCAACTTACGTTGGGTTGAGTATTTATTTACGCCCCAGAAAACAAAACCCACAACGACAAAGCACAGTCAATCAGCACTATGTAAAAATATTTTTTTTACTTCCCTATTTGAGGTTTTTACGAGCAAGCCAATGTTTTGTTAGTTAAAATCCATGTAGGTTATAAATTTTGAGCCTAACACACGAATCTTAAGTATTTCCTTTTTAAAAGTATTATTTCTTTAGAAGAAAACTCTCGCCAATTACATGCCAAAAAACGAAATAGCCACATATATAAGCCTTTAGAATTTAAATAGCAGCAAACCTGACCGAAATCGGGCTTTTCAACTATTTGTTTTTTGTTATTTATCATAACAACCCTCAAAAAGGTTTTTTTGATTAAGAATAACCTGTTCGCTCCAGATGCGATTTTATAGGAATAAATAAAATTATATTTGTGAATATTTATAAGCAATGGAAATTATCAGTTTACAAAACCCAAAAGTTAAGGAAGTTAATAAGTTACAACAGAGTTCCAGCTACCGAAAAGAGCAGGGTCTTTACGTTTTGGAGGGTGTAAGAGAGTTTTCTTTGGCGCAAAGATCGGGGTATAAGCCTCACATGGTTTTTATCTGCTCTCAAATCTATTTAGATGACCCCAATTACCCAATCTATTTATCAAACGTTTCGGTTGGTAGCCTTTTTTATGTTTCGCCCGAGGTTTACAAGAAAATAGCATATCGCGATGGTGTTGAAGGGATTGTGGGGGTTTTCCACATGAAACGGCTAGACTTGGAAAGCATTGCTTTTACAAGCAATCCGCTTTTTTTAGTTCTTGAAAAGGTAGAAAAACCGGGTAATCTGGGAGCCATTTTCCGAACTGCCGATGCGGCAGGCGTAAGTGCTGTATTTCTGTGCGATATGGCCTGCGACCCTTACAATCCTAATGCAATCCGTTCGTCGTTGGGCTGCATTTTTACCGTGCCATGGCTGCAGGTTTCCAATAGCGACCTTCTGCACTGGCTTAAAACCAAATCGATTAATGTAGTTTCATCCACGCCTATAGCACAGAAATCGCATTTTCATGCAAACCTTAACCTGCCATGCGCAATCGTTATGGGCGCCGAGGATAAGGGCCTAAGCCCTTTTTGGCTTACTAATGCCCATGAAACAATTGTAATTCCCATGCAGGGTGAAATTGATTCGCTAAATGTTTCTGTTGCAACGGCTATACTCTTGTTTGAGGCTTTGCGGCAACGCTTAGAGGCACGTTAGCATTAGTAAGCCCAATAAGGCATTGTGTTAGCACTATGCTTGCACGGTATCGGTTTTTTTCTACATTTGCAAAAAAAAGGGAATGGTAATCCTTTACAACATAGGAATTGGGCTTTACTATCTTCTGGTTTTAATTATTTCGCCCTTTAAACGAAAGGCTAAACTGTGGATTGAGGGTCGAAATAATTGGCAAGCTAACCTTAAAGCAGCCATTAGTCCCAATTATCCCGTTGCTTGGTTTCATTGCGCTTCGCTGGGGGAGTTCGAACAGGGTAGGCCGCTAATTGAGGCTTATCGAGAAAGCCACCCGGGGCACAGAATCCTTCTTACTTTTTTTTCACCATCGGGCTACGAGGTTCGAAAAAACTATTCAGGGGCCGATTACGTATTCTATCTTCCGTTAGATACGCCTTGGAATGCCAAAAAATTTCTTGCCATTGTAAATCCTGTAATTGCCATTTTTGTTAAGTACGAATTTTGGCACCACCACTTAAGACAATTAAAGCGAAACAAGATACCAACTTTCGTAATATCGGCCATTTTCAGGCCAAATCAGGTTTTTTTCAAATGGTATGGAGCATGGTACCGAAAGGTTCTCTTCGGCTTTAATCACATCTTTGTTCAGAACGAAATTTCTGTATTGCTGCTCCAAAAAATTGGTATAAGCAATGCAACCGTTGCGGGCGATACCCGGTTCGACAGGGTTTTTGCCAATGCGCAAAAAGCAGTGGGACTTCCAATTCTCGAATCTTTCTGTGGCGACAGCAATGTAGTAGTTGCAGGCAGCACTTGGCCTAAGGACGATGAATTACTAATTGAATACATTAAAAGTGCCCCTGAGAACCTAAAACTAGTTTTGGTCCCCCACGAAATAGACCCAAAGCAAATAGAAGCATTTGAGCAAATGGTTGGAGTGGGTACCCTTCGGTATACAAGAGGGAACAAAAATGTAGAGAGTGCCAAAATTTTAATTATCGACATGGTAGGGATTTTGGCTGCTGCATATCGTTATGCAAACATAGCCTACGTTGGCGGAGGTTTTGGTGCTGGTATCCACAATACCCTTGAGCCAGTTACGTACGGAATTCCTGTTCTGTTTGGGCCTAACCATCAAAAGTTCAACGAGGCAACAGAACTAATAGGAGTTGGGGCTGGGTTTTCGGTATCCAATGCTGCCGAGTTTAGGCAAGTGGTTTCGAACTTGCTCAATAATGAAGAGCAGTATAAAAGTGCGTGCAAGGCAGCAAAAAATTATATTACCGACAATATTGGAGCTACCAACAGGATACTGGAAGAGCTGAAGCCGTTGAAGAAGTAGAATAAAAACATGCGTTCAAATGCAATCGGTTCCGAGTTATTAACAATTTGTTAATGTTTTTATAGAAGCAAGCTTGCTACCTATAAATATTTTTGTGCATATTTGATGTTCCTAAAACCGTAAACTATGAAGAAAAATCTGAAAAATCTGTTTTTAACCCTGTTTTTGGCCTTTTGTGGCATGTACATATACGGGCAGGGTGTTACTACTGCAGCCATCACTGGTCGTGTAGTTGATGCAAAGGGAGAACCCGTACCCTTCGCAATTATTATGGCATTGCACGAGCCTAGCGGTTCTACCTATGGTACAACTACGCTCGACAATGGTACATTTGTACTTATGGGCCTTAGGGTTGGCGGCCCTTATACCGTACGCGCATCGTTTTTAGGCTATGAGCCTATTGAGCAAAAAAACGTATTTCTAGCGCTGGGTGCAACCGAAGAATTCCGATTCGTTTTGAGTGAGTCGGCAACTGAGTTAGAAGAAGTTGTGGTGGTTGGAACTCGTGACTTTGTGTTCAACTCAAACCGAACAGGTGCTTCATCGAACTTTGGCCAAGAAGCGTTGCAAACCATGCCAACAATTTCAAGAAGGATTACCGATATAACCCGGTTGACCCCCATGGCCAAGGGTTCTTCGTTTGCAGGGGTTGATAACCGTTTGAACAATATAACTGTTGACGGTTCATACTTCAACAACTCTTTTGGTTTGGCCGGTCAACCAGGCGACCGTACAGGTGTATCGCCCATCTCTCTCGATGCAATTGAGCAGATCACAGTAAACATAGCTCCTTACGATGTTCGTCAGGGCAATTTTGTGGGTGCTGGTGTAAATACTGTAACCAAAAGCGGAACCAACGAATTTAAAGGAACCTTCTATTATCTGTATAGAAATGAGGATATGGTTGGAACCAAGGCTGGAGCATTCGACTTTACCCCTGGAGCGTTTAACTACAATCAACTTGGTTTAAGCTTTGGCGGACCTATTATTAAAAATAAGTTATTTTTCTTTGGTTCATTTGAGAGGGAAAGGTTAACTGAGCCGGGTACAACTTTTAGATCCAATAAAGGAGGTGAAACTGTCGAAGGAAATACTACAAGGGTTTTAGCTTCCGACTTGGATGCTCTAAGTTCATATTTAAAAACTAACTTTCAGTACGAGACCGGGCCATATGAAGGCTACGATCACAAAACCGATGCCGATAAATTCCTCATTAAATTCGACTATAACATCAACGATAAGAACAAATTAAGTTTTAGAGTAAATTTTCTCAATTCCGAAACAGATGTGCTTTTGAGCAATAGTAGTTCGTTGGGGTTTGGTACTAGACGCACAAATTTGAATGGATTAAACTTCCAAAACTCTAACTATACCATATTTGAGAATATCCGATCCTATATTGGTGAGTTAAACACTCGCATATCCAATACAATGGCCAACAACCTTATTGTAGGTTACACATACCATAATGAGGATAGAGGTTCAAAAGGCTCCATGTTCCCATTTGTCGACATTCTTAATGGAGGAAGCGTTTATACCTCATTTGGATTCGAACCATTCACTCCAAGCAATAGGTTGAATTATTCAAGTATTCAAGTTCAGAATAACTTTACAATTTTCAAGCAGAACCATACCTTTACTTTTGGAGTCAGCGGAGAGATTTATGAGTCGGAGAACGTTTTCTACCCAGGTTCACAGAGTGTTTATGTGTATAACTCGCTGGCCGATTTCTATACCGATGCTAATGGTTATATAGCAAATCCTAATCGTACCGTTTCTCCAATTAATTTAAGGAGGTTTCAAGTTCGCTACATGAATCAGCCTGGCAAAGCGGAGCCTGTTCAACCATTAAAAGTATATTATGTAGGAGCTTATGCGCAAGACGAATGGAAAGTTCTTTCCAATTTAAGAGTTACCCTTGGCTTGCGGGTTGATGTCCCATTCTTCGAAGAAACAGGATACTTCAACGCCAATGTGCCTGTTATGAACTTCCGCGATGAGTCAGGACAAACCGTAAAGTATTCAACCGATAAAATGCCCGATCCTAATCCGCTATTTTCACCAAGGGTTGGATTTAATTGGGATGTATTTGGGGATAAGAAAACTCAGGTTCGCGGAGGTACTGGTATCTTTACAGGTCGTCCCGCTTATGTTTGGATCTCAAATCAAATCGGAAACAATGGTGTTATGACTGGTTTCGAGCGTCTTGATAATACAACAGCTCGTCCTTTCCATCCTAATATTGATCGATATAAACCAATTGTTACTCAGGTTCAAATTGCACCAACTTATGAGTTGGCCTTAACCGATCGTAATTTCCGCTTCCCACAGGTTTGGCGTTCAAATTTGGGAATCGATCAAAAACTACCATTTTTTGGCTTAATCGCAAGTGTTGAAGCTCTTTATGGGCGTGATTTTAATGGTTTGTACTATATTAACGCCAACCTTCCTGCTGCACAAGCTCGCTTTAATGGTATTGACAATAGGCCACGTTATACAAGTACCAGAATTAACGCAGCCGTTGATAACGCAGTTGTTTTAAAGAACCAGAACGTAGGTTATTCTTACAATATTTCTGCTTCTCTTGAAAAGCCATTTAAGGATGGTTTAACAGCAAAGGTTGCATATAGTTACGGCGTTGCAAGGAACACCGTTGATCCCGGAAGCATAGCATTTGGTTCGTGGAATAATAACCAACATGCTGGTGACCCCAATAGGCCCGGTTTAGGTTTCTCTGCAACAAGCCCTGGCCATAGAATTATAGCATCACTTTCTTATCGTAAAGAGTACTTCTCCTTTGGTGCAACTCAAGTAGGATTGTTCTGGGAGATGACCAACGTTGGAAATCTTTCATACATTGTTAGTGGCGACTTGAATGGTGATGGTGGAACCTCTAATGACCTTATCTACGTTCCAAAAGATATTTCTGAGATGAATTTTGCACAGTATACCTGGAACAATAATACCCCAACGGACCCTACCGACGATATTACCTTTACTTCTGCTCAGCAGAACGATGCATGGGATGCTTATATTAAACAAGATCCATACCTAAGCCAAAACAGAGGCAAGTATGTTGAGCGGAATGCAATGTTGCTTCCAATGTTTAATAGGGCCGACTTTAGTTTTGTTCAGGAAGTATTTGTAAAAGCTGGAGGAACACGCAACGCACTTCAATTCAGGATTGATATTTTAAACGTAGGCAACCTTATTAACAAGGATTGGGGCATTGCCCAACGGGTTATTAACGATAGACCTCTGATAAGAGTTGCTCCTATTACTACTGTAGGTGACCCGTTAAACGGCGTTGCAAGATATAACCTTGCACACATAAACGGTCAGTTGGTTAATACAACATTCCAAAAAACAGCGACCGTTAACGATGTTTACCGTATTCAATTCGGCGTTCGATACATCTTTAACTAAACCATTTAGAAGTAAATTTTTAAAGGGGCCTTATGGCCCCTTTTTCTTTTTTTGTGCTGATAACCAGACCTTTTTTGTTTATGTATTGAATTATAGGAGGTTTAGTAAAACGCAGAAAATCAACGATATGTGCTGTTCATAACTTTGCCCATTTGTTAATTGTTACCCCAAATTTTGTTTGGAACCAAAAGTTAAGGTTGCCTACCTTGCAGTAACTTTTCGTTTGAAGCGGAAAGTTTTTATTTGCCTTTTTCCCAGCAAGTTAAAAAATGTGAAGCGAAAATAATATAATTTCAAAGAAATGGATCAGCAATTCAATGTAATGCAAGCACAACAAACAACAGAAAAAGCCACAACCTATTCGTTCGAGGAGGCCATGGCTGCATCGGTAGCCTACTTTAAGGGCGACGAAATGGC
This sequence comes from Bacteroidales bacterium, assembly GCA_037442025.1. Classification (GTDB taxonomy): domain Bacteria; phylum Bacteroidota; class Bacteroidia; order Bacteroidales; family Tenuifilaceae; genus UBA2287. Next base: position 9,844 of record JBBIRB010000008.1, on the reverse strand, counting down.
AGCTAAAGTGTGGGTTAGCAAGTATGCCCTTAAGGATTCGTGGGGCAATATTTACGAAGTATCTCCCGACGACATGCACAAGCGCTTGGCGCGCGAAATAGCCCGCATAGAGAAAAAGTACCCCAACCCCATGAGCGAAGAGGAGATTTATGGACTACTGAGTGAGTTTAAGTACATTGTACCCCAGGGCGGCCCCATGACCGGAATAGGGAACCAATTCCAAATAGCTAGCCTTTCTAACTGCTTTGTTATTGGGTCGAAGGGCAATGCCGATTCGTACGGCGGAATTATGAAAGTTGATGAGGAGCAGGTGCAACTTATGAAACGAAGGGGAGGGGTAGGTCACGACCTCTCGCACATTCGTCCCAAAGGTAGCCCCGTACTCAATAGCGCACTCACTTCAACCGGAGTTGTGCCCTTTATGGAGCGTTACTCCAACTCAACCCGCGAAGTTGCTCAGGACGGACGCCGAGGTGCCCTTATGCTTTCCATTTCGATTAAGCACCCCGATGCCGAGAAGTTTATCGATGCCAAAATGGAAGCCGGTAAGGTGACGGGAGCCAACGTATCGGTTAAAATCGACGATGAGTTTATGCGCTCAGTAATCGATGGCAAACCATACCGCCAGCAGTACCCTATTGAGTCGACAAGTCCAAAATACACTCAGGAAGCTGATGCAAAAGGTATTTGGAATAAAATAATACACAATGCATGGAAATCAGCTGAACCCGGAGTATTGTTCTGGGATACCATTATTCGTGAGTCGGTGCCCGATTGTTACTCCGATTTGGGCTTCCGAACCGTATCGACCAATCCTTGCGGAGAAATTCCCCTTTGCCCCTACGACAGCTGCCGCCTTTTGGCTTTAAACCTATACAGCTATGTTGAAAAGCCATTCACCCCTGAGGCAAAATTCAACTTTAAGCTTTTTAGCGAGCATTGTAGGGCAGCGCAGCGCATGATGGACGATATAATTGACCTCGAGTTAGAAAAAATAGATGCCATTCAGACAAAGATTGACAACGACCCCGAAGACGAAGAAATAAAGGCCGTAGAACGCACACTTTGGAGCAAAATTCGGCAAAAAGCAATTCAGGGAAGGCGCACTGGCATTGGTATTACCGCCGAAGGCGATATGCTGGCAGCGCTTGGGTTACGCTATGGTTCCGACATTGCAACCGACTTTGCCGAAGAAGTGCAAAAAACGCTGGCCCTCGAAGCATACCGTTCATCGACCTTTTTGGCTGCCGAACGAGGACCCTTCCCAATTTATGACGCGCAGCGCGAGAAGAACAACCCCTTTATTAATAGATTAAAGGCGGAAGATGAGGAACTATATAGCAATATGGTTAAGTATGGCCGCAGAAATATTGCCCTACTAACCATAGCACCCACCGGTACAACCAGTTTAATGACCCAAACAACCTCGGGTATTGAACCCGTATTTTTACCCGTTTACAAGCGTAGACGCAAGGTGAATCCCAACGATAAGAACGTGAAAATTAGTTTCACCGATCAGGTTGGCGATGCTTGGGAAGAATTCAATGTGTTCCACCACAAGTTTATAACATGGCTCGAAGTGAATGGTTACAATGCCAGTGAGTTAAAGACCCTAAGTGATGAGGAAGTTCAGAAGCTGGTTGAAAAATCGCCCTACTATAAAGCTACCTCAAACGACGTTGATTGGGTTAGCAAAGTAAAAATGCAGGGAGTGGTTCAAAAATGGGTCGATCACTCCATTAGCGTTACTGTTAATCTTCCTACCGATACTACAGAGGAAATGGTAGCTAAAGTTTACCAAACCGCATGGGAGAGTGGATGTAAGGGATGTACCGTGTACCGCGAGGGTTCGCGCGATGGCGTTTTGGTATCCATTGGAAAAGGGAACGAGAAGGACGAAACCGAGGAGGGTCGCCCGGCAAAACGTCCCGAAGTGCTCAATTGCGAAATCATTCGATTTAAAAACAACCACGAAAATTGGGTGGCCTTTGTAGGTTTATTCAATGGAAAACCCTACGAAATTTTTACAGGTCTCTCTGAGGACGATGTTCTTCCAATTCCCAAGTCCGTTACATCGGGGCGTATTTTGAAGGTTAAAGATTCCAACGGAAGCCGTTACGATTTCCAATATATCGACAAGTACGGATACACCAATACCATTGGAGGCCTTTCGCACATGTTCAACAAAGAATTTTGGAATTATGCTAAGTTGATATCGGGAGTATTACGAAATGGTATGCCAATTACCGATGTAGTAAATTTAATAGGTTCGCTTCGTCTCGATAACGAAACCATTAACACTTGGAATGCGGGTGTTGAAAGGGCGCTTCGTAAGTACATTCCAAACGGAACCAAAGCCAAAATTGGTAAAAAATGCACGGAGTGCGGATCGGAATCTTTAATATACCAAGAGGGTTGCCTTATTTGCACCGGTTGCGGAAACTCAAAGTGCGGATAATTCCACTTTATGTATTCAAAAAAGCCCTGCATCGTTGTGCAGGGCTTTTTGTTTAATCGAAGTTAACAAATTCGAAACCATTTCCTGAATGTGCAAGGAATCGCTTGAGGTCGTTGATTGATATTACCAAGGAGGCAGTATTGAGATTTGGATGGAAGCTAATTCGTTCATAATCTAGCAGCGTGCGGTCAATAAACAGGTATACATGCTTTTGCGGGTCGTTAACAACACCGAAAACCGAAACGGAGCCAGGTTGTAAGCCCAGATACTTTTGCATTCGTTCTGCCGAGGCAAATGTAAGTTTACCCTGCTTGAGCCGCTGCTCAAGAAATCGGATATTGAGTTGTTTCTGATAATGGAATATAACTAGGTAGTGCCGATTCCCTTTATGATTTCGAAAAAAGAGATTTTTACAATGTGCCGCATCAATGTCGGCCCAGTAACGCGAGGCATCTTCAACTGTGGGAACAGGAGGATGCTCGTAATAATCGAAATGAATTGCTAACTGGGAAAGAGTTTGGTAAACCTTTGGATCGCCCCTCAATTGGCCCATTTAAGAAAATTACAATTTAACACCAATCAGAACCACGTCGTCAATGCGCGATGAATCGCCATGCCATTCCAAAAGCGTTCGATGCAATATATCGCGCTGCTCGCTCATGGGGAATTTATGAATGCTCAGAAGTAGCTCTTTTAGGTTTTTAACCATGAACTTCCTTTGATCGGGGCCACCAAATTGATCCTGGTAACCGTCGGAGAAGGTGTAAACCACATCGCCGGGCATGTACTCCATTACATGGTTTGTAAATGGCACATCGCAACGGAGGTGAATACCAATGGGCATTTTATCGCCTTTAATTTGAATAACTTCGTTATTGCGAATTACAACCAATGGATTATTGGCACCGGCAAATTCAATGGTTCTTAGTTGCGTATCAATTACGTATAGGGCAATGTCCATTCCATCCTTGTTTTCACCAGTTCTGCCGGTCTGGTGCAGGGAAGTTATAATAAAGGAACGTAATTGGTCGAGAATTTCTGAAGCAGTAATTTTCTCGTTACGCGAAATAATTTGGTTCAAAAGCCCCATTCCCAACATGCTCATAAAGCCTCCGGGAACGCCGTGACCGGTACAATCGGCAGCAGCACATATTTTACGGGTACCAATTTGTGTAAACCAGTAAAAGTCGCCACTTACAATGTCGCGGGGCAGGAAGAGGATGAAGAAATCGTCGAAAATATTTTTAATGGTTTCGTCGGGGGTGAGCAAGGCATTTTGAATACGGCTAGCGTAGGTAATGCTACTCTTTATCTCTTCGTTCTGTTCAAAAATTTTATCGCGTTGTATTTCGAGTTCCTCATTCTGCTTTTCAATTTCTTCTTTCTGAGCAACAACCTCAGCGGTACGCTGACGAACAATCTCCTCTAATCGCTCCTTTTCAGCAATGAGTCGCCGAGTGTTCCACTTCACTATGAACCAAATAAAGCCGACCAGAAACAGAACATAGGAAATATATGCAATAATGCTTCGGAACCATGGGGGGCTAATAGAAAAGCGATATTCGGCAACATAGCTCTCGGTTCCAAATACATTCCGAGCTTTCATTTTAAAGGTATAATTGCCCTCAAAAAGGTTGGTGTAAATTGGGCGGGGTTCTGCGCTCCATCGGCTCCACTCCTTATCGTTTCCCTCCAGAATGTATGAGTACTCTATAGCCGATTCATTTTCGAAGAAAGTTGAAGCCACTTCGAAAGTAAAACTATTGAAACGGTAAGGAAACTTGTATACCTGTTTTTGGGGCTGGGTTAAGGAAACTATCGTTTTTCCGCTCGGGAGTTCATTTACAAAACTTCCGTGGAATACAATGGAATCGCCTTTTGTAGACACCTTTCGGATAAGAGCATAAAATGGTTCGGAATAATCTCTTACAATATTTGGGTTGTAACTGTATAGTTCTGTAGAAACACCATACCAAATCATTCCATTGGGCTCTGCATAAATTGCATCGGATGCAAATGTGGGAAATGCCTTGAAAGGGGTGCTAACAATGTCGTACGAACCATCGGGTTTGCGAACGAACTTTTCGAGCCAAAACTTTTTATTGTCTTGAAATACAATTAAGAAACCATCGGGAGTTTCGAAAAACTTGCTGATACCTTTGCTTTTAAGCCTTTCGGGTAGGCTTGGCAAGCTATAGGGTTCAAAAAAGTTGCTATCGTAATTGAATTTGTAAAGCCCATATGTGGTCCCAAAAATTGTTTCTTCGCCAATTTTAAAAACCGACAGGTTTGTAAGCGAAGGCAAGCCGTGATTGGTGTCGTAATTTGTTACAACAGTGTCGGTTTGGGTAAAAAGAACTTTCTGAATACCATGAACCTTTGTGGTTAGCCAAAGGTTTCCCCATTTGTCTTGAGCCATATGGCGAACCTCTGAGCGAAGTTCGGATGGTTTTACCCTCTTCTTTTCTAGCCAGCCGGTGGTCGATTTTTCCATGTAAAACAAACCAGTAGCTCCAACATATAATCTTTTGGAATCGTTTGGTAACTGTATAAACTTATAGCAAATAAGATTTTCTTGCGCATAAATTCCCTTTAATGCTGGTGTTATTTCAAATACATGATCGCCAGAGGCCATCAATCTTTCTTTTCCAGTTTGGGGGTCTTTAAAAACTTGAAATGACCAAGTAGTGGAATTGATTTCGGGTATTTGTTTGAAATATGCAAGTCCATTACTATCATAATCCTGATAGTATACGCCAGCCATTGTGGCCAAGAATAATCGACCATTAAAACGGATAATATCGAGAATTTGTCCTCTTACCCCCGAAGATTCATTAAATCTTCGAATGGGCGAATGGATGTCGGCCTTGGCAATACCCTTATTCAAGCACATCCAAAGAGGTGCAGAGCCCGAAACGGACTGACGTTGATAAAGGTAGGTTACCATTTCGTCCATCAGGCCGTTTTCGGCATTTATAATTTCAATGGGGTTGCCATTTTGAGTAACACGCGATAAGGAGTAGAAACTATTCAGTACGCGCCCCAATGCTAGTGTGCTGTCGTTAAGCAGGATATTGTGGTAAGGTAAACCTTCTTTGTTCATCTTACCTAAAAAGGAGTTAGGTGAATCAACTTGTCGGCTCTCTCCTGTTGATGGGTTGTATGCAAAGAACCCATTACCAGTAACTACAAGAATATTATTTTTTGCAATTGGAACGATGCTATATATAATTTTATCTTTAAAAAAACCATGTTCCGGGAGGTCTGCCAACCTTTCTTGTTCAAGTTTTTTTAACCCAACTGTTCGTAAATTGAGATAAAGGTTGTTATTTACTTTATGCGAAAAGAACAACCTCAATTCCCTAGGAATACTAATGGTTTTAATTGTTTGTCCGTTATATAAAAATATATACAGAAACGTTTGAAAGTATACGTTTTGTCCAAAAGAATAGGTTTTCCAAATTTCACCATACCTGCCAACCGAATCGGTAATTAAGTGCGATAAGCTTTCGTAATGAAGGTTCCCTTGTAGGTCGGGTTTCAGGTAGCCAAAATCGCCAACAGTACCCACGTAAACAGTACCAAGTGAGTCAACCGCCATGGAACGTACCGAGCGCGACTCGGGAATGAGTATTTTACGGAACGATTTACCATCGAACTCGAGTACGTAGCCCTCCTGATTTCCAAAGTACATGATTCCCCTGTGGTCCTGTACGGCGCACCAGTTTTGGTCGGCAAAATCGTAATCGACCGGATTAAAGTTTTTAATTATGGGAATTCCCTTCTCGTTTATTTGAGCAAACGATGTGATGCGGGTCAATGCTAGTATTGCAACGAGAAAAAGGGATCTTTTAAAAAACATTGAGTTACAAAATTATTCCTACCAAAGCATAAAATTAAATTTTTTCTCGAAACCAACGGTAAAAAAGTAAATAAATTAACATTTAGTAATGTTCGGTGAAAAAATCCTTTAATTCTTTTAGTACCCCGAAGCCTGCCCATCCTTTCTCGATTCCGATGCGCCATAGTATACCCCATTTGCAGCATCGAACATAATGGCCTGATAGCCACCATAACCACCCAAATCCCACTGCACCCTATGCCCCTTCTGAAGAAGTTGGCGAACAACCTCCCAACCAAAACCTTCCTCGAGCAGAACTACTCCTCCATTGGTCATTCGTTCGCCAGTAGGTTCAGAGGATCCCTCGTGTTGAACTCGTGGGGCATCGCCTGCTTCCTGCAGGTTCATATTAAAGTCGATTAGGTTAACAACAATCTGTGCGTGACCCTGAGGCTGCATGGCACCTCCCATAACTCCGAAACTCACATAGGGAGCGCCATCTTTGGTAATAAAACCAGGAATTATTGTGTGGAATGGTCGCTTGCCAGGAGCGTAAGTATTTAAGTAGCCCTCCTCAAGATTAAACGATTCGCCCCGATCTTGAAGCACAAAACCTAACCCATAGGGTGTCATTCCTGAGCCCATGCCCCTGTAGTTGCTCTGAATTAGCGAAACCATATTACCATCTTTATCGGCAACTGTAAGGTAAATGGTACTGGGAGTGTCCATTGCTCCGGGTTCAAAGGTGCGTGCTGCCCTGTTGGGGTCAATTAAGCTTCGCCTTTCAGCAGCATATTCTTTCGAAATGAGCCTTTCTAAAGGAACCTTTTCAATCTGCATGTCGGCATAGTAGTGCGCTCTGTCTTCGAAGGCAAGTTTTTTTGCTTCGATAAAATGGTGGAGGTACTCAGCACTTCCGAACCCCATACTCTTAATATCAAAACCCTCTAAAATGTTTAGGATCTGGAGCGCAGCAATGCCTTGCCCGTTGGGAGGGAGCTCCCAAACATCGTAGCCACGGTAATTGGTTGAGACCGGGAATACCCATTCCGAACGATGCGATGCAAGATCGTTATAGCTGAGAAAACCACCCTGATCCTTAATGTACTTTTCAATGGTTCGGGCAATGTCGCCCTTGTAAAAGGCATCGCGCCCCCCCTTTGAAATCTTCTCGTAGGTATTGGCAAGGCTTGGGTTACGAAAAATTTCTCCCTTAGCAGGCATCTTACCATTTGGCATGAAAGTCTCCTTGAAATTTGGGTATTGACCGAGAACCCTAACCGAGCGTTCCATGTAATAAGCAATGAGCTCTGAAACCGGAAAACCTTCGCGAGCGTAGTATATAGCAGGCTCTAGAATTTGGTTCATGGGAGTTTTCCCAAATCGCTTGTGCATTTCGAACCACCCGTCCACGGTTCCGGGTACCGTTACGGGCAATGGACCATACGAAGGGATTCTTTTCATCTCCTGTTGCTTGAAGTATTCGATGGTGAGCGCCCTAGGCGAACGCCCGCTGGCATTTAGCCCGTATAACTTTTTCGTTTTGGCATCCCAAATTATGGCAAAAAGGTCGCCTCCAATTCCGCAGCCCGTTGGCTCAACAAGGCCCAGCATGGCATTAGCTGCAATGGCTGCATCGATGGCATTGCCCCCCTTTTTAAGAATATCAATGGCCACCTGCGTTGCCAGAGGTTGACTGGTGGCTGCCATGCCGTTGCGAGCAATTACTTCGGAACGGGTAGCAAAGGGTTTTCCAGTTATTCTATCCTGCGCAACCATTGAGATAGTTGAAATAAAAAGAAGAAAAAATATTGTATTCGTTCTCATAATGATGATTTTTATTCTGAGACAATTTAAGGAATCCATAGTTTATACCAAGTACTTAAAAATTGAAATTTTAAAACAGAGATTTGAAAGCTATCTTTGTGCACCCAAAAATCAATAGTATGTCCAAAAGAATTCGTGTTCGCTTTGCTCCAAGTCCAACAGGACCGCTGCATATAGGTGGTGTACGCACCGCCCTTTTTAACTACTTTTTTGCCCGCCAGCATGGGGGCGATTTCATTCTTCGAATTGAGGATACCGACTCGCAGCGGTTTGTTCCTGGAGCCGAAGAGTACATTAACGAAGCGCTTAACTGGTGCGGGATTAGGATTGACGAGGGAGTTGTTGAGGGAGGACCCCATGCGCCCTACAGGCAAAGCCAACGGAAGGCCATTTATAGGCAGTACGCCGAGAAACTGGTGGCTTCGGGAAATGCCTACTACGCTTTCGACACCCCTAGCGAATTGGATGCTTTACGTGCCGAAGCAGAAGCCCATGGAGATATGTTTACATATGGCCACGCCATACGAAACAGGATGAAAACTTCGATAGCAATGGGCGATGCTGAAACTCAAAGGCTTATTGAGGCAGGCGAGCAATGGGTAATTCGTTTCAAAATGCCCGATAACGAGGAGGTAAAAATGCACGACCTTATTAGGGGCGATGTGGTGGTAAATACATCAACCCTCGACGATAAAGTACTTTTTAAAAGTGCCGACATGCTGCCTACTTACCACTTAGCCAATATTACCGATGATTATTTGATGGAAATCAGCCATGTAATTCGAGGGGAGGAGTGGCTACCTTCGCTCCCGCTGCATGTTCTTTTGTACCGGGCACTTGGATGGACCGATTGTATGCCCCAGTTTGCACACCTACCACTTCTGCTCAAACCCACAGGGAATGGGAAGCTAAGCAAGCGAGATGGTGATAAAATGGGATTTCCGGTATTTCCTTTGGAATGGAAATCGGCCGAAGGCGAAATTTCGAGAGGATACCGCGAAGATGGTTATATTCCCGATGCCTTTGTAAACTTATTGGCACTACTGGGGTGGAATCCAGGAACCGAGCAGGAGGTAATGGGTATGGATGAACTTATTGCTCAGTTTTCGTTGGAACGGGTTAATAAGAGTGGTGCTCGCTTCGACCCCGAGAAGGCCAAATGGTTCAACCACCAGTACTTAATAAAAAAATCGAATGCCGAATTGGCCAATGAGTTCATGTTGGTGCTAAAGCAGAAAGGGATTGAACCCAATTTTGCAAGAGAAGAAAAAGTGATAGGGTTGGTAAAGGAGCGCCTCAACTTTATTCACGAAGTTTGGAATCAGGCTTCATTCTTCTATTTGGCTCCAAATAGTTACGACGAAGTTACGGTGAAGAAGCACTGGAAGGATGATTCGCCTGCAATGCTAACAGAGGTTACTGATTTCTTTCGGTCTATTGAGGAATTTAATGCACCTCAAATAGACGAAAAGCTTAAAGTGTTCATTAACGAAAGGAGCTTCGGAATGGGAAGAGTAATGAACACACTGCGTTTGGCCCTGGTTGGCGAGTCGAAAGGGCCTGGAATTGCCGATATAACTGAAGTGCTTGGCAAGAATGAGGTGATAACCAGACTTGAAAAGGCAATTGAAACAATTAAATAGAATTTGAAAGGGGCTAAGGCCCCTTTTTTCTTATACCGAATCTTCAATGTTCCAGCAGCAAGCTACTACCTTTTC
>JBBIRB010000007.1:0-79025 GCA_037442025.1 Bacteroidales bacterium | reverse complement strand
CAGCAACCCGCAGGGCCCCAGCTCGGCTCGATCCGTGTTTTGCGTGGCGGCGGCTGGAGCAGCTTCGCCGTGAACTGCCGCGTTTCGAATCGCAGCGACTACGACCCCGAGGACCGCGACTACTTCCTCGGGTTTCGGTTAGTCCTTGTCCCATGATCAGTGGTTGGCAATGCGCGCCATGCCTGTGAGCTCGGGTAGTTTTTCGAATGGAGTGAAGCAACGAGCGTAGGGGCACCGGAGCGAGTAGCGAACGGAATACGAAAAACTACTCCCCTGCTACCGCACGATTTTATCGTGTGGTAACGAAGGAAAAAAAGTAGTATAGTTGGCTAAAGCCACACGAGAGGACTCGTGCGGCAGCAGGGGTTTTTTTTACAAAACCCTATGCCCTACGGGCAAGGTTTCCGCGTAGCGGATAGGGCTTTGTAACCCCTGCGGGAATTAGGCTAATAATTTCGCCGTAGGCGATGAGGTATTGTAACCCAACGCCCCATCGTTTTTATTCCCCGTAGGGGATAGGCCCAAAGGCGTAACCCCTACGGGGTATGGTAATTTCCTACCGTTGTTTTTTTTTACAAAACCCTATGCCCTACGGGCAAAGCATTTGGTGCATGATTTTGCCGTAGGCGATACAGAGCTTTAGAAATAATTGAGTTTATAACCTTCGCCGTAGGCGATACGGTGTTGTAACTCCAAGTCCCCAACCTTTGCGTTTCCCCGTAGGGGATTAGCAAACAGAGTGTAACCCCCCTAGGGTATAGTTTTAATTTTTATCTTTACGTTACAGAACTTATGCCCTACGGGCAAAAAAATATGAAATTATGAAACCTGGAACCTTCACCCAAATGTATGTTCAAATGGTATTTGCTGTTAAAAACCGCGAAGCAGTTCTAAACAAATCCATACGAAACCGGGTCTTTGAATACATTAGCGGAATAATAACGGAGATGAAGCATAAGTCAATTATTGTTAATGGAGTATCTAATCATGTTCACATATTCATTGGTTGGAACCCTACCAAATCCGTTTCCGACACTGTGCATGAAATTAAGCGAGGGTCGTCGTTGTTCATTAACTCACAAAAATTGTGCTTAGGTAAATTTGCATGGCAGGAGGGTTATGGCGCATTTACATATAGTCGCTCGCAGCTTGAAACCGTTTATAATTACATTTTAAATCAAGAGCAGCACCATAAAAAGGTAATTTTCAAGGATGAGTATATTCAATTGTTGAAGAAGTTTGAAGTAGAATATGATGAGCGTTTTCTTTTCAATTTTTTAGATGATGTTTAACCCCAACGGGGTATTGGATTTACCGTAGGTTTCGTTACAAAAGTGGATGCCCTACGGGCAAAAGTAATGGTACTTTTCTCGCCGTAGAGTTTATACCGCCCTAGTTGTGCTTCGCATGTTATGTTTTTAACTGCGATGCTTTTCTATTACCTTTGAAAATCACCTGCAACCTCACAACTCCTGTCGTGTGGGAACGAAGATCGAATAGTGCAATGCCCACCGCCCTGCTGGTAACCTTAGCTGGCTCGCGCAGAACAAACCGAAGCGATAGCCTAGTCGAACGTTGGACAGGTTTTTCTAGCCGTTCGGTGTCCACTCCGAGCTGAAAACCCGAGCCCGAAACCTTAAGATTTTGGCTACGCTACTATTTGGATTTAAATTCACTTTCCAGAATCCGAAGGAACTGGATGGGTCAAACCAGAACACGACTATGCTAATCGGTTTACATGGTTGCTTCAGGTTGCGTAACCATTTTCCGTCGATCGATTTCACGGAATTATGTGATATCCGAAAACTTTAAGTTGCCTTATTTTGCAAAAATTAATTATGGAATACATATGAAACACACATGGTGGTTTCAGGCACAACCATGCCAGCGAGTTCACACCTGCCTTCCATTAGCTTTCAATGCAGTGAAGGTAAACGCAGTTTTATAAACTTAGGTGTTATCCCGCAAAGCAGGGCAGGCGTTGTTGTAATCAGAAACAGTTCGATGGCATGTTTATAAGCAACCAATTATTAACCTTTCAAAAATATATTCGGATGAAACAGTATTTTTTACTTTTATCTCTTATAGGATTTCATTTAGCAGCGGTTTCACAAACAGAAACCAAACCCCAAGCGTTCGATTCTCAATACAGCAGGCCTACGCTGTCGGTTTATTACATGAAATTTTCAGGGGAAAACCACGCTAGTAAACTGGAGCGGGTTTTCCAGAATATTGTCTTGTCGGAGAAATACAATAGCCACAACATTGGGGATATGGTACTTAATGTACCGTTTGTTCGAAATCCTCAATCACCAAACCTTTCAGTTGCTTTAATGAGTTACCTCATGAACAAAGAGGTTGGAAAGCATGTGGTAAATAAATGGTATAATCGTAAGGCCGATGGTACCATGTCGGTTGACCTAATTTTAGAAAGGGGCAGGTACAGTGCAACGGATGCGGATTACTTGGTAAACAGCGCCACAAAAAGGGGTGAAACCGCATTGATGGACAAGGGCTACAATTTAATTAAACAAAGTTATATAATTGTTTTAGATTTTAAGGAGATACAGACACTTGAAGAAGCCAATGCCAGCAAGGATAATAAGTCTGTTGGCTACATGTCCAAGGTAAATGCATATCTGTTTAAAATTAAATACGACGAGAATGTTGAAAAAACCATTTGGGAAGAATGCTGGATTTATGAAGATGATACTCCTGAGCAAAAGCAGGAAAAGATTTGGCGATATAATCGATTAAATGTTGATATTGAGCACATTATGACTGTTACAAAGCCCTTTAACGCATCATCCTCTCGGAAAAGGGAAATTATTACAAACATGAGGCAGGTAATGGAAGAATTAATGCAGTCCATGGCGCAATATGGCCTCAATGAGGCAATATATAAGATTGAAACCAAAGTTGAAGATCTTAAGGTTAAGACCCCTGTGTACGAAATTAAACCCATTCGGGCCAAAATTGGCCGTAAAGAGGGTGTTAGCTGCGATCAGCGTTATTTTGTTTACGAATACCTCTTTAATGAGAAAAAAAATGTAATTACACCCAAGCGAAGGGGTGTTGTAAGGGCAACTCAGCATATTGTAGACAACAGAGTAATTGCAACTGGGGAGATGGGAACAACGCGTTTTTACCAAACGGCTGGCCGAAAAATTGAAACAGGATACCTGCTAAAACAGGAAAATGATCTGGGGATTGAAATTCATGGTGGCGCAGAATTGGGTCAGGTAGGGGGAATATATAGTCGTGTCGATTTTCGGTTGCGTTCCAAGCCAATGCAATTTGGTTTTTTCGACTTTGCCCTGCAACAAAAAGGCTACGACCTTACAGCCTACTCTGCACCCCACGATTTATATGTTTTTGCCAGGTTCTCCCTGGGGTTTGCCAAAGGTTACATGTTAACCAGAAACATTGGGTTCCAATACCTTTGGGGGCTCGGTTTGGAATCCAGTCCTAAATTGCTCGATCATGTTTATGTTAAAAGGGGAGGCAATGTTTACGAAAAAATAGCCGACGATAAGAAGAAGCATTACTCGGGACCATTCTCTGGCTTCGGAAAAATTGGAGTTAACATGTCGTTAAACCTTAGGCATAATGTTCAAGTGAATGCAGGCATTAGCTATTTTTATTTTCCACTTAAAGCATTTGTTGTTGCCGATAAGGACAAAAGCGGAGAAGAAAACTCGTATGTTGAGGTGTTTTTTAACCAAAACGGGAACCCTGTTAAAGCAAACTGGTCAAAACTTTTCGATGGACGTAAAGGCTTTTCCCCAGTTTTAAGTGTAAAAATTGGTATTTAATAATTTCAATTCATTTGAAAAAACTTTCATTATGAGACGAAAAAATCAGATTATATTCCTATTAATTTTAAGTTGTGTTTTTGTAAGTTGCGAAAACGTTTGGGAAACTGAACTTGCAAATACCAAAAAGGAACTGAAAATAACTACTTCCAACGATTATGTTGCTACTGGTAATGAGTGCTGGGTTTCCATTTCAACAGGAAATACTACAATCTTAACCCAGAAAATTGAAAACAGCAAAACCTACACGTTCCCAAATCCCCCTGCCCGGGCCGATTTACATGTATATTTCTGGAATGCCACAAACAAAATTCTAGATGTTTCAACCTATGCTGGAGTAACCCTAGATGAATTATTTTTCGACAACAAAATCAACCAACTTTCCAATATTGGTTCGTCTACTTTTACTATCCCCGATGCTGCAAATTTTTTGCGCTGGGGGCTTTCTTCATCCATTGCTAGTGGTTCAACTACAAACCCGAGTAGCAAGTCTATTGTAATACCAATATCCCTTAACCCCGACCATTTGTTTGCATTTCTTATACCAGCTGACGGCACGGCTCCAAGGTATAAGTACCTGCAGAACGCCTCTCCCGGTAGTGTGAGCACATTTAATATGTCATCGCTCAATGTAATGACAAATTACTTTGATGTTAATATACCCGTAAATTCCTTCTTACAATATTTTGTAGGGGGTTATAACAATAGTATTTATACCGACCATTTGCAATTTCTCAGTAATGTTTACTCTCAAGGTTTGCAAGGGAATTTTCGAGTTTATTACCCAAGCGGTATTAGAGGAAACTTTCAATCTTATTTCAGTTACACATCGGGAAACTACGGGTATATTTTCAGAAAATTGGGTACCATTCCATCCAATCCTTTCCAAGCATTGCCCAATATTACCATTTCTAGCAGTTCGCAGCTTAGGGGAGCTACAACTACCGTTTCGAACTTTTCGAGTATGGAGCGCTTAATAGTCTATTCTAATTATATTCAAACAACTTCCAATATCAGGGTTCGTTGGATCTATACAAAGCGACCCGAGTCTTCGAATACGGTTGTAATCCCCGACTTTCCTACAGATATTCAGAATAGGATAGGAACCATTAGTGTAAGCAATTTGCCCTTAACTTATGTAAGTTATAGCGATTACTCTGCGGGTATTGTAACAAGTTACGATTCTTTTATTGAAAAAGTAGTGAAACAATCGGAACCATTTTGGGACTTGATTAGGGAGGCAAGGACCTTTATCAGATACCCCGATGCAAAGCAAAATATAATGGGTATTGAATCAGAAATTCAGTAGGCTTAGCCCCTGAAAACAACATTTTTGACAGTTGTGGAATTGATCTGTTATAGTGTCACAAAGTGAATAATCGGGCATCACCGTGGGTGCAACCCACGGTGATAAAACAAGCGAATCAATCCATCCCCAAAGGTACATTTGGCAATAGTCATGGGTTGAACATTGTACAGAACAATTATTTTTGGTTGCTGTCCCCCCCGTTCCTGCACTATTGAACCGCATGGAAATAAACAGCAACGCACGATTGGCTTTCTTGTTTGCCGTAGTGTTAGCTTGCTATTAGGACCAATACTGATTACAGCCAGTCAGGTTCATGAAAAAAAACTGTTCTTTAGCATGCTGTAGTATAGGATGGGTAGCCGTGCATTGTATGTATGCTAAAAATAATTACTTTTAGCATACCCAATAAGAACTGTAATTATGAAGCATATTATTGTAATTTTTGCTATACTAAGCTGCACAGGCATTGCTTTAGCGCAGTCGGTTGACCAAATTAAAGCCGATTCGCGCCGTTACCTTTGGGGTGAAGGAACCGGCAGTACACTCAGTAGAGCCACCGATGAGGCGCTGCATCAGCTTATAAGCCAAATATCGGTTCAGGTCGAAAGTTCTTTTACCCTGTTGAAGGAGGAGGCGGTAAAGGCCGGAAAAACCGACTTTACCGAGCAGGCCCGCCTGATTATGAAAACCTATTCCAGCGCTACTTTGCACGGAACCGAGCGCATAGTAATTAACAACGAACCCAATGCCCATGTGTTTTTATACATAGCCCGTGCCGATGTGACCAAAGTGTTCGAGCAGCGCAAACGAAAAATAATCGATTTTACCACTGAGGCTGAAAAGTATGCCGCGTCAGGCCAAATGGCCGATGCCCTTAAGTACTACTACTGGGCCCTTTCGCTTCTGCGCAGCCACCCCGATGCCAATTCCATGTCGTGGGCCAACCCCAATGGACAGCAGCAGTTGCTCCTTTCCTACATACCCCGCCGAATGAACGAGCTGTTCCAATCGTTACAAATTAGCATTCGTGAAGTTAATGACGAACCAGCGTATCGAATGGTTGTGATGAACATTGCTGCTGCCAACCAGCCGGTCGCCAACTTGGAGTACTCTTACTGGGATGGGAAGGATTGGAGCGCACCCTATGCCGCAAAGGATGGTATTGGCTACCTCGAATTCTTTGGCGATAATGCGTCGAATCGTACTGAAACCCAACTGAGAGTGGAGTACACCTTCGATTCCGAAACCCGTTTCGACAGGGAACTCGACGAGGTTATGAAACGAGTAGAGCCGATACCTTTCGCTCAGGCTTATGTAAATGTTAAACTTTCAAAGCCCACATTGGCTTCTGCCGAAACAAAAATTGATTTGAAGTCAAAGCCAAGCGGCAACAGCCTCACCGACATACAGCTGAGCCCCATACCCAATCCTAAACCCTACGAGGATAAGGTTGATAAGGTTCTTGCTTCGCTTAAAACCCGAAATTTAGACGGGGCCAAAAACCTGTTTACCCCCGAAGGGTTCGATGTTTTCAGTAAACTTCTTGCCTATGGCAAATCGCAGGTTCTGCAGCACGATGGTTATAAAACTGTAAAATTTGGCGAAACGGTTATTTGTAGGGGTCCCAAAATGTCGTTCTCGTTCAGCAACAATACACGGCGGTTTGTAGAGGATGTGGTTTTTTACTTCGACAGCCATGGAAAAATTACTACACTTTCGTTTGGCCTTTCACACGCAGCCCTAAAAAGCATTACCCAAAACCAGAACCTTTCTGAGGCTGAACGGCTTGCCATTATTTCATTCATGGAGCATTACAAAACCGCTTACGCACTCAAACGACTCGATTTTATAAACTCCATTTTTGCCGATGATGCACTTATTATTGTAGGCAATGTGGTTCGCATGCAGCCCAAAGCCGACAACCCCTTTAAAGACAATAAAATTGTAAAGTACAATAGGTACAATAAGCAGCAGTACCTCCGAAACCTCGAGCACAGTTTCCGAAGCAACGAGTTTATTAACATCAAATTCGAAGACAATACCGTTACCCCCAGCCAGGTGTCGGCAAATGTTTATGGCATTCAAATAAAGCAACTTTACAGCTCAACGAACTACGGCGATCAGGGCTACCTATTCCTGCTGCTTAACCTTTCAAAGGTATCAGAACCGCTAATTCATATTCGTACCTGGCAACCCGAAAAGAACCCGGATGGAAGTATCTATGGGTTGGAAGATTTTTAGTTCCAATCTTAAACTATTGGGCCGTGCCCTGAACCGCGAGCTGAAACAGTGGCGCGGCAGCGCCATTCAAACCGATGATATTACGGTACTGGGGTTTGAGGTGTGAGACAAGGTGGAAATCAATCGGGACTTATCACAAAAATATCCTCGTCGGGTTTTTTCATGAGGTATTGCTCGCGGGCAAACTTCTCAAGGTTTTCGTTATTGGTTCCCTGCTACTGTCGAATTTATTTTTACTGGCACTTCCATCCTCCTTTTTAATTATCCAACAATTAACCCACTAGAGGTTTTGGAACTTTGTTAGGGGTTAAATCATGATAATTATTCGTGAAATTTTAAAATGTAAAATTAAAATAACACGGATAACAGCTATATTTGTTGTTAATATTTTAAAATAGAAACAATGTTCATCAGACGAATTATAACTCAAATTAACGAATCGCTGACATATTTTCCAGTAGTATCGATTATTGGCCCAAGGCAGGTTGGTAAAACAACACTAGCTAAGCATATTATGCAAAATTTTCAAAAGCCCTGCCTATATCTGGACTTAGAGTTACAATCGGACTGGTTCAAGTTGAACGATGCGGAACTTTTTCTCTCAAACTATACCGATTATTTGGTTGTAATTGATGAAGTACAGCTAAAAAAGGAACTATATCCGCTACTCCGTGGTCTTGTTGATCAAAAACGCGAACCTGCTCGATTCCTCCTTCTTGGCTCTGCATCACCTGAGCTTATTCGGCATTCATCAGAAACCTTAGCAGGCCGAATTGCTTACCATCAGCTTCATCCCTTGGATTTAATGGAAGTTAATAAAAAAGTTTCAATTTTTGACCTATGGTTAAGGGGTGGCTTCCCTGATATGGTAAACAGTAGCAACATAAACCTTACACAACGGTGGATGGACAACTTTATTAACACTTATCTTAACCGCGATTTATTGCAACTTGGGCTTAAAGCAACTCCAAAGGTTATTAGAAACTTATGGACAATGATGGCACACCTGAACGGGCAACTGCTAAACGCCTCAACAATAGCAAATTCTTTAGGTGTTTCTTCGCCAACTGTTAAGCGGTATGTCGAATTTTTGGAAGAAGCGTTTCTGCTAAAAAATTTACAGCCCTACCATTGGAACATCTCAAAGCGGCTTGTTAAATCTCCTAAAATTTACATAACCGACACGGGCATTCTACATCACCTGCTTGGTGTTACAGATTTTAATAGGCTTACAGGTAATCCAATAGTAGGTAGTTCATGGGAATCGTTCGTGTTAAACCAGTTATTAGCAATTTTGCCAAATGGAATAGATGTATATTTTTATCGAACACATCATGGTGCCGAAGTAGATTTTGTTTTAACTCAAGGTTTAAAAGTTATTGCAACTGCAGAGGCAAAGTTTTCAAATTCACCTCAACTAACAAAAGGCAATTTTCAGGCATTCGATGATCTTAACGCACCTATAAACTATGTAATTACTCCTTCCTCGGCCGATTATCTTATAAAAGAGCGTGTTAGGGTTTGCTCCTTGCAAGTTTTTATAGAGAAATATTTAACTTTTAACTCATAAAAGGTTTTAACCCTGTTTGGGATTGAAATATTTCTTCAATCCCAGTCAAATTGGATCATTCGATAAGTTATTTGGAGCATGTGGTTGTGATTATGTGGAGTTGTCGAGGGTTTTCGCCTCAGTTATGAGTTAAAACCCAGTAGGGGTTGAACCCCTTAAGTTTGAAGTCAGCGGCACAAAATTGATTAAAATCGAAATCAATCGGGACTTATCACAAAAATATCCTCGTCGGGTTTTTTCATGAGGTATTGCTCGCGGGCAAACTTCTCAAGGTTTTCGTTATTGGTTCGTAATTCCTTAAGGCGATTGCGGTCGTGCTCAATTTTTTCGAGGTAGTATATCCGCTCCTTCTCTAATTTGCGAATTTTACGCAGTTCACCCAGCATGCCAATCCAGTTGCTACGGTCGAATATTAAAATCCACATAAAAAAAATAGCAAGGGTAAGAATAAATTTATTACCTAACTTACTGTACACTTTTTTTAAAATGGTTTTTTTATCCATGTTTTATAATGCAACTTTACTCAAAATCCAAATACCCCAATTTTACACTGAGTTGCGATGCCCTGAGTTTATCGAAGGGTCGGTCTTCAGTCTACAGTCTACTTCATACTTCCCGCTTCGGACTTCAGTCTTCTATAACTTCAATAATTTAACAACTCAATCACTTAATAACCCAATCACTCAATAACCTAATAACCATAATCCAACTCATCCCCCGCTAATAAGATGTATGATCTCAACATTGTCACCATCGCTTAAAATCGCAGTATCGTATTCATCTTTTCGTACATTTTTACCATTTACTCTTACCATCAGCATTTTGTACGAGAAATTCTTAATAACAAGCAATTCCGCAATAGAAATGTGTTCTTTGGTTGTACTAATCGTTTCTTGTCTATTGTTAAGGGTTAGGTTCATGCTTTCCAATTCTAAATGGGTGCTACAAAAATAGTGAAAAAAGAACCAAATTAGAAATGCTTTAAATTTTGAACCTATTATTGAACTAAGCTTTCTGAGTAAGGTTTTTCAATAGATTGCAAATTTATTTTTATGTTTGTTGAAGAAATTAACCTCCAAAAAATTTAATTATGAGAAAACTTATTGTAGCCTTTATACTTGTTATCAGTTCTTTAGTTTCGGTTAGCCAAGTGTTCAATACAGGACAAACACTAAAAAAGGGTAATTTTTCAGCTGGGTTTGAGCCAATAGTTATTATGAATGGGGGAACCGACTTTATTCTGTTTGTGCACGGTGGCTATGGGCTTACAAAGGGTGTCGATTTTAGTATTAGCATTGGCGTTTTGGGCCCCGTTAATTATATTGGTGCCGATGTTGAGTTTGCTCTTGCACGTTGGACTTCTGTTGCAGTTGGTGCGCACCATTTCGGGTCGTTTGGTCTCGATGGAACCTTTAATTTTACTTTCCCCATTCGCAAGGATGTTAGAGTCTTTACAGGAGCCGATTTGGATATTAATTTCAATACCGATAAAACCCGCCTCCTGCTTTGGCTTCCGGTTGGGGTCGAAGTTGGTTTGCTTAAGAATATGAGTTTCATTTTCGAAGCTTCCATCGGCCTTACCGAACCCGCTTATCACCTTATTGGGGGAGGATTGAATTTTTACTTCTAATTCTAAATTGCGTAAATATCCAATGAGCATTAGTTCATTGGCTTTTTTAACTTTAATTTATTTTTAAAAAAAACTGAATATGGGAGCATTTCATGCCTACGACATCAGGGGTGTTTACAACCGCGATTTTAATAAGGACGATGCCTACAAAGTTGGCTATCATTTGGTGGGTTTGCTTAAAACCAAAAAGGTACTGGTTGGTCGCGATGTTCGGGTTTCGTCGCCCGAAATTTTCGAATACTTATGCAATGGAATTACCGATGCCGGTGCCGATGTTTATAATGTGGGGTTGGCCACCACCCCCATGGTGTACTTTGCAACAGCTCAACATGGCTTTAATGCATCGGTGCAAATTACCGCTTCGCACAACTCGAAAGAGTACAATGGCATGAAAGTTTCCCGCGAAAATGCACTTCCGGTTGGTTACGATAATGGACTGAAGGATATTGAAGAGAAAATTAAATCTGGTGCACCCATGCCCCTTGCAGAGGAAAAGGGAAAAGTGATTGAGTATCCGGTTAGGGTTGAGTATGTTTCCTTCTTAAAAAAGTATTTGGGGAACTACTCCAATTTGAAAATTGGAATCGATTGTTCCAATGGTATGGCGGCCCTGCTTATTAAAGATTTGCTTGGAAATGCTCCACTCTATATATTCGACGAGCTCGATGGCACTTTTCCAAATCACGAAGCCAATCCGTTAGTTCCCGAAAATGTAGTCGATTTGCAGAAACTTGTCAGGAAGCATTCATGCGATGTAGGAGTTATTTTCGATGGCGATGCCGACCGCGTTATGTTTGTCGATGAGAATGGCCGCTTCATTTCGCCCGACCTAATGATTGCCGTTTTGGGTCACTATTTTCTCGAAGAGAGAGGAGAGAAGGGAATTGTACTGCAGGACATTCGAACTTCCAAAGCAGTGGGCGAGTACCTTAAACCGCTGGGCGGCGAAATGCGTACATGGCGTGTAGGGCGTGCATTTGCCGCTCATAAATTGCGTGAAATAGATGGAATTTTTGGAGGTGAATTGGCTGGTCACTACTATTTCCGCGATTTCTACTATTCCGATTCGGGGCTTTTGGCCTGTTTAATCATACTGAATGTAATTAGCCGCTTTAAAAGGGAAGGCGTTACCCTATCGCAGCTCATTGCCCGGATTGAAACCTATGCCAACTCGGGCGAAATTAATTTCCGAATCGAAAACAAAAGGGGAGCGATGGATGCTGTACGAAACCATTTTACAGCTCATGAAGCACCTACTGCTTCCTACGATTTCGACGGATATCGGGTGGAGTTTCCCGATTGGTGGTTCAACATTCGCCCATCGAATACAGAACCCTATCTGCGCTTCATTGCTGAGGCCAAGAACCGTGAGTTACTCGACGAAAAAGTGAATACTGTTAAACAGATAGTTTCGTCAATGTCTTAGTTCCGCTTAGCTTGCCGATAAAAGTATTCGGCACGCTCCTTATTGTCGAAACGAGAATAAATATTCCCTAAGTACGTTGCGTACTTAGGGTTTTTTTCTATTTCCCAGAGTCGTAGGTAGTAGTCGCGCGAAATTTTAAAGTTTTCATTTATCGATTCCAGTGCCTTTAGCAGTTGGCTGTACTGCTTGTTGGTTCTATTCTTTTCGTATGCCTTCATTTCGGTCTGGTACCTATTTTCAGCCAGCCAAAAGTACTTATTGGCCAGTACTTCAAGGGCATCCACATTTTTCTTGTCGGATTGAAGAATGGATGCGGCTACCCTTTCTTGTTCATCGCTTAGGTTAAGGTTTTTGCAAACCTTCAGGTACTGTATCTGAAAAGTCATCTGTTTTTTTTCAGCTTCGGTAAGTTTTATCCACAATGAATTGGCCTGCTCCCAGTTGGCGCTTTTTACATATGCAGTAAATAATTGCAGGTGTACATTCTCAATTTCGGCTCCATTCGGAAACTTTTCTAGGAATTCTTCTAAATTGCTAATTTCTCTCGAAAGGTTGTCGATTTGAAGGTAGGCTTGGGCCAAAACAAAGTACCCTTTCGAACTCATGTTAGGAGTTTGTTTTGCCTTTTCGAGATACATTATTGCTTGATTTGTTTGTTTCAGTTCCCACGCAGAGAGCCCAGCGTATAAATGTAGTCTACCATCGGAGTTTTTACCCTTAGCCTCCTGTATTTCAATGGCTTCATGGCTCAATTGCAACGATTTTTCGTAATTACCGCTTTGATATGCGTACGTAACCTCGTCGATGGTTTTCGAAATATTTTTTGCACCTGTGCATGAAACCAAAATGATAAAACTAAATATACTAATGCGTAAAATGTTCATAATAAATAATATAAATAAAAATTGATAAAGTTAAAACAAGAAAGGCGATTCGAAATGAACCGCCTTTCAAAGTAACAAGAAAAATTTTAACCCTCAATCTGCTTTATAGTGTAATCTAGTGCACTTTGCATCATTTCTAATGGGGGCGACGAAATAAAGCCATTTTCGCATAGCGAATTGGTGAGCGAACGCGAATACTCAATGTCCTTTTTAGCCGCCTTATATGCTTCATCCCAAGTCATTTGAATTCGTGCTACACCATCTTTTATAGCCTGCATGGCAACATCGGCTGCTTCAATGGGAAACACATCGGCCTCGTCCATGGTAGGAACAATTTTTTCGGGATGAATCCCATTCTTTTCTGCATAGTTTGCAAGCGAATGAGCAGCAGCAATGGCCATGTTGTCGGTAATTTTTCGGGCTCGAACCAGAAGTGCACCTTTTAAAATACCCGGGAATCCAAGTGAATTGTTGATTTGGTTTGGGAAGTCGCCTCTGCCAGTTGCCACAATGTATGCACCTGCTTCCTTGGCCCTATAAGGGTAAATTTCGGGAACAGGGTTGGCGCATGGGAAAACAATAGGCTTTGAGGCCATGCCTTCAATCCATTCGGGTTTAACAGTGTCGGGGCCAGGAGTGGAAAGGGCAATCAGCACATCGGCACCTTTGCAGGCGTCGGCCATGGTTTCAATGCGGTTGGGGTTTGTAGTTTGGCAAAGTTCCCATTTGCGGTAAAAACGTTTGTCGTCTTCTATGTCTTTACGTCCGAGGTGAAGCGAACTTTGCGAATCGAAAATAATCAAGTTCTTAGGGTTGGCACCATCGGCAATGAGCAAGCGGGCAATGGTAGTGTTGGAGGCCCCTGCGCCAAATAGAACAATTTTAGCGTCCTGAATCTTTTTGTTCACAAGTTTGAGAGCATTTATAAGACCCGCAAGTGTTACGCAGGCCGTTCCCTGTGCATCGTCGTGCCAAACAGGGATATCGCACTCCTCGCGAAGAACGTCGAGGACCCTGAAGCAATTGGGCTGCGAAATGTCTTCGAGGTTAACAGCACCAAAACTGTGCTGGCACATTTTAACAAATTCAATAATTTTATCAGGGTCGTTTTTACCATTCTTGTCTTTGCTATCAACGCATAGCGCAACAGCATCGACACCTCCGAGGTATTTCATTAGGAATGCTTTTCCTTCCATAACACCAAGACCACCGGGAGGGGTGCAATCGCCATCGCCCAGAACGCGTGTCGAGTCGCTTACAACGGCCACTAGGTTGCCCCTGTTGCTAAGTTCAAAAGAGGCATCGTTGTTGTCGCGAATATTGGTCGATATTTTCGATACGCCAGGCGTATACCATACATTGAACCAGTTAAAACCCGGAACGGGTACTTTGGGAACAACCTGAATTTTTCCCATATAGTGCTTGTGTGCCAGTTCCGAAAGCCGTTTCAGAAACAGGGTTTTCCCCTTGGCCCTCTGTTCTTCGGTCCATCCATCGGGAAAAATTTTTCCTAAGTTCTCGAGTTTAATGCCAATCTTTTCCATAACAATTTAGTTGTGTTTGGGTTAGGTTTGTTAGGGTTAACTTTTTATGAAATTCAAGTTACGAAATATAAGCTACCATTGCTTTTTTTTTGCTAGTTTTGAAGATGTTTTACAACAATTATTGAGAGCTAAACAACGTATAATATCAATATAAATTATTTCAAATGAGCGTATTGGTTAATAAACACTCCAAGGTTTTAGTGCAGGGTTTTACTGGCAGCGAGGGAACCTTTCATGCAACCCAAATGATTGATTATGGAACTAAAGTGGTAGGTGGCGTAACTCCCGGTAAGGGTGGGCAAACTCATCTGGGACTGCCAGTTTTCAACACGGTTTCCGAGGGTGTTGCAGCAACTGGTGCAAACGTATCGGTAATATTTGTGCCACCTTCGTTTGCTGCCGATGCCATTATGGAAGCGGCCAACGCACAAATTGAAGTTATTGTATGTATTTCAGAGGGCATCCCCGTTGCCGATATGGTTAGGGTAAAGCATTATCTCGAAGGTTTCGAAAAGGTTCGATTAATTGGGCCCAATTGCCCGGGGGTTATAACTCCTGGCGAAGCCAAAATTGGTATAATGCCGGGTTTTATTCATAAGAAGGGCACTATAGGTATTGTATCTCGTTCGGGCACTTTAACCTATGAGGCGGTAGACCAGATTACAAAAATAGGATTGGGTCAGTCGACATGTATTGGAATTGGTGGCGATCCTATTGTGGGTACTACTACCCTCGATGCCATAAAGCTTTTTGCCAACGATCCGGAAACGGAAGGAATTGTAATGATTGGCGAAATTGGAGGAACCATGGAGGCCGAAGCAGCATATTGGATTAAAAAGAACTGCAAAAAGCCGGTGGTTGGTTTTATTGCTGGCCAAACTGCACCGAAAGGCCGCAGAATGGGCCATGCTGGGGCTATTATTGGTGGCTCCGACGATACTGCTGCAGCCAAAATGCGTATTATGGCAGAGTGCGGTATTCACGTGGTCGAATCGCCCGCTCACATAGGTTCAACTATGGCAAAAGTGTTGAAGCGATAGGTTTTATAAATATTGCAAAGGGGCATCTTACTTCAAGATGCCCCTTTGCATTCTATTTAACCTGTTCGTACCCAATGGGTACAATGTAAAGCGGATGCTCATTGTTGGGGCAGCCCAAAACCCCGGCAACTTGCTCATCGTAAAAAGCACCAACCGGAACCGACGATAAGCCTAGGGCGACTGCCTGAAGGTGAAGATTTTGTGCTGCATGTCCTGCTTCCATGCAAATGTAACGGAATGCCCTTTCGCCATACCGCTTCTCGGTGCGCTCCTGAACCATAGTGAACAGTATTACTACTGGTGCACTGCTTACAGCAGTTTGGCCTAACGACGCTTCCGACAGTTGACTTCTTTTATCATCTTCGAATAACCTGCTGAGCGAGTGTTCAAGTGGATTGTATTTATATACGCCGCTTGGTGTGAAGAGATAAGTTTCTAAAGGGTAGGTTGCTCCAGCCGAAGGGGCCGTTCGAAACTGGCGCTCTCCGTAGCTGTGCGATATGCCCTGAGCAGCATAGAGCAGTTGCGAAATGTTCTCAATGCTTACTGGGCGATTCTGAAAAAGCCTAACCGAAGCCCGTTTGTAAATAGCCTCTTCGGTACTCATTTTACCCTTCAATGAGGGCTGGGGCAGCTTTCCCTCTAGTTTCGAACTGGAGTTCAAATTACTTCCAGCATTTGGGTTACAGCCAATAATAATGGCAAATAGAATGAGATTGAGAAATACAATTCTTTTCATAGGTTAATGGTTTTGGATGCAATATACAAAAAAAAAGCCCGATAGTCGGGCTTTTGAATTAGTTTTATAACTTTTACTTGTACTCTTTAGGCAAAACATCGCCACGTAGTGCCATAAGAGCATTCATTGCTAATGCCTGCATTTCATCCTCACCCGGGTAAACAGCAACTGGTGCAATGAAACCAACCATATCCTTAATATATTCAACTAAATAGGGGTTGTTAGCAATGCCACCGGTAAGAATTATACCATCTACTTTGCCTTTCAGCACTGTGGCCATTTGGCCAATCCATTTGCCAACATTGTAAGCCATAGCATCTTGAAGCAGAATGGCTTTCTTGTCGCCTGCTTTGGCTTTCATTTCAATTTCGTAGGCATCGTTGGTATTGGCATGAGCCACCAATCCACCTTCGCCGGTAAGCATTTTTTTTACCTGTTCATAGGTGAATTCTCCGCTAAAGCAAAGTTTGGCAAGCTGTCCGGCAGGAACGGTTCCAGCTCTTTCTGGCGAGAAGGGTCCTTCACCATCGAGAGCATTATTTACATCGATAACTTTGCCATTGCAATGTGCACCTACAGAAATGCCGCCCCCTAAGTGGGCCACAATTATATTCAGTTCTTCATACTTTTTATCGAGGGTTTTTGCATACTGGCGTGCAATGGCTTTTTGATTCAATGCATGAAAAATGGAAACCCTTTCGAACTTTGGGTGGCCCGATATGCGGGCAACATCCTGCAGTTCATCAACTACTACGGGGTCGGCAATGTATGCTTTGGCATTGGGAATGCTTTGAGCAATATTGTCGGCGATTAGTGCCCCTAAGTTGCTGGCATGTTCACCCCTTATGCTCGCTTTTAAATCCTCTTTCATTCTTTCGTTTACACCGTATACACCCGATTCGATGGGTTTTATTAAACCTCCACGACCCACTACTGCCGAAAGTTTATTAATATCAATATCAACTGCTTTCAGTTCTTCAAGAATTATTCTTTTACGAAATTCAAACTGATCGGTAATTCGTTTGAATGGCTTAAGCTCGTCGGTTTGGTGACGAAGAGTGCGAAGAAATATTGACTTGCTATTCTGGTAAACAGCAATTTTGGTCGATGTAGACCCAGGGTTAATGGCCAAAATTAGATATTCATCCATGGTCATTTGTGTTTTTTGGTTATTTATTTTGCAGCATTGGCTGCAAGGGCAATGGAGTACATTTTTGATTGAACGCTGTCGCCGCGCGATGTAAGCACGCAGGGAACTTTTGCGCCCATAACCATAGCACCTAGTTCACCTTTTGCCAATTTGGTACATGCTTTAAAGAACACGTTGCCGCTTTCAATGTTGGGGAAAAGAATACAGTCGGCATCGCCGGCAACTCCTCCAGAAACTTTCTTAATTTCGGCCGATTCCTTATCGATGGCTACGTCGAGCGCTAGTGGTCCATCAACAAATGCCCCTTTGATTTGACCCCTGTCGGCCATTTTCGAAATAATTGCAGCATCGATGCAGGCTTGCATTCCTGCCGACATTTGTTCTGTCGCAGCATTGAGGGCCACCTTTGGTTTTTCAATTCCAAGGGAGTGAGCCGTTTGTATAAGAAAATTGGTTATGGCAATTTTTTGTGCAAGGTCGGGTGCAGGAATAATTGCCACATCTCCAACCACTAATAATTTGTGGTATGTTGGAACCTGAACTACGGTAACGTGCGTTAGAACTCCCTTTGGTGGCACTAATCCTGTTTCTTTGTTCAGAATGGCACGCATGTACTTATCGGTGCTCACAAGCCCTTTCATAAGTACATCGCCTTCGCCTTTATTTATAAGTTCTACTGCCTTGTTGGCTGCTTTCATTTCATCGTTTTCCTGAACAATGCGAAATTTAGCTAGATCAATATTGTGCGAAGCGCATACTTTTTTAATGGTTGCTTCGTCGCCTACAAGGGTTGCATCAACAATGCCCATGTCAACAGCCATACTAACGGCTTCAATGGTATGGTCGTCGTTAGCGTATGCCGCAACGAGGCGTTTTTTGGGTTTGCTCTTTACTACTTCGAAGAGTTGGTCGAGTTTTGTGATAGACATAGTTTTCTATTTTAAGTTGTTTTCAATTAGCAAAGGCCTTCCTTCTTGGCATGGGCTACAATTACAGCGGTATCGGAAGCAATAACCAGTTCCTCGTTGGTAGTAATTACCATTACTTTAACCCTCGATTCGGGTTTGGTGAGCAGTTTGTCCTTGCCTCTCACACCCTTATTCCCTTCCGCATCGAAATCAACACCCATGAAATGAAGCGAAGTTCCAACGTTTTCACGAAGAATGCTATCATTTTCACCTATACCTCCAGTGAAGATAATAAGGTCGACTCCGTCCATGGCTGCAGCATAGGAACCAATGTACTTTTTAACACGGTAGTAGTACATGTCGAGTGCCAATTGGGCGCGCTCATTGCCCTTTTCGGCGGCCAATTCTAAATCGCGCATATCCGACGAAAGCCCCGAAATGCCCATTACACCACTCTTCTTGTTAATTAGGTCGTTAACGCCCTTGAGGTTCAAATTTTCCTTGTCGGCTATATACAGCAATATGCCCGGATCAATATCGCCGCAACGGGTTCCCATAATCAGACCCTCTACAGGGGTGAGCCCCATCGATGTGTCAACCGACTTGCCATTTTTAATGGCAGCAATAGAAGCTCCATTGCCCAAATGGCACGAAATTATTTTCTGGGAATTGAAATCAACTCCAAGAATTTTGCAAGCTTTATTGGCAACAAACTTATGGCTTGTGCCATGGAACCCGTAACGACGAATTTTAAAGTTTTCGTAATACTCGTATGGCAGAGCGTATAGGTACGAGTAATTTGGCATGGTTTGGTGGAACGATGTATCGAAAACAGCAACCTGAGGCACGCCGGGAAGCAGCTGCTCCATGGAAAGGATACCCTTCAGATTGGCCGGGTTATGAAGCGGTGCCAGCTCAATACATTTCTCAATTTCATACTTTACCTTGTCGGTTATCAGGGTGCTTTCGGTAAAGAATTCGCCTCCGTGCGCTACCCTATGTCCTACAGCCTTAATCTCGCTGAGGCTCGAAATTACTCCGTGGATAGGGTTAACCAATGCCTCTAAAATTAGGTTTATACCAACAGTATGGTCGGGTATGTCGCGAACCGTTTCGTATTTATCCTTACCTTCAGGCTTAAGGGTAAGAATTCCGTCGGTTAAACCCACGCGCTCAACAATTCCTTTGGCTAAAAGTTTTTCTTTTTCGCACATGTCAATTACCTGGAACTTAATTGACGAACTGCCGCAGTTCAGAACAAGTACAATCATTTTAATTTGATGTTATTTGATTATCAGTTAGTTGTATTTTGAAAATGAAACATTCAAAAGTAATGATTTATAGCGAGATGCGATAGGTAAAAAGTCATATTTTAAACATATTTTAAAACATATCGCTTACAATTAGTCAGCAATTAAGCAAGAAAAGTTGAATTATGTAAGGAAATTCTGCCCATTTGGCAATGATTTAAAACACCCTTTCGATGAACCAATACCCTAAACTGCTGTTTTTATATAAAATAATAAATGAGTATCCGCATTGATTCCTAACAAAATCATATCGCTCAGAAAATCAACTTGTTTACCCCTTGCCCTGGAGGGAACAACTTGATTTTCCTCGCTCCTTTTGGGTTGGGGTAAATGAAGAAAATCAAGAATATATTTTAGAAACCAAAGCGGACAATCATATTTTTTATAACACTTTGTGGCTATTTCGATTTTACATTTGAAGTAGCCATTTTTTTATAAGAACTACTCAGACTATCAAGAATTAGTTTTCCTTTCCCTAAATTTGCACTCTAAAGTGCAAGTATGGCTTTCCCATGGGGCGATAATAGACGATTCTATAGTTACACCAGCTACATTCGAAAAACCTTTGGTGGACGAGTTCAGAAACTCACCATCGATGCGGGTTTTACGTGTCCTAATCGCGATGGGCGTGTTGGACTAGGAGGCTGCACATTCTGTAATAACGAATCGTTTAATCCCAGCTATTGCAAGCCAAATAAACCCATATCCCAGCAACTTGCCGAGGGCATTGAATTCCACGAAACCCGTTACCGGAGAGCCGAGAAGTACATAGCTTACTTTCAGGCATATTCCAATACCTATGCATCCCTATCCGAATTGAAAGAAATTTATGCGCAGGCATTGGCATTTCCCAATGTTGTAGGTATAATTGTGGGTACCCGTCCCGATTGCGTAGACGCAGAAAAGCTCGACTTTTTTGCTCATTTGGCCAAGAGCCGCTACGTGAGCATTGAGTATGGAGTAGAAACCTGCAACAACCAAACCCTTTCGCGAGTTAATAGGGGACACACCTTTGAGCAATCGGTTTGGGCAATTCGCGAATCGGCCCAGCGGGGCATTGGTGTGGGAGCGCATTTCATTATTGGTTTGCCCCGTGAAACCATTTCCGATATTGATGTTATGGTTCAGCAATTAAATATTTTACCCATCAATACTGTTAAGTTCCACCAGTTACAGATTATTAGAAATACTTTAATGGAAGCAGAGTACCAATTGTATCCTGAAGCATTCAAGTTCTATAGTATCGACGAATACCTGCAATTGCTCATGGGAATTGTTGAGCGGTTACGCCCTAATTTAATTATTGAAAGGTTAACAAGCGAAGCGCCACCACCCTCGTTGGTAGCACCTCAGTGGGGCAAATTACGAACCGACCAACTTCTAATCCGGTTTGAACGGTTAATGACCGAAAACGATACTTGGCAAGGGAAAAAATTCAAGTTATAATACACCTAAATCATCCATAAATATTAAGCGAAGGATGTTTTTTTACGAATAAAAAAGCAACTAATCGCAAATTGATTTTGATTTTTGTTTTGTTGATATTAGTTTTGTTGCCTAAATGTGGCTGAAAATGAATAATGTTAAACGAATAGTGTTGCGCTTCTCATTGGTTTTATTCTTTATTCTTATTTTCTCGCTTCTTAGTTTATTCTTTTTCAGTTCCACAAAACATACTAAACCTTCGGCCACCAGTGCCAGTATAATGCCGGTTTTAGTAAAAATTACCAACTCCGTTTCGGAAACCGATGAGTTTAAGAATTTCGACACGCAGGTTGAACGCTTCATGAGTAAGTGGGGTTTGGTTGGGGCCTCGGTTGCCATTGCCCGCGAGGGCAAATTAATTTATGCCAAGGGCTATGGTTACGCCAATAGGGAAGAGAAAATTCGAACCGAGCCTTACCACCTGTTCAGAGTTGCGAGCGTTTCAAAACTCATTACTGCAGTAGCGGTAATTAAATTAGTGGAAATGGGAAGCCTCTCACTCGACTCGAAGGTGTTTGGCAACGAGGGAATCCTTAAGGACTCCTTGTACACGAACTATTTAGACAAGCGTGCCGAGCAGGTAACTGTTAAAATGCTGCTGAACCATTCGGCTGGTTGGACTACACGTTGGGGCGATCAACTTTTTATGCCCGATAAAATTGCGCGCCAACTCAATAAAGAATTGCCTATATCAAAAGACGATATTATACAATTTGTGCTTTCGAAACGAATGCATTTTAATCCGGGTACACATAGTGCATACAATAATTTTGGCTATTTGCTTGCCGAAAAAGTAATAGAAACTGTTTCTGGTATGCCATACGACGAATTTGTGAAGCAAGCACTTTTTATCCCGTTGGGCATCACCGATGCACATATGGCTCAAAACTTCGATAGTTTAAGGTACGATAACGAGGTACGTTACTACGAGGTTTCCGATGCTACGGCTGTTCCTGCTTACGATGGATCGGCACAAATGCTTTTGAAATCGAGAGGGGGTAACGATATTCGTACTCTGGGGGGGGCAGGTGGCTGGGTCCTTTCATCGGTTAGCCTTATGCGTTTTGTAATGGCCCTTGAGGATGAAAAAAACCACCAGTTGCTAAAACCCGAATCGGTTCAACTATTGGAAACAAAAGAAACTGGTTTGTCTCCCTTGGGTTGGAAAAATGTTTCGCCCAATGGCAATAAATGGAGAACCGGCTCATTTGCTGGCACTTCGGCTATGGTGCTATCGCGAATAGATGGGTTACAGTATGTTTTTCTACTCAACAGCAGCCCTTGGTCGGGAGCTAAATTTCCATATGAAGTGGACCGGTTCGTGTCGCGGGCATTTCAACGTATGAACGATTGGCCCGAAAGGGATCTGTTCAACCCCGATGAGCGATACCATTTTGTACCTTTTTGGCCTTGGGCACAAGAAAAGTCAAACATTGATAGTGCCATATCCTACATCGAAAACAATGAGTAACCTCAGTTAAGGTGAAAATTGTTTTGCAAATTCGATTCCTGTTTTTGTATAAACTCTCGTAGCAGCAATCGGTTAATCAAAAATTTTTCGCGTTGGCTGTCGTCCTTCAGAAGTAGGAACTTGTACTTTTGTGCCGAATTGAGCATGAGTGCCTTTGCAATATCGAGCATATTGATTGATGAATCGGTAATAAGCGTACCAAAAGTATCGCTCAAGTTCAGTTTGAGCTTTTTTATCAGCACTGCTAATTGATTATTCGTAGTTTGGTACGAATGGTTAAGAGGTTCAATAACGCCACCTCCATAAAGTTTGTGAGGGAGTTCCTCTTCGAAATTACGCAGGTAAAAAAGGTTCACACCTCGAATTAATACAACGCTATTGCCGTTTTCGTTTCGGGCAACAACCCTTACCAGTTCAACCTGGCTTCCAAGGTTGGTATGCCCATTCGAGTCGACATAGGGAATGCCAAAGTGCATACCTGTGTCCTCGCATTCGGCAATTAGCTGTTTGTACCGTGGTTCGAAAATGCGCAAAGGTACCTCTTCGCCGGGAAGCACAATAATGTTGAGGGGAAAGAGAGCTATTCTGTATACTTCTGGTTTCATTTTTTCTTTTGCTTTTGTTTCTCTTCAAATCGAATGGATGCAGAATTAATGCAATACCTAAGGCCTGTTGGCTTTGGGCCATCGTTGAATATGTGCCCCAAATGGGCTCCGCAATTCTTGCATAGCACTTCGGTTCGAATCATACCATAGCTCTTGTCGGGCTTGAGGTCGATGTACTCAACAAATTTCGAATCGAAGAAACTGGGCCAGCCACAGCTGGATTGAAATTTTGAATCCGACTCAAAAAGTGGAACATTGCAGCAAATGCAATGGTAAGTTCCGCTGCCAAAAAAGTTCCAATACTCACCTGTAAAAGGCCTTTCAGTACCCTTTTCTTGAGTAACAAAATATTGCATAGGGCTGAGCCTTCGTTTTAACTCATCTTTACTTAACGGCTTGTTCTCATTATTAACCTGACTCATAGCGCCATGAAATGAGTTTAATAAAATTATAATTAAAACTATTAATCTTAACATTGATTTAAATTGCTCCATTTTACAGAATAAACAGGCTATTCGAAATTTTGTTTATTGAAATATCTGTATTTGATTATACTTTCGAGAACTTTCATAATTGCTCAAGTTTTCAATTTCATTTAGCCCCTTTTTCAATTACCTTTGTAACAGATATTATAGTAAAGATGATTTTAAGAAAACTTTCGCTCATTAATTTTAAATCGTACCGGCAGCTCGATGTGGAGTTTAACCCCAAAATGAACTGCTTTGTGGGTAATAACGGGCAGGGTAAAACCAACCTGCTCGATGCTTTGTATTACCTTTCCATGTGTAAAAGTAGTTTGAACCCCATCGATTTTCAGAATATTAATCATACCGAAGAGTTTTTTGTAATTCAGGGATTATACAATAGGTTAGGGGAGGAAGAGAATATATACTGCGCTGTTCAGCGTAACGAATCGAAAGTTTTTAAAAGGAACGGAAAGGAGTACCAGCGTTTGGCCGACCATATTGGCTTTTTACCTGTAGTTTCCATTTCTCCGGCCGACAATGCTCTTATTATTGAGGGAAGCGAGGAGCGTAGGAAGTTTCTGAATACAGTTATTTCGCAGTACGATAAGGATTATCTCGACAAGTTAATGAGATACAACAAGTTGCTATTAAATAGAAACAGAATGCTAAAGGGAGGCATTGGGTTCGACGCATCAAACTACGACCTGTTAGAGGTTATTGATGAGCAAATGAGCGCTTTGGCTGCCCCCATTTACGAAAAAAGGTTGGAGTTTACTAACCTTTTAACGCCCTATTTTCAGAGGTATTATACCGAAATATCTGGAGGAACCGAAGAGGTGTCTATTGATTATTCTTCACACCTACACGAAAAATCTCTCGATGCTCTTCTTGAACAGTCTTTCGAAAAAGACCGGATTTTGCAATATACAACCAGGGGCATTCATAAGGACGATGTTATATTCAAATTCAACGGTCAGGCTTTGAAGCGAGAAGCTTCGCAGGGTCAACAAAAATCGTACTTAATAGCTCTGAAATTGGCCCAATTCAGTTATATGAGCAGCATTTTATCAGTGAAGCCAATACTGCTTCTCGACGATATTTTCGATAAGCTAGACCCCCTTAGAGTTCAACAATTCATAATGCTGGTAGCACACAATGGGTTTGGACAGATTTTTATTACCGATGCCAATAAGAATAGGCTTAATAGTATTTTAGAACAAATAGGAGGTAATTACACCCTTTTTGATGTGGAGGGTGGCGAAGTGAAACCCATAGAAACCAATGTAGCATGAAATCCAGGAACGAAATAGTTAGCCTCTCGAAGGCCATCGATGAGTTTCTGGATAATTTCAAACTCTCGCAAAAGGTGCTCGAATCGCGAGCCATAAGCGCCTGGCCGCAGGTAATGGGTCCCAATATTGCTGGGTTTACCCGTTCGGTGCAATTTAAGGGTAAAGGAATTATGTTAGTGCACCTCAGCTCATCGGTGCTGCGCAGCGAACTCATGATGCACCGCAGCCGCATAGTGAAAAACATTAACGATTTTGTTGGCAGCCAGGTTGTAAAGGAGCTGCTGTTGAAAGAATAGCTCGGCTACTCAATTTCCCTTTCGGCAAAGAAAAATGTCCATTCCCTTTTTGCGCTGGTATCACTATCGGCCCCATGTACTGCATTATGCGTTGTATCCTTTGCAAACTTTTTTCGAATGGTTCCATCGGCTGCTTTTAGAGGGTCGGTAACTCCAATCAATTTTCGAAAATCCTCAACGGCATTCTCTTTTTCTAAAATTAAAGCAACTATGGGCCCTGAACTAATAAAGCGAGTTAGCCTTTCGAAAAATTCTTTACTTTCGTGCTCAGCATAAAATCTTTTAGCTTCTCGAAGGCTCAAATGGGTCATTTTAACTGCCCTAATAGTAAAACCGCCTTTAATTATATCGGTTAGTATTTCGCCCATGTAATTGTGCGCAATGGCATCGGGCTTTATCATGGCAAAGGTTCGTGTAATGCTCATACAATGGTACATTAGGTTATCTTTAACACTACAATGTAGCTTTTTTTTCGTTATTCTTTTTCATTACCTTTGAAAAACTATTCGAAAATTATGAATTTATTCAATTTTAACGAAAAAACTAATTCTTTCAGGCAGCTGCTTCACAACTCGGGCCGTGTAGTGCTCACAACCCACCACAACCCCGATGGCGATGCTCTGGGTTCGCTGCTTGGCATGCATTTCGTATTAAAAGAAATGGGTATTGCATCAACCATGTTGGTACCCAATGCTTTCCCCGATTTTTTGGCTTGGCTTCCGGGAGCCAACGAAATAATTATCTATTCGAAACAGAGAAGTATGGCTGAAAGCCATTTGCAGAATGCGGACCTCATTATTTCTCTCGATTATAATGGTGCCCGTAGGCTTGAAGATATGGCCGAGTCATTCGAAAGGTCGAAGGCAAGAAGAGTACTCGTTGATCACCACCCCAGCCCCGAAAGCCCATTCGATATTGAGTTTTCATACATTAATGTAAGTTCAACAGCCGAATTGGTTTACGAATTGGGCTGTGCATTATTGGGCAATAAACCTATTTCCTATAACGCTGCTGTGAGTATTTTTGTAGGAATAATGACCGATACGGGCTCGTTCAGTTATGCCATAGCATCGCCCAGAACATTCGAAATATCTGGGAAACTTGTTGAGGCTGGCGTTAACATTGAAGACATTCAGAGGCAAGTTTACAGCACTTTCTCCGAAGGGCGAATGCGCCTATTGGGTTTCGCATTGAGCGAAAAAATGAAGGTTTTTCCGCAGCATCGGGCAGCTTTCATATCGCTTTCAAAGGAGGAAATGAAACGTTTCAATTACAGCATTGGCGATACCGAGGGGTTGGTAAACTATCCGCTCTCAATAAAAGGAATTGTTTTCTCGGCATTGTTTACCGAGAATTCGAGTTTTATTAAGGTGTCACTTCGCTCCAAGGGCAACTTTTCGGTAAACGATTTTTGTTTTAAGCATTTCAATGGCGGAGGCCATAAGAATGCTGCTGGGGGGAAATCGTTCGTTTCGTTAACCGATACTGAGACATGTTTCGAAAAACTCTTAGAAATATATAGCCAACAGCTGAACTTATGAAAACTCAATCCCTTTTATTATGCTGTTTTTTACTAATGCTTTGTTCGTGCCAATTCGATGGCAGCCGAAATAATAGAATGCCACTGGGAGAAACCAAAAAAGCATTACAGGAAGTAAATCAGGCCCTGGTTGAAAAGGACAGAGAACTTATTCAGGCTTATATAGATCGACACGAATTGAAAGGTATGGCCGAAAATGGTTCGGGTCTTTACTATTTGGTATGGGGCCAAGGGAATGGTACACCTATTAAAAATGGCGATGTGGTAACCCTCGAATATACATTATCTCTGCTCGACGGCACCATTTGCTACACTTCGAAAAGCCAAAAGCCCAAGGAGTTTGTTGTTGGATACGGAGGTGTTGAGTCGGGCCTAGAAATGGCTGTGTTGCTTATGCAACTTGGGCAGAGCGGTAAATTTATTTTACCCCCCCATTTGGCACATGGGCTACTTGGCGATCTGAATAAAATTCCACCTCGGTCAATTATTGTTTATGATGTTCGTGTAATAAATGTTGTTGTTAAGAACTAATTTTTCCTATATTTACAACCTGTATCTTCCTAGCAACCGATGAAGTACCATTTTTGGCCCATTTACCTATTTATCATTCTGTTCATTGCTTCTTGTAGTAATGAATCCAAACTATTTCCGGGTTACTCTGTATCCAATTCAGGTATTCATTATAGGTTGATTACCCTGGGCGACTCTCGTGTAAAACCATCGCCTCAAGATTATATTACTGTTAGCGTAGCTTATCGAACCCTGTCCGATTCAATATTTTTTCATGGAACCCGAAAGTTTCAACTTTCCGAATCGCAATTCCCAGGGTCAATAGACGAATGCTTCTTGCTTATGGAGCAAGGCGATAGTGCTACTTTTTACATCTCTGCCGATGCTTTCTTTTCTCAAACCATCGAAACAACTTTACCACAATTCATTCAACCCGGTTCGTTAATGCGTGTTGATATTAATTTGCTCGAAATTCAAACCGAGAAGCAGTACCTTCAGGAGAAGGAAGCTTTTTTAAAGTGGATCGAAGACTTTGGCGAGTACGAAAAGGTTCTTTTGAAACAGTATCTTGAAGGGCAACCATTAGCCTTCGAACCTACCGGGTCGGGTATGTATTATATTCCCGTTCAGCATGGTACAGGGAATATAATAGCCAAGGGCGATACTATTACCGTACATTTCGAAGGGCGTTTCTTTAATGGCAAATTTTTCGACTCTACCCGAAAGCGCAACGAACCCTTCGTTTTCGTTTACGGACAGAAATGGCAGGTTATACCCGGCCTCGAAGAGGCCATTGGTATGATGCGTAGATCCGAAAAGTCGCTTTTTATTATCCCGTCGAGCCTCGCTTTTGGTCAGGGTGGCAGTACCACGGGCATTGTGCCTGCCTTCACCTCGGTTATTTTTGAAGTTGAAATTGTTGATGTTAAGCCCGGATTGAAATGATTTTTCGAATTACAAGGCTTCCTCTTCTAATCCTTTTTCTTATAGCAATTTCTTGTACCAAGGACCTTGAGAGCGAGATGGTTGCTGAGCAAAATTCAACCATTGAGCAGTTTCTTAAGAGCAATTCATACAATTTTAAATATGAAAATGGTGTATACTATGCCATTGATTCAATAGCTTACGGCTACAAGGTTGCCACCGGCGATTCGCTGCAATTTTGGTATGTGGCTAAAACATTAAGTAACCAAATATTCGACACTAACATTAAGTCGGTTGCATTAGCCAATAACCTCGATACCCTTTTCCGCACTTTTCGTCCCATACGAACCGTTGCAGGCACTGGGAACCTTGTTGAAGGTGTAAAAAGAGGGCTGTTGCTAGCCCGAGGGAAGCAGAAGGGAAAGGTACTCTTTGCATCGAACCTTGGCTTTGGAGGCAACGAATTTGGCCCCGTACCTGCATGGTCGCCTTTGGTATACGATATTCAAATTGTTTCCGTTAGTAATGCAAACATAAAACTTGAGATGGCAAGCATTGCTAATTATTTGAACACTGCGAGCCCAAATTTCGCCTACTTCAACGAAGGATTTTGGCTGGGCTTAACGGTTCAGGGAACAGGAAATCAAGTGCCTGCAAATGGTGGTAATGTTTATGCATGGTGCAAAATTTCAAAATTAAACGGGGAGCTTGTATACCGAACAGCAAACCAAAATGAGTTGTTTAGCCTTACACCCAATAATACAATGCTTGGCCTTGTACTTAGCTTAACAAAGTTAAAAGTTGGCGACGTTGCATTTATTTTATTACCTTCGCCCCTTACTTCGGGCCCTCAGAAATACGATGAGGTTTATCCGTACACACCCCTAATTTGTGAGGTTCGAATCGATAGTTTGAAAGTTAATAATTAAAAGAATGAACCGATTTAAAGTTGCAATTGCATTATTTAGCCTCCTGGCGTTGTTCGCATGCGAAAGGGAAATTGATGAAACCGAAGCCGATGAGATGCTTCGTTTACAAGCCTTTATTAGTTTATACTATTCCGATTATTCGGTTACTCCTTCAGGCGTTTATTATAAAATTCATACACAGGGTGACGGCAATAGTCCCGCAGCCGACGACTATGTTTTGTACAATTATACCGGCACCAACTTGGATGGCGATATTTTTGAAACCTCCAATTCCGACTTGGCCAAGCTCCACGAGATTTGGGCCCGACGAACCCGATACGTGCCCCGCTTTACTCGTTTTAAAAGCACAACTAGCGTCATGTTGGCAGGCATAACCGATGGCTTATCGCTTATGAAACAGGGCGGTACGGCAACTTTTATCATGCCCTCTCGACTTGCATGGGGAAGCCAATCGTTTAAAAATTTACCAGCTTACTCATCGGTTATATATAATATTAACCTGCAAAGAGTGGTTACCAACCCCGATGCTTATGAGCAGGAAATGATAGATCAGTTTTTAGCGGCTTATTATCATCCCGACCCCGTTCCCGATACCATTTTGATGGATGGTGTGTATTTTCTTGAACTGAATGAGGGGCTTGGCGATTTATACTTGGCCAACCAAACAGTAGATAGCGTAAATTATATTGGCAGTTTTACCGATGGATGGGTTTTCGACACAAATATCGATTCAGTTGCAAGAGCTAATTTTATGTTTGATGCCAATAAGGATTATCGGCCAATGAGCATTAAAATAGGTGATGCATCCTATATCGATGGTTTCTCAATAGTTCTCAAGAAAATGCGTCGCGAGAGTTTTGCAAAAGTTCTAATACCCAGCTCGAAAGCTTATGGCGCTACAGGGGCCCAATCCATTTTTCCATATACCCCCCTGGTTTTTGAAATATCGATTTTGAGTAAAGCCCAGCAAGAAAGTAAAAAATAGTAACTATTGCTGCATAATACCAAAAATGCTTGGCCTTTTATGCAGGTCGGGCATTTCTTTTTTCCAGTCGGCTGCTTTACGGGTAGAAATAAATTGTGAAGGAAGCGTAAGGTCGCAGGCAACTGTTACCAATGTACGTGGTGCCAATACATCTGCAAGCGACTGGAGCATTTGGTTATTACGGTAAGGGGTTTCAATGAAGAATTGAGCTTGCCGCTCTTCGCGCGA
The DNA here is from genome assembly GCA_037442025.1 of Bacteroidales bacterium. Lineage (GTDB taxonomy): Bacteria > Bacteroidota > Bacteroidia > Bacteroidales > Tenuifilaceae > UBA2287. The sequence goes on along the minus strand of JBBIRB010000007.1, from coordinate 48,727 downwards.
TCGCAGTTCGAGTTGCCGTATGCGCTTTTCTCTTTCGTGCTGTTGAACGGGCAGGTACCCAACAAACGCAAAGTTCTGACCCGATAATCCGCCGGCCATAACGGCCATCAGAATGCTGCTGGGCCCCGTAAGGGGTATTACTTCAATCCCCATTCTGTGTGCTAGGGCAACAATGTTCGACCCTGGGTCGGCTACAGCCGGAACGCCTGCTTCGGAAAGGAGACCAACCAATTTGCCCTGGAGCAATGGGGCTATCAACTTTTCAGCTTGTATTTGTGTTGTATGCTCGTTCAGTTCGAAGAACTGAATTTCGCTTATAGGTATAATGGGTTTTAGTTTCGATAGGTAGCGGCGAGCTGTACGGATGTCTTCAACAATGAAATGGTCAATTTCACGGGTTTTATCAATTACATTAGCGGGTATTACATCATTTATATTTTCTCCGCCAAGAGTAGTTGGTATCAGGAAAAGTTTGCCTAACATTTTTGGCTTAAAGTTAGGGATATTATTCTAACTAGCGGTTCGAAAAATGATGCTATATTTGGCTTGTCAACCACATGCTATGAGATTAATTAGGATTATTCTTCTAAACCGAAATTCTATACTGGTTTTTGCTGTTATTGCAGGTTTAACTTTTGGAGGTTATGCCGAAATGTTAAAATCCTACACTATTATTGCCTTAGCTTTAACAATGACATTTTCGCTCACAGGGCTCGATTTCGCTGTAATTAATTCGCTGCGCAAAGTGGTAGTTCCCTTTTTTGCAGGTATTGCGCTTAACTACTTCCTATTTGGGTTCGTTTTACTTACATTAGCCTGGATTTTAATGCCTTCCGACGACCTTTTTTACGGTTTTGTAGTTATTGTTGCAGCACCCCCAGGCGTTGCCATAATCCCATTCTCATATATTCTGAAGGGCGATGTAAATTATGCAATTATAGGAGTTTCAGCAGCATTTTTGGCTTCCATTTTTTTTGCACCCGTTTTGGTCGAGGTATTTGCCGGGAGCAAAGGGATTAAACCTCTCGATTTATTTATTACCATGCTGCAACTTGTTGTATTCCCCTTGCTGATTGCCCAGCTGCTTCGAGTCAAATATTGGTTTCCAATTATTCAACGTGTTAGAGGTAAAGTGGTCGATTGGGGGTTTGCATTTCTAATTTTTGTAGCGGTTGGCCTTAATCGCGATGTGGTTTATGACGACCCCAAAAAGTTGCTTCTTGTGGGTTTTGTTCTTTTCATTGGCCTTTTCGGATTGGGAATAGCATATGAATTTTTAGCAAAAAAATTTAAGGTTGAACCATCAATTAGGTTAACGCAAAATATGCTTGCAACCATAAAAAGTTCTGGTTTCTCTGTTTTTACTTCCCTAACCCTTTTTGGAAAGGAAGCAACTATCCCTTCGGCTGTACTAGCCGTAATGGTACTTTTTTATCTTATCTTTTTGTCAATAAAATCGTTACAAACTAAAAACGCGTAAAGTGACCATAACTTTTTTAGGCACTGGAACTTCGCAGGGCGTACCCGTTATTGCATGCCCTTGTCCCAACTGCCAGTCTGCCGATTTGCGCGATAAGCGCCTTCGAACATCGGCATTGGTTTCAAGCAACGGAACAAACATCCTTATTGATGCGGGCCCCGATTTTCGTCAGCAAATGCTCAGGGCTAGGGTTAAAACCCTCGATGCCATTATAATTACCCATGAGCATCGCGACCACATTGCGGGGCTTGATGATGTTAGAGCCTTCAACTACCTAATGCAGAAACCTATGAACATTTGGGCAGAGACGAGAGTGCATGAGGCTCTGAAGTGCCATTTTTCGTATGTTTTTGAGGAGGAGAAATATCCGGGAGCCCCCGAATTAGTGCTTTACCCAATTGAGGGTCAACCGTTCAACGTTATGGGAGTTAAAATTATTCCTATTAGGGCTTTTCACAATAAATTGCCTGTATACAGCTTTCGAATTGGCGACTTTGCATACCTTACCGATGTCAACTTTATATCGGAAGAGGAAAAGGAGAAACTTGTTGGGTGTAAGTTTTTAGTTGTGGGTGCATTGAGACAGCAAAAACACATTTCACATTTTTCACTCCCCGAAGCACTCAAATTAATTTCCGAGCTGAGCCCCCGAAAAGCTTTCATTACTCACATTAGCCATCAAATGGGCTTATACCAATTGGTACAGAAAAACTTACCCGAAAATGTTATGTTGGCCTACGATGGACTTACAATTGAGGTTTAAATAATGTTGCCTTTCAATAAACCTACTCTGCTGCTTAACAAGGCAAAATGTCTTGCAAATATTCAGTTTATGGTCGAAAAGGCCCATAAACTTGGTGTGGTTCTCCGCCCTCACTTTAAAACCCATCAGAGCGCTGAGGTTGGTCGTTGGTTCCGAACCTACGGAGTCGATCGAATAGCTGTTTCATCGGTACCTATGGCTCAGTATTTTGCATCCGATGGTTGGAAAGATATTCTGCTGGCAATCCCCCCGTCGCCAAGTCAATTCGAACACATTAATTTACTCGCGAACGAAGTAAAATTAACTCTCATTACTTCAACTGTAAATGGAGCCAAGCAGGTAGCTCAACATGTAACGGGAAACGTTTCAATTATGTTAGAAATTGATACGGGGCAAGGTAGAAGCGGGTTTAATATGAACGACCACAAGCAAATTGCCGACGTAATAGATTATATAAATAGTAGAAGTAACCTCTCGTTTTCTGGTTTTCTTTCCCATGCAGGGCATTCGTATAATGTAAAGCCGTTAGAAATTGAGGTACTAAATGGCCAAGCCATAGGTGTTTTAGAAGAGCTTAAAAGGCGATGGGTAACACATTTTCCCAATTTAATGGTGTCGTATGGCGATACTCCAACAAGCACTCTGGCCTCTGTTTTTCGGGGTGTCGATGAGTTACGTCCGGGCAATTTTGTGTTTTTCGATATGCAACAGGCATCGCATGGGGTTTGTGACGTTGAATCCATTGCAGTTGCATTGGCCTGCCCGGTAAATGCAGTTTATCCGAGCGAAAACAGAGCAGTAATTTGGGGCGGTGCTGTGCATTTATCAAAAGATACATATATTCAACAATCGGGAGAGGTTTCCTTTGGTGCTGTTTGCAGGTTGAACAACGACAATACGTGGACGAATCCTATTGAAAACGTTTTTTTGCAGTCAGTATCGCAGGAACATGGTGTTATTAAAGGGAGTAATACCGTTTTTTTCAACACTATTTGCGAAGGCGACTGGTTAGCCATTCTACCAGCCCACTCGTGCTTAACAGTAAGTTGCATGAGTGAACTATATTGTGTGGATGATTTGAAATTATTTAGTTGTCTTCGTTAGAAATTTATTGTATTTCACACTTCGTGAATACCCAGGCAACTATTAAGTTGCTCCAGCTCAATAATATTGTCGGTCATTACCAGCAACTTGTCGCCGCCTTTAATTTCGGTTGTTCCGTTGGGCGTAATGAATTTGTTGCTGCGGTTTATCAGCACAATCAGAACGTTTGCAGGAATATTAAGTTCAACAATGGTTTTACCATCGGCAATGCAGCCTTGCGAAACCTCCACCTCGAAAAGTTCGTTGTGAAAATCGTTACGGGTTTCGAGTTCGAGTGGGTATCGGGTTTTCGTTTTAACAGGCCGCAGCAGGTTGAGCCATCTGGCAATTACAGCAAACGTGGTTCCCTGTAATAAAACCGATGCAACCACTACAAAGAATACGATATTAAAAATGGTTTCACCTTTTTCAACCCCTAAAATTATAGGGTACGATGCAAACACAATGGGAACCGCACCCCTCAAGCCAACCCACGAAATGAAGAGCCGGTCCTTGAATGTCATTCTGAATGGGATTAAACTCAGAAATACTCCCGCAGGCCGAGCAATGAAAATAAGAATAACAGCCACTAAGATCCCCGTTCCAAGTACAGGCCCTATTTGCGATGGGACTAGCAAAATGCCCAACGCAACAAACATTACAATTTGCATTAGCCAGGCCAGTCCATCGAAAAATCGCATGATCGATTTTTTGTGAATGAAGTTTTGGTTGCCAACAAATACTGCAGCTATGTAAACCGCCAGGAATCCGTTGCCTCGAAGCAGGTCGGTTAGCGAGTATGTTAAAAAAGCCAGTGCCAAAATTAGAACCGAATACAACCCATCGTAATCGAGATCGATTCTGTTAATTAGCCATTCCATTAGTTTGCCCATAAGCAAACCCAGAAGAATTCCAACTCCCACCTGAAGGATGAAAAACATTACCACACTACCTCCGGGGAAACCCTGACCAGCCAGTACAAAAGAGAAAATTAAAGTTAGCATGTAGGCCATTGGGTCGTTGCTTCCCGACTCCAACTCGAGAATAGGACGGAGGTTGTGCTTGAGTTCAAGATTTTTTGAACGAAGAATTGAGAAAACAGCAGCCGCATCGGTCGATGCTATAATGGATCCTAATAGTAGCCCTTCAATTAAACTAAAATTGGTTAGAGCCCAAACCAAAAGTCCAACAGCCAGTGCAGTTCCTGCAACACCAACGGTCGATAACGAAACGCCTCGCCACATAATGGGCCGAACACTCTTGAGCCTCGTATCTAATCCTCCTGAGAAAAGAATGGTTGTGAGCGACACTATTCCCAAATATTGGCTTATATTAAAATCGTTGAAACTAACAATGCTCAAAGCATCTTCACCTGCTAAAATGCCTATTGCAAGGAAAACGAGCAGTGCAGGTACGCCCAGCCGACCACTCGTTTTGCTGGCCAGAATGGCTGCAACAAGCATTAACGAAAAAACTAAAAGTCCGCTTCCAATTAGAAGTTCCAATTCAAAAGGTTTTTATATTCCAGCATGAGTTTGTAAATATAACTAAAAACCGATTTGTTGAAAAACATTAATATTATCGTAAGCGTTTACGCAGCTATGTAATTTTTGTGTTGTATATTTACTGCGTTATCAATTAGGGAATCCCGTGGAAATCGGGGGCAGTACCCGCTGCTGTAATCTCCTTAACCTTTTGTCAACCTTTTGCCACTGTCTCGTTAGTGAATACAAAGAGATGGGAAGGCCGACCAAAGGGGAGTAAGCCAGAAAACCTGTTGGAGCAAACCTCAATTCGTAAGCTTTCGGGAAAAAAAGCTGAAGAAGTGCTGCTGCTCTTCGTTTTTAGCCAATTTAGCTTTACCGTTGAGGGTTTAATTGTTTAACAATAAAACCTAAAACAAAATGAAAAGAAATCTTATTCTCGCATTCTCTGTAGTTTTTACATTCTTTCTAGTTTCCTGTGAAAAGGAAAAGAACTCAGAGGTGATTATCGATTTTCAGAGCCTGAACCTCGAAGCAAACTCCTATTGGAACGGGAGCGATGGTTCGGGTGGAAAGAAAATTGGTATTGCCACTTTTGCAAATACATTTAACGATTGGGGTGGAGGGTTCACATCGTGGACCGGCTTTGCCTTTTCAAATATTACAGATATTGCTACACAGGGTATGGCCAATCAGTATAGTGCTATGGTTTCTGAAAATCAGGTGTCAACAAATGTGTATTCGGTTGCCTATTGCATGGGCAATACAACCCATATCACTTTCGATTGGCTTGTTGAGCCAACAGAGGTAGATGTAACTAACTCAACCTACGCCTACTTTTCCATGCTAAATGGCGACCTTTACTCTAAAAAATTTGGAGGGGTTAATGGCACCGATCCCGATTGGTTTCTTTTAACCATTGAGGGTTATAATGGTACAAATCTCACCAATTCGGTCGAGTTTTACTTGGCCGATTTTCGTTTTGCCAGCTCAGCTCAGGACTATATTGTGAAAAAGTGGACTCGAATCAACCTGTCCTCGTTGGGAAGCGTTAATAAAATTGTTTTTAAACTCACTTCGTCCGATTCGGGCGAGTATGGAATGAATACACCCTCGTACGTTGCTATCGATAAAATTAAGTTCATACAGAATTAGAAATTGAGTGGTACGCAAACTGCTTATACTACAATTTGTTTTCGTTGTACCTTTGCTTTCGTTGGCCAACAACCTGCAATTCAGTTCAGCACAGCTTCAGGGCGACAGAATTAGTATTTCTTTTTCGTGGAGCAATGCATGGAACATTACAAATGGAAGCCACGATGCTGTATGGGTTTTTGTAAAAGCTAAAAGTTCAAATGGAATTTGGGAGCATTTACAATTAAGTAATAATAGCAGCGATCACACTAGTAATAGCCCCCTCGCCATTGTTGCAGCAGCCGATGGGAAGGGGGCTTTTGTTCGCCCTGCCTACGAAGGTCAATTTTCTGTATTGCCAACCTTAATCACTTTAAAAATAAATCAGGAAATATCAAACTATACCCAAATCAGGGTTTATGGAATAGAAATGGTTTATATTCCCCAGGGGCCATATTATCTTGGCGATGGTGCTTCCATCTCGTCCATTGGTGGTGTTAATGGGTTACCTTACCAAATTGCCAGTGAGCAAGTAATTCCCAATGGAACCCTTTCCATTGTTAACCCTAATAATTTTATCGCTCCACCCTCGCTTGTTGGCGACATCCCATTGAATTTTCCAAAGGGTTTTAACCCCTTTTATTTAATGAAATATGAAGTGTCGCAGCAACAGTATGTCGATTTCCTAAATACTTTAACTTATACTCAGCAGAAAAACCGTACCTGGCGATCGCCCAACATGCCAGTTGGTTCCTTTGTTATGGTCAATCCAAACGTACCCGACAGTCTTCATCGAAATGCTATTGTAATTGCTAAACCTGGGATTGAAAATACTATGCCAGCAATTTATGCAGTTAATGGCAATGGCAACAGCATTTTAAACGAAATTAACGATGCACAGCATAGGGCAGCCAACTTCCTTTCCTGGGCCGATTTGGCTGCTTATCTCGATTGGGCCGCTTTGCGACCCATAACAGAAATGGAATTTGAAAAGGCCTGTCGAGGAATTCAGAACCCTGTTGCTGGTGAATTTGCATGGGGAACACCCTATGTAGTAAACGCCAATTCGGTAATAAACGATGGTACAGAATTTGAAAGTGTGGTCGAAGTTTCTACTGGCCAACACGGACTTGCCAACCATGGTAATATTGTTGCTAGCGAGGGTTGGGGATTAAGAGGGCCTCTCAGAACTGGCTTTGCCGCCAGCGAGGGTACTACCAGGATAGGAGCAGGCGCATCGTGCTTTGGGGTAATGGAGCTGAGCGGAAATTTATGGGAAATAACAATTGCAGCCAATGCTGATGGTTTGAACTTTGAAGGTACACCTGGTGACGGAACCCTCGACAGTAATGGAAATGCTAATGTTCAAGATTGGTGCAATGCGCAATCGGCCAGTGGAGTAATTGTTAGGGGAGGAGGCTGGGGCAGTATAGTTACTGAAATAGGTGCTTGGCGCGATCTTGCGGTTTCCGATAGATTTTACAGCCATTTAAAACCCAATATGCGGAGGAACACTTTCGGAGGGAGGGGAGGAAGATAATTTTAAAAATATTGAAAATGAGAACACTAAATCTTTCATTTTTTTATGTACTTGGCTTTTGGGCTCTGTTTTTATGCAGCTTTTCAGCAAAGGCTCAAGCCAATTACAGCGGAGGGCAAGGAAGCGGGTATGCTTCCATCAACGTTTCAACTATAACAAGTGTTACCATACAGGATACGCTCCTGTTCAAAAACTTCGATGTGGTCGTTTTTCCCAATCCAATAAGAAAAGGAGATGCATTGAAATGTCGAATTCGCAATGCTGAAAAGGGGAGCAAAACTTATGCTTATGTTAACGATTTGCTTGGGAATAGGGTAGGTACTTACGAAATAGATAAAGAAACTTTCGAGGTTGAACTTCTCCTCCCCTTTAACAATATGTCAAAGGGTATTTTCTTAATTACTTTTCATAATGGGAAATCGAGAGTAACCAGAAGGGTTACCCTTTTAGAGTAAATTACTTCTTAAAAATAAAGTACACTGCAAGTACTAAAAAGAAGAAACCAATAATGTGGTTTACACGAAGGGTTTCGTTTTTAAAAGCTATTAGCGAAAACACTACAAACACCACCAGCGTAATAACCTCTTGAATTACTTTTAGTTCCACTAAGGTAAAGGGGCCACCATTGCCTTTGTACCCCATTCGGTTAGCTGGTACCTGAAAAAAGTACTCGAATAGGGCAATGCCCCAGCTAATAAGAACTATTGATATCAGGCCAAGGCTTTCGAACCATTTCATCTCCTTGAATTTAAGGTGCCCGTACCACGCAAGGGTCATAAAGGTATTGGAGAGTACTAACAGAATTATTGTATAAACAGCAGTCATAGTGTAGCAAATTAACCGTGCGAAATTATTGCTTTTTAAGGAATTTGCAATCGCTTTAACCATTTCCAATAAACGGTCAATATTATTATCTTTGCAGGCTTAAGTTGAATTTATTATTTAAAAAACATGCTAACCATCGAATCGTTTTTAGCGAATTCCTTTTCCAACGCAATAAACATTCTATACGGAACAGATATTGAGGGCAGTACGCTCCAAATTCAAAAAACACATCCCGATTTCAAGGGCGACTTCACCCTGGTTGTTTTTCCGCTACTAAAAGTATCGAAAAAGAAGCCCGAAGAAACTGGAGCCGATATTGGCAACTACCTTATTTCGAACCATAAAGAATTCGTTGATTTCAACATTGTAAAGGGCTTCTTAAACGTAAGCCTTTCAAATGCTTTTTGGATCAGTACGCTAGAAAATAGTACCAACGATGAGCAATTTGGCTTTGCCAAACCTAAGTCGACAGGAAGGCACGTAATGGTCGAGTTCTCTTCGCCAAATACCAATAAACCCCTGCATTTGGGTCACATACGCAATAATCTGCTGGGCTTTTCGGTGTCCCGAATTCTCGAAGCGGTTGGAAACGATGTACGTAAGGTGAATTTGGTTAACGACCGTGGAATTCACATTTGCAAATCGATGCTGGCATGGCAAAAATTTGGGAATGGCGAAACGCCACAAACAGCCAACAAAAAGGGCGACCATCTAGTGGGCGACTACTATGTGCGGTTCGATAAGGAGTACAAAATTCAAATTGAAAACTTAAAGGCCCAAGGCTTAACTGAAGAGGAAGCTAAACAGAAGGCCCCACTAATGCTCGAAGCCCAGGAAATGCTCCGCAAGTGGGAAGCAAAGGATGCCGAAGTAATTGCCCTTTGGGAGCAAATGAACGGCTGGGTTTACGAGGGATTCGAAAAAACATACGCAAATCTGGGCATTTCGTTCGAAAAGGTTTACTACGAGTCGCAAACCTACCTGCTGGGTAAAGTAATTGTTGCCTGGGGCCTGGAGCAAGGTGTATTCTTCCGCAAACCCGATGGTTCGGTGTGGATTGACCTAACTGCCGAGGGATTGGACGAAAAGGTTCTACTCCGCGCCGATGGTACATCGGTATACATAACCCAGGATATTGGCACTGCAGTTCAGCGTTTCGACGAGTTTCACCTCAACGAGCATGTGTACGTTGTGGGTAACGAGCAGGAGTACCATTTCAGCGTGCTCAAACATATTTTGAAACGACTTGGCTACATGTGGAGCGACCATCTTTTTCACCTGTCGTACGGAATGGTAAATTTGCCCGAGGGCAAAATGAAATCGCGCGAAGGCACTGTTGTCGATGCCGACGATTTAATTACCGAAATGATTGAAACTGCCCGCGAAATGGCCAACGAGCTGGGTAAACTCGATGGACTAAACGAGCTCGAGGTTGAGCAGGTTTGTAGGGTTGTAGGATTGGGAGCGCTTAAATACTTTATTTTGAAGGTTGATCCTAAAAAGAACATGACCTTTAACCCGCGCGAATCGATTGATTTTAACGGAAATACAGGACCTTTCATACAGTACACATATGCCCGAATTCAATCGGTTTTGCGAAAGGCAACCGATGAGGGAGTTGCAAACATTTCTCGCGTTTCTGTTGTTGAAATGACCGAAAAGGAAAGGGAGCTTATAAAACTTACAACACTTTTCCCAGGCATCGTTCAACAAGCCGCAACCCAGTATTCGCCTGCTCTTATCGCCAATTTTGCCTACGATTTGGCAAAGGAGTACAACCAGTTTTACCACGACCACTCAATTCTTCGTGATACAACTGAAGAGGTTAAACAGTTGAGGTTGAGCATTTCGGCTCAGGTTGGCAGGTGCATTAAAAATGCCATGTGGTTACTGGGTATCGACGTACCTAATAGGATGTAAATGGTGATAGATTAATGTTGTAAATTAAATACATATATCTAGTATATAAAACCAAATAGCCATAGCGGAATTCTATTATTCACACCATATTCAATATCGTCGAGGGCTAGATAAGAATTCTCGATATTTTTAATTTGATTAAAGGTTTTAGCTTTACCACCAATTTCAAATACATACTTGCCGTTTACTAAAAAGTCACCTGAATTTGGGTAGTTAACCTTCGACATTACCGTAAGGTGCTGTAGGAAAAATGTTTCGCGAACGGTTCCTGTATTAGGGGGTAAACTACTTAAGGCGAATAGGTAATTGCAATTGTTTAGGTAAACTTTATCGGGTTTTTCGAATCTTCTAAATCCTTTATTGTTTGTGGTAAGCTGTAAAATCAACCCCGATTTTTCAAGGTAGTCAAGGTAACGTAATACCGTTTCGCGTGTTATCCCTACTTTTGCACTTAACTCCGATATATTTGGCTTAAATGGAACGCTCTCTGCTATTAAGAGCAGTAATTTTTTCAGTTTTAGTACATGGGAGTAATCAACAGTTAACACCGATGTTAAATCAGATTCTAAAACAATGTTTATGGTCTTTAGTAGTTGATTGTGAAAATCGGCACCTAGCTCACCAAAGTATGGAAAACCTCCATATTTAACATAGCGACTATACGACAGCAGCGGTTTTATATGTTTGTTAATTTCCTTGCAAATTTGTGAATGATTGGCAATAATGCTTTCGAGTGAATAGCTTTGAAGTAAAACATTGCTTTCAAGTGAAATAAACTCCCTAAGCGACAGGCTGGGTAAATTATAATTTACGGCTCTTCTACTAAGATCCGATTCGCCCTTGTTAACTTCGAGTATCGATGAACCAGTGAAAATTATTTTCAAGTCAGCGTAGTCATCGTAAATATTTTTTATTTCTCTCGACCAATTGGGGTATTTATGTACTTCGTCAAGGGCAACTATTTTACCACCAAGTTTTGCAAAATCAGAAATTGTTTCTGCTAAATTATTCGCTGAAAAGTAGATGTCGTCGAGGCTTAAGTAAAGTTTTTCATTGTCATTTAACGATAGGCCCTTAAGATACTGCAGTACCATTGTAGTTTTACCTACACCTCTCGAACCTGTAATTGAAATTAACCTGTGATTCCAATTGATAGTTGAAAAAAGGAATCGCCTGAACAAGTAGTTTGTTCTTTCAATCTTTCTTACCGATTTTTCAAATAGGACATCCATGCAAAATGTTTTATACAAAAGACAAATGTAAGCATAAAATGACTTATAGAAAAAACAATTATGTTAAATTTTAATTGTATTGCATCGACGTACCTAATAGGATGTAAATCTTTCAATAAAAAAGTTAAAAAAAAACGGAGCCATTCATTTTAAGGGCTCCGTTTTAATTTCTTTAAGTTAACATTATCTATTCAGCACCTCAACTGCTTTGGCTGCGGCTTCGAGAGTTGGGGTAATACTTAAAGGCTGACCAACGGCTCCTTTCATCCATAACTGAGGAACAATACGACCCTGAACAAACATCCTTTGTACTTCGTTGGCAAACTGCTTGTTGGCAATGTGCTTTTCAATCTGAAAATCGATTAAATGCCCCATTGGGTAGGCCGAAAGATACAGTGGTATTTCAACCATATGGCTATATATGGCAAGAATTGGCTCATCGTTGCTGCCAAAAACATCGGCGTAGTATTTATTCCATATTTCCTTGGCAATACGAATGGTAGCCTCTTTTACCTGCTGAGCATCTGCATTGGGATTTGCGTAAAGCCATTTCCAGAGGTTGATATCAACCAGCGAAACGCCCATTATTTCGTAGCACGACCAAAGATTGTCGAGAGCAGCAAGGTGTTCCTTCTCGGGGTTAGGATCTTTAAAGCCAAGAACATCGAGGTCGCGTGCCTGAAAAATGAATGCCAATGCTTCGGTAAATGCGGTGTTGGGAACTCCGTTTAGCATGTAGTAGTCGATATCGTACAGCGAAATGGTTTGCTCAACGGTGTGGCCAAACTCGTGCATGGCAATGTTGAAACCTTTATAATTCATTCCGCTACTTGGAATATTGGTACGAAGAAGTGCAACATCGGAACGCATTCCGCCGCCCCAAGCATGACCGGCACCCCGGCTGCCTTCAACAATAATTTTTGAGGCTATAAAATTGGCCTTCTCGCGCGACCAACCCAGCGATGTTAAAATGTTGGGAATTTCCTTTTGATATTCGGCAGCACTCGAGAAGCGTTTACTTACTGCAGCATTCAACTTTTCGGCAGGTATACTGCTTCGCGATTTGAAACCATCGTACCAAATATCGAATGGTTGCAAAGGCCTACCTAACCTCTTGGCAATGAGCTTACCCGCATTGCGGACCTGTTTCGACGAAACGAACTCGGTGAAAAGGGCTTCAACATCCTCAACAGGAATTTCGAATTCGCCTTCGAATTTACGCTGAATGTACGTTGGCATTGTGGGCGAAAACGCATCGATAGCCTTTATGGCTCCGTAAAGGTTCACTACCTGCTGGTAACGGGTGTTGGGCTCAGGCTTAAACTCAATGGCTTGGCCATTATTGTAAATTTGGTTCGATATGGGTTTCCATACCAAATCGGGGTTATTAATTACGTTTTCGGGAATCGACTGGTCGATAATGCGCTGCATTATTTGGTAAACCATTTTTTGCTTTTCCAATCCGCTTTCTCCGTTTGCATATTGCGATTTAAGCTCGTCGCGAAGATTCCAATGCGATATAAGTTTCATGCCATCGGGGAAAAGCTGCTCGTCGTTCTCGTTGCGAATTTTGCCCATGTGAATGTAGTATCCGCTAATATAGGTGTCGGCTTCGGTACTAATGCGCGACATGTTCTGCTGCAACTCGGCAGGTATGCGCGAAGTGAAAAGGTCGCCCATGCGAGCGTAGCCCCATTCGAGGCGCGACCAGTTTGGACCCAGCTCGGTTTTTTCATTTAAACTGTAAAACGGAAAGTTAAGCGCAACGGTAAATGCAATGCGGTTGGTGTAAAGGTCTTCGCTCAGGTGCGCTCCAGCATTGAACCCGCCAAACAGCATATCAATGGGCGTTATTTCGCCCAGGTCGAGATGAAGCGGGCGCATCAGATCTTTATTAATACGAAGGAAGTAGCCGTTAAGCACCTCCATTCCGTACGAAACCTTATTGAACAGGGTTTCAATGGCAGTTGGATCGGAAATGAATTGCTCATTGCAAAACGTTTCGAAATCGGCAGCTGTTCCATCGCTTTCGCGCCAGAGCGAAGCCACCTGATTAACACCCCGTTCAATACGAAAACTAAAAGCATCGCCATGCTTCTGGGTAAGTGCATTAATAACATTTTTGATTGTAACCTCGGCGATGGGGCTACCACCAACCGCCTTTTTTTCGTTTTTCGAAGGGGTACATTGTATCATCGCAGCAACAAGCAATAGTGTAATAAAATAATGTATGTACTTCATGATATAGGTATTAAGTGAGTATAATTGGTTTTCAAAGTTATTGATTGATTATTGCAATTGCAAGTTGATTTTGTATTTGAATATGATTTGTTAAGGAACTTGTATTCGTTAGTAAAATAGAATAAATCTTTCTTGCATTTTGTATTCTGTTTGAAATTAGTTAAATAGCATTTATGGTCAAACTTATTGGCATTGCTAACTTCAAACTTTATTAGATTTTTATAGTTTAGCAAAATAGAAATTATAGAACTATAATATCATTCAGCATATGATTATTAGTAAGATGCGATTAAGAACAAAGATTCTGATACTACTTATTGGGTTTTCAGTTGTTGTATACAGTATTATTTTTTATCAAATTATTTCTTCTGTTAAAAGAGTTAGCCTCGACGACTCTCGACGCTATGTAAGCACAGTGATAGAAGAAGCAGCCAAGGGGGTGGAAAATCAGATTAACAATGAGTTAATTATCACAAAAGTGATTGCAGAATCGTTCAGCCGATTCGTTGAAATTCCCTTTACCGAACGGGAAAAGCTACAGCATCAAATGCTCAGGGATGTATTTGAGAAACATACTAATTTTAGTTCACTATGGGTGCATTGGGATCTGTCGGTTTACAATAATTTACAAACTAAAAGATTGAGATTGCGAACAAAATACTTTAGAGAGGGCGAAAGTATACATTTCAAACAGGATTCAGCTTCATTTGATAATCTGAGTGAGAATAGCTTGTGGGTAATTAACGACCCTTCAAGAACAACTATTCTTGAGCCTTACTTCTTTGCGTATCGAAATAATGGGCAGAAGGACCAAATGACAAGTCTTATAAGTCCAATTGTTTATAAAAATCGAATCATTGGCACAGTTGGCTGCGACATTCTTTTGGAAGAGTTAAAACACAGAATTGATAGTTTGAAACTATTTAATAATGGATATGCTTTCTTGCTTTCGAATGGCGGGGTGTATGTAACCCACCCCGATAAAGCGATAATAGGTCAAACTATGGCAGAAGTAAATCCCGACGAGGAGCAGGCGCATAATATTCACTATAAAATTAGAAATGGGATTCAATTTTCAATTGAAGCCGTTCATAGCGAAACCGGTAAAAATGTAATAGCGTTCTTCTCACCCGTTGAAATGCAGAACTCAAAAACACCCTGGTCGTTAGGGGTTATTGTTGTGCTCGACGATGTTATGGAAGCCACCCAAAGGTTAATGCTTTGGCTTATCTTGTCGGGGCTTGCAGGAATAGTAATTACATCCATTATCATAGCTATAGTAATAAATCGTATAACCCAACGTATTGGGAGAGGGGTTAAATATGCTTATGCACTAAGCGATGGTAAGTTCGACACCAATATAGAAATGGGGGGTAACGATGAGATTGGCGAACTAGCACGATCCCTTTCGGCTATTTCAAGTAAAATCGGAAACATTTTTATGGAGGTTAAAGAGGCTTCGAATGAAATAGCTCTTTCAGGAAATCATTTGGAAAGTAGTTCCCAGAAACTTAACGAAGGAGCCATTAGTTTAGTTGAGGCAACCAACGATGTTACTGAGTCGGTTCAGCAGTTGGCAAATTCCATTGAAAGAACAGAAAGTTCAACCCGAATGGCTAGTGGAATTTCTATAAAATCGGTTGAATCAATTAAAAAGGGGATGGAAGTATCGCAGCAAGCCATTGCGGCCATGAGCAAGGTTTCCGATAGGATTCGAGTTGTGAACGACATAGCATTTCAAACAAATATACTTGCGCTTAATGCTGCTGTAGAAGCAGCGAGGGCTGGAGAGCATGGAAAAGGATTTGCTGTTGTTGCTGCTGAAGTTCGAAAGTTGGCTGAGCGTTCTAAACAGGCAGCTCAGGAAATAGTTGAACTTAGTGACGAAAGTTTGAAAACAATTGACGGTGTTAAGCGGGTTATGAACGAGTTGGTTGATGAAATAAATTCGAGTGCAGTTATAGTTGCAAGCATTTCTAATGAGAATTCTAATTTACTCGATGAAACCCAGCGAATAAACACAGTCCTCGATAAATTGACACTATTTGGTCAGAGTAATAACGAAACTGCCGATGAAGTTTCAGATTTCTCAAATGAACTTCTTAAATTATCGAGCAAACTAGAGCAAACTCTCAAGTCCTTTAATAAAGAATAAATGACTTGTTGCTTTTTTATTTTATGCGTTTTTTTAAAAAAGGGAGTTTAAACTCCCTTTTTTAATACTTTTATGTCCTCCAAAAATGCTTTTATTATGATTAAAAATCACATGCTTTTTGTTCTCAAGGGTATGGGAATGGGAGCGGCCAACGTAATACCCGGTGTTTCGGGTGGAACCATTGCGCTTATAACGGGTATATTCGAAAGAATCATTAATTCGCTTAAATCTTTCGATGGCAAAGCCATTAATTTATTTTTCAAAGGAAGATTCCGTGAACTTTTTCAGCATGTCGATTTCTTTTTTCTTGTCTCGGTTTTTATTGGAATGGTTATTAGTGTTGTAACTCTGGCGCGTGTTTTCGAATTCTTGTTCCTTAACTATCCCGTTCACATCTGGTCGTTCTTTTTTGGGCTCATTCTTGCTTCCGTTTATTTTGTTGGAAAAACTATTGAGAAATGGACCCTTTGGGTTTTTGTTGCATTTGCAATAGGTGCAATTGGTGCAGCAATCATTTCGTTCCTTAATCCAGCTTCGCAAAACGAATCGTTTTTATATTTAGTAATTTGTGGTGTAGTTGCCATATGCAGCATGATTTTGCCGGGGCTTTCGGGTTCTTTCGTACTTATGCTCATGGGCAATTACGAATTAGTGATGATTCACGCTGTGAACGAATTAAGTATTTCAGTCCTTTTTCCAGTTGTTTTGGGAGCTGCTATTGGGCTTGTTGCCTTTTCACATTTACTATCGTGGGTGTTTAAAAAGTACAAAAACCAAACAATTGCATTACTTACGGGTTTTATACTTGGATCGCTAAGCATTCTTTGGCCCTGGAAAAATGTCATCTATCGGCTCGATGGTGCAGGTAATCAATTGTTTAAAAATGGGAAAGCGATCGTTCAGAGGTACGAGTTAAGTTATCCAAAATCATTCGATGCGGAGTTGTTATGGGCTATTGTACTTGTGATTATTGGAATAGTTTCAATTGCCTTAATAGAACGTTTTGCTGCTAAAAAAGTATTATAACTTTAAACCTTGTAATGTTTGCAGGAAAATTCTTACTTCTTTTAATTTTCACAATAAATTTTAATTTGTTGGCTGCCCAAACAAATGGATGTGCCGTATCTAATATCCCTTTTAAAAATGGTGAGTATGTAACATATGGGGCGTTTTATAATTGGGGATTCATTTGGGTTAATGCCGGCGATGTTTACTTTAGGGTCAGTGATACAACTTACCTGGGAAAATCGGCTATTCATTACAAATCGGAAGGTTGGAGTTTAAAACAGTACGATTGGTTTTTTAAAGTTCGTGATAGGTTTGAGGCTATTGCCCACCCTAGTAGTTTACAACCCTATTGGTTTGAGCGAGATACTCATGAAGGTGGGTTCGAAACCTACAACCGATACGTTTTCAATTACGATAAGAAAGAGATTGATATTATCAGTCGTACCTCGAAGCGACCCTTCAAAAAGGAAGCAAAGCCCATACGCTCCTGTGTTTTCGATGTGTTGAGCGCTATATACTATTGCAGAACCATCACCTTCGAAGGCTTGAAAAAAGGCGATAAAATTCCCCTGTTAATGGCCATTGATAATGAGGTATTCGATTTATACCTTCGTTATTTGGGCCGAGAAATCCTTACTACCCGCGACGGTAAAAAGTATCGAACAATCAAATTCTCGGCCATGCTTGTTGAAGGTACCATTTTTTCGGGAGGCGAGGATATGTTCGTTTGGGTAACCGACGACCAGAACAAGGTGCCATTGCTAATTGAAGCAAAAATTCTTGTGGGTTCTGTTAAGGCAGTGCTTACGGGTACCGAAAATTTAAAATATCCAACAACATCGTTGCTTAATAATTAGTTTTTTTAATAAGTTTATCATTCCTTTTCGTTACTTGTTTCTACTTGTTCTCTCAGGCAAATAGTTTCTAGTTTGAGATCTTTTTTATCTCAATTATTTCTCTTGCACTCAACACAATGAGTATATATTTGTTTATAAAAGGAACCCTTAAAAAAAGGAATTATGAAAACCCAACTACTCTTTCTTATCCTGCTTCTTACAGCAGTTTTTGGCAATGCGCAAGTACCCAGTTCATTCAACTACCAGGCAGTGCTGCGTCAAATGGATGGGCAGCCAATTGCAAGTCAGCCCGTAACTTTAAGAGTTTCTCTTGAGTCGGAAGCAAACACCTACTTTATTGAAACTCATTCTACTACAACCTCGCAGCTGGGGTTGGTAAATATTGAGGTTGGTAACGGAAACTTGGTTTCGGGTAATTTTTCGCAAATACCCTGGGCTACAGCAAGCATAAGGATTCGTGTTGAAATAGACTATCAAGGTTCGGGATACCAGTTAATGGGTGTTTCTACACTTCAAAGCGTTCCATACGCACTCTATGCAAAGGGAGGAAATGAAATTGTTAGTGAGCCCGATGCAACCGACGATGATCCCATTTTTGTGGTTCGGAATCGCGATAATCAGGTGGTTTTTGCTGTTTACCAATCGGGCGTGCGAATGTACGTTGAAGATTCACCAAATAAATCGAGCCGTGGTGGCTTTGCCATTGGAGGGCTGGTTGACCAAACCAAGCAGAGCCAGGAGTATTTCAGGTTAACGCCCGATAGCGTTCGGGTGTACCTTCGTCAGCCTGCTGAGAAAAGCAGTAGGGGAGGTTTTGCTATTGGCGGGCTGGTCGATCAGACCAAGGGTGTTGCTAACGACCTATTCTACATTGGTCGCGACAGCGCCCGAATTTACATTGAGTCGGGAAACGATAAGAGCAGCAGAGGGGGTTTCGCTGTGGGGGGCTTAGTTGACCAAACCAAAGGTTCGCCTTTCGATTTGCTCAGAGTAACCCCCGACAGCACTAGGGTTTACGTAAATTCCAATCCGGCAAAAAGCAGCCGAGGTGGATTTGCTGTGGGTGGCTTGACCGACCAAACAAAAGAGAGTTCTGGTAACTTTCTTTTCCTCACTCCCCAAAACTATTTAATTGGCCATGAGGCCGGAATGTCATTAACCACGGGGTTGTATAATTCATTTCTCGGTTATCAGGCAGGACGATCAAATACGGAGGGTAGTGGAAATGTTTTTTTTGGATACAAATCGGGTTATAATAATTTAGGTAGCACCGGTTTGGCAGAAGGAACGCTGAATGTCTTTATAGGAAATGAAAGTGGATACAATAATACTTCTGGTTTTGGAAATATTTTCATTGGCAATCGGGCAGGGTATTTTAATAATAATGGCGAAAGAAATGTTTTTATAGGAGTTCAAACGGGCGAATCCAATACTTCCGGAAAATACAACGTATTTCTGGGGTATCAAAGTGGAGTTTTTAATACAACAGGCGAAAGGAATGTTTTTCTGGGTACTGCTGCAGGATGGAAAAATACTACAGGAGTCTCTAATGTAATGATTGGCGATGGTGCGGGCTGGAGCAATATAAGCGGAAATAATAATGTTCTTTTAGGAAGTAATAGCGGTGCAGGTAATACTACCGGTACAAATAATATTTTTGTTGGTTCTGATGCGGGTTATTCCAATGAAACAGGAAATTATAATGTTTTTTTGGGAACAGGTAGCGGAATGAATAATATCTCGGGCAGTTGGAATACGTTTTTAGGTTATCAGTCGGGCGTGTTCAATAATGCAAATTTTAACTCATTTTTAGGCTACCAATCGGGCCGAAACAACACGTTAGGTACCAGAAATTCATTTATAGGGTATAATGCAGGTTTTTCGAACACAGTGGGAAATAGTAATGTTTACATTGGCAACGAAGCAGGATACTCGGATGCAGTGGGTTTTAGCAACGTTGCTATTGGCGATGGTGCCGGTCGTAATGGGACATTTTCCGGATGGAACGTTTTTGTAGGCTACCAGAGCGGTTATAATACAACGGCAACTCACAATGTTTTTATTGGGCACCATAGTGGCTACAGCAATACCTCCGGATGGAGTAATAACTTTATTGGGCAGGGTGCCGGCTACTCAAACTCATCAGGAACCAACAATATTTTTATAGGCAACGATGCGGGTCGAAGTAATCAAACGAGTTCCGGAAACCTTTTTATTGGTCGGAATGCAGGATATAATTCTACCCAATTTGGTAATGTTATGATTGGCCACACTTCTGGAGAGAATATTGCTTCTGGCACTAACAATGTTATACTTGGGGTTGCTGCTGCCAACCAGAAAACGGGAGGGTCGGGAAATACCATACTGGGCTCTTATGCCAACCAAAATGGTGGTGCTGGAGCAAATAATACCTACGTGGGAGCTGGTGCAGGGTTTAATGCTTCTGGAAGTGGTAATGTTTTTATCGGATCAAGTGCTGGCTCAGAGGAAGGTGGGAATAACAAGCTTTACATTTCTAATAGTAGCACCAATCAGCCCCTTATTGGCGGCGATTTTTCTCAGAACAAAGTGAATATTGCAAACGTGCTTAACTTGCAGGGGTTGTCACTTTACCCAGCGAACCCAGTTGTTGGAGATATTATACGATTACTTGGGCCTACGCCCCAAGCTGCTGGGCTTTATATTTATACAGGTTCGGTTTGGAAGCCGATAGTCACTTTGTAGATAGTATTGAAATTAGAATTACCAGGTTTAACTTAAAATAACTTTTCGAAAGAACAAATTAAACCATTTCAAATGTTTTCTGTTTAAATATTTATAAATTGCAAT
This sequence comes from Bacteroidales bacterium, assembly GCA_037442025.1. Lineage (GTDB taxonomy): Bacteria > Bacteroidota > Bacteroidia > Bacteroidales > Tenuifilaceae > UBA2287. The sequence goes on along the minus strand of JBBIRB010000007.1, from coordinate 28,176 downwards.
GTTTTTGGTTCACTTCTTTGGTAGTTCCTATCAGCGAAATCCAAAAACAGCATTTTGTTGAACAACAACTCGTGTTTGGGGAGAAAGGGCTCGAAGGAGCCCTTTCCTTTTTTTGGGCTACTTTGCGCTAAGTAAAAGAGTAAACTCAGTATCGGTTTCAGATTGTTGAGTAACCAAATATTGATTGCTTAAACCCTTCAAGGCCTTCTCCTTGCATAATTTCGATTGGAATTTGCAGTACGCTGCACGAATTTTTTTTCCTTCAAACTGAACGTCCGAAATCCACAGTTGGTAGTTTGTTAAGCCGCTGAAGGCTTTTTCAAATTCTGGGGCTCCGTTTTGCATTCCCAATTGGCCCAAAATCAGTTTGGTGTTTAAAATGCTGGCATTCAATTTTATTAGTGCCTCAGGAATAGATATGTTGGGCTGGGCTTGTTTAATGTTTTTTGAATAAAGGGCCTTTGCAATTACCTTTGCCAACTCTATCTCCCCCTTTATTCCGCTTAATGGCACAACCGAAAGATAAATATTACCTATAACCATTTGAACTTGGTATTGGCTTAGGCAGCTTTCATTCAGGTTGCTAATTGTTTCCAGACATTGGGTTTTAAGAATGCTAAAAATTCCAAATGAACCTTGCGGATTTTCCATTTGGTAGGCATCGATACGGAAAATGCTGCCCTGCCACTCAATTTCCTGGGCAAGTACTCTGTTGAAACCATATTCGAGGTAAATGTCGGCTCCGCCGTTAATGTATTCCCAAAGTTGGTCGGAACCATAGAATTTAACAGTTGTAGTCTTGACTCCATCCAAATCGGATGGCTGTACTTGAAAACTATCAATATTTTGCGAAAAGGAATTTAGTTGAAAGAGTATGGCTAAAATACTAGCTGTAATATTTTTAATCATTGGGCGAAATTGTTATTGTTGCAGTTCAGGTGCTTTTTTAGGACTTCAATAAGTTCCTCTGGGTTAATGGGTTTCGAAATGTAATCGGAACAACCAGCCCCAAGGCCCTTAGCTCTGTCCTCAGCCATAGCATAGGCGGTTTGAGCAATAATTGGAATGTTGCTTCGAATTTTAAGTATTTCCTGAGTGGCTGTATACCCATTAATAATAGGCATTTGAATATCCATAAGTACAGCCGATATGCTGGGGTTTGTTTTAATAATATCCATGGCTTCCTTGCCATTGCATGCTCTAATTATGTTTGCTTTGGATGCCGAAAGCACTTCCTGTATAAAGAGGAAATTCAAATCATCATCCTCTGCAATCAGAACAGTTTTACCCAAAAAATTTTCAGAAATAGGCTGGTGCTTATTGCTCATTTTAACGGGGTCTGCTACCCTTGGAATTATTAAAGGTAAACTGAACATGAAAGTAGAACCATTACCTATTTCCGATTCAACCCAAATTTTACCTCCCATCAATTCAACTAACCTTTTCGAAATGGCCAACCCTAAACCTGTTCCTCCGTATTTTCGGGTAGTTGTGTCGTCGCCTTGGCGGAAACGCTCGAAAATGAGTTCAAGTTTATCGCTATCAATACCAATTCCAGTATCCTTAACATAGAAAATTATTGTGGCATTATTGGGGATAACATAACCAAATTCAATGCTGCCTTCGGATGTAAACTTAATGGCGTTATTAATAAGATTATTGAGGAGTTGACGCAGCCTTACTACATCGCAAAGTATAGAAAAATTTTGCGATTCAACAGCGCAATTGGTTTTTAGATGCAGATTGCTCCTGTTCTCTTTCAGTAATTCAGGTTGATAAAAATCAAATAGTTCGTTGATTACAGTATTAACAGGAACTGCCGATTTTAGTATGTTAAGTTGCCCTGCTTCAATTTTAGCCAAATCAATTATATCGTCAATTAGAGCGAGCAGCGCTTTACTGCTATTACTGATGTATTTAGCATAGGTGTCCTTTTTTTCGGGTGGAATGGAACTCCGCGAAATAAGATCGGCAAAACCTACAATAGAGTTCATTGGGGTTCTTATTTCGTGGCTCATATTGGCAAGGAATGCCGTTTTTAATTTGTCGGATTCTATAGCCTTTTGTCTCGATATTTTGAGTGAGGCTTCGTATTCCCTTCGCTTGAGCGATATGGCTACCTGATCCGAAACGAACTCCATTAGGGTAAGGTCGTCGGGATTATAGGCATTGTACGAATGGTAACTTTGAACGGCCATAAGGCCGAGAATTTCCCCTTCGAGCCTAAGCGGAACACCCATCCACGATTTGGCTGGTTGTCCAACAATGTCGATTAGCCCTTTCGAATTCAATTCAAAAATTTCCTGCTCATTTATTAATAGCGATTTTCCGGTTTCAATTACATAGCTGCTCAGGGTTTTACCGGGTGGAAAACTTTCGAAACAGTCGAAATGATCTATAAAATAGGTTAGTTTCAACGTGCGATGCATTTTGTCCCAAAGCACCACAAACATGTTGTCGGCTTCAAATAAGCTACCAATTTCCTTCTGAATAGCCGTGAAAAAACTCTTTATGTCATTACTTTGTGTTTCAGTTTTTGAAATATTCAACAGAATTTGTTTAATTCTCTTCTCACGAAGCAAGTCGGTTTCGTTGGTAATGCTTACGGTGTAAATTTTTTTTTCTGAACAAACTTCGGGTATAAAATGGAAGCGGTATTGAATTGCCCTGTTATTTTTTGCTTTATCAACATACGGAAGGCTGAATGCAATGTGTTTTTCTAGGCTATGCTCAAATTGATTAATGTTTGCAAAAAACAAATGGAAGTTCTTTTGTTTCCCATTCAATATGTTAGCAAATTCTTTTTCGAACTCCTTTGTGCACCAAATAATTCGGCCATCTAATTCGGACTTGGCCAGAAGTAAAGGCAGGTCAATAGGGTTTTGTATGGCTTCCATTATAATAAACATTAGTTTGGTTCACTTGCAAAATAGATAAAAAAATGATTTCTGCAATCATCCTTATCTACATTCGTTACAGATTATTAAAAATTTTGTTTAACAGATTGAAACCTCTGTGGTTATTTGTAATTTCGGCCAATCATGAGAAAGTATTTCATTTATTTATTTGTAGCCCTATCGGGGTTTTTATTATGTTGCAAACAGCCGGTACCTAACCAGTATGACGACCAAAAGGTTGCTTCGTATGCCGCTGGTTTCAATTACGTAGCTACCGAATATGGTTATAACCTTACCATTTATAACCCATGGCAGGGTGCCAGTAACGAGTCAATTACATATAGTTTGCTTCAACGTAGTAATCAAGGTGCTGCAACAAAAAAAAAATCCATAAAAATTCCAGTTCATAGGGCTGTGTGCCTATCTACTACCCATTTGGCATTCATGTCATCGTTAAACTGCGAGAGTTCCATTGTTGGTGTTTCGGGTGGTTCGTATGTTTGGAATTCAAAAATTAGAGAGCTGATACAAGCAGGTAGCATTGCAGATGTTGGCTACGAGCAGTCGATCAATTACGAATTGCTTCTCACCCTCAACCCCGATGTGGTTTTTGCATACGGAATTGGTTCCGAATCGATGGGTTACCTGAAGCGCATCGAAGATTTAGGTATTCCGGTGGTGGTAATTGGGGAATATCTTGAGAATAACCCTCTTGCTAAAGCCGAGTGGCTAAAGGTTTTTGGGCTCTTTTTTGGCAAGGAGGAATTAGCCAGGGATGTTTTTAGTAGAATCGATTCGTCGTATAATTCACTAAGAAGTATTGCATCCAATTTGCAACCAAGGCCCAATGTATTTTTAAACCTTCCGTGGAACGATGTATGGTACTTTCCGGGCAACGATAATTATATGGTACAGCTGATTAATGATGCCGGAGGTAACTACCTGCTTCCCGACTTAAAAGGAAATCAGTCGTACCCATTTAGTTTCGAAACTGCATTTGAAAGGGGTGCCAATGCCAATGTTTGGATCAATTTGGGATCGTACGGTACAATTGAGCAGATAATAACCGATTTTCCCAAAATTAAATCGTTACCTGTATTTATGAAGAGGCAATTGTATAACAATAATTTGCGCGAGAATGTGAATGGAGGTAACGATTTTTGGGAGTCGGGTGTTGTTAATCCTCATCTCATTCTTGAAGATTTAATTGGTATTTTTCACCCCGAACTAAGAAGCAAGGCAGATTTCCACTATTATAAGTTAATGGAATAATTGGGAGGAACAGAGAAATGAAATTTGCAAAACTGGGTTTATTTATAGGCTTGATAGTACTTCTGATTTTTGCATTCGTTTTTAACCTTCTATTGGGATCTGCTAGTATTCCCATGTTAAGTGCATTAAAAATTCTTTTGGGTAGTTCAGATAATGAAGTTTGGCGAACTATTATTATCGACTATCGTTTGCCAAAGGCAATTGTAGCCATTTTGGCCGGAGCGTCCCTGTCGGTTTCGGGGTTGCAAATGCAAACCATTTTCCGAAATCCTTTAGCAGGCCCATATGTTTTGGGAATTAGCTCGGGAGCCGGTCTGGGGGTTGCATTGCTGGTTTTAGGTTTTTCATTTGTTGGTGTAAGTTTCCAGTCCGATTGGGCATCCAATCTTTCGATAAGTATAGCTGCATGGATTGGTAGTATGGCCATTCTATTAGTTGTATTGGCAGTAGCATCGAGAGTTAAGGATATTATGACCATACTCATTCTGGGTATGATGTTTGGGTCGGCAGCTTCGGCTCTTATTAGCATTCTGCAATTTTTTAGTTCCGAAACCATGCTTAAATCCTATGTGCTGTGGACCATGGGAAGCTTATCGACTGTAACCGGAAACCAACTATGGATTCTTGCCGCAGCTACTCTATTCGGTATAGCCATTTCAATTTCGCAGGTTCGGGTACTTAACATCCTTCAGTTGGGCGAAACCTATGCCCGAAATGTTGGTGTAAGTATAACCTTCTCGCGAACACTTATTTTTATTTCAACCAGTTTGCTGGCTGGTAGTGTTACTGCTTTTTGTGGACCCATTGGTTTTATTGGCATTGCCATGCCTCACGTTGCACGAATGATTTTTCGGAATGCCGATCACGCAGTACTGTTACCTGCATCGGTTTTATTGGGTTCATTGGTTATGCTTTTGTCCGAAACCATTGCTCAATTGCCAGGCATGAATACTACTCTTCCCCTAAATTCAGTTACTGCCCTAATAGGAGTACCGGTGGTTGTATATGTTGTAGTTAGAAATAGGAAATTTTCAGGTTTTTAAAAATGAGTAGTAAACTCCCAATACTAGTTGCAAATAACCTTTCCATAGGGTACTCCGAGGGGAATCGAACGGTTTTCAAAAACCTGAATATTTCAGCCGAGACCGGCGAAATGGTTGCCCTTATTGGCCGCAATGGGGTTGGGAAGAGTACCCTGCTACGTACCTTGGCTGGGTTGCAACCAACCCTAATGGGCGAAGTAGTTTTAAACGGAAGGAATATTCGGAATTTGAAAAGAAACAATAAGGCCCAACTTGTTTCGTATGTTCCTGCCGAATCGGTGATTGTTCCTAACCTTTCAGTTCGCAACTTTGTATCAATGGGCCGATACCCATATGCAGGTTGGGCAAATAGTTTGAATTCCACCGATTGGCAAATAGTCGATAGGGCAATTACCGATGTAGGGATAGAACCGCTCGTGCATCGCAATCTCGAATCGGTAAGCGATGGTGAACGGCACAGGGCCATGATTGCCTTTGCTTTGGCCCAGGATACAAAAATTATTTTGCTCGATGAGCCCACAGCATTCCTCGATTTGCCCAATAAGTTTGAAATGGTTAGGCTTTTAACCCAACTCGCACACAGTAAGCAGAAGTTAATAATCTACTCAACCCACGACCTGCAGGTTGCCCTCAACGAGGTAGATAGTTTTTGGTTAATGAATGCCAGTTCGTTTGCAATGGGTATACCCGAGGATCTTGTTTTAAATGGGCAGCTCGAAAGTATGCTTTTTGATAGCCAGGTTGTTTTCGATTATTCTAGCGGAATATTTAAAAATAAACGTTTCTTAAGTCGGAGTATTGGTTTAAATGGGGAAGGTGTATGTTTCGATTGGACCAAAAGAATGCTCGAGCGAATTGGCTACTCAGTAAATGAGGGGACAGAATCGGATAAAGTGATTAATTGTTCGTTTGTTAATGGTGCGTATAGTTGGAACCTATACGATAAAAACCAATTTATTAAAACCTGCACCAGCCTATCACAAATTATTGCGCTTGTAAAATAGTTTACTTTAGCAGAGGCTCTAAAATACTATCCAACGCTTCGGGACCAATACGCTTTGCAACAATCTTTTTATTGGAATCGAGAACGTAAATTATTGGGGTGCTGTATATATCGTATAGTTTGTGATAGTTTGAGTAACGGTAAGGATCCCAAACGTTAATCCAGTTCAACTTATTTTTTTCGGCATACTCTTTCCATGCAGCCTGATCGCCTTGTGTATATACAGCAAATACCTCAAGCCCTTTGGGCTTATACTGGTCGTACTTTTCCTTTAATAGGGGTGTAACCTTTTTACAATGGCTGCATCCGGGTTCCCAAAAATAAACAATAGTAACTTTAGCTTTAACGGAATGGAGATTAACGGTGGCGTTGCTCCAGGTATTAGCAATTATATTTGGGGCAATACTACCAATCAGGTTGGGTTTAATTTCGTTAACCCGATTCCGAATTTTACCAATAATTTCGTCGCTTAACCAGGTTACTTTACCTGAGAGGTAATATTTTTCAGCAATGTGAACAAAAACTGCATCCATACCCATTATGTTCGATGCCTGATACTTGGTGAGAAGTTGCGAAAGAACAAACTGAAACATTTGGTTGTTTGGCTCCGAGCGCGCTATAAGTTTTTCGGCATATAGCATAACCGTGTCGGGGATAGGCAGTAGAACCTTTTCGAGATAAAAATCGATTTTGCTCTGTACAAATGGTGTTCGCATCAGTCGGTCGTCAGCAAGGTCAATATTATCGAGGTAATGCAATTGATTGTATGCGTAACTCTTAACCCATTTCAAGGAATCGGGATTGGTAGCACCATCGGGAATTGAAAATTCAGGGATTTCGATGGGTTTAATAGCTTTAATAATTGCTGCCAGCAGTGTGCCGGGGTACTTCTTTACGATATCGTCCCAATTTGCTTTAACCTGCGTATCGAGTTGATTTATTCTTTCGTTCAGTTCCTTTTCCCTTGCGCTTTTGGGATCAGCTTTTTGCAGCTCGGTACGTATTTCGGCCATCTCTTTCTGCTTGTCGTTCATAAACCTTTGGTATGCAACAAAAGCGCTATTATCTGGCGATCCAACAAATGATAACTCATCAAGGAGCCTATCGGCCTGAGTTCTTATTTTAAAATGTTGGTTCTTATCAACAAGAATGTCGAAATAGGAATGCTGTGGAAGAATAACAATATACATGCCCCCTTTCAGTAAGCTATCGCCCTTAAATACTGCAATTCCTTTGGAATCGACTTGAGCAGTATCGGCTACAAATTTTTTGTCGCCCAAATGGTACCCAAGCAATAATTGGGTATTGCTAAGCCCATCAATTTGAACTTCAATTCTATAACCCTTTTGGGCAAAACTCACTGTAAAAGCCAGCGTGAGTAGTGTGGCGAATGCTAATATTTTTTTCATTTTGGTAGGTGTCTGGGTCGGTCGAATTTCAAATATCATACCATGGTATTAATTGAGTATGCATTTGCTAAAACTAATAAACTCAACAAAAATAGAAAAAGTTTAATCTAATGCTTCACATTTTATGTTAAGAAAAAAGCCAATTAAACCAATTGCGACCCTGCGAATCGAAATTTGAGGTAACTTTAGGGACATTCAATAATTTTTTAAAACCTCAAAACCGACTCATATGAAAAAGGTTCTTTTTCTAATTATATTCTGCATCCCTTTTTTGGTTTATGCTCAGGACGTTGAAAAATTGCGTGAAGAAATTTCAGTTCTGAAAAGGGATAATGTTAACCTGTCGCATCGTCTCGATGAGCTTCAAAAATCGATTGATGATATTCTTTGGTTCCAACGCCTTGCCGATGTAGCATTTGTTGATAAAGTTTATATATATGGCCCTCCGCCTGCAAAGGTGAAAAATCCAACTGCTGTTGGGGCAAACAATCCAGTGAAATTTTGGACCTACGTTTTCATTCCCAAAGGTATCGATCTATCAAAAAAGCACCCGCTAATTGTATTACCTCATGGGGGTGTTCACGCCGATTTTACAACCTATTACATTCATATTGTTAAGGAGTTGCTTGCACAGGGTTACATTATAACAGCACCGGAGTACAGGGGAAGTACAGGTTACGGAAAAGCTTTTTGGGAGGCAATCGATTATGGCGGACTTGAAATTGAGGATGCCCATGCAAGCCGAAACTTTATGGTAGAGAATTACGAATTTATTGATAGAGATAGGATAGGCTTAATGGGTTGGAGCCATGGTGGGCTCATTTCTCTTATGGCCGCTTTTGACTACCCTAAGGATTATAAGTGCGTATTTGCTGGTGTGCCTGTGTCGGATCTGATATCTCGTATGGGCTACAGCACCGATGAGTACCGTAAATTATTTTCGGCCGATTATCATATTGGAAAAACTCCTCGAGAGGATATTCAGGAATATCGTCGCCGATCACCCGCTTGGAATGCCCATAAACTTCAAATTCCACTCCTAATTCATACTAATACTAACGACGACGATGTTTACGTTCTCGAAGTAGAACATCTTATAAAATCTTTAAAGGCCGAAGGGAAAAAATTCGACTACGAAATCTTTCAGAACGAACCGGGTGGACATTCATTCGACCGTATGGATACCATGAAGGCTAAGGAGGCTCGTATAAAAATATATGCTTTTCTTGCCAAGCACCTAACGCCAATAAAACCCATTCGTAATATGGCTGAACTGAATAGAGCAGCCTACCGATAGTGAAAATATTGTAAAAAGCGAAGCCGAATTCGTTAAGAATTCGGCTTTTTTATATTAACTGTTAGGTTGTTATCTCTTTTTTCCTAAATTTATCTTGCTTTTCCCTTAAACTATTGGCAACCTAAATCGAATGGGTATGTTATCCAACTTAATTCTCAGCATTTGCGCATGGTTCCAGAGCGAACCGTTTGGTCAATTTCTCTATTCGTCTTCCGAGGCTGCTGGAGGAGGTGGAAACGATAGCCATACCACTATGGCACCACTTTTTTTTGTAATTGCTGCTCTGTTCATTGGAACGGCAACCCGCTATTTACTGCGTAAAACGGCATTGCCATATACCATCACTCTGCTGGTAATTGGTTTTTTGCTCGGTTTGGCCAATCGTTTGGGCTTCTTTTCTTCCTTTTGGGACCTGAGTCCTTCCAGCGGTTTAGCATACTTTGGAGAATCAATTGCATGGGCCGGAAATATTGATCCGCATCTGATTCTCTACATCTTTTTACCAACACTTATTTTCGAAGCGGCATTCGCTTTGCATGTCCATACTTTCAAAAAATCGGTTGCCAACGCCTTTATTCTAGCTGTTCCAGGAATTATGGTTGCCATAGCTCTAACAGCATTATTTATGATGCTGTTTAGCGCAATTGGATTGGGATTAAATCAATGGACATGGATGATTGCTTTCCTTTTTGGAGCCTTAATAAGTGCAACCGACCCTGTGGCTGTTGTTTCAATTTTAAAGGAGGTTGGTGCAAGCAAAAAATTGGGTACACTTATCGAAGGAGAATCGCTTCTGAACGATGGGACCGCCATTGTGTTTTTTATGGTTTTTTTGGCAGCAGTAACCGGTGCTGAAGGGGGTGGGAATGCCTTTGTAGAGTTCTTTAGAGTAGCCTTGGGAGGTGTGGCTGTTGGAGCAATAATTGGTTGGATTATAGTGGTGTGGCTGAAAAGGGTTTTTAACGATGCGCTTTTCGAGATCACAGTTATTATTGGAGCCGCTTATCTGGCATTTTTTGCAGCTGAACATTTTCTGCATGTTTCGGGGGTATTGGCAGTGGTTACCTTTGGTATAACTATGGCAGGCATTGGTAAAACCCGTATTAGTCCTCAGGTTGGTCATTTTCTCCACGAATTCTGGGAACTGGCAGCTTTTATTGCTAATACCCTAATATTCATAATAGTTGGTGTAGTTATTGCCTTACGATCGTCATTTTCTGGCCGCGACTTAATTATTCTTCTACTGATATATATAGGAATTACCATAGTGCGAGCAATAGTTATTGCAATATTTTATCCAATTATGAAACGCATTGGATATGGCGTTACAATTAAAGAAAGCTTAATTCTTTGGTGGGGAGGATTAAGAGGTGCCATAGCCCTTGCGCTGGCTCTTATTATAGCTTCTCAGGACACCATACCGCAGGAGGCTCGCGACCAGATTCTTGCCTATACAGCAGGTATTGTATTTATTACCTCCTTGCTAAATGCTACTACAATAAAATTCTTTTTAGATAAACTGGGCCTCAATAAAATTGGTGAGGCCAGGAAGCAACTTTTAAAACAAAATTTATTGCTCCTTAGGCAAAGTTCAGAGAAAGAGATGGAAAAGTTGAAAGAGGATCGTTTCATGTCTGGTGCCGATTGGGATTCAGTTAAACTTTATCTTCCCCAAGCACAGGAAGTTCAGGTTGGAACCAAAACAGATACTCTGAATGAAACCCTTTACGAAACCCGTAAAAGGTTGCTGATGAAAGAGAAGGAGAGTTACTGGCGCCAATTTGGAGAGGGACTGCTGAGCGAAAATGCTGTTCATAATCTTTCCGATGAGATAGATAGACTTCTCGATTTTAGTGGAAAAACATCGTTGGCCAACAGAAAAGACCTCGAAAACCTATGGAAAACCCCAAAAATTCTTTCAAAGCTACAAACCCTTCCCATTCTTGGAGGTTTTTGGAATAGAGCCTTCTATCGCCGACTGGCGTTCAGCTACGATTGTGCCCGAGGTTTTGTTGTAGCCAATGAGGAGAACTTAAAAAGCCTTTCGAGTATTATAATTGGCATTTCGGCCTCAAACGACGACAATGAAGCAAATGTTGAAGTAATATCTGGCCTTGAGGATGAAATTAACGAGAATAAAATTATGGGTTTAACTTTCCTCAGAAATCTGAAGGAAACCTATCCCGAAGTTTATCACGCAATCGAAACTCAAAATGCTTCCCGTTCAATTCTAAACCACCAGGTGGGCTACATACAACGACTCGAACGCCAAGGACGCATGGAACATACCGACGCTCAGGGGCTCGAACTGCAAATTCAGGGGTACATGAAAAATATTATCGATTCGCCTCCAAAATATCAGGCAACTGAAACTCTCCGGTTTTTACAGTCAATACCTGCTGCATCAATTCTATCGGCCGAGGAACTGGAGTATTTTTCGGGTTTACTCCAAGAAAAGGTTTTCCCTGTCGACTCGCGTATTGCTGTTGAGGGGCAGGATAGCGATAGCTTATATATGATTTTGCGTGGTTCGGCCCGTTTTGAAAGGGGAACTAAACTGAAAACCATGATTGAGCCGGGCTCAATTGTGGGAGCTTTCGATACACTAACCCAATGCAATAGGTGGGCAAGTGTAACTTCCGACTCGCCTGTAACTGCGTTTAAACTCAGCTATTCATCCATTCGAAAGAGCCTTTGGAAACGCATGGCTATAATGGATTTCTTGTGGCAGTTGGCAGCAGTCGATTTGGCCGAAAGGCTTCTTCCTAAACATGAACCCTGGAACTCTTGGCGGTTGAAGAAGTTGCGCAATTGGATTAATACCGGACGTCTCATGTACCTTGTTCCAGGCGAAAAAATTCGCCTCGACACCAATATTGTATTGGTTCTTACCGGTGCTGTGGAAATTGAAAATAGCGATACAATTGTTAATGCTCCAGAACTTGTTTTTTCGAGTGAGCTTAGAACGAGAGTTAGAGCACTCGTTTTTGCTATTCCGCAGCCCGTTGATAAGAACGAAAAAACACAGATTTAACGATCTATTTGCTTTTTTCCGTAAGATATTTCCAAAACCTTTTGGGCATAAAATTTCTTTGCACCAAAAGGTTTTCTCTTTCTTTTATTGCAATGCTTTTAAAGTAGGTAGCCCATAAATTCTGCCACTGTTCATCCTTCGAATCACTAACCGATTCGAATAGTTTCCCCGACTGCCTACTGAATGTTGGGTTGCTAATGGTTACACGTTCAACGCTTAAACCATTAAAATGGAAACCGTAGTCCCTTCTGGTATCGTAAATTAGCCAGTTCTGGCTCATGAACCGCTCCTTAAAATGATTTATTACCAATGGAAGCACATCGTATTTTGGGTCGAAAGGAGCAAAGTAGGTGCCGTCGGAGGCTTGCTCAAACCTCACGAACATTAAAACTCTATGCGATTCCCTGAGTACTTTGCGATCGAGCTTATGAATTTGCAGCACAATGGGGTTTCCTAAATCGGTATAAATGGGCTTCTTTTTCTCGAAGAGTAACTGGCAATATTCTAGAATTAGCATTTCAACCCCATCGCAAGCTGATAGGTAAGCGTGATAAATATGATTACAAGTAGTACTTCCGCCAACCCGCTCTATACCGTTCCAAACCCTTTCAGCATCGCTGGCAGAAGTTTCAATGGTTACTGTTTGAGCAAACAGATCGAGCTGACCAGCAGGCCTTACAATTGATACAATTTTTTCCTTGCGCAAAAACCATTGAAAAACGACCGTAAGAAGTCCAGGGAAAGTACCATCGTACTTATACTGAACGGGTTGCATAACTATAAGTTTTGTTAGGGTGTTGACAGTGAAACAGGTATTACTTTCCCGTTGAAGTACTTGTGGCCTTCCATAGCAAATTTTACAATGAATGTGGCCATCTCTTCCGGTGAAACTGGAGCTTGGTAGCCCGGGAATGCCTCAGCAAGCATTTCGGTATTTACGGCACCAAGTGCTAGGCAATTGCAAGCAATTTGCTGCTCTTTCAGTTCCACTGCAAGGCATTCGCTTAAGCATGCTAATGCTGCTTTGGTTGCGGAATATACCGATAAGCCAGCAAATTTTGAGCTTCCCTGGTACCCACCCATGCTCCCAATATTTACAATATGACAAGGTTTGTTAGCAAAAGGAATAATTTGTTGAATAAGGTTTGCTACTGCTAAAAAGTTTACGTCAATCATACCATTAATATCGTTATTGGATAATTGACCGAAAGGTTTATTAACCAGAAAACCAGCATTGTTAATGCATATGTCAATTTTTTGGTTGCCTAGTAGTTGTGCCCATGCAATAGGGCAATTACTAGTGTAATTGTATTCAAGTAGTATAACATTCGTTTTTTCCCCTTTTATAAGTTCATTGAATAACAGCGTTAGAGCCTCAGAATTTCTGGTTATGGCAAAAATGGTATTTCCATTTGTTGCGGCTAATTGTTTTACCAGTTGGTAACCAATTCCTCTCGATGCTCCTGTAATAATAATGTTCATAGCCAAAACTCTTTTAACTTTGCATAAAACAAATGTAGTTTATTTAACGTTCATTGAGTACAATTATAATCAATTGAATATCCAAAGGATTATGAAATCAATACCTGCAATTACCCTATTTTCGGTTCTGACCATTGCCTTGTATGCACAAAAAAAGGAGAAACAGCAACCCGAACGTTTTGTCGATAAGTTGTTTTGGGGAGGTACCATTGGTGTAATGATAGGCGACGTTACTCGCATCGATGTTCAACCCATTGCTGGAATTTGGGTTATTCCGCAATGGTCTGTAGGGGTTGGAGGAAGGTATGGGTACTACAGCCAAAAAAGCAGGCAGCTGTTCTCTTCGGATACAAAGGTTTACCGGAGTCACATTTGGGGTGCATCTGCCTTTACACAACTACTACCCATTCGCGATTTGAGCGAGTCAACACCAATAAAATTGAAAGGTGGAATAATTTTTCATGGTGAATATGAGGGGCTATATCTCGATCAGAAAATGATCGACCCTTTCAATTCAACCCAAACCGGTAGGGTGTGGCAGGATGTTTTGCTTGCAGGAGCAGGTTATCGACAAAAGTTGGGCGAACGGGCAGCTCTCAACATTCTATTTCTCTGGACCCTTTTAGGCGAAGCCCGAACAACCTATGCACAGAACCCCATTCTGAGGGTAAATGTTACTTTTTAGAAAAAAAAGAGGCTTTGGTTTCCCAAAGCCCTTTTAAGCGTATGTAGAATAATTCGGTTATTCTAAAACACTTACATTTATGGCTTGTGGGCCACGTTTGCCATCTGTGATTTCGAATTCAACAGCTTGACCTTCGTCTAGGCGTTTGAAACCTTCACGAGTAATTCCAGTGTAGTGTACAAACACATCACTGCCTTCGTCAGTTTGAATGAAGCCATAACCTTTAGCAGCATCAAACCATTTTACTTTTCCTTTCATGTTAACAATGGTAAAGATTGATAATTAAAATTAATTCGCAACAAAGATGAGGAATTGATTTGATATAATTGCATTTTTTTGAATTTTTTTTAGAAATACCAATTGCCCACTTGGTTGGGTTTTCCATTTCAATAAGCAAAAGGTATTTTTTTTTCTGGCTTTTTACTCGTTACTTTGGCCCAAAATATTACAAACCAATTAAATTTTTTGAAATGAAAGTTGAAAATGATAAAGTTGTTGCCCTTAGTTATCAACTTAAAGTAAACGGAGAAGTTGTTGATACTGCCACTGCTCAAAATCCCCTAGAATTTTTATACGGAAGAGGAATGCTTCTGCCCCGCTTCGAACAGAATATTGACAAACTGAATATTGGACAAGAGTTTGAGTTTTCAATTCCTTGTGCCGAGGGTTATGGTGAGGTTGAAAACGAAGCTGTAGTTGAACTTCCAAAATCGATTTTCGAAATTGAGGGTAAAGTTGACGAGGAATTGTTGATAGTTGGCAAACGGCTTCCAATGCTCGATAATGAAGGCCATTCGATATACGGAACAGTTTTGGAAGTTCACGATAGCCATGTATTAATGGATTTTAACCATCCTTTAGCCGGTGCCGACTTGCATTTTACCGGAAAGATTGAAACAGTTCGCGATGCAAGCCCCGAGGAACTTTCGCATGGACATGTGCATTCGCATGGGCACCATCACGATCATGGCCACGAAGGCGGTGGCTGTGGATGTGGCTGTAACTAGTTTGTTTTTAAATCTCAAAAATGAAACCGCAAAGTATTATTCTTTGCGGTTTCATTTTTTTAAGAACTAAGGTATTAATGTTTATTAATTATTTTATAGTGTTTTATAATTGCAATTGCTATGCAAAAGCCTTTTCTAATCGGTTTAACGCGTCAATAACTACATTTTGGGGACAGCCAATGTTCATGCGCTGAAATCCGTTGCCTTCTGGGCCAAATATTGCCCCATCGTTAAAGCCCAACCCTGCTTGGTTAATGAGTTTTAAGTTTAATTCGCTCTGGGTTAAGCCATATTCCCGAAAGTCGAGCCAAAGCAAATAGGTTCCCTCGGGCCTAATTAGTTTTAATTTTGGAAGTTGCTTTTTCAGGAATTTGTCAACGGTTTCAATGTTCTGCATTAAGTAGTTAATAAGTTCACTTAACCACAATTCCCCTTCTTTTGTATAGGCTGCCTGCAGGGCAGTGTAGCCCATTAGGCTGCCATGGGAAGTGCCATTGCGTTCGAGTTGAAGATTATACGTTTTAATATTCTGTGTGTTTTTAATAATTGCGTAGGCTGTTGCTAGCCCAGCTATATTGAACGATTTACTTGGTGCGTTTAGTGTAATAGTATTATCCTCAATTTCGTTCGAAAGGGTTGCAATGGGTATGTGTTTATTTGGGCTATAAATAAGGTCTGCATGAATTTCGTCCGATACAATAAGAACGTTGTTTTTCAGGCAAATTGATGCCATAGTTTGTAGCTCAGTGGCTGTCCATACCCTGCCAACAGGGTTATGTGGATTGCAAAGTATAAACAATTTAACCCCGTTTCCAATTTGTTTATTAAATAGTTCGAAATCAATTTCGTACTTACCGTTTCTCAGTACTAAAGGATTGGTTATAAGTTCCCGATTGTTCAGTTTAACAGCGCTGAAAAATGGATGGTAAACGGGAGTTTGTATAAGAACTTTATCGCCTTCGCGGGTGAATGCTTGTACAGTATGGTTTAGGCCAGCAACAATTCCGGGGCAAAAGCTAATCCAACTAGTTTCGACTGACCAATTGAAGCGTTGTTTTTGCCACCATGCAATGGAACTTAGGAATTGCTCGTTGCGAATAGTATAACCCAGTATGGGATGCTGCAACCTTTTTTCAAGGGCATTCATTATGAAAGGGGGTACAGCAAGGTCCATATCGGCAACCCACATGGGAAGCACATGGGGATTAGAAAACATTTGGTTTCGAAGTTCGTACTTAACCGAGGCTGAACCCTCACGGTTAATAATATTTGAGAAGTTGTATTTCATTTTTAATCAAAAAAAAAGGTTTGCATTACTTTGCAAACCTAGTAAAAAATGGAGTTTCAATTACTTCGATAGCTCACCAAGTTTTGTGAACGAATCATCAATGATGCTCAGTAGATCGGTGTATACAGCACGATAGTGCTTTTTAACTTCCTTCTTTTGCTTATCTATCGATGCTTTGTACTCAGCCGGTGCGTTTCTCTTCAGCTTGAAAAGTTGATCCTTTTGTGGGTTGCTAGCAGGATTATTAACCCTTTCAATCAGATTGTTACGCTCATCAACAATTTGTTGAATGAGTTCCATAACCTTCTCCTTGTTTTTTTCGCCGTGAAGCATAAAATGTGTGTAGCAGTCGGTAATAACCTCGCTTACCAAATAATCGATATCCTTCTTAATAACTCTTTTGTTTGCCATGGTATTATTTGTTTATTATAAATGCGTTGCAAAAGTATAAAAAAGAAATGAATTTAATAGATGGGAAATGAAAAACCGCCGACACTTGTCGGCGGTTGATAGTTTTATGTTTCCATGCTTCCATGGCACGATTTGTATTTTTTCCCGCTTCCACAGGGACAGGGTTCGTTTCGCCCTACCTTTTTTTCAACCCTTACGGGTTCACGATTTCTATCCTGAGTATTGGCTCCAGCTTGCAGGGCATCGGTTCGGCTGGTTTGGTACCCGCTCATATCGAGTTTGCGCTGTTGATGAGCCTCTTGTACCTGACTGGGGTCGCGCAACGGAATGTGAGCTTTCATTAAAATGGACATTACTTCGCGATTCACCCGTTCAATCATTTTGCGGAAAAGATCGTAAGCTTCGAGTTTGTATATGAGTAACGGGTCTTTCTGTTCATAAGCTGCGTTCTGCACGCTTTGTTTCAAATCGTCCATTTCGCGAAGGTGCTCCTTCCAATGCTCATCAATAATATACAGAATGATGGTTTTAGCAAAGGATCGATTCAATTCCTTGCCTTTGGTTTCGTAACACTTCTTCAAATTGGTTACAATTTGAAATACGCGTTGACCATCGGATACGGGGATTACAATATTTTCGTATATGGCCGATTGCTTTTCGAAGACATCATTAACAACTGGCAGAACATGTTGAGCCATGGCTTCGCCTTTTCTCTCGAAGGAGGCTAGTGCTGCCCGATAAACTTTTTCGGTGGCTTGTTCGGCCGACATTTGAATGTACTCTTTTTCGCCAAATGGAGCTTCAATGGCTAGCGTTCGTATGAGCTCAAGGTTAAAATCTTCAAATTCAACATTCCCATGATTCTCTTGAACAACTGAGTTGCTAAGGTCGAACAGCATGTTAGCAATATCCACATCTATTCGCTCGCCATACAGTGCATGCTTACGGCGGGTGTAAATTACTTCGCGCTGCGAGTTCATTACATCGTCGTACTCGAGAAGCCTTTTACGAATGCCAAAGTTGTTCTCCTCAACCTTTTTCTGGGCACGTTCAATAGATTTGGAAATCATGGAGTGCTGAATAACCTCGCCCTCCTTCAACCCCAAGCGGTCCATGATTCGGGCAATCCGGTCGGAACCGAATAGTCGCATCAGGTCATCTTCCAGCGAAACGTAGAACTGGGAGGTTCCGGGGTCGCCCTGGCGTCCTGAACGGCCCCTCAGCTGACGGTCGACCCGTCGCGACTCGTGCCTTTCGGTACCAATAATTGCCAAACCACCTGCCTCGCGAACGCGGGGAGTAAGTTTTATGTCGGTACCCCTACCAGCCATGTTGGTGGCAATGGTAACAGTTCCTTCTCGGCCCGCTTCGGCAACAATATCGGCTTCGCGCTGGTGAAGTTTTGCGTTGAGTACGTTGTGCTTAATCCCTTTCAGTTTGAGCATTCGGCTTAGCAGTTCCGAAATTTCAACCGATGTTGTACCAACCAGAACTGGCCTGTCGGCATTAGTAAGTTTTACAATTTCATCGATTACTGCCTGATACTTCTCGCGTTTGGTTTTGTATACCATATCGTCGTAATCCTTACGAGTTATGGGTTTATTTGTGGGTATAACAACCACATCGAGTTTGTAAATAGACCAGAATTCTCCGGCTTCCGTTTCGGCAGTACCGGTCATACCAGCCAATTTATGGTACATACGGAAATAGTTCTGCAGCGTAATGGTAGCAAAGGTTTGTGTAGCAGCCTCAACCTTTACACGCTCTTTGGCTTCAATGGCCTGATGAAGCCCATCGGAATAACGGCGGCCCTCAAGAATACGTCCGGTTTGCTCATCGACAATTTTAACTTTATTATCCATTACAACATACTCTACATCCTTTTCGAACATAGCGTATGCTTTCAGGAGCTGATGGACAGTATGAACACGTTCCGATTTGATAGAAAAATCGCGGAGTAATTCCTCTTTGGCATTCAATTTTTCTTGTGGCTGCAGGTTCTTTCGTTCAATTTCGGCAATTTCGGAACCCATGTCGGGTAGTACGAAGAACTTAGGGTCGTCGGTAGAACTAGTTATAAGGTCGATACCCTTATCGGTTAATTCTACCGAGTTGAGTTTTTCGTCGATAACAAAGAAAAGATCATCGGTAACCTGATGCATATTCTTGTTGTTTTCCTGCATGTAAAAGTTTTCAGTTTTTAGCAGGAGCGCTTTGACACCCTGTTCGCTCAGGTATTTAATGAGGGG
The DNA here is from genome assembly GCA_037442025.1 of Bacteroidales bacterium. Lineage (GTDB taxonomy): Bacteria > Bacteroidota > Bacteroidia > Bacteroidales > Tenuifilaceae > UBA2287. The sequence goes on along the minus strand of JBBIRB010000007.1, from coordinate 9,099 downwards.
CTTGTATTTGGGATAACCCTTATGGGCCCTCAATAGCAATTTTCCGCCATCTTCTGTTTTTCCTTCGCCAATAAGTTTCTTCGAATCGGCTAAGAGTTGGGTTACCAGGTTACGTTGAGCATTAACCAGTTTTTCAACCTTAGGTTTATACTCTTCAAACATTTGGTCGTCGCCTTTGGGAACAGGTCCCGAAATGATTAGCGGGGTACGGGCATCGTCGATAAGCACCGAGTCAACCTCATCGACAATGGCAAAATGATGTTTTCGTTGCACCAGATCGTTGGGAGCAAGCGACATATTGTCGCGAAGGTAGTCGAAGCCAAACTCGTTGTTGGTTCCGAATGTAATATCGGCAAGGTATGCATTTCGGCGAGCCTCACTATTGGGTTGGTGCTTGTCGATACAATCGACCGATAGCCCATGGAATTCGTATAAGGGGCCCATCCATTCTGAGTCGCGACGGGCCAAGTAGTCGTTAACGGTTACTATATTCACTCCCATGCCCGCTAGTGCATTGAGGAAAACGGGTAGTGTAGCAACCAGGGTTTTACCCTCACCGGTGGCCATTTCAGATATTTTTCCTTGATGTAAAACTACACCACCAATGAGTTGCACGTCGTAGTGAACCATATCCCAAACAATTTCGTTACCACCGGCAACCCAACGGTTTTTGTAAATGGCTTTATTCCCTTCGATGGATACAAAATCGCGTTTGGCGGCTAAATTTCTGTCGAACTCAGTTGCTGTTACAGCAATGGTTTGATTTTCTTTGAAGCGGCGAGCGGTGTCCTTTACAATGGAAAAGGCCTCAGGGAGCACTTCGAGTAGAACTTCTTCAACTTTATCGTCGATACTTTTTACGAGTTTTTCAATGTCGCTGTAAAGTTCTTCCTTTTGGTCGGCCGAAAGGGATTCCGATTCCATTTGCAATTTCATTTCGTCAACTTTTGCAAGGTCACCGGCAATATGGTTTCGAACCCTTTGCTTCAGTTTCTGGGCTTCGGCCCTTAGGTCGTCGTTAGAAAGAGAAAGGTATCGGGGGTATACTTCTTTGATTTTATTGACAAGAGGCATGAGTTCTTTCATGTCTCTGTCGCTTTTGCTTCCGAAAAGTTTCGAAATAATTGAATCTATTAGGCCCATTAGAGTGTATATGTTTTGATATCGATTGAAAATAAACCCCAAATTTAGCTGTTTTTGCCTTAACTAGTTTATATAAAAGCTAAAAAGCCCAAATGCATTGCATTTGGGCTTTTGGGCGGGTCTCAATTAGTTATTCCTCAGCGACTTGAGTTTCATCAACAAAAACGCGTGAACGAAGTTCGCGGTCCAATAACAGCAATCCATGGCCATTGCCATCGATAAGTTTCAAATCGTCGATTAGAGCCTGAGCGTTAGCTTCCTCTTCAACCTGCTCATCAACGAACCATTGGAGCATGCTTTTGGTGGCGTGGTCTTTCTCCTCAATGGCTACGTCCATAATATTGTTTATGAGCGATGTAACGTGGCGCTCATGCTTAAGGGTTTCTTCCATAACATGAAGGGTACTTTTCCATTTGTCGGGTACAGCGGCTATGGGTTTTAAAATGGGTTGCTCGCCTCTCTCAACCATGTAATCGAAAAATTTCATGGCGTGCGATAATTCTTCCTGCCATTGAACGCGCATCCAGTTTGCAAAACCAGCAAGGCCTTGCGCTGTGAAATACGATGACATGGAGAGGTACATGTATGCCGACCATATTTCGGCATTAATTTGCTCGTTAATAGCTTTTTTAACTTTTGGTTTTAGCATTGTAGTAGAATTTATGTTGTTAATTATTTTGTAATGTAAAACGTTATATTATGAATGTTTAAACAAAATTATCAAAAAAAAGTTTGAGCTGCCACTGCTTTTATATAAAATAAAACGTGGCACTAGTATTTTTTAACTAGCGCCACGCTGAAATAATAAAAGTGATGCATTATAGATTTTTCAGGTGCTTATCGATAAGTAAATTGATATCGGGGTTGGAAGGCTTAGGCGCATTGTATTCTATAATATTTCCATTTCCATCAATCAGTACGAAAGTTGGAATTGCACGAACCTGATACTTCTTTACCACATCGGACGACCAAGCACGGTCGGCATGAACCTGAATGCCTTTCAGACCCTGTTCGTTAACCATTTTAATCCAAGCTTCCTTGTCGTCGTCGACTGAAATTGCTACGAATTTTATAGGTTTTCCAGCGTATATATCCTTAAGTTTTGCAAAATGGGGTATCTGTTCGCGGCAAGGACGGCACCAAGTGGCCCAAAAGTCGATGTATACCAAATTACCCCTGAAATCGGAAAGATTGTACACAACTTCATCGATTCCCGTAAGGGAAAAGTTGGGAGAAGGCATGCCCGGGGCCAGCAGCATTCGTTTATTAATAGCTGCTTGTACTAAATTAAGGTACTTTGGTTCTTTGCCATTGGTAAGGAATAGTTCAGCAGCATTTTTGGCTTCCTCAAGATTTTCAAACTGAATGATATCGAGTATTGAAGTGTGTTTCACAAAGTCGCGAATTTCGGGGTTTGTAATAAGTGAATCGACCAAATCGAAAAACAGGACCCTCTTTTCGAAATTCGACTTGTTATTATCGTTCAACTTCTTCAGCTCAAGGGCGAAAATTGTATTCATATATTTATACAGCAGGCTGTTGTATTCGGGTATATTCATAAGGTGACTATCGTTAAGGTCAACCTGTTTCATGAATGCAAAATCGATACTATCGGTTGGAAACTCAACTCCCGAAAAGTTGCTATTGTATGAGGGGTAATCGATTTGCATACCCATAAAATAGTAGTCGATGCGTTTCGTCTCCAGCTTATTAAAGGTGCTATTACTGGGTGTGAGTTCGGCTAACGATTTCTTCATGCTGTTCTTAATAGAATCGATTTTTGAGCTAAACGCATTTATAGGGGCCAAGTAAAGTTCTCTGATATTGCCTAGTGCAGAGCGTAAATTTTTGTTGGATTTTGCTAAGTAGAGATTTTGAGGTGCAAGTTCACCCGCAAAATTTACATTTTCAATGGCATTGTTAAAGTCGTGTTGTAAGGTAAGTGTTTGGCCGGGTGCAATATATACTGTGAATGTTGGACGCCCAACTCGAACTGTAAGGTAGATTGGTTTCACCAACTCGAGTTGGTAATTAAATTGACCATTGGCACCCACAAATACGGTGTCGGTAAGCCCTTTCGAAATGATTCGAACAATACTGTCGGGGGCATTTGTTAGTTCGCCGTTAAGGTATGTAGCCCTGGGCTTGTTTTGGCTGCACGAAAAAGCGAAAACGGCAGCAGATAAAAGGAGAAATAATTTTTTCATCTATTTGAGTTGTTAAAATTTCAGAGCGAAAAGTAGTAATAAAAACTTGAAAAATTGAAGCGAAAAAATGAAAGTTCGATTTATACATTTTGTAGGTTGTTGCTGTCGAAGTACCAAAGGTAGCCCTTCACCAATGGGTAGCCCATGCTTTGCAGCAATTTGCAATAGTTGTTTACTTGGTTTTTGTGACGGGGTTGAGCTTCGCCAAATTTAAAATCGACCACAATGGTTTCCGATTCGGAAAGCATTACCCTATCGGGTCGGTACATACTCCCCTGTGGAGCGAGTAGGGTTCGCTCATTGAGAATTCGATAGCGATTCGAAAACCAAAGTTTTAACGGTTCTTTCTGAAGGCTATTGCGAATTTTTTTATTTAGTAAATTCGACTCTGTTGAGTCGATAATCCCTTCAATTTCAAATTGGTTTAACGCTGTGTCTATATCATTTTCGGTATTTATGCACGAAAAAATTAAATGCATAAGTTTACCATGCATGGCAGGTTTTTGCAACTCGTTGGAAGGATTTATGTGTAGCGCCGACTTTTGCCTGTTAATTCGAATTTTTGGTATGGTTAAAACCGACGAATAATTCTGAATTTCCCATTTCTCGTTTTTCTGAGAAATGCTTTTTTTGATTCGTTCTGGGTTACTGTTAATAGCCGTATATGTTTTTTCCTGTGTTTGTTGGTCTTCGGTTAAGTTTAGGCTAAGTTGAGGAATGACTAGCGAAATTATTTCACCAATTTTTGAAAAACTATTGTTGTTTGAAGCATTGGTCGATTGGCAAAATATGTGTAATTCGGTTTCGGCTCGTGTAAATGCAACGTAAAGAAGGTTGAGGTTGTCGACTATTTGGTGCATTATATTTTCGAAATACTGATTCTGAAAGTAGCTTTTCTGAGCTATTGAATACAATTTTATTGGATAGTAGGGGAGCGAGTTGAAGGGCTCCACATGAGTGCTAACCCAATTAATCGAATCGTTATTCGATGGTGAAAACGACCAGTTTGCATAGGGAATAATTACCACCGGAAATTGAAGACCCTTGGCTTTATGAATGGTAATAAGCGTTATTGCATCGCTTGCCTCAGGTACGGTTAGGGTTGTGCTATCCGATTTTTCGTCCCACCATTCTAAAAACCGATTCAGGTCGGAGCCCGTTTTGCCCGATTGGGTAATAATAAACTCATGAAGTTCGGCAATGTAAGCCAATTCTCCTGTTTTTGCATTCAATTGGTACCTATTCACAATGCCTTCAAATACTTCCTGAATTGGTGAAAATTCGAGGTTAATTAACCAGCTAATTTCTGTTTCAATTGAAGTGCTTGCAAACGTTTGGTGCCACTGAGGAACCGATTGTTGGTTTAATGTTTCAAGTTCTCGGGCAAATTCCCTCTTGCAAATTTCGTTACCGCTATCGTAAATCACCCTCAGAGCAGCCACTATAAGCCGAACCGCTGCCGACGAATTTAGCAAAAGACCATCCTGGCTTATGAAATTGATTTTTTCATGTTCATCCAATACCTTCCGGTTATGCTCAACTAAAAGGTTAGCTATTTGCACACCATCCTTTTTTTGGCGGAAAAGAATGGCAATTTCACCGTAACTGTACTTTTTACTTAACGATATTAAAAGGTCGATGAGTTTAGGACCTATAGCAGCATTGTATGCTTCGCTAGTATTGGCCTCGAGCATAGAAACTTCTACCTTTCCAAACACATTTTCATGGTTGGTTGCTGCCGTTTGTTTAATATCGTTATATGCTTTTTTTATTTGTTGTGTAAGATTTTCCGACAGGTTAGTGTCGGATTTTTCTAACATTTCGGCAATTTTATTGCAACACAGTTGAGCAGCATTTTCGAAGAATTGGTTGTTGAAGTCGATAATAGTTTGAGCGCTTCGGAAATTGGTGCTTAAATGCTTTTCTTCAATTTGTGGGGTGGAAAAGTCGTCGAAAATTTTCTGACCCAAAATTCGCCAATCGCTGTTGCGCCAGCGGTAAATCGATTGTTTCACATCGCCAACTACCATGCTCATTTTTCCTTGAGCCAAGCCATTATGTATTAAAGGTCTGAAGTTTTCCCATTGCACAACAGAGGTGTCCTGGAATTCATCGATGAGGAAATGTTCGTAACGAGTTCCCATTTTTTCGAAAACGAATGGGGCATCGGTCTCCTTCACAAATTCGCGAAGGAGGTGGTGGCTGTCGCTCAAAAGCAGAATGCCGTCGGTTTTCGAAATTTTTTTCGACTCGCTCCATAAATCGGCTAGAAGTCCCAAGTTGCCTAGATTTTGAAGTACAATATGAGCCGTGGTGTATTTTTTCAGTTCCTCCCCTTCAACCTGTGTACACAAATTATTAAGGGCTCCATGCAAATAGGTTGAAACAAATGAACCGATAGGAATGAATAGTTCGGGTTTTTTGCGGGTATCGGCCTTTACCCAGTCGGTTCCGGTTGGGTCGGTAATTGCCTTTTGAAGATATGAACTTTTGGTATCGATTAAATCCTTCTGATTAGAATTGAACCTGGAGCATTTATATACAAAACTTATAAAGCCTCTTTTCCCATTTGCAAAGTTTTCGGCTGTAAACCCATGCTTTTCAATTTCAGTTAATATTTCATTGGCTAAGGTTTGAAGCTGGGCTGCCTTAGCCTCAATAATACTATTTGCTTCTTTTTTTATCTCCTCAATCAATTGCTTGCTGGTTAGCAATTCAACTTGCTTTGGGTCCATTAACCGGAATGTTTCCGAAAACAGCTGGTTACCAATCGAAACCAGTTCGCTTCGGATATCCCAACTGCTTCCTGCTTCGAGCCTGCTATTAATCATGCTGCTCATCCATTTGAGGGCTTCAGGATTGTTTGGTGAACTATCGAGCAGGTTATCGGCAGCCTGTTCTAGCACAACTTGAGCGCTAAGTTCAATTTCGAAGCGTCCTTGTTGCCCCATTTCCCATAGCAACGACTGTAGTACCCGTTGCACAAAACTATCGATGGTACTTACCGAAAAGCTTGAATAATCGTGAAGTATAAGCGAAAGGATTAGTTGGGCCCTTTGTTTAAGGTCGGTGTTGTTGAGTTTATGGTGTTGAGCAATCTCTTTGCCTATAGCTGTAATTTCGCCCTGAGCCAAGGAGTTGAGTTCCTTTACAATTCGTCCCTTCATTTCGTTGGTAGCCTTATTGGTGAAGGTTACTGCTAAAATCCGGTTGTAGTTTTCGGGATTGAGAAAAGCCAGTTTTAGGTATTCGGTTGCCAAACGAAACGTTTTGCCCGAACCAGCAGAGGCCCTGTAAACGAATAGTTTCGACATGGAACAGGCGTTAAAAATGAATTGTAAAAGAATCCGAATCGAGGTGCGAGGGGAATTTATCGCGATACTCTTTCAACTCGTTCATTGAAAGTGACGCTGAGATAACCGTTTCGCTCTCATTATTGCATTCGGCTAGGCATTGGCCTTTATAATCGATTACCTGCGAGTGGCCCGAAAATGGAATATTGTTTCCATCGGTGCCAATACGGTTAACAGCAGCAACATAGCATGAGTTTTCAATGGCTCGTGCAGGTAATAATTTATCCCATGCTGTTTGGCGCGCTGCAGGGAAATTGGCTACATAAATCAGCAAGTCGTAGTCGTGGCGGTTTCGGCTCCAAACCGGGAAACGCAGGTCGTAACATATCTGGGGCATTATACGCCAACCCAGATAGTTGAAAACAACCCTTTGTGTTCCTGCCCTATAATGCTGGTGCTCATCCATCATGCGGAACAGGTGCCGTTTATCATACTCGTGTATGGTTCCATTGGGTTCAACAAAGAAGAACCTGTTGTAATAGAATCCCTGGCTTTCAAACATAATGCTGCCGCAAAGGGCAACATGGCATTGGTTGGCCATTTTTTTCATCCAACCGAGCGAAGGGCCTTTTTCATTTTCGGCCATGCTTTTGGGGTTCATAGAAAAACCAGTAGAAAACATTTCGGGAAGTATTGCAATGTGCGTATTCCCTTTCAATGTTTTAATAGTTTGGGTGAGTTTATGAATGTTTTGGGTTGGGTTTTCCCAGGCAATATTGAACTGAATGAGCGAAAGGTGGAGCGATTCCATAAAACCTGTTATTACTTGCTCAAAGCATTGCTTATGGCTTTATCAATTTCGCTAACCATCAATGGCTTTCTGAAGTATTGGTCAATCAGTTTGGTTGAGAGGGCTTTGTGAATCTCATCGGTTATGTCGAACCCAGTGAGAATGAAAAAAATTACATTAGGAAATTCTTTTTTTGCTTTGGTTATAAACTCAATTCCACTCATGCCGGGCATTCGCATGTCGCTTATAACAATGCTTATGTTAGGGTTATTTTTTAAAATTTCGTAACCCTCGTAACCCGATGTTCCCTTGTGAATGCAGTACTTACTCCCAAAATTCAACTCGAATAGCTGAAGATTAATTGGCTCGTCGTCAACGTAAAGTATGTTTGGCTTGCTACTCATTGTTTTAACTTAGTGTATAGGCAAATATACAAAAACTTTGGTACCCTTGCCCAGTTCCGATTCGAATTCTAACTTGCCTTTGTGCTCATCGATTATACTTTGAGTAATGGATAGCCCAAGCCCAGTTCCTTTTCCAGGAGCCTTTGTAGTGAAGAATGGATCGGTAATTCTACTTATATATTCGGGGCTTATTCCGCAACCAGTATCGGTAAAAATAATTTGAACATAAGCATCGGATGAATTGGTAGAGATTGTTATTGTACCTTCCTTTTCAATTGAATGTACTGCATTATTCAATATATTTAGAAACGACTGGTGAATCTTCCCTTCATTGCATTTAATTGGGGGTATATTCTTGTATTCCCTCTCAATATTAATTTTCCCTTTTAATTGGTTATTTAGCATTAAAAGGCAATTATCGATTATGGTTTGAACATTGCAAATGGAGTTCATTGTGTCGTCTCGGCGGCTGTAGTGGTTAAGGCTACTCACAATTGTGGCCGAACGTTTTACGCCGGTTTTAATAATCTCAATCAGTTCTGCCAGGTTCTGAACATGCTCAGGGGCGTTCTCGGCTAAGTAGTTCTCTAGTGCAGAAGTGCCGCCCGATATGAAGTTTAAGGGATTGTTTATTTCGTGGGCAACACCGGCAGCAAGAACGCCCAAAGATGCCATTTTCTCCGATTGAATAAGCTGGTTTTGAGTTTTCTGTAATTTGGTTAGTGTTGTTTCTAATTCTTCCCTTTGGTTATGCAATTCTTCGTTGGTAGCGGTTAGTTCCTCGTTAGCGGCAACCAGCTCCTCGGTGCGTTGCTTAACTAGCAGCTCGAGGTGGTTTTTATAGTTTTCAAGTTGAATGGCGGTTTGTTTCTGCTCACTTATATCGATGAAAGCGCAAATAATACCAGCAACCTTTTTATTCTCATCGTAGTAAACGTCTTTTGCAATAATTACATCCCTTTCTTCTCCTTTGCCGTATGTAAGTTTGTTTTCGTAAATTATCTTCTTGGGTTGCTTCAAAAGTTTCAGGTCACTTTCGTGGAACTGAACCGATAGTTGGTTGGGCCAAATCTCAATCGCGGTTTTATTCATAATATCCTGTGCCGAAACACCTGTGAAATCGGTAAACGCTTGGTTACATCCAATGAATTTGGCTTTTGTATTCTTAAAGAAAATGGGAATGGGCGTGGCATTAACAAGCGACGAAATGAAGTTCGTTTGCCTAACTAATTCTTGTTGGGCCTTTTTTAGCTCTGTAATGT